>NZ_JAYSAH010000082.1:0-68439 GCF_041916015.1 Sphingopyxis sp. | reverse complement strand
CGAAGGCTGGCGCTTCCCAAGCGTGTATCGACTTCGCTCGACACGAACGGGAGTATAGGTTTGGCTTCCGCTTCCGGTCGAAACCAGTCGTTTCCTGGCCCCGCAGCGCGGCTCAATCCTCAACCAACGCCACCGCCCTGATCCACCCCGCGCTCGCCCGCTCGATCTTCACCGGAAAGCAGCTCAGCGTCCATCCGGTCGCGGGCAGGGCGGCGAGGTTCGTCAGCTTCTCGATCTGGTAATAGGGCCTGATCCGGCCTGCCTTGTGCCCTTCCCAGATGATCGACGGGTCGCGCGTTTCGGCCCAGCGCCGCGCCGTGTGGCTGAACGGCGCGTCCCAACTCCACGCATCGGTGCCGACGACCTGCACGCCGCGCTCCGTCAGGTAGAGCGTCGCCTCGGCCCCCATGCCGCAGCCCTGGTCGGTGAAATTGTCGGTGCCGTAGATCGCGCCCGACTGCACCAGCACGATATCGAGCGGCTGAAGCACATGCCCGATCCGCGCCAGTTCGGCCTCGACCTCGGCGCCGCTCACGACATGGCCTGGCGGTCTGTCCGAAAAATCGAGCTTCACGCCGGGACGGAAGAACAGGTCGAGGGGCGCCTCGTCGATGCTCGGCGCCGCGCTCGCGCCTTCGTCGGTCGTCGAATGGAAATGCCACGGCGCATCCATATGCGTGCCGTTGTGCGTGCTCAGCGTCAGGCTCTCGACCGCCCAGCCTTCGCCATCGGGAAGGTCGTCCTTCGTCAGCCCCGGAAAGAACATCGCGATCTGCTCCCACGTATTTTCGTGGGTCATATAGGTGATTTGCGGGCGCATGATCGGCGGGTCGGACACGACGTCGTTGGTGATCGGGATCGAGAGGTCGATGAATTGGGTCATGCCGCAATGCTGCGCCCACGCGCCTGCTTGTGCAAGGCCGAAGAGCCTCTATGACGTAACGGATAAACAACACCGTTTGCCCTGAGCTTGTCGAAGGAAAAACGGTCCTTCGACAAGGCTCTCCCGAGCGCCTGCAAGGCAGTCGAGGGGCTCAGGACGAACGGCATTGGGGGAATGTCAGATTTATGAGTGAAGGCGCCGCTTATCAGCCGACCACGAAAGACATCCGCATGGTCATCGCCGCCTCGTCGGCGGGGACGATCTTTGAATGGTATGATTTCTTCATCTACGGCACGCTGGCGGCGATCATCGGCAAGGCCTTCTTCCCGAGCGACAATGCGACGCTCGAGGTGCTGCTCGTCTGGGCGGGCTTCGCGGTCGGCTTCGGCTTTCGCCCGCTCGGCGCCATCCTCTTCGGTTTTCTGGGCGACCGGCTCGGGCGCAAATATACCTTTCTGATCACCGTCACGCTGATGGGTATCGCGACCGCGGGGGTCGGCATGATCCCTTCGGCGGCGGCGATCGGCATCGCGGCGCCGATCATCGTCATCCTGCTCCGCGTGCTGCAGGGGCTCGCGCTCGGCGGCGAATATGGCGGCGCGGCGGTCTATGTCGCCGAACATTCGCCGCCCGAACGGCGCGGTTTCTACACCAGCTTCATTCAGGCGAGCGTCGTCGGCGGCTTCGTGCTCAGCCTGATCGTCGTGCTCGGCTGCAAGGCGGCGATGTCCGACGCGGTCTGGGAAAGCTGGGGCTGGCGCGTGCCCTTCCTGCTCTCGATCGTGCTGCTCGCGGTGTCGCTGTGGATGCGCCTCAAGCTCTCCGAAAGCCCGGTATTCCAGGCGATGAAGGCCGAGGGCGAGATTGCGAAGAATCCGCTGAAGGAAAGCTTCACCTATCCCGGCAATCCGCGGCGTATCTTCATCGCGCTGTTCGGCATTGCTGCCGGCCTGACGGTCATATGGTACACCGCCATGTTCTCGGGCCTCGCCTTTCTGAAGGGGCCGATGAAGGTCGAGGATACGGCGGCCGAGATCATCGTCGGCATCGCCGCCGCGCTCGGCATGGGCTTCTTCATCTGGGCGGGCCATATCTCGGACCGCATCGGGCGCAAGAAGCCGATCGTCTGGGGCTATGCGGCGACGCTGGTGCTGCTCTTTCCCTTCTTCTGGTGGATGGGCAGCGTCGCCAACCCCGATCTCGAGGCCGCCGCGGCGAAGGCGCCGGTCGTCGTCACCGGTAGCCAATGCTCGTACAACCCCTTCGCGCAAGGGCCGCAGGCGACCGCGTGCGGCCGCACGATCGCCGAACTGACCAAGCTCGGCGTGCCGTACAAGGTGGTCGCGTCGGGAAGCGCGTTCGACGCGGTGACGATCCATATCGGCGACCGCGAGGTCGCGAGCGAGGACCCGGCGCTGCTCAAACCCGCGCTCGAGGCAAAGGGTTACAGCTTCGAGAAGCAGATTCCGGGCCCGGCGAGCATCGCCGTCATCCTGCTCGCGCTGCTCGGCCTCAGCGCGCTGTCGGGCTTCACTTACGGCCCGGTCGCGGCGTTGCTGTCCGAAATGTTCCCGCCGCACGTGCGCTATTCGTCGCTGTCGATCCCCTATCATATCGGCACCGGCTATTTCGGCGGCTTTCTGCCCTTCATTGCCAGCTTGATCGCGGCGGTGACGGGCAATGCCTATGCCGGGCTCTGGTACACCTGGGGCGTGGTGCTCGTCGCCTTCCTCGTCTCGGCCTTCATGCTGAAGGAACCGGCGAAGGGCGAATGGGACAAGCCGGGGCCCGCCTGACCCATTGGCGCTGCCGCCAAAGCCGTCTAGGGGCGAAGGGATGATCGACATCGCTTCGCCGCTCCGCCTCCGCCTCGATTCCGCCGCGCTCGTCTCGAACTGGCAGTGGCTCGCGGCGCAGAGCGGCAAGGCGTGCGGCGCCGCGATCAAGGCCGACGGATACGGCCTCGGCGCGCGCAAGGTGATGCAGCATCTGGCGGCGGCGGGGTGCCGCGATTTCTTCGTCGCAAGCTGGGCGGAAGCTGCCGCGCTTATGCCGCTCGCCGGCGGGGCGTCGCTGTCGGTGCTCCACGGCGTCGGCGAGAGCGATATGGTCGCCGCGCGCACGCTCCCCGCCAAACCCGTGCTGAACAGCGTCGAACAGGTCGCGCGCTGGCGCGCGGCGGGCGAGGGGCGACCGTGCGACGTCATGGTCGATACCGGCATGAACCGGCTGGGGCTGCGCGTCGAGGAAGCGCTCGGCGGCGCGCTCGACGGGCTTGCGATCGATACGCTGCTCAGCCATCTCGCCTCGGCCGACGAGGATAGCGCGCAGAATGCCGGGCAGCTCGCGGCGTTCCGGACGGTGCGGCAACGCGTCCCGGCGCGGCGCTACAGCCTCGCGAACAGCGCGGGCATCTGCCTCGGCCCCGACTATGGCTTCGACCTGACGCGCCCGGGCCTCGCGCTCTATGGCGGGACGCCGCGCCCCGAAGCCGCCGGTCATATCGGCCAGGTGGCGTTTCCCGAAGCGCGCGTGCTGCAGGTCCGCGACGTCCGCGCGGGCGAGACGGTCGGCTATGGCGCGACCTGGACCGCCCCGGCGGAGGGGCGTATCGTAGTGGTCAATATGGGCTACGCCGACGGCTACCTCCGCTGCCACGCGGGGCAGGGCGGCGCGACGTGGCGCGGGCGCGAACTGCCGCTTGTCGGGCGCGTGTCGATGGATCTGATCGCGTTCGACGCCAGCGAAGCGGGTGGCCTCGCCGAGGGCGACTGGCTGGCGCTCGACTACGACCTGCCGGTAACCGCGGCACGGAGCGGACTATCACAATATGAGCTGCTCACCGGGCTCGGCGCGCGGTTCGAGCGGCATTGGATTTAGGGCTGGGGCTTCAGGACGGGTTCCACGGGTCGTAGCGCTGCTGGCGAATCCAGCGGGTGGCGATCCACTTTTCTCCGTGCGTTACGGGCAGGCCTGCGTGCAATGCCCTGCGATCAATATCACCGTCCGCAAGGCAATTGGAAAAGAGCAGAAGCCCACCCTTTTCGGCACGGATACGGACGCCGATCTGTGGAAACTCTGTCTCGCCGCCGGAAAATCCATCGTTGAGGTAGAGGATGGCGGTCAGGATGCGCTGGTTCGCCGCGCCGTTCAGGGCATCGAAATGCGGTCTGTATTGCTGACCGGGGCGATAGCGAAGAATATGGATCGGCTCGCCGCTCAAGCGATCGGTTCCGCTCGCCTCGGCGATACGCTGCTGAATGTCCTGAATGACCAGGTTTTCGCGCGTTGGACCGATGACCGCGCCGTCGGATGTCCGAATGGGATGCGCAATCTGTTGGCCTGTTCGGGGATCGACGACCAGTGTCGGGGCGATGATGTCGGCCACGCTGGCGCCTAGCGCCTCGCATTCCCGGTCGGTCGCGAAGCCGGTGAAGAATTTGATGCGCGGCTCGGTGGCGATGCTCCGTGCGATGGTCTTCGACGTGGCGCGATTGCTTAGGATCGTCAACTGCTCCGCGCTTTCGGGGTCGAAGGCCGCGAGGCGTTTCAAAAGATCGAAGGCGGACGCACGATCGGCGGGACCACCAGTCCCGTTTGCTGTGAGGGCGATCAACATGCGCCCCGCGTCGATATGGCCGTGCTCCATCGCGCGGGCCAGCCAGTGTCGGGCGGCAGGAAGGTCGCGCGGGCAGGGCGAACCGATCAGTCGCCAAAGGCCCGAAAGGAATAGCGCTTCGGGCTCGCCCTCGGCGGCAGCCTTCGTGACCAACGCCAGTGCTTCGGTTTCACGGCCCGCCGCAACAAGTTGATGGACTACATCGGGCAGTGACATGGAATTTTCCACAGACAAAAGAAAGGGTTGGCGCTTTCACGCCAACCCCTCTTCACATCTTTCGCCAAATCAGAACTTGGCGCGGAAGCCAGCATAGAAATACTGACCGCGGTTGTCGTAGATGCCCGACCCACCGCCGACGCCGGTAACACCGAGCGGCGGCTTGCGGTTGAACACGTTATCGACGCCCGTGTAGAAATTGAAATTGTCATTGACGTCGATTGCTGCACGCAGATCCAGATAAGCTACCGAGGGGTACTTCTCGATCGGCGCATAGTCGGCATTCTGCGGAGGCAGGCCGTTGAGCGCGTTAAAGTCCTCATAGGTGTTGAGGTACATCTTGCCCATCCAGCGGAACTGGTAGCCGAACGTGAAGTCCTTGTACTTCGCGCTCATGTTGACGTTAACCTGATCCTTCGGATCGCCCAGCTCGCCGAGAATGCGATTCTTGAACGAGGGGTTCGAGGGATCGAGGAACTCGTCGCGCTGCAGCACATGGGTGTAGAGTGCCCCGAAGTTGAACGTCCAGTCGCCTTCCGTATAGCGATAGTCAAGCTGTGCGTCGATGCCGCGCGCCTTGAGCTTCGCATAGTTCTGGCTGAGCTGAATCAGCGAGTCGCCGCCGCCTTCCAGAATCCGGTATTGCTCGAAATCCGCCGGGATCGGGTTGCCGTTCAACCCTGCACGCTTGAACAGGGCGCAGAACGGGTTGTTCAGATCGGGCAGGTCGTAACAGGCGTTCGCGATCTGCTGCGCCGAGGGCGCCGTGATCACGTCGTTCACGGTGATATCGTAATAATCGACCGAGAGCGAAAGGCCCGGAACGAAGCGCGGCTGAAGCAGGACGCCGGCGGTGTAGGAATCCGACTTCTCTGCCTTCAGATCCTCATTGCCGCCGCTCAGGATTTCCAGCGATGACGAGTAACGATAGTCGTAACCGACAGGAATACCGGCAGCACGGCAATTCTTCTCGCGGTTCGCCGATCCGGTCGCCAGATTGACGGCCGAGCAGGGGTCGCCAAAGCCCGGAGCGAAGTTCTGGCCCTGTGCCGAATAGAGGTCCGTCAGGTTCGGGGCGCGAACCGCGCGGGCATAGGTGCCGCGGAAAGCGATGTCTTCGATCGGCTTCCATGTCAGTTCGCCACCATAAGAATAGGTGGTACCGGTCGAACCCTTATAGTCGGAGATACGGCCATTGCCGCGCAGCGTCAGTTCCTGCGCGAACGGTACGTCCTTCAGGAGCGGCAGCTGCAACTCGCCATAGGCTTCCTTCACCGCGAACGACGGCGAGGTGAAGCTGGGGATCGCATTGTAGAAAGCGTAACCGGCCTGGGTGATATCGTCGAGATCGTATCGCAGCGTCTCGCGGCGATATTCCGCGCCGACCGAGAAAGCGACCGGGCCGCCCGGCAGGTTGAAGAACGAGCTCGTATCGCCCGCGACGAAGCCGCCGATGTTCATCTGGGTGATCTTGCCGGTCGCCATCGAATCGACGAGCACATAGTTGCGCGCCGCATCGCTGACCGAACCTTCGCCGAACGGATTGATCGGAACGCAAGCATCGATGTCGGCCTGCAGGCGCGGATCGTCTCCGGCGCTGAGCGGGGTGCCCGTCACATAGGAAATCGTACCATTCGGATTGAGCTTCGAGCGGCAGACGATGTTGCCATTCACATCGCGGGTCGTGTCGATACCAAGCAGATAGCGCTGGATGTTGACGTTGCCGCTGATGAGGTTCTTTTCCTTGTGCTGGCCGTAGTTGAAGAAGACTTCATAGTTCCAGTCGTCGTTGAAGTCGCCCTTCACGCCCAGAACCGCGCGATAGGTTTCGCGCGTGATTTCTTCGTCGCGGTTGCCGAAATCGACCCAGTTGCGACGCAGACTAAAGCGGAACGTGCCAGCGTTGATAGCGTCGCGCTGCCGCTGGAGGTTTTCTGCCGCCGTGCGAACGATATCGCCGTTCTCATCGAACGTCGGCTGGATAGCCGCACCCGTATTGGGGTTGACGGTCGATGCCAGGAACACGTCGGTCAGCGTCGAGCGCGCCGAGGCCGACAGATAGGGGTTGTCGAGACGGATACGTTCACGGCCGCCCGGATCGCCAAGCGTTGCGCCCTGCGAGAAGAAGGGGCCACTCTGCGAACCATGGGCTTCCGAACGGACATATTTGGCTTCGATGAACGGCACAAAGGCCGGCGAAATCTCGAAGTGGGCAATCAGGTTCGCCGAATAGCGCTGCAGATCGGGCGAAAGCGCGAGCAATTGGCCTTCGCGACCGGTCATCCCATTGCCGCCGATGAAGGCGCCGCTCGGACCGATGCCGGCGCGGGTGCCGGTCTGTGCCACCAGCGAGCCGTCGCGCTGGAACTGGTAGGCGCAGGTGAACGCCGTCCCGTCGCCGCGGCCGCAGGGTGCCAACGAGGGATTCGGGAAGGCCGCAACCATGCCGCCAAGGCTGATCGTCGCCGAACGGATGTCGTTGAAGAAGTAGCGGTCGAAGCCGCCCGCCGCGCCGTTGACCGAGCCCGCCGGGTCGGCGTCGACGACGAGGAGGCCGTTGTTGTTGCGCAGATAGGAGCGATCGGATGCATAAAAGTCCGAGGCGTGCGCATATTCAAGGTTGACCGCAACGTTGCCGCGACCATCGGCGAAATTATGGCCCGCGGTCACCGAAACGAACTGGTTGCCCGCATCGCCATATTTCGAGGTGCCGGCCTGGCCGCGCACCTGAAGGCCCTGGAAATCGTCCTTGAGGACGAAGTTCACCACGCCCGCGATCGCGTCCGAACCGTAAACGGCCGAAGCACCGCCGGTCACGACGTCGATGCGTTCGATCAGATCCGACGGAATGGTGTTGGTGTCAACCGACACGCCGTTCGACAGTACGTCCGAACCCACATGGCGGCGGCCGTTGACCAGCACCAGCGTGCGCTGCGTGCCCAGGCCACGAAGGTCGAGCAGGTTGAGGCCGCGCGTTCCGAGGAAGCGCGTCGAGTTCTGCTGGCTGAACGTGCTGCGAAGCTGCGGCAGGTCGTTGAGCAGATCGCCGACGGAGATGCCGCCGGTTTCGAAGATTTCTTCACCAGTCACAACCGCGACGGGATTGGCTGATTCCAGATTGGGCTGACGAATGCGCGAACCCGTGACGACGATAGTGCCTTCCGTGGCGGCATCGGCGGTTTCTTCCGCCGCAGCGGCGTCGCCCTGCTGCGCGAATGCGGGCATGGCGCTGAACAAAGCAAGAGTCAGGGCAGAGCCCCGAACCAACAGGCTGGTCTTCTTCATGATGTATTTCCCCGGTTGCCGTTCAAAAAATCAGGACTGAACGGAATGATCTTTTAAAAGACGGAAAAGCTGGGCCGCACAAGTCCTTCGCCGACATTTTCTTTCGTCTCATGGCCGCGGGGGGGCAAACTGTTGCATTTTTGCAACGAAGCATCGCTATGCCGCGCCGCGCGCTGGCGCAACAAGCTTGTTCATGGACGACATGACCAACGTCCGATTGCTCGATATCTGTCAAATCCTGTCGATTTTTAGATTTCAATTGAAACTAAATTGCTTTTCCGGCTCGGTGCGAGGCAGGGCGGGGGCGCTTCGTCGAAAGACGGCCAAGCGTCACACGGATGCCATAAAGAAAACGGCAGGTCGGCGCGAATCGGTTGCGTCGGGGGCGTGCATGTTGCGGCGCATCAATATTTGGTGTTAAGGACTTGGCCTTGTCCGATGGCGGTTCCGGATAACCGATCCGTCCCGGCGATGAGAGGAGCTTGGGTCAGCATGGCGAAGTCGAAGGCGGCCGCGGACGGCGATGTCGTCACCATCAAGAAATATGCGAACCGGCGCCTCTACGATACCGAGCGCAGCTGCTACATCACGCTCGACGATCTCGGCGCGATGGTGCGCGACGGGCGCGATTTTCGCGTGGTCGATGCGAAGAGCGGCGAGGACATCACGCATAACGTCCTGACGCAGATCATCATGGACACCGAAACGCGCGGCGAGACGCTGCTGCCGGTCAATTTCCTGCGTCAGCTGATCGGCATGTACGGCGACAAGATGCAGTCGATGGTCCCGCAATATCTGGAAGCGTCGATGGCGAGCTTTCGCAAGAACCAGCAGGACGTCCGCGCTGCCTTCGAGGGCGCGCTGGGGTCGAACCCGCTCGCCGAACTGACGCGCCGCAATCTGGAGATGTTCCAGCAGGCGACCAGCGCGTTCATGCCAGGCACCGCGGGCGCCAAGGCCAAGGATGCCGAGATCGCGGCGCTCAAGGCCGAAATCGCCGAGCTGAAAGCCGAAATCGCCGGCAAGAAATAATCGGGGCGGCTTTCCGTCCCTCAGACTAGAAAACAGGACAGATGATCAAGCATGCGCTCAGCGTAACCCGTCAGGCCGACTTCGCGGCCTGGTATCAGGACGTCATTGCCGAGGCCGACCTCGCCGAGGAATCGGGCGTGCGCGGCTGCATGGTGATCAAGCCGTGGGGCTATGGCATCTGGGAACGCATCCAGAAGGTCATGGACGCCGCGATCAAGGATGCGGGGGTCCAGAACGCCTATTTCCCGCTCTTCATTCCCTTGAGCTTCTTTGAGAAGGAAGCGGACCATGTCGATGGTTTCGCGAAAGAAATGGCCGTCGTCACGCATCATCGCCTGATCGCCGACGGGAAGGGCAAACTCGTTCCCGACCCCGAGGCGAAGCTGGAAGAACCGCTGATCGTCCGTCCGACCTCGGAAACGGTGATCGGTTCGGCGATGAGCCGATGGGTGCAGAGCTGGCGCGACCTGCCGCTGAAGGTCAACCAATGGGCGAACGTCGTGCGCTGGGAAATGCGCACGCGCATGTTCCTGCGTACGAGCGAGTTCCTGTGGCAGGAAGGCCATACCGCGCACGCCGACAAGGACGATGCGATGGCGGAGACGCTACGCGCGCTCGAAATGTACCGTAGCTTTGCCGAGGACGTCCTCGCGATGCCGGTGATCGCGGGCGAGAAGCCCGAGCATGAGCGCTTTCCGGGTGCGGTCGCGACCTATTCGATCGAGGCGATGATGCAGGACGGCAAGGCGCTCCAGGCCGGCACCTCGCACTATCTCGGCACCGGTTTCGCCGAAGCCGCGGGCATCCGCTATCAGGACAGGGAGGGCGGACACAGCCTTTGCCATACGACGAGCTGGGGCACCTCGACGCGGATGATCGGCGGCGTCATCATGACGCACGGCGACGACGACGGGCTGCGCTGCCCGCCGCGCATCGCGCCGCACCAGATCGTCATCGTACCGATGCTCCGCGACAATGACGAGGATGCCGCGATCCTCGACTATTGCCGCGACCTCGAAATGAAGCTGAAGGCGCTCGATGCCTTCCGCGAACCCGTCCGCGTGCTGCTCGATGCGACCGCCAACAAGGCGCAGACCAAGCGCTGGGGCTGGGTCAAGAAGGGCGCGCCGATCATCGTCGAGATCGGTCCGCGCGATGTCGCCGGGGGCAATGTCGCGGTGATCCGCCGCGACCGCCTCTATCAGGAGAGCGGCAAGCTCGACACGGCGTTCGTTGCGAAGGACGCGTTCGTCGCGAGCGCCGTTGCGGCGCTGCAGGACATTCAGGCGAACCTTCACGCGGAGGCCAAGGAACGCCTCCACGCGAACATCCGCCGTGACGTGACCGACCTTGCCGCCCATTTCGGCGGTGACGACAAGTTCGTCGGCTGGGTCGAGGTGCAATGGTCGCGTCCGACCGGCGCCGTGCTCGACGGGATCGTCGAGAAGCTCAAGGCGCTCAAGCTCACGATGCGCAATACCCCTCTCGATGCGGCGCCGGCCGACGGAGCCTGTTTCTTCACCGGCGAGCCCGCGGTCGAACGCGTGCTCGTCGGGCGGACCTATTAATTGGCCAAAGGACCGAAACGGCCGCAACCGGCGGGGCTTCCGACAAGCGAGCAGATCCTGCGCTTCATTCAGGACAGCCCCGGCGCGGTCGGAAAGCGCGAGATCGCCAAGCATTTCGGGCTGCACGGCGCCGACAAGATCGCGCTGAAGGCGCTGCTCAAGGACATGACCGACGAGGGGCTCGTCGACATGGCGCCGGGGCGGGCGTTCCACAAGCATGGCGGGCTGCCGCGCGTCACCGTGCTGCGCGTCGCGGCGGTCGAGGGCGATGCGGTGTGGGCGGTTCCCGATCGCTGGGAGGGCAGCGGCCCCGCGCCGCGGCTTCGCGTGATGGAAAAGGGGCGCAAGGGCGCGCTCGGCATCGGCGACCGTGTCCTTGCGCGCACCGAGGAACGCGGCAGCGGGCATGTCGCGCACCCGATGAAGAAGCTGCAAGCAGGCGGCGAAACGATCATCGGCGTCCTCGTTGCCGACACCGGTCCCGGCGGCAAGCCGATGACCTGGCTGCGCCCCGCCGACAAGCGCGCGCGGTTTGATTTCGCGGTGGCCGACATGGGTGATGCAAGCATCGGCGATCTTGTTCGCGCCGAGCTGTCAGGACGTGGCCCCGCGACCAAGGCGCGCGTGATCGACCGCATCGGCGATCCCTTCGCGCCGCGTTCGCTCAGCATGATCGCGATCGCGAAGCACGAGATCCCGCACATCTTCGGCGAGGATGTGCTCGTCGAGGCTGAGCGCGCCGCGAAGCTGCCGCTCACCCCCGACGGGCGCGAGGATCTGCGCGACCTGCCGATCGTCGCGATCGATCCGATCGACGCGCGCGATCATGACGATGCCGTCTGGGCGATTCCCGACGAGGATGCGAAGAACAAGGGCGGCTGGAGAGCGATCGTCGCGATTGCCGATGTCAGCTATTATGTCCGCCCCGACGGTGCGCTCGACCGCGAGGCGCGGCGGCGCGGCAACAGCGTTTATTTCCCCGATCAGGTCGTCCCGATGCTGCCCGAGACGCTCTCGGCGGGCGTCTGCTCGTTGAAAGCCGGACAGGACCGTGCCGCGATGGCATGCCACCTCGTGATCGACAAGCAAGGCAAGGTGACGTCATGGCGTTTCACACGCGCGCTGGTCCGCCTGCGCGCGAACATCGCCTATGAGCGCGCGCAGGCGGCCTATGATGCCGATGTGCCCGATGAGGGCTGGGATGCCGACGTGCTGCCGGCGCTCAGAAATCTGTGGGGCTGCTGGGCGTCGCTGGCAAAGGCACGCGCCGCGCGCGGGCCGCTCGACCTCGACCTTCCCGAACGGCAGGTGATCCTCGACGAGGCTGGCGGGATCGCCGAAATCCGCGTCCGCGAGCGGCTCGATTCGATGCGGCTGATCGAGGATTATATGATCGCGGCGAACGTCGCGGCGGCGAAGGCGCTCGAGGCGAAGAAATCGCCCGTCATGTACCGCATCCACGAGCCGCCGAGCCGCGAGAAACTCGTCAGCCTGAAAGACTATCTTGAGACTTTTGGGCAGAGCTTCGCGCTGGGCCAGGTCATCACCCCCGCGGTGTTCAACCGCCTGATCGACGGCTTTTCGGACGACGACCGGTTGGCCGAAATCATGCAGGCGATCCTGCGCAGTCAGACGCAGGCCTATTATGGTCCCGCCAATGCCGGCCACTTCGGTCTCGCGCTCGGCAGCTATGCGCATTTCACGTCGCCGATCCGCCGCTACGCCGACCTGATCGTCCATCGCGCGCTCGTCGACAGCTATCGCCTCGAAGTGCCGGGCAAGCCGAAGGGCCTTCCCGAACGCACCGGACTCGGTGAGGCCGACCGCAAGGGGCTCTCGCGCATCGGCGAGGCGATCAGCGCGCTCGAGCGCCGCGCGATGGAGGCCGAGCGCGAGACGATCGACCGCTATGTCGCGGCCTATCTCGCCACCAAGACCGGCGAGATCGTGTCGGCGCGGATCACCGGGGTGCAACCCTTCGGCTTCTTCGCGACCGTCGATGGACTCGGCGGCGACGGGCTGATGCCGGTGTCGACGTTGGGTAGCGAGCGCTTCTTCTATGACGAGGCGGCGCGCACCCTGGACAGCGAGCATGGGCGAGTAAGTTATTCGGTCGGGCAGCGGCTCGACGTCAGGCTGATGGACGCGAACCCGATCAGCGGCGCACTGCGCTTCGAGCTTCCCGATGCGCCCGAGGGCGGTTTCCGCAATCGCCCGCCGCGCCGCGACGGACTGAAGAAAGCGGGCAAGCATATGGTCGGCAAGCGGGGGCGGCCGGGTAATATTCGCCATCAAGGCAAGCGCCGCTAACTTAACGAGTGATGGAAAGCTGACGCTAGCTCAGCGCGTCCAGCCGGGCGATGTCGATCCCGCCCGGCACCAGCATCACCGGGCAGGGGAGGGTTCCCGCATCCTGTCCGGTGAAGTAGGTGACCAGTGGACCCGGTGCGCCACTCGGCGCGGTCGCGAGGACCAGTGCGGACACTTCGTCCTTCTCGCCGATCGCCTCGCGCACCACCTCGACGGGCTTTCCCGATTTGATCAGCGTCTGCGCGGTGATGCCGGCTTCCTGCTGCACGGCATCGACCGCGGCGGCGATCAGCTGTTCGGCATGTTCTCGCGCCTCGGCCTCGATAGTCGCCTGGACGCCGCCGAACGCGACGAAGTCCTGTGGCGGAATGATCGCGAGCACCGTAACCCCGCCGCCCGTTCGCGCCGCGCGCCGCGCCGCGAAGCGCAGCGCAAGGCTCGCCTCGGGACTGTCGTCGATCACCACCAGATATGTCCGCATCGCCCCGACCCCTCGCTATGCTTTGCGAGTGGAGAGTGCGTCACATTCGTATGAAAGGCAAGTTCGCCCCGCTGGACCTTGACCGGAGCAGGGCTTATGGCGAGGAACAATCCGTAGCGGCAGGCGGTGCCTGCAAGACTGACGCCCATAAGATCGAGGACAAAAGCGACGATGCCGATCGAACTCAAAATGCCCGCCCTTTCACCGACGATGGAGGAAGGGACGCTCGCCAAATGGCTGGTCAAGGAAGGCGATGCGGTCAAGTCGGGCGACCTGCTCGCCGAGATCGAGACCGACAAGGCGACGATGGAGTTCGAGGCGATCGACGAAGGCGTGATCAGCCGGATTCTCGTCCCCGAAGGCACCGACAATGTGAAGGTCGGCACCGTCATCGCGGTAATCGCGGGGGAGGGCGAGGATGCGAGCGCCGCCAAGGCCGCGCCGGCGCCTGCCGCTGCTGCTCCTGCGCCCACCCCCGAGCCCGTTCGCGCTGAGCCTGTCGAAGCGCCGTCCTCCTCTTCGGCAACCGCCGCGAAAAAGGACGGTCCTTCGACAAGCTCAGGACAAACGGAGGCAGGCGATCGCGTCAAGGCCAGCCCCCTTGCCAAGCGCATCGCCGCCGAAAAGGGCATCGATCTCAAGGCGGTTTCGGGCACCGGTCCCGGCGGCCGCATCGTCAAGGACGATCTCGAAGGGGCTCCCGCCGGCGCGGCGGCTCCTGCTGCTGCAGTGGCGCCCACAGCGACTGCGTCCGCCCCCGCTTCGACGCCTGCACCGGCTCCCGTGGCCGCCGGCCCGATCCCAGATTTCGGTATCCCGCACGAGGACGAAAAGCTCAGCGGCATGCGCAAGACGATCGCGCGCCGCCTGACCCAGTCGATGCAGGAAGCGCCGCATATCTATCTGACCGTCGATATCCGCCTCGACGCGCTGCTCAAGCTGCGCGGCGAACTCAACGCCAGCCTCGAAAGCCGCGGCGTCAAGCTCAGCGTCAACGACATGTTGATCAAGGCGCTCGCGGTCGCGCTCGAACGCGTGCCCGCGTGCAACGTCAGCTTCGGCGGCGATGTGATGCGCAAATATAGCCGCGCCGATATCTCGGTCGCGGTCAGCATCCCGGGCGGCCTGATCACCCCGATCATCACCGACGCGGGCGGCAAGTCGATGTCGAAAATCTCGACCGAAATGTCCGAGCTCGCGGCGAAGGCCAAGGAAGGCAAGCTCCAGCCGAATGAATATCAGGGCGGCACCGCCAGCATCTCGAACATGGGCATGATGGGGATCAAGCAGTTCACCGCAGTGATCAACCCGCCGCAGGCGATGATCATGGCGATCGGCGCGGGCGAGAAGCGGCCTTATGTGGTCGACGACGCGCTTGCGATTGCCACCGTCATGTCGGCGACCGGCAGCTTCGACCACCGAGCGATCGACGGAGCCGACGGGGCGTTGTTGATGAAGACGTTCAAGGAACTGGTGGAGAACCCGCTGGGGCTGGTCGCGTAATGAACCCCTCTCCCTTCAAGGGAGAGGGAGGGACCCGCGCGCGTCAGCGCGTGGGAGGGTGAGGGGATGGCCGCAGGCTATTCGCAGGAGACGCTGGAACGCGCTAAGGCACTGCGCCGCTCGCTCACCGACCATGAAAAGAAGCTCTGGGGCGCGCTACGTGATCGGCGCCTCGGCGGCTTCAAATTTCGCAAGCAGCAACCGATCGGTCCTTTCATCGCTGATTTTGTCTGTCAGGAGCAGCGCCTGATCGTCGAGGTGGACGGATCGCAGCATGCTGGATCGCAAACCGATGCAACTCGGGACGCCTTCCTCAAAGACAGGGGCTATCGCGTATTGCGCGTCTGGAACAATGACGTGACTGGAAACCTGTCCGGAGTTCTCATGGCAATCCTTGCCGCGCTTTCGGACCCTCACCCTCCCATTGCTGCGCAATGGGCCCCTCCCTCTCCCTCAAGGGGAGAGGGGATTGATAATGGAGCAGACCTTGGCTGACACCAATTACGACCTCATCGTCCTCGGCTCGGGCCCCGGCGGCTATGTCGCGGCGATCCGCGCGGCGCAGCTTGGGCTGAAAACCGCGATCGTCGAGCGCGAACTGCTCGGCGGCATCTGCCTCAACTGGGGGTGCATTCCGACCAAGGCGCTGCTGCGCTCGGCCGAAATCTATCATTATATGCAGCATGCGGGCGACTATGGGCTGAAGGCCGCCCAGATCAGCGCCGACATCGACGCGGTCGTGAAGCGGTCGCGCGGGGTCGCGAAGCAGCTCAATCAGGGCGTTGCGCACCTGATGAAGAAGCACAAGATCACCGTCCATATGGGCACCGGCAAGCTGACCGCGCCGGGCAAGCTGGAGGTGACGGGCGAGAAGGGGACCGAAACCCTGACCGCGAAGAACATCATCGTCGCGACCGGCGCCCGCGCGCGCGACCTGCCGTTCGCGCCCGCCGACGGCAAGCGCATCTGGACCTATCGCCACGCGCTCGTCCCGCCCGAAATGCCGAAGAAGCTGCTCGTCATCGGATCGGGCGCGATCGGGATCGAGTTCGCGAGCTTCTACAAAGACATGGGGTGCGACGTGACGGTGGTCGAAATGCTCGACCGCCTCGTTCCCGTCGAGGACGCCGACGTCTCGGCCTTCCTTGAAAAGGCACTCAAGAAACAGGGGATGACCATCCTCACCGGCGCCGGGGTCGAGGAATTGAAGGCGACCGCGAGCGGCGTCACCGCGAAGATCAAGACGAAGGACGGCAAGGTCGAGCAGGGCGACTACAGCCACGCGATCGTCGCGATCGGCATCGTCCCGAACACCGAGAATATCGGGCTCGAAGCGCTCGGCGTGAAGACGACCAAGGGACATATCGACACCGACGCGATGTGCCGCACCAACGTCCCCGGCCTGTGGGCGATCGGCGACGTCACTGCGCCGCCGTGGCTCGCGCACAAGGCGATGCACGAATCGATCATCGCGGTCGAGGCGATCGCGGGCAATCACCCGCACGCGATGGATGTCCGCAACATTCCGGGCTGTACCTATTGCCGTCCGCAGATCGCGAGCGTCGGGCTGACCGAGGCGAAGGCGAAGGAACTCGGCTACGAGGTCAAGGCCGGCACCTTCCCCTTCATCGGCAACGGCAAGGCGATCGCGCTCGGCGAGGCCGAGGGCTTCACCAAGACCGTGTTCGACGCGAAGACTGGCGAACTGCTCGGCGCGCACATGATCGGTGCCGAGGTCACCGAACTGATTCAGGGCTATACGATCGGCAAGACCGCCGAACTGGTCGAGGATGATTTCATCGGCACCGTCTTCCCGCATCCGACGCTCAGCGAAACGATGCACGAGGGCGTGCTCGCGGCCTTCGGACGCCCGCTGCATATCTAGCCGCGCTTGAATCCGTCGATCCTCCATTTTTCCCGGACGGGCAACGTCATCAAGGCGTTGTTCTTCCTGGGAGTGGCAGCCATCGCGTTCAGCGTGGCCAGCCTGATGCACTCCGAGAGCGCCGCGCCGGCGCCTGTCGTGGTCGGTACGCCCGACATCATGTTGCCGGTCCCGGCGCCGCACCGCGATGTGCTGGCGCCGTTCAAGATGTTGCTTCTCGTCATCGCGGGCGGGGTTTCCCTTTTCTACGCCGGGCGGCACGGGCTGCGGGTGCTGGTGCGGGAGACAGCGGTCCGGATCGAAGGTGGGCGCCTGCATTTCCATGCGAGCTATGGCGCCGAGCCGAATTCTTTCCCTGCCGCAAACATCGCGGAGGCGATCTGCGACCGCGCCGATCGGCTGCCCGGAGAGATTTCCAACGCTGCAAGGCTGGGCGCGCGGATGCGCTACGGTCTCTACCTTCGTTATGGTGCCGACGGGTCGAGCCGCGAGCTGCGCCTTATGGACAATGACGTCGATGGCGGCGCCGAGCAACTGCGCCGCTTCGCGGCACAGCTCGACGCCTGGCGCCGGTCGGCGGCGTGGAAGGCGGATCGATGATGGGGCGAGACAAGCACCTCCTTGCCGCAACGCTGCTGATCGTCGCGGTGATCCTGCTCGGTCTGGCCGTCAGCGCCGGCTGGACGGTTGCCGCCGACCACCGCATCTCGAACGCACTGGCGCTGCGCGTCGGGCAAAGCGATCCCGCCTTCATTTCCTTCATGCAAGGCGCAAGCTGGATCGGCGGTGGGACACCGCGCTGGATCATCGTCATCCTGCTTTCGGCGCTCGTCTGGCGCTGGTGCGGGCGGCGCTGCGCTGTTGCGCTCGCGGGAGCGTCTTTGCTCTCGAACCTCGCCTCGAGCGCGCTGAAGTTCGCCTTCGACCGCGCGCGGCCCGACATCATCGCGCATCTCGACCATGTGAACAGCGCCTCCTATCCCAGCGGTCATGCGACGAGCGCCGCGGTCGTCTATCTGCTGCTCGCCTGGCTCGCGCCGCCGCGCTGGCGTCCGTTCGCGTGGATGCTCGCGGCCGCGATGATCCTGCTCAACGCCTTCTCGCGGATCATGCTCGGCGTTCATTGGGCGAGCGACATCGCCGGCGGCACGATGCTCGGCGCGGCTTTCGCGCTGGCCGGGGCCTGGTGGGCGTCGCGGCGCGTCTAAGATAATCGTAAACCTTCCCTGCTAGAGCGGCGGCATCGGCAGGGGGAATCCGATATGAAGAGCGTCGCCTACAGCCGGGCCAAGCTGACGAAGACCGCGGTCGGTTGCCCGATCCTTGCCGTTGCGGGCCTTGCCTGCCTCGGCCATGTCGGCCCATTCATCAGCGCGATCATCCTGATCGGCTCGGTCCTCCTTGCCGCTTGCGGCGTGCAGGGTGCGCGCAAGCTGCTCGGCGATGCGACGGCGCTGCGGTACGACCGCGACCGGCTGACCATCGCGACCATGTGGTCCGAAAGCTGCGTGCGGTGGAGCGACGTGGCCGAGGTCGGTACTTCGGCGCTCAACACCTATGCTTTTTATGGCCTGATCAAGGTCGGCAGCACCCAATATCTCGACATCAAGATGCGCGGCGGCCTCATGGCGAAGAAATACCGGCTGCTCGGCGATATGCTCGATCTCGACAAGGCGGGTCTCACCCTGCTGGTCGAAGACCTGGCCGCGCACCAGCTCGCTGCCGAAGCGCGCCCGGGGACGCTGGACGACGCTGCGGTACGGGTGCCGCAATGGGCGGCGAGCGCCCCGCAGGCCGAGCTGTTCGACCCCGATGCGGCCCTTGCCAACTATCTGCGGCGGCAAAAGGCTAAGGAACAGCGGGTTTCGGAACCCGTCGCCGCGCCCGGTTTCGGCCGCCGCGATAGCCTCGAAGGCGTGCCGCCCGCGCCGCTGACCGGGGCCCGTCCCGGCGGTTTCGGGCGCAAGATCGTCTAGGGTGAAGATTCCGCTGTCCTAAAAAGTCTCGTTTTGCCATCTATCGAATAGGCACAACGACAAGACAGGGGCGGGATATGCAATCCAGTGTGAAGTTCGGCAGTTTTCTGCGGGGAATCGCTTTCGGGGCGAGCGCGCTTTTCGCGGCGGCGGCGCTGCCGGCGGCGGCGCAGGACGATGCCGGCCAGACGGTGATTACCGCCGCGCGCTATCTCGACGTCCCGTCCGGCAAGACGGTCGACTATCCCGCGATCTTCGTCGGCAAGGACGGGCGCATCACCAGCATCGCCGACGCGCGTACCGTGCGGTGGGGGGCGAACGTCAAGCACATCGACCTCGGCGACAAGACATTGCTCCCGGGCCTTATCGACATGCACGTCCATCTGACCTCGCTGGCCGAGGTTGGCGGTTATCAGGGGCTACGCTATACCGACAGCTTCTGGACGGTGGTGGGCGTCGCGAACGCGAAGACGACGCTCGATGCGGGCTTCACCACGGTGCGCAATGTCGGCTCGGCCGATTTCGGCGACGTCGGGCTCAAGCAGGCGATCGAGGGCGGCTATATCCAGGGACCGCGGATCATTCCCGCCGGCTATGCGATCGGCGCGACCGGCGGCCATTGCGACGAGGGTGGCCTGCCGCCCTCGATGGATCACAAGGGGCCGTCGGTCGTCGATAGTCCCGAAGAAGCGCGCGCCAAGGTGCGCTGGCTGCACAAATATGGCGCGCGGGCGATCAAGATCTGCGCGACCGGCGGCGTCTTCTCGCTCGGCGACAGCGTAGGGGCGCAGCAATTGACGCTCGAGGAGATGAAGGCGATCGCCGACGAGGCGCATATGCTCGGGCTCAAGGTTGCCGCGCACGCGCATGGCGACGAGGGTATCCGCACCGCGATCCTCGCCGGCATCGACACGATCGAGCATTGCAGCCTTGCGAGCGACGAGGCGATCAAGCTGGCGGTCGCGCACAAGACCTGGTTCGACATGGATATCTATAACGACGACTATATCCTCGCGACCGGGACCGCGAACGGCACCGAGCAGGAAAGCCTCGACAAGGAAAAGGCGATCGGCCTCGCGCAGCGCCAGACCTTTCAGCGCGCGGTGAAGGCGGGTGTGCGGATGCTCTTCGGCACCGACGCCGGCGTCTATCCGCACGGCGACAACGGCAAGCAGTTCGCAAAGATGGTGCAATGGGGCATGACCCCGATCCAGGCGATCCGCGCGGCAACGGTGAATGGTGCGGAAGCGCTGGGCATGACCGGCGATGTAGGATCGATCGCGGTCGGCCGCTATGCCGATATCATCGCGATTGACGGCGACCCGCTGGCCGATGTGACCCGGCTCGAGCATATCGGCGCGGTGGTGAAGGGCGGGGTGCTGGTGAAAGACTGATATTCTGTCGCCCCCGCAAAGGCGGGGACGACGATTAAACCACCAGCCGGTCGATCATCGTCTCGCGCATTTCCGGCGTCAGGTTGAGCACCGCTTCGGCATAGGTCGGGATGTCGGCATGGTCGCGCCGTACCGTCGCGAGCGCGGCGTCGAGATAGGCGGGGTTCACCGACATCAGCGCGCGGATCGCATCCTCGTGAATCTCGGCGCCATAGCGCGCGCGGATATGCGCGGCGCCCTGCGCGATCCGTTCCTCGATCTTCCCGGCGGTGTTGGTGAGGAGATAATCCTGCATCAGATCGTCCTCATGCACGCCGAGCAGCCGGTGGACGATGGCGACGGCAAAGCCGGTGCGGTCCTTGCCCGCGACGCAGTGGACGAGGCTCGGCGCATCATGGTCGGCGAGCGCGGCAAGATAGAGCCGCAGGGTCGCGACGAGCGCGGGGCGGTACGGCATCCCCGCATAGGTGTCGATCATCCGCTCGCGCGCGGTTTCGAGGTCGATGGTGCCGCCCGCCGCCTGCAGATGCGGCGCAAGGCCGGCGGTGACGCCGCCCGCGAACAACACGCGGCCCGCGAACTTGTCCGAGCGGCGGCACGGATGCATCTCGCGCTCGTCGTCGCCGCGCAGGTCGATGATCGTATCGAGACCGAGCGCGTCGAGCGCGGTCAGATCCTCGTCGGTCGCCGCCTCATGGTGCGCCGATCGCCACAGCATATTGTCGCGCAGCCGCCCGCCGCCCTCAACGGCATAGCCGCCATAGTCGCGGAAATTATGAATGCCTGACAGGGGCAGGACGCGCTCGGCCAGCATGGTCATTCTCCCGTAAACACCGGCTCCCGCTTCTCGACGAAGGCGTTGATCGCCTCGCGATTGTCGGCGGTTTCGTGGACGATCGCCTGATAGGCGGCGCTGAGTTCGAGGATGTCGCTCATTCGGCTGTGCTGCGCCTCGCGGAGCAACCGCTTGGTAAGTCGCAGCGCGCGCGGCGGGTTGCAGACGATCCGCTCGGCGATCGCGATGGCGCGGTCGAGCAACTGCTCGTCCGGCACCACCTCGGTGACGAGACCATAGTCCTTCGCCGTCGCAGCATCGAAGCGATCGCCGGTCAGGAACAGTTCCGCCGCGCGCGGATAACCGAGTACTTTCTGAAGCAGCCAGGCGCCGCCATCGCCGGGGACGATCCCGACCTTGATGAAGCTGCACGCGAATTTCGCGCTCTCGGCCGCGATGCGGATGTCGCAGGTGCAGGCGAGGTCGCAGCCGAGCCCGACCGCATGGCCGTTGACCGCGGCGATCATCGGAATCTCGCAGTCCATCAGCGCGCGGATCACGGCCTGCACCCCGCGGCGATAATTGGCGCGGGTCGAATCGGGCTGGTCGAGGACGCCGATGCCCTTGCGGTCCTGCATCGATTTGAGGTTGCCGCCGGCGCTGAACGCCTTGCCGCTGCCGGTAAGGATGAGCGCGCTGACGCCGCGATCCGCGCCAAGGGTGCGGAGCGTGTCGATGATGTCGTCGCAGTCCGCGTGGGTGCCGATCGCATTCATGCTCTCGGGCTTGATCATCGTCAGGATCGCGATCTTGCCCCGCCGCTCGACACTCAGAAACTCGCCCATCAAAAACTCTCCTTATCCGCAGGGCAGGCTATGCCTCGCGGCCCATGCTTGCAAGTCAAGGATGGCGGCCGAACGCGCGCGGGCGTCGGACCGCCGAAGCCCCTCAGCGAACCGCGCCGCCCGAACGCAGGCTCGCGATCCTGTCCGCCCCATAGCCGAGTGCGGTGAGCACCGCGTCGCCGTCGGCGCCGACCGCAGGCGCGGGTTGCGGCACGTCGTTGCGCGTTGCCGAATAGCGCGGTGCGGGCGCGGGCTGGGTGACTCCGCCCACGGTGAGGAAGGTCTCGCGCTCGACATTGTGCGGATGCTGCGGCGCTTCGGCGAGCGAGAGGACCGGCGCGAAGCACACGTCGGTCATTTCCATGATCGCACACCATTCGTCGCGCGTCTTGGTCGCGAACAGCGCGGTCAGCTTGTCCTTGAGCGGCCCCCATTGGGCCGGGTCCATCTGGGCGTCGAAAGCGGGGTCGGCATCGAGCCCGGTCTTTTCGCGGAGCAGCGCATAGAATTGCGGTTCGATCGACCCGATCGAGATGAACTTGCCGTCGGCGCAGGCGTAGGTGTCATAGAAATGGGCGCCGGTGTCGAGCATGTTGGTGCCGGGCGCATCGTTCAGCCGTCCCATCGCGAGGAAGCCCCAGGTCATGCCGGCGAGCAGAGCCGACCCGTCGGTCATCGCGCAGTCGATCACCTGACCCTCGCCAGTCTTGGCCGCGTGGAGCAGCGCGCTCGCCATGCCGAAAGCAAGCATCATGCCGCCGCCGCCGAAATCGCCGACATAGTTCACAGGCGGCACCGGCTTCTCGCCCGCGCGGCCGACGGTGTGCAGCACGCCCGACAGCGCGATATAGTTGATGTCGTGCCCCGCGGCCTGCGCATAGGGTCCGAACTGGCCCCAGCCGGTCATGCGGCCGTAGACAAGCTTCGGGTTGTCGGCGAGCAGCACCTCGGGGCCGAGCCCCAGACGCTCCATCACACCGGGGCGATAGCCCTCGATGATGCCGTCGGCATTCTTGCAGAGATCGCGGGCGATCTGCACGGCTTCGGGGTTTTTCATGTCGAGCGAGATCGACTTGCGGTTCCGCGACAAGGGGTCGCGCGGGTCCATGAAACCGCCGGGCCGGTCGATGCGGATCACCTCGGCGCCATGGTCGGCGAGCATCATGCCGCAATAGGGGCCGGGGCCGATGCCGGCGAATTCGATGATCCTGATGCCGCTGAGCGGTCCCGCCATGTTATGTCTCCCATGCCTCGTCATTGCGAGGACCCCGGACTTGATCCGGGGGAAGCGGCAATCCAGAGCAAGCGTAAACCGCCCTGGATTGCCTCGCTTCGCTCGCGATGACGATCGTTGTCCTAGATGCGTTCGATGATGATCGCCGGCGCCATGCCGCCCGCGGCGCACATGGTGACGAGGCCGTAGCGGCCGCCCGAACGTTCGAGTTCGTCGAGCGCAGTGCCGATCAGGATCGATCCGGTCGCGCCGATCGGATGGCCGAGCGCCATCGCACCGCCGTTGATGTTCACCTTTTCGCGGTCGAGGTCGAGGTCGCGGATGAACTTTTCGGCAACGACCGAAAAAGCCTCGTTGATTTCCCAGACGTCGATGTCCTCCTTCTTGAGGCCCGCCTTTTCGAGCACCTTCTTCGCCGCGGGCACCGGGGCGTTGAGCATCAGCGTCGGATCGTCGCCGATATTGGCATAGGCGACGATGCGGGCGCGCGGTTTCAGCCCATGCTTGTCGGCATAATCCTTCGACGTCAGCAGGATCGCCGCGGCGCCGTCGACGACGCCCGATGAGTTGCCGGCGTGGTGGAAATGCTGGATTTCAAGGTCGGGATAGCGGCGGTTGATCTGCTTCCTGAAGGTGAAGCCGTCGCCCATGTCGAAATCGGCGAGGCCGACGAAGCTGGGTTTCAGCGCAGCAAGACCTTCGGCGGTGGTTTCGGGGCGCGGGAATTCCTCATGGTCGAGCGCGACGCTGCCGTCGGTATTGAGCACGGGGACGACCGACTTCGCAAAGCGGCCTTCCTTGATCGCCTTGTCGGCGCGCTGCTGGCTGACGAGCGCGAGCGCGTCGAGCGCTTCGCGGCTGATGCCTTCCATCGTCGCGATCGCGTCGCCGCAGATGCCCTGGTGCGACTGCGGGTGGAGTTCGTCGAGCGCTTCGTGACCCGAGCCCATCAGGCGCGGGGGGATGCCGGCGTTCGCCTGTTCGGCGGCGTAGGCCGTGGTGTAGCTCATCATCTCGGTGCCACCCGCGATGACGCAATCCTCCATGCCGCTCATCACGCTCGCCGCGGCGAAGTTCACCGAGCTGATGCCGCCGCCGCAGAAGCGGTCGAGCGTCGTGCCGCTGGCCTTGGTGTCATAGCCCGCCGACAGCGCCGCCATGCGGCCGAGGTCGCCGCCCTGCTTGCCGTTCTGGCTGGAGGTCGACCAGACGATGTCGTCGACCGTCGCGGTGTCGAGGTTGTTGCGGTCGCGGATCGCGGCGAGGACGGTCGCGGCGAGATGCTGCGGGTGGAGGTGCGACAGCGCCCCCTTGCCGGGCTTGCCGATCCCGCGCGGGGTGCGGACGGCATCGATGATATAGGCTTCGGACATGAGATTATTCCTTTCTGTGGGGAGATATTAGCGGGGCGCCATGCGGATCGCGCCGTCGAGGCGGACGGCCTGGCCGTTGAAATAGGTGTTGCGGACCATCTCCATCGCGAGGCTGGCATATTCCTCGGCCTTGCCGAGGCGCTTGGGGAAGGGGACCGAGGCTTCGAGGCTTTCCTTGACCTTCGGGTTCATGTTGCCGAGCAGCGGGGTGCCGAAGACGCCGGGCATGATCGAATTGACGCGGATGCCGAGGTCCATCAGGTCGCGCGCCATCGGCAGCACGAGGCCGTTCACCCCCGCTTTCGCCGAGCCATAGATCACCTGCCCGATCTGCGCGTCCTGCGCCGCGACGGAGGCCGTGAAAATGATCGCGCCACGCTCGCCGTCCTCGAGTTCGGATAAGGTTGCCATGCCCTCGGCGGCGATCGAGCCGATGCGGTAGCTCGCGGTCAATATGCCGGCGACGCCATATTCATAATCGGCGGTCGGAGTGCGGCGGTATTTGCCCGTCTCCTTGTCGAAGGCGAGCGTCTTGCCGCGCCGCGAGGTCATCGCGCAGTGGACGGCAATGCGTTCCTGCCCGTGCGCCGCACGCGCCTTGGCGAAGCCTCCCAGCACCGAATCCTCATCGGTGATGTCGACATGGACGAACAGTCCGCCGATCGATTTCGCCACCTCTTCGCCGAGCGCGTCGTTGATGTCGAAGATCGCGACTTTCACGCCCGCGGCGGCAAGCGCCTCGGCGGTCGCGCGGCCGAGGCCGGATGCCCCGCCGGTGACGATGGCCGCAGTCGAGGAATCGAATTTCATGGGGAGGCTCCTCAGGCTGGTATCTGGTTGAAGGGGATGCCCTTGTCGGGGCGGTGATCCTGCGGCAGGCCGAGGATGCGTTCGGCGATGGTGTTGAGCAAAGTCTCGTCCGAGCCGCCCGCGATGCGGCCGGTCGGTGCATTGATCCAGCTCGATGCCCAATCGTCCTTGGGCGAGGCATGTTCGTCGAAGGCGAAACCGCCCGCGCCTTGCAGGTCGAGCGCGAGTTCGGACAATTTCTGGCGCGAGCGCACCGCGACGAGCTTGTTGAGCGAGCCTTCGGGGCCGGGCGTCATGCCCGCCTCCATCATCCGCCGCGCGCGGACGTTGATCGAATCGAGCCCGGCGCGCATCGCATAGTTGCGCGCGATCTGCTGGCGGATGCGCCCGTCCTCGATCGCGGGCCTGCCGTTCAGCCGCACCTCCTTCGCAAGGTCGATGAACAGGCCCAGATGGGGGCCGAAGCCCGCGCTGTCGGTTGCGACATAGCGCTCGATCATCAACGTCGCGAGCGCGACCGCGAAGCCGCCGCCGACCGGCGACATGCGATGATCGTCGCTGATCTTCACATCGTCGAAGAAGACCTCGTTGACGTGGCTGTCGCCGCCCGCGAGCTTGATCGGGCGCACGGTGACGCCCGGTGCCTTCATGTCGACCCAGAAGTAGGTCAGGCCTTTGTGCTTGGCGACGGTCGGGTCGGTACGCACGACGATGACGCCATAATCGCTATATTGCGCCCAGCTCGTCCAGACCTTTTGCCCGTTGATCTTCCACCCGTTGCCGTCGGTCTCGGCGCGCGTGCGAAGCCCGGCGAGGTCGGTGCCGCCCGAGGGTTCCGAAAAGAGCTGGCACCAGATTTCCTCGCCCTGCAACGCCTTGAGTACGCGCTCCTTCACGAAGTCGCGGTCGGGACCGAACTGCATCAGCACCGGCACCGGCATCCCGAGCGAGATGCCGAAATAGACGTTGGGGAAGCCGTGCTTCATCTCCTCGGCTTCGAAGCTGATCTTTTCGATATGGCCGAGGCCTTGCCCGCCGAGGTCGGTGGGCCAGTTGATGCCGGCAAAGCCTGCGTCGAACTTCGCCTTCTGGTAACGACGGCCGAGCGCGAGGTCGTCTTCGACGCTCAGTCCTTTGCGCGCCGCCTTGCCGAAGGTCGGCACCATCGATTCGCACCATGCGGCGGCCTTCGCGCGCCAGGCTTCGAGATCGCTCATGCTTCGTCTCCTGCGAGGCGGTCGACCAGCACATCTTCCCAGAAGAAGCTGCTTCCCTGTTCGAGCGCGAGGCTGCGCGCACGGCGCATGTGGAGATGGAGGCCGATTTCCCACGTCACCCCGATGCCGCCATGAATCTGCACGCAGTCGCGCGCCGCCGTGTCATAGGCCTCGGTCGCCGACAGCCGCGCCGCGGCGGCGGCGGTGATGAAATCGGCTTGACCCTCGCGCGACGCCGCGTGGATACAGTTCGCGCGGGCAAGCTCGACGAGGCCGTAAAGCTCGGCGATGCGATGCTTGATCGACTGGAAAGCACCGATCGGCTGGCCAAATGCTTTGCGCGTCACAGCATAGTCGCGTGCGATCTCCATCAGCGCCTCGGCGCCGCCGGTCTGCTCATGCGCGGTAACGACCGCCTGCAGCGCCAGAATGTGGAGCGCGGCGGCACGGGCCGCGTCGCCGGTCGCCAGCGTTTCGGCCGACGTGTCGGTGAAGGTGAGGTCGGCGATGCAGCGGCTGTTGTCGAAACTCTCGATGGCCGTTCGGTTGACGTCGGTCAGGTCGACGAGCACGAGCGCCGGTCCGCTCGCCAACACCACCGCGACATCGGCGAACAGGCCGCCCGACACGGCGCCGGCGACGCCGGTCAACCGGCCGTCGGCCAGCGTCACAGAAGGTTGGGCGGGCAGAGGATCGGCGCCCGCCGCGAAGGCAATCGCGCCGATCGTCTCGCCGCTCGCAAGGCCGGGGAGCCAGCGCGCTTTCTGGGCGTCGGTGCCATAAAGCTCGATCGCTTTCGCAGCGCCGAAGCTCGACGTCAGGAAGGGCGCGCCGCTCAACGTGCGGCCTGCCTGATGCGCGATCAGCCCGAGTTCGATCAGGCCGAGCGCGAGCCCGCCATGAACCTCGGGCAGCGCGAGTGCGGTCCAGCCCTGCTCCTTCGCGGTCGCCCAGAACGGCTGGTGATAGGCACCCTGCATCTGGAGCAGCGGCAGCAATTCGTCCTTGCTGACCCGCGCTTCGAGCGCGCGGCGCGACTCGGTCGCGATCGCCTGCTGCCCCTCGTCGTACAAAATCGACATCGGCCCGATTCCTCTACCCTTGGTCCGCGCATCATCCGGACGTTAACGTAAACGTCAAGTTGTTTTGACGCTACGGAGGCGATAGTATTCGGCTTTGGAAGGGTTATGCGCGTCCTCGTCATCCCGGACTTGATCCGGGGTCCCGCTCAGCGACGCCGAAAAAGCGGGACCCGTATCAAGTCCGGGATGACGAAACAGTCAAACCGCGCGCCCGCTTCTAAAGCGGCCTCGCCACCGACGCGGCCGCCTTTTGTGGCCTCATGCCCGCTGCGCCTTCCAGTCGCGCTTGATCTTCTTGGCGAGGCTCCATTTATGAACCTCGGTCGGGCCGTCATAGATACGGAAGGCGCGAACCTCGCGGAAAACCTGCTCGACGATCGTGCGGTCGGTGACCCCGGTGCCGCCCATCACCTGAACGCAGCGGTCGGCGATGCGCATTAAGGCTTCGGACACAGCGACCTTCGCCATCGAGCTTTCGACCGTACCGAGCGATCCGGTGTCGAGCACCCCCGCGCACCAGTCGATCATCAGCTCGGCCTGCTTCAAATCGATCATATTTTCCGCGAGCATGAAGCCGACGCCTTCATGATCGATCAGCGGCTTGCCGAATGCCTCGCGGCGGTTGGCGTAATCGCTCGCGATCTCGTGCGCGCGGATGCAGCAGCCGAGCCAGCGCATGCAGTGCGACAGGCGGGCAGGGGAGAGGCGCACTTGCGCATAGCGAAAGCCTTCGCCCGCCTGCCCCAGCATCTGGTCGGCGGGAACGCGCAGATTGTCGATGGTCAGCGTCGCATGGCCGCCGGGCATCGAACTGTCGATTGTGTTCGGAATTTCGTCGATGCGGATCGCCAGGTCGGGCAGGTCGATGAGGAACATGCACGCGCCTTCCTCCGCCTTCGCCATGACGATGCCGACGCGCGCGCCCTCGGCGCCGGTGATGAAGGTCTTGCGGCCATTGATCACCCAATGATTGCCGTCGGGGCGGCAGGTCGTTTTCATCATCGACGGGTCCGACCCCGCGCCGCCCTCGTCGGCGGGTTCGGTCATGAAGAAGGCCGAACGGACGCGCCCCTCGACCATCGGTTTCAGGAAGCGTTCCTTGAGTTCGGGGCTGCCCTCCTTGCCGAGCAGATACATATTGCCCTCGTCGGGCGCCATGGTGTTGCAGGCGAGCGGGCCGAGCGGCGACAGGCCCGACTTGATCAGCACCACCGCGGTCTCGCGCTGGTTGAGGTGGCTGCCGTCCGACAGGATATGCGGCGTCAACACGCCCGCGGCACGTGCATGCTCACGCATTTCCATCACCAATTCGTCGGTCGGCGCGCCATGATGGTCGCGGCGCGGGTCCTTTTCATAGGGTATCACTTTCTCGCGAACGAAAGCCTCCACCTGCGTCGCAATCGCCAGCGCCCGATCCGATATGCCCTCGTGCGTCGCCGCCATTTCGATTCCCTTCGTTATCTAACCATTCAACTCTCAACCCGACGTTGACGTAAGCGTCAAGTTAATTCAAGGGAGAAGGCAATGGCGCCGTAACGGCAGGGACAGCAAGGGAAGGACGTATCATGGCTTTCAAGACGCGCATAACCGAAATGCTGGGCATCGAGCATCCGATCGTGCAGGGCGGGATGCAGAGCGTCGGCTATGCCGAACTGGCGAGTGCGGTGTCGAACGCCGGCGGTCTGGGCATCCTGACTGCGCTGACCCAGCCGAGCCCCGAAGCGTTGCGCGCGGAGATCGAGCGCTGCCGGTCGATGACCGACAAGCCGTTCGGCGTGAACATGACGGTCTTTCCGACGATCAACGCGCCCGATTACAAGGCCTATGCGCAGGCGATCATCGACGGCGGGGTGAAGATCGTCGAGACTGCGGGAACGCAAGCGGTGCGCGAGATCTGGGAGATGCTGAAGCCGCACGGCGTGACCATCCTCCACAAATGCACCGCGGTCCGCCATGCGCTGTCGGCCGAAAAGGCGGGCTGCGACATCATCTCGATCGACGGCTTCGAATGCGCGGGGCATCCCGGCGAGGACGATATTCCGGGGCTGATCCTGATCCCCGCGGCGGCGGACAAGGTGAAGATTCCGATGCTTGCCTCGGGCGGCTTCGGCGACGGACGCGGGCTTGTCGCCGCGCTGACCCTGGGCGCCGAGGGGATCAACATGGGCACGCGTTTCTGCGCGACGAAGGAAGCACCGATCCACGACAATGTGAAGCAGGCCTATGTCGAGAATGACGAGCGCGGCAGTTTCCTGATCTTCCGCAGCCTCAAGAACACCGCGCGCGTCGGCAAGAGCGCGGTCAGCGAGGAAGTGGTGCGCCGCCTCTCGGTGCCCGATGCGACCTTCGCCGACGTTGCCGAGCTGGTGAACGGCAAGGCCGGGCGCGAACTGCTCGAGACGGGTGATCTTACCAAGGGCGTCTTCTGGGCGGGCATGGTTCAGGGGCTAATCCATGACATTCCGACCTGCCAGCAACTGATCGACCGGATCATTTCGGAAGCCGATGCGATCATCGATCAGCGGCTCGCCGGCTTCCGGCGCTGATCAAAGCCAAGCTGCCGCCTTGCGGCGCGGTGACGGGTGCCGCTATGCTGGCGCCGTCACCGCAATCTGCCGGCCAATCACCTGCCGGCGCGCCGAGGAATTTGCTTGTCTATCGTCGAATATAAGGGATTTGGCGGTCTCCGCCTGTCGGCCGATCTGGTCGGCGACGAAAATGACCCCGCGATTCTGCTCTTGCCCGACGCAGGGCAGGGGCGTGACGCGTGGCGCAAGGTTGCCGATGCGCTCGTTCTGTCGGGCCGGCGCGTCGTCAATCTGGAGCCGCGCCCGACCGCGGGAGGCGATTGGCATTCGGGCGAGCAGACCGAGCATGTCGAAGATTTGCGCGCCGTCCTCGCACAAATGGGGTCGCGCCCGGTTGTCGTTGCGGCGCGGCGTGGCGGCTGGGTTGCGGTGCAGGCGCTAGCGCCGGACGGGGCACACCTTGCCGCCGGGCTGGTGCTGGTCGACATGCCGGTCAACGATGATGCCGTGACGGCTGCGCCCCGGCTGGCACTCCCCACGCTTGTTGTCCGGGGCGGCTTTGCGCCGGTGGACTGCTCGGCGGTGAGCGAGGCATTCGGTGCCGCACTGCCGATCGGCGAAAGCGCCGATATCGAGGAAGCCGACTTTGCCTTCGCCGCCGACCGCAACGAGGCGCTGCTCGGCCATCTCCTCGATTTCCTCGAACGGCGCCAGCCGCGCGAGGCGATGGAGTTCAAGGCCGGATCGGACCCGCGCACCTTGCGCGATGCGATGGGCTGCTTCGCGACCGGTGTGACGGTCGTGACCGCGCTCGATGCATCGGGAACGCCCGTCGGCCTCACTGCGAACAGTTTCACGTCGGTATCGCTCGATCCGCCGTTGCTGCTCGTTTGCGTCGCGAACACCTCAGGGACTGCGCCGATCCTCCGCGATGCGGCGCATTTCGGGGTCAATGTCCTTCAGATCGGGCAGCAGCCTGCGTCGAATCGCTTCGCAACGAAGGGCGAGGATCGCTTCGCGAACCTGCCTTGGGCGCCGGGGCAGACGGGCGTTCCCCTGCTCGGAAGCTCCCTCGTCTCGTTCGAATGCCAGCGTGAATCGCTGCACGAGGCTGGTGACCATTTCATTTTGGTCGGCCGCGTCGTGCGCGCGCAGTTCGAGCCGCATCGCGATCCGCTGCTTTATTTCCGCGGCAGATACCGGCGGCTCCATTTCGCCTGAACCTCCCGCGGCGCGTATTCATCTCCAATGCGTGCCGAACGGGCGACGAGCCGAGCCCGTCGATCGGTGGCGCGAGGAGCGATGCGTCCGCCCGTTCGTTGATAGATCGACAGCTATCCATCAGGAGGATTGAAATGCCCAGGTTCCGCAAAGCCGCGATCGCACTCGCCGCGATGTCTATCGGCGCTGCTCCGGTCGCCGCCTCGGCCGCTGATATTGGTGGCGCCCGTGCGACATCGGCCATGGACGACGCCAATGAGCTTGGCGGCGGGTCCGGCTGGATCATCGGGCTGATCGGTCTGCTCGCGGGCGTTACCGCCGCCATCATTATCGCCAGCGATGACGATGATGCGCCGGTCAGTCCCTGATCGTGCATCTGGCTGGAATGGTGAGCCCTGCTGGGTTCGAACCAGCGACCTACTCCCGTCCCGCGCCCTGTAGTCCGCAGATTTCCGCCACTTCTTTCGCCGTGACTAGGCCGACTGTGTAGCATCCGCGTGGAGCAAGGCGCAATCGTCTAGATGAGACTTTCCGGCCGTTTGCGACTGCGGGAGTCGGCCCGGAGCGCATTTGTTGATGTTCGATGTTCTCTGACCTATTGGGAATATCGGAACTGGGCGGGGGGAATCTGTGAGAAGCTGGTTAAAACGAGCGGCGATTGTCGCTCTATCTCTTTTACTTCTATTTGGAGTGATAGTCGCGGGGGCTGCTCTCTACGGCTCTCACGAACGGTATACTGAATTCGAGAAAAGCATGAATAGGCTGGGTCCCGTGGCGTTCACTTTTCCCGAGAGCGAGATTTTGTATCGATTAGGGCAGCCGACCCACGTCACTCAAAAGGACACCATGTCCGGGAAGCTGCTGCAAACTGAAAGGACCGCCCACCTACCGCGCGGGAAAAGCATTGACGACTATGGTCAGTGGGAGTGGCTGATCTATGACCCAGAGCTTGGAATCGATTTAGAGTACGGACTTTCGGTAGAGTTTCAAATGTCATCGGATGGAAAGAGAACCATTGAGCGGCTTAGTTGCTACACTCGTCCGTGGTCTACGATTGGCGGCCTTAGTGTCGGAAGCGGGGAGTGGGAAGTCGTTACGCGATTAGGCCAGCCCGACTCGATTTCGTACAGCGATGATAAGAATGTTAAGTACCTTGATTACGACGTTTATGGCCTTCAACTAGCTCTTACCAGTGGTCAGGTTGCCGCCATCCACAGATGGAAAGTTCCCATCCCATCGTTCAGTTGGTGGCTTTTCAATGGCCCGGATAATCGGTGAAAAGCTGTCATGCGGTCAAGCTTTGAAAAAATCAGACCGCCGGGCGCAATCGGGCGGATGCCTTAATCTCTGTCGATCCTCGCCAGCAAGTTGCTCACTGTGGCCGGATGCCAGCGTCCGCCGCGTCGTGTCTGGATCAGCCGTGCGTTCAGTTCGCCCGCGATGCCGGGCAGGGACGATACCCCGGCCGCGCGAATGTCGGCGATGATTGGCGCTAGGTCCGCCGCAAAGGTGTCAGCCCCGGCGCGTATCTCAGCGACTGCCGCCCTGTTGCCCTTCGCGGCACGGCGCAATGCTGCGGCCCCGTTGGGGTTCCCTAACGTGACCCCTCGGGCCTTCGCTGCGGCCAGCGCCTCGCGGGTACGGGTACTGATAGCCTTGCGCTCAGCCTGCGCCACGGCGGCCATAAGGTGGACGGTGAGTTCGTTGGCCTCGGGCATGTCCGCCGCGAGGAACTTGGCACCGCTGTCCTGCAATGCCGACAGGAACGCGATGGAACGGCTGAGGCGATCGAGCTTGGCGACGATGAGGGTCGCGCCTGTCACCTTCGCGCGGTGCATCGCAGCCGCCAACTCCGGGCGCTCCGCGATCTTGCCGCTTTCGATCTCGGTATACTCAGCAACCACGTCCCAGCCCCGGCCTTGGCACAACGACAGGACCGCTTGCCGCTGCGCTTCGAGGCCCAGCCCTGAGCGGCCCTGCTCTGCGGTCGATACGCGATAATAGGCCACTACCCGACACATGCTCATTCCCCTTATAGAACTGACTGACGTTCGTTAGGCCATTCTTTAAGGGCATCGAGACAGGCCGGGCAAGGCGGGCAGGACTCGATTCATCTCAGTTCTGACTCGTCTGGACTCAAGCGACCATAGGACAGGATGAGGCCTTCAAGGCGCGGGCGGGGCGCATATCTGCGGCCCAGCAATGAACGCGCATCCCACGACCGATAGATGCCAGCGGGCATCCGATACCGGCGGTGGCTTCATCCCTGCGCGGCGGCGGCATAGATGCTCAGCCCTCACCAACAGGGAGTAATCATGTCTATCGTTTTCTATCCCGCTGCCCTTAGCCCGTACCCCTCGGACCACCTTGTGTCGGCGCGCAGGGTTGACCCCGCAGACTACCCTGAGCGGGACGGGGTCTGCATCAAGCTAGGCAGGCTGGGGCTGTCGATCAACTGGCGAAGGGGAGGGTGGTTCGCCTAACCCGGAAGGGAATGCCTAAGGGGCTGGCTCGACGGCGTTACGTCGGGCCGGTCCTCTTGCGGCATAAGAGGCGATCCTCGACGGCGCGCTTAAGGGCGGTGCCAGGGGGAATCTGGGGCCGCCCGATACATCAATGCCCCTTCGGATTTTTGCGCCATATATTTGCCGGTGTTGCCCTGTCGCGCGGCGGTGCTATCTCGGTCGGTGTGACCACTGGGCGACAGACAGGGGCGGGATGCGCGAGCATATTATAAGCGAGATAAAACGGCTGGCGGCGGAGAATGGCGGACAGGCTCCCGGAAGCGGTGCGTTCGTCTCCGCGACCGGTATTGGCGAAAGTAAGTGGCTAGGAAAGTACTGGGCGCGCTGGGGAGACGCCCTGATCGAAGCTGGATATGAGCCGAACAAGTGGACTGTGAAGTCGGACCCTGAGGCCGTCCTTGCGGGGGTCGTCGCCGCGTGTCGCCATTTTGGCCATCTACCGACAAAGGCGGAAATGTTGATGCTCCGTCACACCGATAGGTCTGTCCCGGCTCCGAACGTGGTGCGGAACGTAATCGGCGATCGTGCTGACCTGATTGCCGCTCTCCGTTCCCGCGTCCAAGATGACGCAAACAGTGCGGACATCCTTGCTATGCTGCCTAAACAGGCACTCAGCCGCAGACCAGCGCGGATGAGAAATGATGCCAGTGATGGGCATGTGTACCTCATCAAGTCGGGCGATTTCTTCAAGATCGGTCGGAGCGACGAGCTAGAGCGGCGGGTGAAGGAGATTAGGATCGCATTGCCGGATGCGGCCACGTTGCTGCATACCATCGCCACTGACGATCCCCCAGGTATCGAAGCCTACTGGCATCGACGGTTCGCCGACCGACGGGCAAATGGGGAGTGGTTCAAGCTGACGCCTGACGATGTGAAGGCGTTCATGCGCCGCAAGTTCCAGTAAGCGCGGCGTAGGTCAGTCCTGCCGCAATACGCCCCCAAGGCTCGGATCATCTAACCTCGGATCGTCGATGCCGTATTGGCGCAGTCGTGCCTCATCATCGGCTGTCAATGCCGGATAGTATCTTGTTCGATCCGCCCTTGCCGCCTCGGCCGCCGTGCGGAGACTCTCCGAGTCTGTCTCCCAGTCGGTCATGTTGGGGAACGTCGGTGTCGTTCCTGTCGTGTCGGGTGTCAGCCGATCAATGGCGGCGGTTAGGTCACGAATGATCGCCAGCGTAGTCTCATCAGGTTTACGGATGCGGCTTTGATGCTCGCGGAGTTCCGTCTGTGCCTGCCCCATTAGGGAGGACCAAACGTCATGCCGGGCGATAGCTGCTTGATGTTCCCGATCCGGCCGTTCCCGTTCCCAGCCTATGCCTAAATAGATGCCCAGCGCCAGCACTATGCCGACGAGGGCTACGGTTTACAATCCTGTCAGATACATGATGCTCCAAATCCTGCGGCGGCGGGCTGCGGAGCCGTGCGCGATCTTGACGGTGACTTGGGAGAGGATCGGCGCTGGGTCAACGCGCTTGCATCCCTACGGGTGAAACGTGGGATAGGGTCTGTCGAATGGGCCGTTTCCACCCACGCTTTTCCGCGCCTCTGAGCATGGCTTAGCGCCTCGGATTCGCGGTTGCGGTAGGGTAGGGTGGGTCAGGGCCGGAACGAGGCGCTAAGCCCGCTCTCTGAGTCGTCCTGCGGTCGCCCGCTGCCGGGCCTGCCATCGCTTGCGGTCGGCGGTGTCGGGGGTGTCCGTCGAGTAGGACCGCAGACCGTCAACCCTGAGGGCGGTGTTGAACTCTTCGCGGGTGATGATCCGGCCGACCCTTTGCTCGAACAGGGAGCGCAGTTCCTCAAAGGCATACTCGGTCGGCACGGTGAGCCCATATACCGCAGGGGTGAGGTCGCGGCGGGTTACAGGGGCGATCTGCCCGGCGAAGCTCAGGCGTATGAGAATCTTGGTCAGGAACGAGAAGCCAGCGGGGCCAGCTTTGGGGCCGCCGGTCGGGGTTGTCCCTCTGCCAGCCTTCGAGCGGCAGGCTTTGGAGCAATACAGGGAAGAGGCGCGCTGCGAGCGGTAGGTCTTGCTGCACTGGGCACACGTCCGCTCTCGGCCACGCGGGGCCGGGGTGTTGTTCTCGGTTATCGTGGTTCCTTTGGTTGTCGTGGTTTAGATGAAAGACCCCCTCGCCGCTGAACCACGACGAACACGGCGAGGGGTGGCCCGTGGGGACGGGCGGAAAGGGTTAGGCCGCCAAGGGCAGGAGGAAGTCGGCCGGGGCGGTGCCGTCGTCCCCCGCCAGCACGGTGAGGCCGGGCGGAAGATCGAAGCGGATGAAGCCGGAGGGCAGGACCGTGCGGGTTGCCTTAGGGGCGACCGTGCGGACGATCTCAACGATGTCGTCGGGGATGCCGAAGGGGACGCAATGGCGGAAGGGCGACCACCCCGCAGGCTTGTAGTTCTGCATCGCCCACGCCACCTGACTGGTGATGGTGTGACGGCCGACCCGCAGGGAACCGATGGAGCCGACAGGGTATTGCAGGTCGTGGCCAACGGCCGGGATGAGATGGTCAGGGTTAAGGCAGCGGCGGTTCCCGCAGGCACGTTTCAGGGATGTGCCTTTGGGCGGGGCCGTGCCGTGGGCGGTCAGCCATGCAAGCCGCTGGGGATTCTCGGTGCCATATTCTTCTGCCACCGCTCCACGGATGCGGCCATAGCCTTCCGGGGTCAGATACCCCGTCCATGACAGACAGCCGATGGCAGGGTCATGCTCGACGTGCTCGGTGAGGTAGTGGGCGAGCGCAGGGTAATGCTCGGTCGGAAACAGGGTGTCGGTGCCGTCCATAGGCTGTCGTGTCCTTCGTTCGATGATGGGGATGAGCCGGGCCGTGGGGCAGGCCCATAGACGGCGCTGAGCATCGAACGGGGATGCTGGCTGCGATGTGGAGGATCGGTGATGATGGCCCGCGCTGAGGGCAGGCGTAAGGGCTAGGCCCAAGGTCTATGCTTAAGGTAGGGACTACCTGTAGTTTTCTTCTTTGAGGGATAGACCCTAAGGGAAGTCCTTAAGGGTGAATGCCTTAAGGTATATACCTAAGGAATATAATGAGGGTAGACGAAGAACAAACAGGATACAAGAGGGAAAATGATGGGGTGGTCTTCGCGGAAGCGGCCCCTACCCTTGGTCTTATGCAAGAGCGAGGGGTTGGTGATGCCCAGCCATGGTCAGGTGCTAAGGCACGTAGTTGGTGAACCACATCTAGGCACAAGATATTGAGCGCGGCAGGGGGTGTCCGCTATCGCCTTTTCTCCTATAGGGTGTACTTAGTGATCCCCATTGATTTCATTGATGTTTTTCGACGCCGCTGAAAGGCTCTCAAAACCGGGGGCAACCACCGTATATGGTGATCGGGCAGACAGGCGGCTCTGGCTTCCTGCTAGAGGGCAACCTTGGTGATCCCCTCTTGGCCTTTGTCCTATAGCGAGTGGTTATCGAACCCCTCTCGGCATATGCCTCTAGAATCCCCTAGGGACTCGCCTGAGCGGCGATAGGGGAAAAGATGGCATGGGTGGCGGCGGCGAGGGGATGGCGCTCAGCGGGACTCCTAGGAGTCTCCTGCTATGGCAGGTGTTTGGTGATGCCGCTCCCCGGCCGGATGCTAGAGGGTGGGTTTGGTGATGCCCGGCACGATATGCTCAAGGCCCAAACCGGGGTAGGAGACCTCGCGCAGCGCGTCGAGTTTGGCCCTCAGCGACAGCCCGTCACCATAGCCTTTCTTCGCGCCACCTTCGGTGCGCCGGGACAGCGCCGCAGCGGTGCGCTCAGGGAGGCCCGCTTCGCGCAGCCGATCTTCGAAGCCGTGTCGGAATGAGTGCATCCCCAGCTTGCGGCCTTCAAAGCCCTTGTCCCTGACGTGGCCGCTGAACCATGCGGACAGGCGATGGCCGACACCCTGTTCGACCTCGGCCGGGAACAGAAAGCCCGACTGGCATTGCGCTGCGAAGGCCGGGAAGCCCAGCCGGATCAACTCTGGGTGGATGGGCATGGTCGAGCGGGCAGCGGCATTTTTCAGTGACCGGGCATCGTTCGGTTGCAGCTTTATCACCGGTATGCCCTCGGCCTCGCCCACGTCCTCGACGCGCAGCCCTACGGCCTCCTTCAAGCGGAAGCCGTGGAACAGGCAAAGGAGCGGAACCCAATACCGGCCGGGGTGTTCGTCACGCTGTTGCCAAGGGCGTTCCCAAGGCGCGGCGCGGAATAGCGTCCCTAGCTGGTCGGCGGTGAAGGGGTCGCGCCGGTCGGCGTCGTCCACGGTGTCTTTGATCTTGAGCTTGTGGAAGGGGTGCGAGGTAAGCCAGCCCTCGGTGACGGCCCAGTTGAAGACCGCAACAACGTGGACGATGTACCCGTCATTCACCGTCTTTGTGGACAGGGACGGGATGCTGAGAGACTGAGCCTTGAGGATGGCCTCACGGGCGGGGAGGTTCCTCAGTGCTGCCCGTGTCCCCATGCCTACGGGTAGTTGCTGGATCAGGCCCACGAACTGGCGGGCATCGTCGCGAGTGATGCTGCCTACGGCCCGCTCTGCGAACTCTTCGCGCAGCAGTCGGGCGACCGGACCGAAGGCGCGCTTGGATGACGCAGACCAGCCTGCGATCTTCGCCTGCTCATACTCGGTCAGCAGGTCGTCCACCGTCCTGACGGTCGTCGCCGGGACATCCTCAGGGACAGCCAACAGGTCGGCATCGGCCGGGGTGTAAGCGGCGTCACCTTCAAGCCGGGCAACGGCGGCGCGGTGCAGTTCGACAAAGGCCCGCATCAGCATCCGTCGCAGATAGTCGAGTGCAGGGTCGTCGCTATCAGCGGAGATTCCCGCCTGCCGCATCAGGGTGCGCCCCACGGCCAGCACGGGGCCATAGTCGTTCCGGCCCAGCATATCCTGCGCCGTCGCCAGCCGCCCACGGGCATCCCGCAGCAACTGGTTATGGTCCAGCTTCTCCATCCGTCGTGTGACAGTGAAGGCGGGCAACTGGCTGTTGAAGAACTCAGCGGCAAGGCGGTGGGCTTCGGCCTCCGTGAGTTCGCGGCCGGGTGCTTCGCTGGCATGGCTGCGCGCCTCGTTGACCTTAGCGCGGTACTCAGCGGCGATCAGGGGCAGCTTGTCGGCGGCCTTCTCCCTGTCCGTCTCGCCTGTGCTGCGGACGAACTCGCGACCGAGAATCGACGCGCAGTCGTTAGGCCAGCGCTTACGGACTTGCCATGCGACAGACCCCTTGCGGCGCGATAGGCTGAACACTTCCCCGTCCTCCCCCGTGTAGCAGTTTTGTGGTGCAACGGAGACAGAAGAGGACGGCATAATCCGCAGTTTTACAACAGTTTCAACGGGATGGTTGGTGAGCCCTGCTGGGTTCGAACCAGCGACCTACTGATTAAAAGTCAGTTGCTCTACCGACTGAGCTAAGGGCCCGACGGGACGCCGACGCTTGGCGGCACCCGAAGTGAGGTGCCGCCCTAGTGCGCCTCGGCGTTCCGGTCAACCGGCTTGGGGCGGATAAGGCGCGCCGCCATCTGGCGCACCGTTTTCGCGCTGAGCGGATGGCGCCAGTCAGGCGCGATCGCGCGCAGCGGACCGAGGACGAAGGCTCGGTTCGCCATGGCGGGATGCGGGACGACGAGATTGCCGTCGCTCCATGCGCCCTCCGACCATAATAATATGTCGAGGTCGAGCGTGCGGGCGCTCCATCGCTGGCCGGTACGGCGGCCGAATGCGGCCTCGATCCGCTGCAGCCGTTCGAGCATCGCGGGCGGCGCGAGCGGCGAAGCGACGAGCGCGACGGTATTGGCATAGCGCCGGCGCGACGGACCGATCGGGTCGCTGGTGATGATCGGACTGACATCGATGGGTTCGATATCGTCGCTTTCCAGTTCGGACAGAGCCGCCAGCAGCACGCGCCGCGGGTCGCCATGGCGCGCGTGGCGGCGGTTCGAGCCTAGGCCGATCGCATAGAGCGCCAGGGGAATATCGGAAGGCGGCGTTGCGCTGGACATGCCCCAGCGCCTATCGCAGCCGCATGAAGATTGTAAGCCCCTTGCCCGGCACCGAACCGCCGCGCGACTGCCCGCGTTGCCCGCGGCTCGTGGCGTACCGGCGGGCATGCCGGGCGGAATATCCCGATTGGTGGAATGCCCCCGTCTATGCCTTCGGCGATCCGGAGGCATGGCTGGCCTTCGCGGGACTGGCCCCCGGAAAACATGGCGCCAATCGGACCGGGCGTCCGTTCACAGGCGACTATGCCGGCGACCTGTTGTTCGCGACCCTCGCCGCATTCGGATTGAGCGAGGGCCAGTATGAGGCGCGGATCGACGATGGGCTGAGGCTCAAAGGTGCGATCATCGTCAACAGCGTCAAATGCCTGCCGCCGCAGAACAAACCGACGCCGAAGGAAATCGCGAACTGCCGCCCCTTTTTCGAGACGCAGATGGCGGCGCTGCCGAAGGTGCGGGTCGTCATCGCGCTCGGCCGCATCGCCCACGACGCGGCGCTACGCGCGGCGGGCGTCCGGCTCGCGGGCTATCCCTTCGCGCACGGCGCGGTTCATATGCTGCCCGATGGACGATATCTGGTCGATAGCTATCATTGCTCGCGCTACAATACGAACACCGGGCGGCTGACGCCGGAGATGTTCGCCGATGTCTTTCGCACCGCGCTCGCGCTGCGTGATCAGACGAGCGGGCGGAATTCCTCTACCACCGCGCGGTAGAGCTGGCGCTTGAAGGGAACGATCAGCTTTTCGAGTTCGTCGAGCTCGGCCCAGCGCCACGCACGGAATTCCTGATGATTCGTGGCGATATCGACGTCGCTGTCCGCGCCCATGAAGCGCATCAGGAACCAGAACTGCCGCTGGCCGCGATATTTGCCGCCCCACATCTTGCCCATCAGATGATCGGGCAAATCATAGAAATGCTCGATCTTGCTGCGCGCAATGATCTCCACCAACCCGCCGTGGATGCCGGTTTCCTCGCCGAGCTCGCGGATCGCGGCTTCCTCGGCTTCCTCACCGGGATCGATCCCGCCCTGCGGCATCTGCCAGGCTTCGCTCGACGAATCGAGTCGCTGGCCGACGAAGACGCGGCCATCGCGGTTCGCCAGCATGACGCCGGCGCAGGGGCGGTAGGGGAGATTCTCGTCGCTCATGCGGTGGCTTCGGTGACGATCGCCTTCAGGACTGTCAAGGCGCCGCGGATATCGTCCTTCGCGCTCGGGATACCCTGTGCAAGGCAGATATAGCCGTGGATCGTGCCTTTCGCCTCGCGGTAGGTGGTCGGCACGCCGGCTTCGATCAGTTTCGCGGCATAGGCGCGGCCCTGATCGCGAAGCGGGTCGAGGCCCGCGGTGATGAGCAGCGTCGGCGGCAAGCCCTCAGCGGGGAAATCGATCGGCGCGGCGCGATAGTCGGCGGGATCGGCGGCATATTGGTCGCCGAACCATTTCATGCCGCCTTCGGTCAGCAGGTGGCCGTCCTTGAAATCGCGATAGCTCTGCCAATCGTGATGGGTCGTTACGGCGGGATAGATGGGGTGGATCGCGACCACCGGCTTCGACGCGGGCTTGTCGCGCAGCGTGAGTGCGGTTGCGATGGTCAGATTGCCGCCGGCGCTGTCCCCCGACAGGACAAGGCCGGTGCAGGGGAAATTGTCGGCGACCCAGCGCGTCGCGGCTTCGCAATCGACCGGGGCGGCAGGGAAGGGATGTTCGGGGGCGAGGCGATAATCGATCGCGATCACCGGCATGTCGAGAATGCGGGCGGCCTCGGCGCAATAGGGATCGTGCGTATCGAGGTCGCCGATCACCCAGCCGCCGCCGTGATAGAAGACCATCACCGGACCCGCTTCGCGATCCGGCCGATTGTCATAGATGCGGATCGGAATGTCGCCCGCGACCCCCGGAATGCTGCGATCCTCAACCTTCGCGATCTCGCCGCGCGGCACGTCGGCCATCTGCCCCATCACGCGCATCATCTGGCGAGCCGCCTCGGGCGGGAGTTCTTCCATCTTCGGACCTTCCTGTGCGTTCAGGAAGGCGAGAAACGCCGCCACGTCGGGGCGGGTGTAATGGGTCGTGCCGTCGGCCATATTGTCGGTCCCTCTCGTTCTTTTCGTTGCGCAGCTATTCGGCATCGGCCGCCCGAATTCAATCGCGAAATGAAACCCACCGCGCGCCGATGCTTTGCGGCGCACAATTTTTTCTGAATTGCGGCGCGCGCCGCAGAGGCCTAGGCCACTGTCACAGGTTCGCAAGATTCAAAGGCAGACAGAGAAAATGGCGACAGCGGTAGAGGACCGGGCCGGGAAGAATCCAGAAGACCGGCGGCAGTCCCCCCTTTCCGACGCAGTGGTAGTTCGATTTGCAGGCGATAGCGGCGACGGGATGCAGCTGACCGGTGGTCAGTTTACCCTCTCGTCGGCGCTCGCGGGCAATGACTTTGCGACCTTCCCCGATTTTCCCGCCGAGATCCGGGCGCCACAGGGAACGCTGTTCGGCGTTTCGGCCTTCCAGATCAACTTCGGTTCCTCGGCGATCGACACCGCGGGCGACGCGCCCGACGTGCTCGTTGCGATGAACCCCGCGGCGCTCAAGACCAACGTCCCGTCGCTGAAAGCCGGCGGCCTGATCATCGCAGACGAAGGCGAGTTCAACGAGCGCAACCTCGCCAAGGCGAAATATGAGGCGAACCCGCTCGAGGACGGCAGTCTTGCGAAGTGGCAGCTTCTGAAGCTCAACATCAGCCAGCTCACGATGGACGCGGTGAAGCCGTTCGGGCTCGGCAACAAGGAAGCGCTGCGCTGCAAGAATATGTGGACGCTGGGGCTCGCACTCTGGATGTTCGACCGCGATCGCCAGCCGTTGATCGACTGGCTGAACGGCAAGTTCGCGAAAGACCCGAACCTCGCGGCCGCCAACGTCGCGGCACTCAACGCCGGCCATGCTTATGGCGAGACTGCCGAGCTTGCGGGGCCGCTCAAGCAGCATCATGTCGATCCGGCGCCCGTCGCGCCCGGCCTCTATCGCACGCTGACCGGGGCCGAGGGTATCGCGCTCGGCCTCGTCGCGGGCGCGCAGCTTGCGAAGCTGCCAATGTTCTTCGGCGGTTATCCGATTACGCCCGCTTCGGCGATCCTGCACCATCTGTCGCGGCTCAAGGAATATGACGTCACGACCTTTCAGGCCGAGGACGAAATCGCGGCGATCTGCTCGGCGATCGGTGCCAGCTATGGCGGTTCGCTCGGCGTGACCAGTTCGTCAGGCCCCGGTATCGCCCTCAAAGGCGAGGCGATGGGCCTTGCGATCATGACCGAGCTGCCGCTCGTCATCGTCAATTCGCAGCGCGGCGGTCCCTCGACCGGGCTGCCGACCAAGACCGAGCAGTCGGACCTCTACCAGGCGGTCTATGGCCGCAACGGCGACGCCCCGATGCCGGTCATCGCCGCGCGCTCGCCCGGCGACGCGTTTGAATGCGCGATCGAGGCGTGCCGCATCGCGGTGCAATATATGACTCCGGTGATGCTGCTCACCGACGGCTATATCGCCAACGCCGCTGAGCCGTGGGCGGTGCCCGACCTCACGACCTATGAGGCGTTCCCGGTCGAATTCCTGACCGAGGTGCCCGAGGGCGGCTTCAAACCCTACGGCCGCGATGAGAATCTGAAGCGTCCGTGGGTCAAGCCCGGCACGCCCGGCCTGCTCCACCGCATCGGCGGGATCGAGAAGGAACTCGATACCGGCCACATCAACTACAGCCCGCCGAACCATCAGGCGATGACCGACCTTCGCAAGGCGAAGATCGACGGCGTCAAGGTTCCCGACCAGATCGCCGAACTGGGCGCCGAAGGCGGCAAGCTCGCGGTCGTCGGCTGGGGCTCGACCTTCGGCCCGATCCATCAGGCGGTGCGCCGCAAGCGCGCTGAGGGTGCGGACGTCAGCCACATCCACATCCGCCACATCTGGCCGCTGCCCGCCAATCTCGGCGAGCTTTTGAAGAGCTATGACAAGGTGATCGTGCCTGAGATGAACACCGGGCAGCTCAAGACGGTGCTGCGCGATCAATATCTGGTCGATGCGCGGCCGGTGAACAAGGTGTCGGGCCAGCCCTTCACCATCGCCGAAATCGAGGCCGCGATCGAGGGAGCCCTCCAATGAACGAGATGACGACCATCGCGCGCGCGACAACGCTCAAGGATTGGGAAACCGATCAGGAAGTCCGCTGGTGCCCCGGCTGCGGCGACTATGCGATCCTCAAGGCCGTGCAGCGCACGCTCCCTGAAATCGGCGCGGTGCCTGAGAATACGGTGTTCGTCAGCGGCATCGGCTGCTCCTCGCGCTTCCCCTATTATATGGAAAGCTATGGTTTCCACACGATCCACGGCCGCGCGCCTGCGTTCGCGACCGGGCTGAAACTTGCCAATCCCGAGCTCGACGTGTGGATCGTCACCGGCGACGGCGACGGGCTGTCGATCGGCGGCAACCACACGATGCACCTGATCCGCCGCAATCTCGACTGCCAGATCATGCTGTTCAACAACGAGATCTATGGCCTGACCAAGGGGCAATATTCGCCAACGAGCCGCGTCGGGACGACCAGTCCGTCGACGCCCTATGGCTCGGTCGATCGCCCGGCGCAGCCCGCGGCCTTCGCGCTCGGCGCGGGCGCGCGTTTCGTCGCGCGCGGCTTCGACGTGTCGAAGGAATTGCCGAACGTGCTGAAGGCGGCGCATGCTCACAAGGGTGCGGCCTTTGTCGAGATTTTCCAGAACTGTATCGTCTATAATAAAGACGTGTTCGAGGATTTTGCGGCTCCCAAGGGTGCCGAAGATCGCCAGCTCTGGCTCAAGCAGGGCGAGCCGATGCTGTTCGCCAAGGGAACGAAGGGTATCGCGCTCGATAATGAGGCACTGACCCTGAAGGTCGTCGACGTCATCGATGGCGACTGGAAAGCCGCGGGGGTGATCGTCCACGACGTCACCAACCGCAGCGTCGCGCACATGCTCGTCGAGATGCGTTTCGGCGAATTCCCGATGGCGCTCGGCGTCCTCTACGACGATCCGCGTCCGACCTTCGAAGCCGATGTGTGGCGTCAGAACAGGGCCGCGGCTGAAGGCAAGACCGCCGATCTGCAGGGCTTGCTCAAGAAGGGGCAGACCTGGACGGTGACCGAAGGCGGTCCCGAGCTCTGACCTTGCGGCATCGGGGCGGATCGGATGGATAGGTCCGCATGGACAATCTGACCCACAGCCTCGCCGGTGCCGCTCTGGGCCAAGTGGGGCTCAAGCGAAAGACCGGCCTGGCGATGCCGGCGCTGATCCTTGCCGCCAATCTGCCCGACATCGACGCGGGCTGCGCAGTCTATGGCATCGAGTCGCTCGCGATGCGGCGCGGGATTACCCATGGGCCGCTCGCGCTGCTGATCCTGCCGCTACTCCTATGGGGCCTGCTCGTCGCGTTCGACCGCTGGCAGGCGCGGCGGGGGACTCGCCCGGCGAGGCGATTGCCTGTGCATCGGGGCTGGCTGCTCGCGCTCTGCTATCTCGGCTGCTTCAGTCATCCGGCGTTCGACTGGCTCAACAATTACGGCATCCGCCTGCTCGAGCCGTTCAGTCATCGCTGGTTCTACGGCGATACGCTGTTCATCATTGATCTGTGGATATGGCTCGCGCTCGGCGTGTCGGTTTGGCTGTCGCTGCGCCGCGAGCGGCAGGGTCGCGCCGATTGGCAGCGTCCGGCATGGATCGGTGTCACCGCGGTCTGCGCCTATATCTTTACCAACGGCCTGATCACCGGCGCCGCCGAACGAACGGCGACCGCTGCCTTGCTCGCGAGCGGGCACAAGAACCCGCTCGTCGTCGCCAGCCCGCCGCCGCTGGCCTTCTGGAGACGGGACGTTTTCTGGCGCGATGCCGACCGTTACGGCGATGGGCGTTTTACGCCCGGTGTCGGCGGCAATCTCGACATCACGGGCAAACCGACCCGGATGGACGACCCGCGCCTTGCGACCTGGGTGAAAGGCGACCCTGCGGCGCGCGCCTTTCTGTTCTGGGCGCGCATGCCGGTGGCCGAATCCGATGGCGACGCGATCATATTGCGCGACCAGCGCTATATGCAGCCGCTGGCGCGTGATCGCTTCATGGTGCGCGTCGAAGCGCCCGAGACCGCAAGCTATCCCGAATGACCATATGCGCTTCCGGCGAAACTCGCGCCGGGTTCCGGGCGTTGTCCGAACGGGATTCATCGGCTCCCAAAGCAAGCACAAACGCTAATATCCGTGACGCCATGAAAGCGCGCGACGCCTGATTGTCAGAATGCAGCTTTTGCGGCAGGAAGAGGATAATGAACACGCATGTCAGTCCCCGCCGCGGCAAGGAGCTGCTGCGCGCAGATCTCGCCTTCCGCTCGGGCGGCCTGCTCGCGCGCCTGATCGCGCTGGCACCGGCGGGTTTGTTCCATCGCCAGCTCGACCGGATCGATACAGGTCTTGCACATGGTACGCTCGAGGGGCATTTGCCCGACGGCAGCGTTCGCATCCTCGGCGGGCGCGGGACGGGGCCGACGGCGGTCGTCCATCTCCGGAGCTGGGCGGCGCTGGTCCGGCTCGCGCTGTCGGGATCGGTCGGCTGGTATCGGGCTTGGGAAGCCGGCGAATGGACCTCGCCCGATCCGGTGCCGCTGTTCGATCTGTTCATGCGCAACGGCGAGTCGCTGGGCAATGTCGGGCGGTCGCGCGGGCCGCTTCGCTGGTTCCACCGCGCCGCGCATTTCCTCAACCGCAACAGCCGGGCCGGGGCGCGGCGCAACATCCACGCCCATTACGACCTCGGCAACGACTTCTACGCGCTGTGGCTCGACCGGGGCATGAATTATTCGAGCGCGTTGTTCGCCGATCCCGGCCAGTCGCTCGAAGAGGCGCAGGAAGCGAAGGTCGATGCAATCCTCGATCGCCTCGACCTCAGGTCGGGGAGCAGGCTGCTCGAAATCGGTTGCGGCTGGGGCGCGCTCGCCGAGCGTGCGGTCGAACGGCACGACGTGATCTACACCGGCATCACCCTGTCTCCCGCGCAGGCCGAGATCGCCGATCGGAGGCTGCACGCGATCGACCTGTCGGGCCGCTCGCGGATCGAGCTTTGCGATTATCGCGACGCCGAGGGTCCCTATGATGCGATCGCCAGCGTCGAAATGGTCGAGGCGGTGGGGCAGGCCTATTGGCCTGCCTACCTCGATGCGATTTCCACGCTGCTGCGGCGCGGCGGGCGCGCGGCGATCCAGTATATATTGATGAACGATGCCTTGTTCGAGCGCTATGCGGCGGGTACCGATTTCATCCAGGCCTATATTTTCCCAGGCGGGTGCCTGATTTCGGAAAGCCGCTTTCGCGCCTTGGCCGAGGAGCGCGGTCTTGCATGGCGCGACGTCCGGCGCTTCGGCCGCGACTATGCCGAGACCCTGCGTCAGTGGCGCGAGCGCTTCGATGCGGCGGTGGCGGACGGAAAGCTTCCGGCGGGCTTCGATGAGCGTTTCGTGCGGCTCTGGCGCTATTATCTGCAATATTGCGAAGGCGGCTTCCGCGGCGGCGGGATCGATGTTGCGCAGGTCACTTTGGAAAAAACGGGCTGAAAACAGGGGAGGAAGCGACATGCGAAGATTTTTGGCGGCGGCGCTGCTGTGCGCCGCGGCGGGCGGGTGCAGTGCGCCAGCGACCACCCAGCAGAAAACCGACCAACTGCCAAAGGATCTGAATGTGCTGTTCTGGACCCAGGATCAACGCGACGCCGCCTTCCGCACGATGGAGACGGTTCCCAAGGTCGTCGTCCATACGATCAAGGCGGGCGGCCCGGTCTATCCGCTGCCGCAGGGCAAGCCGATCGACCTCGGCCTCGACGTCGATGCGTATATGGCGAAGCAACGCAACGCCGGGCTGATCATCGTCCAGGACGGCAAGGTCAGACTGGAGAAATATGCGCTCGGCTATGGTGCTGTGGGCCGCTGGACCAGCTTTTCGGTCGCCAAGAGCTTTACCTCGACCCTCGTCGGCGCGGCCGTGAAGGACGGTTCTATCAAGAGCCTCGACGACAAGGTTACCACCTATATCCCCGGCCTGCGCGGTTCGGCTTATGACGATGTCAGCGTCCGTCAGCTTTTGACGATGACCTCCGGCGTCAAATGGAATGAGGATTATACCGATCCGAAGTCCGACGTCGCGCAGTTCAACCTGCAAAAGCCGGTCGCGGGCGAGGACATCACCGTCAGCTATATGAAGACCTTGCCGCGCGAAGCGCCCGCGGGGTCGAAGTGGGTGTACAAGACCGGCGAGACCAATCTGATCGGCGTTCTCGTGTCGAGCGCGACGGGCAAGACGCTGTCGGACTATATGTCCGAAAAGGTGTGGAAGCCGTTCGGTATGGAACGGGATGCCGTGTGGATGCTCGGGCCGACGGGGCACGAGATCAGCGGCTGCTGCATCTCGGCGAGCCTCAAGGATTATGCGCGCTTCGGTCAGTTCATCCTGAACGGGGGGATCGCGGGCGGGCAGAAAATACTGCCCGACGACTGGCTGCCGTCGGCGACCACCAAGCAGGCCGACATCGACTTTCCCGGTCGCGGCTATGGCTATCAATGGTGGACGAACGACGACGGCAGTTTCGCCGCGCAGGGGATTTTCGGGCAGGGCATCTTCATCGACCCCAAGCGCAAGCTGGTGATCGCGTCGAACGGCAACTGGCCGACTGCAACCGATCCCGAAGGCGTCGGCAAAGCGCGTGAGGTCTTTTACAAGGCTGTGCAGGCTGCCGTGGACCGGGAAGCGAAATAAGACACGTCGCCCCTGCGACGGCGGGGGCGACGGCTAGGGCTCGACGCTGCCCACCGCCCGCTGCGCGGCCCATGCCGCGACGAGCGGAACGAGCAGGCCCAGCGCCATGATCCACCAGCTATCCGAGAAATCGGTGGCGCTGTAGATCGCCGCGCCGATGACCGCGCCCGCGACGATCCAGCCCGGGCCATCGCCGTTCGAGATGCGCATGGCGAGCCAGGCTCCGCCGAAGGTCCCGACGAACCAGCCGACGATCAGCGCGATCGTCGATCCCAGCGGGATGAGGATTTCACCCGTATCGACGTCAAATTCGGCAGGAGCAATCTCGCTGCCGGCATATTGCGCCAGCCACAGCAGCGCGAAGGCGACGAGAATGCCGACCGCAGCCGCCATCGCCGATCGCAGGATATTGCTCTTCATTCTTGTGCCCTCGCCACGCGGAATATGCCCGCAATTGGCACAGATATGCGAAGAACGGGTTAAGCGTCTACCATCACCTTGGGCAGCGCGTGAAACGCCGTGCTGTCAAAGCCCGCGACCATCAGCTTCGCGACAAATTCGCCGACCGCTTCGGGGTCCTTGATGCTCTGCGGATCTTCGCCGGGATAGGCGCGCGCGCGCATCTGGGTACGGGTGCCGCCGGGGTCGAGGATCGCGGTGCGGACGGTCGAGATGTTGCGCATTTCGGCGCCATAGCTCGTCACCAGCGCTTCGAGCGCCGCCTTCGACGCGGCATAGGCGCCCCAATAGGCGCGAGGTTCGCGCGCGACCCCGCTCGACAGCGCGAGCAGGCGGCCCTTCGCGGCGCGGCGGAGCAGTGGATCGAAATTGGCGATCAGCGCCTGCTGCGCGATCAGGTTCAGCGTCAGCAGCTTGTTGAATTCCTTGCCGTCGATCGCCGCGACGGGGGTCAGCGTCCCGAGCATCGCGGCGTTGAGGACCAGCATGTCGAGCTGCTGCCAGCGCTCGGCCATCGCGCTCGCAAGGCGGGCGATGCTGTCGCCGTCGGTGAGGTCGAGCGGGGCGATCGTCGCGCTGCCGCCCGTAGCGTGGATGCGATCCTCGAGTTCCTCAAGGCCGCCCGCGGTGCGCGCGGTGATCACGACATGCGCGCCGCGCGCCGCGAGCGATTCCGCGATCGCTTCGCCGATGCCGCGGCTCGCGCCGGTGACGAGCGCGACCTGTCCCGCCAGTTCTTCAGATTTCATGGTCATTCCGTCAGACAACGCGCTCGGCAAGCAAGGAAAATTGGTCGTCGATGCTGTTCTCGTCGAAGTCGGTCAGCGTCGTGGGATAGTCGCCGGTGAAGCAGGCGTCGCAATATTGCGGGATTTCATCGTTACGCTTCGCTTCGCCGAGCGCGCGATAGAGGCCGTCGATGGTCAGAAAGGACAGGCTGTCGGCGTTGATGAAATTCGCCATCTGGCCGACGGTCATCTGCGCGGCGAGCAGCTTGGCGCGCTCGGGCGTATCGACGCCGTAGAAGCAGCTATGCTGGGTCGGCGGGCTCGCGATCCGCATATGCACCTCGGCCGCGCCGGCATCGCGCATCATCTGCACGATCTTGAGGCTCGTCGTGCCGCGCACGATCGAATCGTCGATCAGTACGATCCGCTTGCCGGCGATCAGCGCGCGGTTGGCATTGTGCTTCAGCTTGACGCCGAGGTGGCGGACCTTGTCGCCGGGCTGGATGAAGGTGCGCCCGACATAGTGCGAGCGGATGATCCCGAGCTCGAAGGGAATGCCTGATTCCTGCGCGTAGCCGATCGCCGCGGGCGTGCCCGAATCGGGAACCGGGATGACGAGATCGGCCTCGACCGGATTTTCGCGCGCGAGCTCGGCGCCGATCGCCTTGCGGACCGAATAGACGCTCGTCCCTTCGACGATCGAATCGGGGCGCGAGAAATAGACATATTCGAAGATGCACGGCCGCGCCGCGCGTTCCGCGAAGGGATGATGCGAGGTGAGCTGGCCATCGCGGATGATCACGAGTTCGCCGGGTTCGACCGACCGCACGAATTCGGCGCCGACCACGTCGAGCGCGACCGTTTCGGACGCCAGGATATGGGCATCGCCGAGCTTGCCGAGCACGAGCGGGCGAATGCCGAGCGGATCGCGGCAGCCGATCATACCCTCGGCGGTCAGGCAGATCAGCGAATAGGCGCCCTCGACCTGCTTCAGCGCGTCGATGAAGCGGTCGATCAGCGTGCGGTAGTTCGACGTCGCGACGAGGTGGATGATCACCTCGGTATCGCTCGTCGATTGGAAGATCGACCCACGGCGGACCAGAATCTTGCGCAGCGCCGTCGCATTCGAGATATTGCCGTTGTGCGCGACGGCGAAGCCGCCGGTCGCGAGGTCGGCGAACAGCGGCTGGACGTTGCGCAGCGCCGTCTCGCCGGTGGTCGAATAGCGGACATGGCCGATCGACGAGGCGCCGCCGAGCTGGCGCATGATGTCGTCGCGGTCGAAATTGCCCGCGACATGGCCCATCGCGCGATGCGTGTGGAACTCTTTGCCGTCGAAGGCGGTGATGCCCGCGGCTTCCTGTCCGCGGTGCTGCAGGGCGTGCAGCCCCAGCGCCACGACGGCGGCGGCGCTCTCGGCGCCGTAAATACCAAAGACGCCGCACTCCTCGCGGAGTTTGTCGTCGTCGAAAGGATGGGTCGTCAGCATGTCGATCCGGCAGCGAGGGGCGATGACTGCCGCGCATATAGGGAGGCTTGTTCCAAATGTCGCCCCCCAACTTCACACTATTGTCACGCAGGCCCGGACATGGGGTGACAGCGGCCCGCATCCTGCCCTAAAGCGTCGGATATGGACCAGGCTCAGGACGAAATCGACCGCTTCCAGCCGCGCTTCGATGCCGCGGGACTCGTCACCGCGATCGTCACCGATGCCGATACCGGCACGCTGCTGATGGTCGCGCACATGAACGCAGACGCGATCCGCCTGACGCAGCAGACCGGATTCGCGCATTTCTGGTCGCGTTCGCGCCGGTCGCTGTGGCGCAAGGGCGAGACGTCGGGCCATGAGCTGGCGCTCGTCGAGATGCGCGTCGATTGCGATCAGGACGCGCTGTTGTTGATTGTCCGGCCTGCGGGGCCGGCTTGCCATACGGGGCGGCGGTCATGCTTTTATCGTCGTGTCGAGACCGATGGCCGCCTGACCTTTCTGGACGACGATGCCTAAGGCTCGAGGCGCGACATTTTTCCTGTTCGCCCTGAGCTTGTCGAAGGGCCGCTCTTTTCTTTGGCAGAAAGAAAAAGAAGAGGACGGTGCTTCGACAAGCTCAGCACGAACGGCATCTTGGGCGGCTCTTGGTCTCGGGTTGATTCTGCCTCTTTTTCTTGCCGGTTGTGACCGGCATGCAAGTGACGCTGCCAGTAGCGAAATCGATGCCGGAAATCCGCTCGAAATCGCCGCCCGCGAACGCGGCGTGGTCCGCCCCGATACCGCGCCGCCGACCGGTGTGTTCGAGCGCGCGCACGAGCTTGGGCGCGATGCGATGTGCGCTGTGCCCGACGGGGCCGGGCAATGGCGCTTCACGGTCAGTGCATCCTATGGGCCGAGCCTTTCGTGCGTGGCAAGTGGAACGATCCGGCAGGAGGACGCCGGCTGGCGGATGCGCTTCGCGGGCACCGAGGGCTGCGAAGCGCTCGTCCAAGAGGAAGAGGATGAGCTGCGCCTGCCGGGCCGGCTGCCCGCACAGTGCGACAGCCTCTGCCCCGCACATGCGTCGTTGTCGGGGCTTCGCCTGCCGCGCGCGAGCTGGTCCGAAGCCGATGCGAAACGCTTGCAGATTCGCGACGGACGCGGCAATATTATCCAGCCCTGCGCGGGCTGATACGGGACATCTTCCGCTTGTCGGTCAGCCTTGACGTTCACGTCAACGGAAACTATCCTCGCGCCATGACCGAAGAATACGGCCACGCCCATATCGATACGCCCGACCATCTCGGACGCGATCAGTTCAGCATCACCGACCTTTCGACCGAATTCGGCGTCACCGCGCGCGCGCTTCGCTTCTATGAGGACGAGGGGTTGATCAGCCCGTCGCGCAAGGGGTTGTCGCGCATCTATTCGAAACGCGATCGCGCGCGGCTCGCGTGGATATTGCGCGCCAAGCGCACGGGTTTCAGCCTTGCCGACATTCGCGAGATGATCGACCTTTACGACGTCGGCGACGGCCGCAAGCTCCAGCGCCAGGTGACGATCGAGAAGTGCCAGCAGCGCATCAGCCTGCTGGAGCGTCAGCGCGACGACATCGACAGCGCCGTCGAGGAACTGACACGTTTCATCGATACGGTGAAAAAGGTCGATGCCGGCCAGAAAGTGCGCTGAGTTTCGGCTTCACGGCCTCCCCGGGCGAGAACATTGCCAACACCTTGCTTTTCAGAGAGATGAGTCATGCCTGCCTATCGTGCCCCCGTCCAGGATACGCTGTTCCAGCTCAACGAGGTGCTTGGGATCGAGCGCTATGCGAACCTGCCCGGCTTCGCCAATGCGTCGCCCGACATGGTCGAGGCGGTGCTGAACGAAGCAGGCAAGTTCTGCGAGGAAGTGCTGTTTCCGATCAACTATTCGGGCGACCAGCAAGGCTGCACGCGGCACGACGATGGTTCGGTGACGACCCCCGAGGGCTTCAAGGAAGCGTATAAGGCCTATTGCGAGGCCGGCTGGACGCTGCTGACCCAGCCCGAGGAGTTCGGCGGGCAGGGGCTGCCGCACGTCGTCGGCTTTCCGGTCGAGGAATATCGGATGGCCGCCAATCAGGCGTTCGCCATGTATCCGGGCCTGACGCAGGCCGCGGTTGCCGCGATTCTCGTCAAGGGATCGGAGGAACAGAAGGCGACCTATGCGCCCCGCATGATTTCGGGCGAATGGGGCGGGACGATGAACCTCACCGAGCCGCATTGCGGCACCGACCTCGGCCTCATCCGCACCCGCGCGGTGCCGAACGGCGACGGCAGCTATGCGATCACCGGCACCAAGATCTTCATTTCGTCGGGCGAGCACGACCTCACCGACAACATCATCCACCTCGTCCTCGCGAAGACCCCCGACGCGCCCGACAGCGTCAAGGGCATCTCGCTGTTCATCGTGCCCAAGTTCCTCGTCAAAGACGATGGCTCGCTCGGTGAGCGCAACACGCTGTCGTGCGGGTCGATCGAGCACAAGATGGGCATCCACGCCAACGCGACCTGCGTGATGAACTATGATGGCGCGAAGGGCTGGATGGTCGGCGAGGAGAACAAGGGCCTCGCCGCGATGTTCGTGATGATGAACGCCGCGCGCCTCGGCGTCGGCATTCAGGGGCTGGGACAGGCCGACATCGCGTTCCAGAACGCGGTGCAATATGCGCAGGACCGCCGTCAGGGCCGCGCGCTCACCGGCCCCGCCGACCCTCAGGAAAAGGCCGACCCGCTGTTCGTCCACCCCGACGTGCGCCGGATGCTGATGGACGGCAAGGCGGTGGTCGAGGGGCTGCGCGCGCTCTGCCTATGGGGCGCGCTGCAGGTCGATCTCGCGCATGCGGCGGAAACCGAAGAGGAACGGCAGCAGGCCGACGATCTCGTCAGCCTGCTCACCCCGGTGATCAAGGGCTATGGCACCGACAAGGGGTTCGAGGTCGCGGTGAACGCGCAGCAGGTGTTCGGCGGCCACGGCTACATCGAGGAACAGGGCATGAGCCAATATGTCCGCGATGCCCGCATCACCATGATCTATGAAGGCGCGAACGGCGTGCAGGCGATGGACCTCGTCGGGCGCAAGCTCGCCCAGAACGGCGGCCGCGCGATCCAGGCCTTCTTCGCAATCGTCGACGCCGAATGCGCCGCGGCGAAGGACAAGCCAGCCTTTGCCGATTTCGCGGGCCGCCTCGAAAAGGCGAACGGCGAGCTCAAGGCCGCGACGATGTGGTTCATGCAAAACGGCATGACCAATCCGAACAATGTCGGCGCGGGCGCGCACCATTATATGCACATTACCGGCATCGTCGCGCTCGGCCTGATGTGGCTGCGCATGGCCGAGGCGGCGCAGAAGGCGCTCGACGACGGGCGCGGCGACAAGGCTTTTCTCGACGCGAAGATCGTAACCGCGCGTCACTTTGGCGAACGCTTCATCCCCGACGCGGGTGCGCTGCGCCGCAAGATCGAGGCAGGGAGCGAGGCGATGATGGCACTGACGCCGGAGCAGTTCTTCGCTGCCTGACAAAAAGCGCTTGCAACCATCGCGGTCATCATGCGTGCTGGCGGCGATGGGGAGCGAACTGACACCGATTGTCGTCGAGGGCCGCAACTGCTGGCGGATCGAGCGCGCCGACAAGGTGCGGATGATCGTCGATGCCGCCGATTATTATGCGCTGCTCGAACGGCTGATGGCCGATGCGAAGGAGCGCATCCTTCTCATCGGGTGGGATTTCGACCCGCGCATCGCATTGAAGCCCGACAGCCAAGGGAAGGGCGAACCGCTCGGCGACTATCTGCTCCGCCTTGCAAAGAATTGCCCCGATCGCGATATCGATATTCTCCGCTGGAATTTCGGCGGGCTCAAGCAGTTCGCGATGCCGCGCATCGTTTCGATGGTCCTGCGCTGGAAGATCACCCGCGCGATCAGCTTCCGCCTCGACAGCGCGCATCCGGTCGGGTGCAGTCATCATCAGAAGGTTGCGGTGTTCGACGATCATCTCGCGGTCTGCGGCGGCATCGATGTCGGCGCGCGCCGCTGGGATACGCGCGCGCACAAGGACGGCGATCCGCACCGTACCGCGCCCGACGGCAAGCCCTATATGCCGTGGCACGACAGCACGATGATCCTCGCGGGACCGGTCGGCAACGCGCTTGCCGACCTCGGCAACGAGCGCTGGCAGCGCGCAACGAAAAAGCCGCTACGTGAACTGAACCGCAAGGGGGAGAATTGGCCGGACGATCTCGATCCCGATTTCGAGGGCGTCGATGTCGCCATTTCGCGCACGCGCGCCGAATATGACGGCCATCCCGAAATCCGCGAGATCGAGCGCCTCTATCTCGATATGATCGCGGCGGCGAAGCGCTTCGTCTACCTCGAGAATCAATATTTCACATGCGGCAAGATCGCCGCGGCGATCGCCGAACGGCTTAACGAGGATGATCCCCCCGAATTCGTGATGGTGATGCCCAAGACAGCCGATGGCTGGCTCGAACAGATGGCAATGGACGCGGCGCGGGTGCAACTGGTGCGTGCGGTTGCGAAAGCGAAGCATGGCGATCGGCTGAAAGTCTATTATCCGCACACCGAGGGGGGTGAACCTATTTATGTCCACGCGAAGACCGCGATCCTCGATGATCGGCTGATCCGCGTCGGATCGGCCAATCTCAACAATCGCTCGATGGGGCTCGACAGCGAGTGCGATGTGACGATCGACGCCGCGCTGCCCGCCAATCGGGGCGCCGTTCCCACGATCCGGCGCCTGCGCGAATCGTTGATTGCAGAACATCTGGGCGTTGGCCCCGAGGAGGTCGCACGACGCTTCGAGACCTGCGGCTCGCTCATTGAAACGATCGAGGGGCTACGCGGCGCGGGCCGCTCGCTTGCATGGCTCGATCTCGTCCCGCCGGGGCCGCTCGACGAGTTCATCGCCGAGAACGAGCTCCTTGATCCCACCAGCCCCGATGCGATGTTCGAAAGCCTGACCGAGCGGGGGCTCAGGAAGAGCTGGCATCGCGGGCGCGACTGGATGCGGAGGCTTGGCCGCAAACGCTGAATCGCCAGTGCGGATAATTACTTGCGGTCATTGCTTCGGCTCATATGATGGCGGTCGATGACCGACGCTGGACCCACGCCGATCGTGCCAAAGCGGCTTTCCGCCTTCATCAGTCATCATAGCTCGCAGGTCGCGACCGCGCGGCGGTTGAAGGCGATGCTTGCGGATCATGGTATCGACGGCTGGCTTGCCCCCGACGATATCGCTGCGGGAACCGCTTTCGATCAGGCCATTGTCGACCAGATCGCGCGTTCCGACGCGATCGTCCTGCTTTTTTCTGCCGAGTCCGACCAGTCGCGCCATGTGAAACGCGAACTGATGCTGGGTGAGGATGGCAGGAAGCCGATCCTGCCCGTGCGGCTGGAAGACGTGCCGGCGCAGGGACTCGCCTATTGGCTCACCGATTATCAGTGGAGCGACTGGTTCGCGGGCGAGGAGCAGGCGGTCAACCGGATCGTCGCGGCCATGACGGACGGACCGGCGCCGGGTTCCCCCGCCGTCGCAGCAAAAACGCGCCCTGCCTCGCGGAACCTGGCCTTATGGCTGGGCCTCGCAGTAACCGTGGTCATCGCGGCGCTTGCCGGTGGCTTCTGGTGGCAGTCGCGGGGTTCGGATGCGATGGCGGGCGGTGAAGGAGCGGTCGCCGATAACCCGATCGAGCCCGGCATCTGGACCAGCAAGCGCGAGGTCGTGAAAATCCTCTTTCCGGAGGAAATCGCGCCCGAATATGAGAAGCAGTTCAAGGCGCTGCTCGAAAACGATCCCGATCCCGAAGACTGCATTTCGGAGAAGATCGCGGCCCGACCCGATGTCGAGCTGTTCGATCCGGGGCATCAGTCGAGCTGCACCATCGGCAGTTTCAAGATGAACGGCGGGCGAATCAGCGGTTATCTCAACTGCAAGATCGCGGGTGATCCGAATGGCAATCTGCAGGCGACCATTCGCGGGACCTATACCCGCACAAGCATGGAGTTCGACAATGTCGTCACCATGCAGACGAGCCAGGGCATGGTCCGCTTCCGCAGCCATGAAACGCAGAAATGGCTGCGCGGTCCCGCCTGCGGCGCCTGATCAATCGGCGAGCGAGAGGATATGCTGCGCCTGCTTGAGGTGCGGTGCGTCGACCATCTTGCCGTCGACCTGGAGCACCCCGACGCCGGGATTGGCCGCGAAGGCATCGACGATCGCCTGCGCGCGGACGACTTCCTCGTCCGATGGCGTAAAGGCGGCGTTGATCGGCTCGACCTGCGACGGATGGATCGCCATCATGCCGGTGAAGCCGTCGCGCCGCGCGCGCGCGGCATAGGCGGCAAGGCCGGACTCGTCCTTGATCGCGGGAAAGACGGTGTCGATCGCCGCGACGCCAGCGCCGTGCGCGGCGAACAGGGTCAGGGCGCGCGCGACCTCATAGGGCGAGGTATAGCTGCCATCCTCGGTCCGGCTCGTCGTCGCGCCGATCGCGGCGGGCAGGTCCTCCGCACCCCAGGTCAGTCCGACGAGGCGGTCCTTTGCCTCGCGATAGCTGCCGAGCGTGAAGATCGCCGCGGGCGTTTCGGTCGCGATCGGCAGGACCGGCGGCAGCGACGCATCGCGCGCGGATTCGCTCCGCAGGATCGTGTCGAGCTGCTGGATGCTCGGGGCGCCTTCGGCTTTCGGCAGCATGATCGCATCGGGACGTCCGCCGACGATCGCGGCGACATCGGCGGCAGTCATGTGCCCGTCGAGGGGGTTGACGCGGACCAGCGTGACGACCTCGCGTTCGCCTGCCAGATAGTCGGCGATTGCGGTGCGCGCGGTCTCCTTGTTTGCGGGCGAGACCGAATCCTCGAGGTCGAGGATGATCGCATCGGCGCCCGATGCCGCGGCCTTGGCAAAGCGTTCGGGACGGTCGCCTGGGACGAAGAGGAGCGAACGGAGGCGCATCAGGCGGCTTTCTTCTGGATCAGCGCCGATCGCTCGCACTGGCAGACGATCTCGTCGCGCTGGTTGATGCAGCGGTGCAGGAAGGTCACGATACCCGCATTCGGCCGCGATTTCGATTCCTTGAGGCCGATCACCTCGCTCGTCGCGCGCAGCGTGTCGCCGAGGAACACCGGCTTTGGCATCACGAGCTTGTCGTAGCCGAGGTTTGCGACAAGCGTGCCGAGCGTCGTATCGCCGACCGACAGCCCGACCATCAGGCTGAAGGTGAAGGTGCCGTTGACCAGGATCTGACCGAACTCCGACGCCTTCGCCGCCTCGATGTCGAGATGCAGCGGCTGCGGATTGTGCGTCATCGTCGTGAAGAGCAGATTGTCGGTCTCGGTCACCGTGCGCCGGATGTCGTGCGTCAGCGTATCGCCGATCGCCCATTCGTCGAAATATTTCCCTGCCATGGTCAGTCCCTCAAATGCAATTTCATGCCGACATGGCTCTGTACGAAGCCGAGCCGGGCGTAGAAGCGATGCGCGTCGGTGCGCGTTGCCGATGATGTAAGCTGGACGAGTTTGCAGTCGCGCGCGCGGCATTGCTCGACCGCCCACAGGATCATCTGCTCGCCGAGCCTTTGCCCGCGCAGGTCGGCGGCGATTCGCACCGCCTCGATCAGCCCGCGCCAGCTTCCGATGAAGGAAAGCCCGGGAAGGAAGCTCAATTGCATCGTCCCGACGACGCGGCCGTCCAGTTCGGCCGCGATCAGATGCTGGTTTGGATCGCCATCGATCGCCGCGAAGGCGGCAAGATAGCGCGGGTCCGATGGATCGGCCTCGCGAGCGGGCGGGATCGTGTCCTCGGCCAGCATCGCGAGGATGACGGGAAGGTCGGCGCGCCTAGCCTCGCGGAGGACGAGTTGGCTCATTCCGCCGCCTCGATCTTCGCGAGCAGCGCTTCGACCTGAACCTGCGCGCCCGCGACCGCGTTGAGTTCGGCGACCACGCCGTCGAACGGCGCGGTCAGGCTATGCTCCATCTTCATCGCTTCGAGTGTGAGCAGCTTCTGCCCCTTCGTCACCGCGTCGCCCGCGGCGACATCGACCGCGATGATCTTGCCGGGCATAGGGGAGAGGATCGCACCGTCGCTCGCTGCGCCGCCGGTGCCACCAGCGGCGCGCCAAGGCGTGAGCTGCCAGACTGCGCCGCTTTCGGCGACGAGCATGGCGGGGGCGGGTTCGTCGGTGCCGGAACCGTGCAACCTCACATCGACGCGCTTGCCGTCGAGCAGAAAGGGAGCCGTCCGCACGTCGGGCGCATTAAGGCGGAACCCCGATTGCAGGACGCGCGGCACCATCGCCATCGCGGCATTGGTCAGCGCGGCTTCGGTCGGCATCGGTTCGGCAGCCATGCTGTCGCCGTCACGGCCGATCAGTCCGGTGTCGACCGTGCCCGCGACGAAATCGGGATGGTCGAGCGCGGCGATCAGGAAAGCCGAGTTGGTCTTCACCGGCCAGATCGCGCTGTCCTCCAGCATCTCCGACAGCATTTCGCGCGCTTCCTCGCGATCCTCGCCATAGGCGATGACTTTGGCGATCATTGGGTCATAGAAAGGCGAAACCTCGGCGCCTTCATAAACGCCGGTGTCGATACGGCCGAGATGTTCGGGAAGCTGGAAGAGTTCGAGCGTGCCGATGCTCGGCAGGAAACCCTTCGCCGGGTCTTCGGCATAGAGTCGCGCTTCCATCGCCCAGCCGTTGATCGCGAGTTCGTCCTGCGACAGCGGGATCGGCTCGCCGCTCGCGACGCGGAGCTGCCATTCGACCAGATCGACCCCGGTAATTTCCTCGGTCACAGGATGCTCGACTTGCAGCCGCGTGTTCATTTCCATGAACCAGATGCGATCGGCGCGCAGGCCCTCGCTGGCGTCGGCGATGAACTCGATCGTGCCCGCGCCGACATAGTCGACCGCCTTCGCGGCGCGCACCGCAGCGGCACAGAGTTCGGCGCGCGTCGCTTCGTCCATGCCGGGGGCGGGGGCCTCCTCGATCACCTTCTGGTGGCGGCGCTGCAGCGAGCAGTCGCGCTCGAACAGGTGGACGACGTTGCCGTGGGTGTCGCCGAACACCTGCACCTCGATATGGCGCGGGGTCAGGATATATTTCTCGATCAGCACATGGTCGTTGCCGAACGACGCCGCCGCCTCACGCTGGCACGAGGCGAGCGCGTCGGCGAAGTCGGCCGGGCTATCCACCTTGCGCATCCCCTTGCCGCCGCCGCCCGCGACCGCCTTGATCAGTACGGGATAACCGATTTGCGAGGCCTGCTCGGCAAGGAAAGCCGGGTCCTGATTTTCGCCCATATAGCCCGGCGTCACCGGCACCCCGGCCTCGGCCATCAGCTTCTTGGCGGCGTCCTTGAGGCCCATCGCGGTGATCGATGATGGCTTGGGCCCGACCCACACGAGCCCGGCATCGGCAACCGCCTGCGCGAACTCGGCATTCTCGGACAGAAAACCGTAGCCAGGGTGGATCGCCTCGGCCCCGGTCGCTTTGGCGGCCGCGATGATCTTCTCACCGATCAGATAGGATTCGCGCGCCGGCGACGGCCCGATATGCACCGCCTCGTCGGCCTCGCGCACATGCAGCGCCCTGGCGTCGGCGTCCGAATAGACCGCAATGGTCCGGATGCCCATCTCGCGCGCGGTACGGATGATACGGCAGGCAATTTCGCCGCGGTTGGCGATGAGGAGGGACTGGATCATGGAAATTTCACGTCGCCTTTCAAATTTCACCCGTGTCGCGCCGGTCGAGGGGAATGGTTTCGCGTCCCGTCAGATAATCGACGAAGATCGTCTTCACATCCTGCAGGCCGAAGACCTTGCTTCCGCGCCGCCCGCGCCGCTTGTCGCGCAATTCGTATAACGGTCCCGGCGGCCCGAGCCGCGAATGGATCAGATAACCGCCATAGGTCGCCTCGGCTTGCAGGGAGCAGCGGTCGCAGGTTTCGATGCTGATATCCTCGCACTGCGCCTTGCCGAAGCAAAGCCGGAGCGCATCGCGGAGCTGCCGCTCGCTCTGCACACGGACTTCGCGACTGCGGCCGTCGGCGGTGCTGATGGTGAGCATGGCGGGCTCGAAACCCGGGGATCTGGCTTCTGCTCCTGCCGCGGCAAACAGCATCAGTCCCGAAAACGCGAGGACGAGGCGGCGAGTGAATGTCGATGGCTGGACCACGGCACTTACATCCTGAACACGCCAAACCCGCGATCCTCGACCGGGGCGTTCAGCGTTGCGGAAAAGGCCAGCCCCAGCACGTCGCGCGTCTGCGCCGGGTCGATGATGCCATCGTCCCAGAGGCGCGCGGTGGCGTGATAGGGGTTGCCTTCATCCTCGTACTTCTGGCGGATCGGCGCCTTGAAGGCTTCGGCTTCTTCCGCCGTCCATTTGTCGGCATCGCGGTGGACAGTCGCGAGCACGCTCGCCGCCTGCTCGCCGCCCATCACGCTGATCCGCGCATTGGGCCAGGTGAAGAGGAAACGGGGCGAGTAAGCGCGCCCGCACATGCCGTAGTTGCCCGCGCCGAAGCTGCCCCCGATCAGCACGGTGATCTTCGGCACCGTCGCGGTTGCGACCGCGGTCACCAGCTTGGCGCCATGCTTGGCGATCCCCTCGGCCTCATATTTGCCGCCGACCATGAAGCCGCTGATGTTCTGGAGGAAGAGCAGGGGAATGCGGCGCTGCTGCGCGAGCTCGATGAAATGCGCGCCCTTGACCGCAGACTCGCTGAACAGCACGCCGTTGTTCGCGAGGATCGCGACCGGAATGCCCCAGATATGCGCGAAGCCGCAGACGAGCGTGCTGCCGTAATTCGCCTTGAACTCGTGAAACTCGCTGCCGTCGACGATGCGCGCGATGACCTCGTGCACGTCATAGGGCGCGCGCACGTCCTGCGGGATGATGCCGTAGAGCTCCTCGGCGTCATATTTCGGCGGCCGCGGGTCTTTCATCGCAACGTCGAAGCCATCGTCGACACCGAAGGTCGAAACGATGTCGCGCACGATCGTCAGCGCATGCTCGTCATTCTCGGCGAGATGATCGACGACGCCCGATTTCTTCCCGTGCAGGTCGCCGCCGCCCAGATCCTCGGCGCTGATCTCCTCGCCCGTCGCCGCCTTCACCAGCGGCGGACCGGCGAGGAAGATGGTGCCCTGATTGCGGACGATGACGGTCTCATCGCTCATCGCGGGCACATAGGCGCCGCCCGCGGTGCAACTCCCCATCACGCAGGCAATCTGCGGGATGCGCTTTGCCGACATGTTCGCCTGATTGAAGAAGATGCGCCCGAAATGGTCGCGGTCGGGAAAGACCTGATCCTGATGCGGCAGGTTCGCGCCGCCGCTGTCGACGAGGTAGAGGCAGGGCAGGCGGTTCGCCTCGGCAATCTCCTGCGCGCGAAGATGCTTCTTCACCGTCATCGGGTAATAGGTGCCGCCCTTCACGGTCGCGTCGTTGCAGACGATCATCGCCTGCCGCCCGGACACGCGGCCGATACCCGCGATCATCCCGGCACCCGGCACCTCGCCCTCATACATGTCGCCCGCAGCGAGCTGACCGATTTCGAGAAAGGGCGAGCCCGGATCGAGCAGCCGCTCGACGCGCTCGCGCGGCAACAGCTTGCCCCGGCTCGTGTGCCGCTCGCGCGACTTTGCGTTGCCGCCGAGCGCCGCCTCGGCGACCCGGGCGTACAACTCGTCTCGCAGACCGCGATTGTGCGCAGCATTGGCGCGGAACGCGTCGCTGTCCGCATTGACCATCGTGCCCAGAACAGGTGCGCTCACGTCTCAAACTCTCCCGATGAAGTGGTGCGGGATTACCCCGCCGCTCGTCGACGGACAAGGACCGCACGCCGAAATTGGTTGGCATTGAAACCAGTTCGTCACAGGCCTATGCCCGCTGCCTGCCCTCTGGAAAACAAGGTCTGTCTCATGAAAAAAGCTGCTTTCGCCATCCTGCTGTCCACTGCCGCGATTATCGCGGGTCCCGTCGCCTGCTCGAAGGGCGATGACAAGGCCGCAGCCACTTACACCGTCGGAACCGAACTCGGCATCAGCAAGGATGCGATGGATACGAGCGTGAAGCCCGGCGACGATTTCTACGCCTATGCCAACGGCAACTGGCAGAAGGTGACCGCGATTCCGGCGGACCGCTCCTCGATCGGCGCGTTCTACATCGCCTTCCTCGAAACCGAGAAGCGCACCCGCGAGCTGGTCGACGCGATCGTCAAGAGCGGCGGCGATCCCAAGACCGACGACGGCCGCATCGCCGCCTTCTACAACGCCTTCACGAACACCAAGGCGATCGACGCCGCGGGGATGAAGCCGGTCGAGGCCGATCTCGCGCGCTTCGCCGCGATCACCGACAAGGCCGGGCTGTCGAAGGTCCTCGGCGAACAGACCCGCGCCGATGTCGATCCGCTGAACGCGACCGATTTCAACACCGAGAACCTGTTCGGCATCTTCGTGACGCAGGGGCTCGCCACCCCCGGCGAGGTCATCCCCTATGTGCTGCAGGGCGGCCTCGGCCTGCCCGAGCGTGAATATTATCTGTCGGCCGATCCGAAGATGGCGACGATTCGTACCCAATATCAGGCCTATATCGCCAAGCTGCTGACCGCCGCGGGCCAGCCCGACGCCGAAGCGAAGGCGAAGCGCATCTACGACCTCGAGGTCAAGATCGCGAAGGCTCATGCCAATCGCGCCGAGAGCGAGGATTTCGCCAAGTCGGCGGGCGTGTGGAGCAAGGCTGATTTCGCCGCGAAGGCCCCGGGCATCGACTGGGACGCCTATCTGGCAGCCGCCGGCCTCGACAAGGCGACCAAGTTCGGCGCCTACCATGCGAAGGCGATCACCGGCCTGTCGGCGCTTGTGGCGTCGGAGCCGCTCGATGCGTGGAAGGACTGGCTGACGTTCCACCAGATCAACAGTCACACCGACGTGCTGCCGACCGCCCTCGATAGTGCGCACTTCGCCTTTTACGGCACGACGCTTTCGGGCACACCGGAGCAGCGCAGTCGCGACAAGCGCGCGCTCGACGCGCTGAACACCTATCTCGGCGATGCGGTCGGCCGCGTCTATGCCGAGAAATATTTCCCCGCCTCGGCGAAGGCCGAGGTCGGCGACATGGTGAAGGGGATCAAGGCCGCGTTCGCGAAGCGCGTTGGCGCGATCGACTGGATGGCCCCCGAAACCAAGAAGGAAGCGATCAGGAAGGTCGAAACGATCGTCGTCGGCGTCGGCTATCCCGAGACGTGGCGCGACTACGGAAGCTATACGGTCAGCGCCGACAACGCCTATGCCAACGAGGTCGCTGGCGACAAAGCCGAATATGCCCACCAGCTCGCGAAGATCGGCAAGCCGATGGACAAGGGCGAATGGTGGATGACCCCGCAGACGGTCAACGCGGTCAATCTGCCGGTGCAGAATGCGCTGAACTTCCCCGCCGCGATCCTGCAGCCGCCTTTCTTCAACGCTGCCGCCGACCCCGCCTATAATTACGGCGCGGTCGGGGCCGTCATCGGCCACGAGATCAGCCACAGCTTCGACAATAATGGCGCGGCGTTCGATTCGACCGGGGCGCTGCGCAACTGGTGGACGGCGGCCGACCTCAAGAAGTTCGAGGAGGCGGGCTCGGCGCTCGCCGCGCAGTTCGACACTTACAAGCCGTTCCCCGATCTGGCGGTCAACGGCAAGCTGACGCTGGGCGAGAATATCGCCGACGTCGCGGGATTGCAGGCCGCTTACGACGCCTATCATGCCTCGCTTGGCGGCAAGACCGCGCCGGTGATCGACGGCTTCACCGGCGACCAGCGCTTCTTCATCGCTTATGCGCAGACCTGGGCGACCAAGATGCGCGACGAGGCGCTGCGCGCGCGCATCGCGACCGACGGCCACGCGCCGGGGATGTACCGCGCGCTCACCGTCCGCAACCTCGACGCCTGGTACAAGGCGTTCGATATCAAGGAAGGCGACAAGCTCTACCTTGCACCCGACAAGCGCGTGCGCGTCTGGGGCTAAGCCAACCCCGTCATTGCGAGCGGCAAAGCCGCGAAGCAATCCAGAGCGAGCGTCAACCGCTCTGGATTGCTTCGCGTCGCTCGCAATGACGCTAATCATCGGAGGCCTGCTTCGCAGCGGGCTTCTTGCGGATCAGGTGGCTGTAGACGCCGACGCAGTTGATGCAGAGCAGCGCAACATTCTGCCAGCCGATGCCCTCGCTGTCGGGTTGCAGGAAACCCCAGCCGATCAGCGCAAGGCTGCTCGTCACGAAGATCACGAACGCCCAGCCGTTCCATCTCTCGCCGAGGTTGAGCGAGACGAGCAACGCTGCGATCGTTGCCGCGGCGGCGCCATAATATTGCAGCGCGTCGAGGAGCGTCTGGTTCACAGCGCGCCCAGCAGCGCGAACAGGCCCGAGGCCGTCAGAAAGGGCCAGCCGATATGCTTGCCGCGCGTGTAGGCCGCGTCGAACAGCCCGGTCGCGGTCCACGCGGCACCGATCAGCAGGATCAACCCGCGCGGCGTCCCCGTCCAGACGACCGAAACTGCCGACACCAGCATCAGCAGCGACAGCGCGTGCCAGGCGAGGCGAAACACCTTGCGCGCCAGATCGGCGCCCATCACGCCCTGATCGAGCGCCATCAGCGGCTGGATCAATCGGCGCTCACCCAGAAAGCCGTGAACCAGCGCCGTCGCCGCCATGAAGGCGGCCGACAGCCAGAGCCAGATCACGCGCCGGCGCCGATCAGTTCGCGGCCGATCAGCATGCGGCGAATCTCGTTCGTCCCCGCGCCGATGTCGAGCAGCTTGGCGTCGCGCCAGTAACGCTCGACCGGCCAGTCTTTCGTGTAACCCGCGCCACCGAGCGCCTGGATCGCCTCACCCGCAACCTTCACCGCATTCTCGCTCGCGAGCAGGATCGCGCCCGCGGCGTCGAATCGCGTCGTCTGCCCGGCGTCGCACGCCTTGGCGACATTGTAGACATAGGAGCGCGCCGACTGGAGCATGACATACATGTCGGCGACCTTCGCCTGCATGAGCTGGAACGACCCGATCGGCTTGCCGAACTGCTTGCGCTCGCGAACATAGGGAATGACCGTATCGAGGCACGCCTGCATGATCCCGAGCTGGAGCCCGGCGAGCACGACGCGTTCATAATCGAGCCCCGACATCAGCACGCCGACGCCGCCGTTTTCAGGACCCATGACCTGCTCTTCGGAAACCTCGCAATCGGTGAACACAAGCTCGGCGGTCGGCGAGCCGCGCATGCCGACCTTGTCGATCTTCTGCCCGATTGCGAAGCCCGGCATGTCCTTTTCGATCAGGAAGGCGGTGATCCCTCGCGACCCGGCCTCGGGGCTGGTCTTCGCGTAGACGACCAGCGTGTCGGCGTAAGTGGCGTTGGTGATCCAGAATTTCGTTCCGTTGAGAACATAGCCGCCCTGCACCTTGTCGGCCTTGAGCTTCATCGACACGACATCGCTGCCCGCGCCGGCTTCCGACATCGCAAGACTGCCGACATGTTCGCCGCTGATCAGCTTGGGGAGATATTTCGCCTTCTGCTCATTATTGCCCCAGCGGCGGATCTGGTTGACGCAGAGGTTCGAGTGCGCGCCATAGGAGAGGCCGATCGCGGCGCTGGCGCGGCTCACTTCCTCGACCGCGATGACATGCTCGAGATAGCCGAGACCGAGGCCGCCATATTCTTCCTCGACGGTGATGCCGTGCAGGCCGAGCGCACCCATCTGCGTCCACAGTTCGTCGCGCGGGAACCAGTCTTCCGCATCTGCTTTCGCGGCGAGCGGCGCGATCTGCTCGTCGGCGAAGCGGGCGGTGGTTTCGCGGATCATGTCGGCGGTTTCGCCGAGCGCGAAGTCGAAATCGGGGGTGGCGCGCATGAGAGTCCTATCGATCGGGAGCGGGACGGAGCGCGATACTGCATCAATATCGGGACATATGGAAATTGAAACGAGAGCGGATTTTGCATAAAGAAAATTTATGATAAAGCGCGCCCACATCCGCCACTTCCTCGCTGTCGTCGATGCGGGCAGCTTCACACGGGCCGCGCTGCGCATCCGCGTCACCCAACCCGCGCTGTCGACGGGGATCGCCGAACTCGAAAAGCTGGTCGGCACGCCGCTCTTCATTCGCAATCGCCGCCAGATCCGGCTGACCGAGGCGGGCGGGCGCTTTCTTCCGATCGCGCGCGACCTCGAACGCGGCTTCCGCACCGCCGACAGTTTCGGGCACGACGCCGACCGGCAAGCGAGCGAACTCAGGCTCGGGGTGATCCGCTCGGTGCCCGGCGAACTGCTGCAGGCGATCGCCGCCGCGCTCCGCCCCGGTTTCGCGATCGAACTCAGCGAGGGGAGCGAATCCGACCTCCGCGCCGCGCTCGGCAGCGGGCGGATCAACATGGCGCTCGCGCCGCTCCGTCCGGGCGAGCACGGCGGTCATGTGCTGCCGCTTTACGACGAGCCGCTGGCGATGTTCGTCGCGGCCGATCATCCGCTCGCGGGGCGGATCGAGGTCAGACCGGAGGAACTGGCCGCCGAAACGATGATCGCGCGCCGTTCGTGCGAATTTCTCGATGCGACGAGCCGCTTTTTCACGCGACATGGCGTGCGTCCGCGCTTCGCCTTGCGCAGCGAGAGCGACGAGCGCTGCCTGCGCATGGTCGCCGCCGGGATCGGCATCACGACCGCGCCGGTGTCGCTCGCGATCGAGGGCATCGTTCCGCTGAAGGTCGCGGGCTATGATTTCCGCCGCGAACTGGGGCTTCTGTCCGATCCGGCGTGGACGGCGCTGCCCGAGATCGAACCGCGCCTCGCCCATGCGCACGAAACGATCGGCGCGATTGCCGCGGAGTGGCGCCGGGCAAAGGTCGATGTCGCCCTGTAATCCGCCGCCCCACAAGTCTGGCTTGCATGGGCGAAAGGCCATACAGTTTGCGCACGGCCCGGGGGGACGGCAAGGGCGGGGCATGACGGACACATTGACGCATTTGGACCGATTGGAGGCGGAGAGCCTTCACATTATGCGGGAGGTATTGGCGGATGCTGTGAAGCCCGTGATGTTGTACAGTGTTGGGAAGGACAGTGCGGTGATGCTGCATCTGGCGCGGAAGGCGTTTTATCCGTCGCCGCCGCCGTTTCCGTTGCTG
>NZ_JAYSAH010000081.1:0-35247 GCF_041916015.1 Sphingopyxis sp. | reverse complement strand
TCCGGGGCCGGGGATCGTCTATTGCCCGACACGCGACGGGACCGAGCGGATGGCGGCGAAGCTCGCGGCGGCGACGGGGCGGCCGGTCGCGGCCTATCACGCTGGATTAGACCCCGAACGGCGCGCGCGCGTGCAGCATGATTTCGTCGCGTCGGAGGACGGGATCGTCACCGCCACGGTCGCCTTCGGCATGGGGATCGACAAGCCCGACGTGCGCTTCGTCGCGCATGCCGGGCTGCCGAAGTCGATCGAGAGCTATTATCAGGAGACGGGGCGTGCGGGACGCGACGGCGACCCGGCCGAGGCGCTGATGCTGTGGGGCGCCGACGATTTCGCCCGGGCGCGGATGCGGCTCGGCGAGCTGCCCGAAGCGCGCATGGCGGGCGAGCGGGCGCGATTGAATGCGCTCGCGGCGCTGGTCGAGACGGTCGAATGCCGCCGCGCGCTGCTCCTCCGCCATTTTGGCGAGCACCCGCCCGAACGCTGCGGCAATTGCGACACTTGCCTCGACCCTCCGCGCCAGATCGATGCGACGGTGCTCGCGCAGAAATTGCTGAGCGCGGTCTATCGCACCGGGCAAAGCTTCGGCGCGGGGCACGTCGAGGCGGTGCTGACGGGGAAGAGCGACGAACGGATCGCCCAGCGCGGGCACGATAAATTGTCGGTGTTCGGGATCGTCGAGGGCGAGGAGGCGCGGCTGATCAAGCCGCTCGTCCGCACCCTCGTCGCGCGCGAGGCGCTCGAGACGACCGAGCATGGCGGGCTGATGTTCGGCCCCGCCGGGCGCACGATGATGAAGGGCGAGACGCCGGTGCTGATGGCGGAACCGCCGGTGAAGCGGACGCAGCGCGAAGGTGGGCGGGCTTCGCGGGCCGACCGCGCCGAGGCCAATCCGGTCGGCGATCCGCTGTTCGACGCGCTGCGCGCGATGCGGCGCGAGCTTGCCGCCGAGGCGCAGGTGCCGCCCTATGTGATCTTCCACGACGCGGCACTGCGCGCGATGGCGAGCGAGCGGCCCGCGACGCGCGCCGATCTGGCGTCGATCCCCGGCGTCGGGGCGAAGAAGCTGGAGGCGTGGGGCGACGCTTTCCTGTCGGTGATCCGCCAGTTTTGAGCTAGCAGGGCGCGCATGGGGGCGTTCGACCTTATCGACCCGATGATTCGCGGCGGCGCGGTCGCGCTGTTCCTGCTGTGGATTGCGATCCTGTGGCGCGACCATCGCGCGGTGCCTGCTGCGCGGGTCGCGATCGCGATGAATCTCTCGATCATTGCCTATCTGCTCGCGCGTGTGCTCCATCCCGACCGACCGACGCGCTTCCCCTATGTGATCGCCGACGCGCTGTCGGTGATGGTGCCCGCGCTGTTCTGGCTCTTCGCGCGGCTGTGGTTCGACGACCGGCGCCGGATCGGCTGGCCGAGCTGGGCGCTGGTCGCAGGCTTCGGGATGTTGCCGCTGATCCAGATCGCGCTGATGGCGACGACCGGCGATTATAGCTGGCCGCTCTGGATATTCGTCCGTATCGGCATGTTCGGTTTCGCGGTGGCGGGGATGTGGATTGCGTGGCGCGGGCGCGCGAACGACCTGATCGAGGCGCGGCGCGCGTTCCGGCTGGCGGTGATCGGCGCGATCGGCGGTTTCGCCATCTGGGTCAGCTTCATCGAGATGTTCCACAACCGTGACATGGGCCACGACCTTGCGCGCACGCTGACCCTCGTCGCGATCCTGATCGCGACTTTCATCGTCTCGGTTGGCCTCTATCGCTTCCGTTCGGGCGAGTTGTTCGCCGCGCCCGACGCCGCGGAGACGCCGGTCGCGCGGCCCGCCGAACCTTCGGCGCTCGCGCAGCGGCTCGGCGTGGTGATGGCCGAGGAGCGCGCCTATCGCGCCGAGGGGTTCAGCATCGCCGCGCTCGCGGCGCGGCTCGGCGAGCCTGAATATCGCGTGCGGCGCGCGATCAACGGCGAGATGGGGCACCGCAACTTCACTGCTTTCCTCAACGGCTTCCGCCTCGACGAGGTGCGCGCGGCGCTCGCCGATCCGGCGCAGCGCGAGGTGCCGATCCTGACGATCGCGCTCGATGCGGGCTTCGGTTCGCTGGGGCCGTTCAACCGTGCGTTTCGCGATGCCGAGGGGATGACGCCGAGCGAATATCGCGCCGCCAGACTGGCCGATTCCGGAATCGGCTAGCCGATTTTCGACAGTGCGGGGCAATGAGGGCAGGATAATGATCGAAACGCTGCATCTTTTTCAAAGGATGCTTGCATGATCGAATCCATTCCTCCCCTCGCCATCCTGCTGAAGCAGGGCCCGGCGATGTTCGCCTTCGACTTCGGGCGCTATCTTGTCGCCGCGAGCGTCACCAGCGCCGTCGTTTGGGGGCTGCGCCGGTCGAGCATCGCGGCGCGCAAGATTCAGGCGCGCGAGGCGACCGCCGCCGACAGGCGCCGCGAATTCCTGCAATCGCTGCAGACGGTTGGTGTCTATCTGTTCGTCGCGCTGTTCATCGTCTGGGGCGTCGATGCCGGAGTACTGCACCGCTTTCAGGGGAGTTACGGCTTCTGGGGCGATGCGGCGCTGCTGGCGGCGATCGTCGTCGCGCACGACGCCTATTTCTATTGGGTCCATCGTGTGATGCACCATCCGAAGCTGTTCAAGCATTTCCACCGCGCGCACCATCGTTCGATCACGCCCACGCCGTGGGCCGCCTATAGCTTCGCTATCCCCGAGGCATTCGTGATGATCCTGTTCGTACCGATCTGGCTCTTCTTCGTCGCAACGCCGGTGTGGGTCATGTTCCTGTGGATCAACTTCCAGATCATCCGCAACGCGATGGGCCACGCCGGGTTCGAACTCCATCCGCGCTGGTGGCTGGCGACGCCGCTGACGCGCTGGATCAACACGACGACGCACCACGACCTGCACCATGCGGGCGGCTTCAATACCAATTACGGCCTCTATTTCACCTGGTGGGACAGATGGATGGGGACCGAGCATCCGCATTATGCCGAGCGGTTTCACGAGGTCGTGTCGCGCGCGCCGGTGCGCGCCGCGGACCGGGCGGAGGCAACCGCCTGATCCCGCTCCTTTCATGCTTGTCAGCACGGGCGCGGCGGGAGTAGATCGCTGGCATGAGCGATTTTCGTCCCCTGTCCGCCCACTATAGCGTCGCGCCGCAAATCTCGATCGAGGATGTCGCCGAGGCGAAGGCGCAAGGCTTTGCCATGGTAGTGAACAACCGCCCCGACGGCGAGGAGCCTTCGGCGCCGCAAGGCGACGACATCGCCCATGCCGCCGCGGCCGAGGGCCTCGCCTATGCCGCCATCCCGATCGGCCATGCGGGGTTCAGCCACGCGCAGATCGACGCGCTCGACAAGCTGCTGGCCGACGCGACGGGGCCGATCCTCGCCTATTGCCGCTCGGGAACGCGCTCGACGCACCTCTGGGCCTTGGCGCGGGCGCGGGCGGGCGAGGATGTCGAGGGAATCGTCGCGGCGGCGGCGAAGGCGGGCTATGACCTGACCGGCCTCCGGCCGATGCTGGACGCGCTCGCGGGGGAAAAATGAACCAGGCGGCGCTGATCCAGCTCGGCGCATCGCTTGTCGCGGTGCTGTTCGTCGCCTGGCTGGTCAAGCGGATCGGGCTCGGTGCCGACCCGCGGATCGCGGATGCCGATCATGCGATCCGGCTCGCCGAGGAAGCCGAGGCGGGGTTCAAGGGCATCGAGGTCGCGCGCGACCGCGCGGGCTTTGCCGCAATCGTCCGCAATGCCGAGGGGCGGATGATGCTGGTGCGCGCGCACGGCAATCATTTCGCGGCGCGGCCGGTCGATGCGGCGACGGTCGGGCGGCTCGACAAGGAGTTCCTGACGCTGACCGGCCCCGAGCGCACGTTCGGCGCGGTGACGCTGCAATTGGGGAAGGATGCGGGGATGTGGGCGAGCCGGATGCGGGAAATCTCCGGTCGTTCGGCGTTGCCGAACGAGGCGGCACCGGCCCGCTCCCCCACCCGGCCGCCCATTTCAGGATACGCTGTGGGCGGCCGGGTGGGGGAGCGGGCCGGTGCCGCCACCCCTTCGTCAGAAGGGGCTGCAAAACGTGGATAAATTGCCCGATCCCGTCGTTTACGCCGTTCCCGGCTTCATCCTGCTGCTTATCGTCGAGATGCTCATCTCGCTGCGCCGCGACAGGAGCCGCTACGAGGCGCGCGATACGCTGACCTCGCTGATGCTCGGGACGATCAGCCAGGTCGCGGGCGCGGCGGTCGGCGCGGCGGTGATCGGCATGGCGGTGTGGGTCTACCAGTTCCACATCTTCGACATCGGAATCGAATTCCGCACCTGGTGGTGGGCGTGGATTCTCTGCTTTTTCCTCGACGATCTTGCCTATTATGTCTTTCACCGCAGCGCGCACCGCGTGCGCTGGTTCTGGGCGAGCCATGTCATCCACCACAGCTCGCAGCATTATAATCTCTCCACCGCTCTCCGGCAGACATGGACGGGCTTCTTCAGCCTGACCTTCCTGTTCCGCCTGCCCCTGTTCCTGATCGGCTTTCCGCCCGCGATGGTCTTTTTCTGCGCCGGGCTGAACCTGATCTATCAATTCTGGATTCATACCGAGGCGATCGGGCGGATGCCCAAATGGTTCGAGGCGGTGATGAACACGCCGTCGCACCACCGCGTCCATCACGGGGTGAACCCGCGCTATCTCGATGCGAACTATGCCGGGGTCTTCATCATCTGGGACCGGATGTTCGGGAGCTTCGTCGCCGAACGCGACGACGAGCCGGTGCGATACGGCATCGTCAAGCAGCTCGGCAGCTTCAACATCCTCTGGGCCGCGGTGCACGAATGGGTCGGGATCGCGAAGGATGTGTGGGCGGCGCCCTGGCGGCACAAGCTCTCCTATATGTGGCGCGAGCCCGGCTGGAGCCACGACGGCAGCCGCGCGACGAGCGCGACGATCAAGGAACGCTGGGCCGCGGGGCGGCCGGTAGAGGAAGCGGCAGAGTAGCCCGCCAACCGGGCGTTGGAGGGTTCGCGCAGAGATTTTGCTCACGCGGAGACGCGGAGACGCGGAGGCGCGGAGAAAAACAGAAAGCTGTTCGCCCTGAGCCCTTCGACTGCCTTGCAGGCGCTCAGGAGAGCCTTGTCGAAGGGCCGCTCTTTCTCTTTTGAACTCTGGAGAAGGACGGTGCTTCGACAAGCTCAGCACGAACGGAGAGGGATAGTTTCTCCGCGCCGCCGCGTCTCCGCGCGAACCTCATTTCCCCTCTGCGCGCTCTGCGTTCTCTGCGCGAAATCCTCTTCTTCCTTGCCTCGCCTACTAATGACATTCATGTAAGTCTCCAATGACCACCGATCGGCGGCGAGGGAGAGCGGCAAGCATGGATCAGTTCGACATCATCGTCATCGGCGGCGGCAGCGCGGGGAGCGCGGCGGCAGGGCGGCTCGCCGAGGACGGGTCGCGCAGCGTTTGCCTGATCGAGGCGGGCGGCCGCAACGACACGATCCGGGTCAAGACGCCGGGCTTCATGCCCTTCATCCCCGATGCGTCCAACTATCGGTACGAGACGGTGCCGCAGAAGGGGCTGAACGGCCGCACCGGCTATCAGCCCCGCGGACGCGGGCTCGGCGGGTCGAGCGCGATCAACGCCATGGTCTATATTCGTGGGCACGCCTTCGATTACGACCAATGGGAGGCACTCGGCGCGACAGGGTGGAGCTATGCCGACGTGCTGCCCTGGTTCAAGCGCAGCGAAGGCAATGAGCGCGGTAGCGATGACTTCCACGGCGGCGACGGGCCGCTCAATGTCATGGACCAGCGCTGGCCCAATGTGACGAGCCGGCGCTTCGTCGAGAGCGCCGCTGCGCTGCAATTGCCGCGCACCGCCGATTTCAACGGAGCACAACAAGAGGGGTTCGGGCTCTATCAGGTGACGCAGAAGGCGGGGGAGCGCTGGTCGGCGGCGCGCGCCTATGTCGAGCCGCTGCGCGAGCGGGCGAACTTCGCGATCCGTACCGGAGCGCTGGTCGAGAAGATCATCGTGGAGGGCGGGCGCGCGACGGGGGTGGTGATCCGGCGCGGCGGCAAGCGCGAGACGCTGCGGGCGCGCGGCGGTGTGATCCTGTCGGCGGGGGCGTTCGGTAGCCCGCAGATTCTGATGCTGTCGGGGATCGGACCCGCATCGCACCTCAAGGACAGGGGGATCGATGTGGTCGCCGATCGCGAAGGCGTTGGCTCGAATTTGCAGGACCATATCGATTATGTGTCGAGCTGGGAGACGCGCTCGACCGATCCGTTCGGCGACAGCCTGGGCGGGACGTGGCGGATGGTGAAGGCGATCGTCGAACATCGCACGAAGCGCACCGGGATCATGACGACCTGCTTCGCCGAGGCGGGCGGCTTCTGGAAATCGCATCCCGACCTGCCCGCGCCCGACGTGCAATATCATTTCGTCCCGGCGATGCTTGAGGATCATGGCCGCGCCAAGGTGAAGGGGCACGGCTTTTCGTGCCACGCCTGCGTGCTGCGCCCCGAGAGCCGGGGAAGCGTGACGCTGGCATCGGGCGATGCGGCCGCGGCGCCGCTCATCGATCCCGGCTTCCTGACCGACGAGCGCGACATGACGACGTTGCGCGCCGGGGTAAGGATGATGCACCGCATCGTCGCCGCGCCGCCTTTGTCGGACTATGCCGGCATCGACCGGCATCCGGTCGATCTCGATGACGATGCCGCGCTCGACGCGCTGATTCGCAGCCGCGCCGATACCGTCTATCATCCGGTGGGCACATGCCGGATGGGAAGCGACGCCGACGCGGTGGTCGATCCGGCGCTCAAGCTGAACGGCATCGAGGGGCTATGGGTCGCCGACGCGAGCATCATGCCGCGCCTCGTCAGCGGCAACACCAACGCGCCGAGCATCATGATCGGCGAACGCGCGGCCGATTTCGTAAAAGCGGCGTTGGCCTGATTACTGGGGCCTGATTAAAGAGGCCTGATTGTCGGAAAAGCTGGATGCCCCGTGAGGATTCGAACCTCAATAGACGGAATCAGAATCCGTAGTCTTACCATTAGACGACGGGGCAACGAGGGGCGGCCCATAAACGGCTGATTTCTGCGGGTCAAGGCCCCATGCGACGAGAAATTGTGACGGACATGGTGTGACGAAACGTCACAATCGGTTTTCTGCCGTTTTTCGACTCAAAATTAGGGCCGACACTAGAGAACGATTGCATGGCCTTCGCATCATTCGTGCCTGATCTGCACTCGATTGTTCAGCAATTGAATCGCACATGAAAAGTAATGTTCATGTTTTGTTCTAATGTAGGCCGCGCCTCGAAAAGTCGTCGGTCTGAGCTAGCTAGGTATAAAGGAATCTTTATAAGCAGCCGAATTCCGCCCTTAGAACGCCTAGTGAACAAACATAAGGTGACCGGGCCGTTCATCTTGCATTTTTACGACCATCTGCTAAAACAAATCGGGCCGGGGGAGACCACTAATCTCCACCGGCCCTATTGGAAAACAACGTCCCGAAGGAGCGTTGGCTGTGATCACAAATGGGTTGTACGCCTCTTTAGCGGTCTGGTCAACATCCTTCGGGCTCTAGGGCTCGAAAGGATACCGCAGAAAACAAGGCTTTCCCACTACCGACGGCGCTATCGGCTCAGCGTGGAAACGGCATTCCGCGCCCACGCTGCAAGCATGGCGATGGGGCCCAACGAACTCGGAATTCTGGCGATAACCTCGCCCTCGACCCGGCCAAAATGCAACTGGCTGAGCCGCTGGCGCGCGTCCTCTATAGAAGTTGCCGGCAGTTCGATGTTCCACTCGCCGCCGTCATGACGATAGCTCACCAAATAGCTTTTGAATTCCGACATAGGGATATCCTATCATGAACGGACATTATAAACTTTACCAAGACACCCGTAGCCAGTGGCGGTGGCGCTATGTGGCGGCCAATGGTCGCACTATCGCTGACAGCGGCGAAGGCTACTATAACCGCCAAGACGCGATCAACGGCATCGCGATCATGAAGGCGTCTTACAACTCGCCGGTTTACTAAACGCAAAGAGAGTGGCGTCGTATCGATAATTGCCGATGCGGCGCCATTTCTCCACAGACTTTTCATTTCCGTATAGCGTCCAAAGCCTATTGTGACGGTCACATCCTCGGTGTGACGAAATGCGCAACAAGGCGCAATTCGACGCAATATCAAACGATCAAGTCATTGAAAATATTGCGCCCTTTCCAGTCTTACCATTAGACGACGGGGCAACGAGGCGCGCGCAATATGATCCGGCGGACCTCCTGTCAAGGCCGCCGCGGCGACTTGCAACAGTCCGCTTGCTCTGGCGCATTTCGCCGCTAGCATCGCCCGCACAACAAGAGGGGGCCGCGTCCGGCGCGGACACCCCGGAGGAGTGGGCTGATGCGTCATGTCGCGATCGTCGGGTCGGGTCCGGCGGGTTATTATACCGCCGAATCATTGCAGAAGGCCGACGATATCGCGGTCGATGTCATCGACCGGCTGCCCGTTCCCTATGGCCTGATCCGCACCGGCGTCGCCCCCGATCACCAGTCGATCAAGGCGGTGTCGCGCCGCTACGAGGGGGTTGCGCTCACCGATAATGTCCGCTTCGTCGGCCATGTCGCGGTCGGCAGCGACGTGTCGATCGACGAACTGACCGACCTTTACGACGCGGTCGTGCTCGCGACCGGCGCGCCGCACGACCGGCCGCTGGAGATTCCGGGCGCCGATCTGCCCGGCGTGATCGGCAGCGCGGCCTTCGTCGGCTGGTATAACGGCCACCCTGATTTCGCGACGCTCGACCCGCCGCTCGATGCCCCCGGCGTCGCGGTGATCGGCAACGGCAATGTCGCGCTCGACGTCGCGCGCATCCTCGCCAAGACCCCTGCCGAGTTCGCGGGGAGCGACATCGTCGCGCATGCGCGCGATGCGCTGTCGGCGAGCGCGGTGCGGCATATCCATATCCTCGGCCGCCGCGGCCCGCACCAGATCGCGATGACCCCGAAGGAGCTCGGCGAGCTTGGCCATCTCGAACGCGCCAGCCCGCGCGTCGACCCCGCCGACCTTCCGGCAGAGGGCGACGATGCGATGCTCGAGCCGGGTATGCGCAAGTCGGTGACGCATCTGCGCCAGTTCGCTGCGAACCCCATCGCGAAGCCCGTGACGATCGATTTCGACTTCTTCGCCATGCCGGTCGCGATCGAGGGGGACGGCCGCGTCCAGCGCGTTATCGTCGAGCGCACGACGCTCGATGCCGATCTTCGCAGCCATGGCACCGGCGAGACCTATACGATCGAGGCGGGACTGGTGGTGAGCTGTATCGGCTATCAGACGCCGCCGATTCCCGGCGTCCCCTATGAGCATGGCCGCGGGCGGTTCGCGAGCGACGAAGGGAGAATTCTGCCCGGCCTTTATGCGGTGGGCTGGGCGCGGCGCGGGCCGTCGGGGACGATCGGGACGAACAAGCCCGACGGCGCGCGAATCGCCGAACTGGTGCTGGAAGACATCGGGCGCGGCGCGGGCAAGGCGGGACGCGCGGGGCTCGACGCCCTGCTCGCGAGCCGCGACGTCGCGCCGGTAACCTTTCGCGACTGGCGCCGGATCGAGGCGGCCGAGGTCGCCGCCGCGCTCGACGGCAGGCCGCGCGAGAAATTCACCAGCGTCGAGGCGATGCTCGCCGCGATCGGGCGGTGAAGGCGGGCGCCGCGGGGTTCTGGCGCCCGGCGCTGCGCTGGCTGCTGACGCTCGCTTATGCCTATGCAGGCTATCGGCACCTCGCGACGCCCGCGCCGTTCGTGGCGATCACGCCGCCCTGGGTGCCCGAGCCGGCGCTGGTCGTCGCGGCGACGGGGGTTGCCGAGCTGGCTGGCGCGCTTGGGTTGACGATAGCGCGGACGCGCAAGGCGGCGGGCTGGGGGCTCGCGCTCTATGCGCTGTGCGTCTGGCCTGCGAATTTCCACCATGCGTTCGCGCATGTCGCGATCGGGGGCACGACGCTCGGCTGGTGGTATCACGGCCCGCGGCTCGCCGCGCAGCCGCTGATCATCTGGTGGACACTGTGGGCGAGCGGCGCGGTCGCGTGGCCGTTTGGGGCGAAAGAACAGAATTAGATATCATCGTCATTGCGAGCGTAGCGAAGCAATCCAGAGCAGGCGTAAACGGCCCTGGATTGCTTCGCTACGCTCGCAATGACGAGCCTGCCGATGCGGTCTTATTCCGCCACCGGCGTCTCTTCGGGCGGTTGGCCCTTCTGGCTCGCGGCATAAGCTTCGACCGCCTTCAGCACGCGCAGCATGTTGCCGCTGGCGATCTTTTCGAGGTCGGCCTGGCTGTAGCCGCGCTTCGCCAGCTCGGTGAACAGCGCGGGATAGCCCGAGACATCTTCCATGCCGACGGGTGCCGAGTCCATTCCGTCATAATCGCCGCCGAGCCCGACATGCTCGACCCCGATCGTCTTCCTGATATGGTCGATATGGTCCGCGACCTTCGCGACGTTGGTGGTGAGCGCGGGATGCGCTGCGTCCCACGCCTTGAGCTCGGCCTCGGCCGCGGCGGGATCGCCCGGATACATCGCCTTCAGCCGCGCCTGCTCGGCGGTGCGTGCAAGCCCCTGCGCGCGGACGTCGGCGTCGAGAAAGGTCGGCAGCAGTACGACCATGATGATCCCGCCGTTCGCCTTGACCAGCGGCAGCACGCTGTCGGGGACGTTGCGCGGGTGCGGGTTGATCGCGCGTACCCCCGAATGGCTGAACATTACCGGCGCCTTCGACGCGGCGAGCGCGTCCTTCATCGTCGCTTCGCTCGTGTGGCTGAGGTCGACGATCATCCCGATGCGGTTCATCTCGCGCACCACCTGCACCCCGAAATCGGTGAGCCCGTCGTGCGCGGGCGCGTCGGTCGCGCTGTCGGCCCAGGCGATGTTCCTGCTGTGCGTCAGCGTCATGTAGCGCGCGCCGAGATCGTACATCTGGCGCAGCACGGCCAGCGATCCGCCGATCGAATGCCCGCCTTCCATGCCGATCATCCCGGCGATCTTTCCCGCCTTCATCGCCTTTTCGAGTTCGGTGCTGCTCGTTGCGAGCATCAGGTCGTCCGGATAGCGCGCCACCAGCCGCTTCGTCACGTCGATCTGTTCGAGCGTCTGCTGGATCGCCTGCGGCTCGTCGGGGTTGGCGGGGACATAGACCGACCAGAATTGCGCGCCGACATGGCCCTTGCGGAGGCGCTGGAGGTCGGTGTGCATCGCGATCTCGGGCGGGTTGGCGCCGGGCTTCGCGGTGTGGGTGGTGTCGCGGAAATCGAAACCGTTGATCATGTTGTGCACGCGCTCGCGCAGCGCCCACGGCACGTCGTTATGCCCGTCGAACACCGGCGCCTTCTTGAGCGCGGCTTCGGCGACCGCCTCGGGCGATTGCTGCGCGGTGGCGGGGGTGGATATGAGGGCGAAAGCGGCGAGGCCGGCGAGCAGAAGAGGCTTGTTCATGGGTTGCGACCTTAAGGACCATGACGCGGAAATCGAGCCGAATTTTTGGGTGCACGCGCGACCGCAAGGTCGCGCATTTTGATACTCACACAAAGACACAAAGAGGGCGGTTGCAGACATGTACCGTCCTCTTTGTGTCTTTGTGTGAGAATATTTAAAAGCGCCTCCGGCCCCCTCGAACTTGACGTTCACGTAAACCCGGCGCAGCATCCCTTCATGACAGCTTTCGACGATTGGCGCGCCCGTTCGCCCTATTATGACGAAACCCACGAAGCGCTGGCGCAGAGCGTCCGCCGCTTCGTCGCGCGCGAGATCGCGCCCAACATCGACCGCTGGGAGGCCGAGGGTGAATTGCCGCGCGAGCTGCACAGGAAAGCCGCCGAGGCGGGCATCCTTGGGCTGCGCTATCCCGAAGAATATGGCGGGCACAGCGAGGGCTTCGACAATTTTCACGGACTGGTGCTGACCGAGGAGCTCGCCGCGGTCGGCGCGGGCGGGCTCGGCGCGTCGCTGATGACGCACGGAATCGGGTTGCCGCCGGTGCTTGCGCTCGGCTCGGAGGAATTGAAGCAGCGCGTCGCGCCGCCCGTGCTTGCGGGCGACAAGATCATCGCGCTCGGCATCACCGAGGCGGGCGGCGGGAGCGATGTCGCGAACCTCAAGACGACCGCGGTCAGGGATGGCGACTCCTACATCGTCAACGGCGGCAAGATGTTCATCACCAGCGGCATGCGTGCCGACTGGCTGACCTGCGCCGTCCGCACCGGCGGACCCGGCGCTGCGGGCATCTCGCTGTTGCTGATCGAGATGGACGCGCCGGGCGTCGAACGGACGCGGCTCGACAAGATGGGTTGGCGGTGCAGCGACACCGCCGCGATTCACTTCAGTGATGTTCGCGTCCCCGCCGAAAATCTGATCGGGCCAGAAAATGGCGGCTTCATCGGCATCATGCGCAACTTCAACTCGGAGCGGCTGGGCATGGCGATGGGCTGCTGCGCCTACGCTCGCGTCGCGCTCGCCGAGGCGGCGGAGTGGGCGCAGCAACGCGAGACCTTTGGGCGTCCGCTCGTCGGCCACCAGTCGATCCGCATCAAGCTCGCCGACATGGAGCGCCAGATCGAGGCGACGCAGGCGTGGGTCGACCTCTGCGCCTGGCAGGTCAAGACCGGCAAGGACCGTCCCGCCGATTTCGCGATGCTGAAGGTGCAGGCGACGCGGATGCTCGAAGCCGTCGCGCGCGAGGCGGCGCAGGTACTGGGCGGCGCGAGTTACATCACTGGGAGCAAGGTCGAACGCATCTACCGCGAGGTCCGCGTCAACGCGATCGGCGGCGGCAGCGAGGAAATCATGCTCGATCTGGCGGGGCGGCAGTTGTTCGGGGGAAGGCGTTAGCCTTCGTTGTCCTTCGCTTGCTTGTCGGCCAGCGCGCGCGATTCGGCCTTCAGTGGCCGTGACACCGGGCAGACTTCCTGCACATAGCCGTTGAGCACATTGGTGAGCGCCTCGGGGACGAGTCGGTAAAAGACGAACTGGCCGCGCTTCTCGCTGACGATCAGTCCAGCGTTTTCGAGCACCGAAAGATGTTGCGACACCGCCGGCTTGCTCATGTCGAAACGTGCGGCGATGTCGCCCGCGCTCAACTCGGCATGCGCAAGATAGGCCAGAATCTTGCGTCGCGGCGTCGAGGCCAAGGCCTGAAATACCCGTTCCATATGTCCCTAAATGGGCGTGCATTGCCGACTTGACAAGGATTTAGATATTTAAGTAATTTCTTATTTTCTTGCAGGAGTCGGACGATGCGAAGCAACGATGATCCCCACGCCGTCAACTTCCTGATCGACGAGCCGGGGCCCGACCCCCTCGCCGGCCGTGTCCGGGCCGACATGCCTAGCATCGCCTGGAATGGCGGCACGGCGATGGTCGCGTTGATCGCCGGGCCCTTCTTCGTGACGCCGGGGGCAATCGCGCTCTTCTTCCTGACCACCGGAGCGGCGCTGCTGCTCGGGCATAGCGTCGGCTATCACCGCATGATGATCCATGGCAGCTTCGCGGCGCCGCGCTGGCTGGCGCGCATACTCGTCTGGTTCGGCGCCTTCGTCGGCATGGCCGGTCCCTATGGCATCATCCGTGCGCACGACACGCGCGACTGGGCGCAGCGGCACGCCGACTGTCATCCCTTCCTCCGCCACGGCACCGGCATGCTCCGCGATGCGTGGTGGCAAATCTATTGCCGCCTCGATCTCGACCATCCGCCGCGCTTCGACTTTGCCGAGTTGGAGCGCGATCCCTTCTATCGCTGGCTTGAGGCGACATGGCGCTGGCAGCAACTGCCGGTCGCGCTGATCTTCTTTGCAATCGGCGGCTGGGGCTGGGTCGTCTGGGGCGTCGCGGCGCGCATCGCGGTCGCGAATCACGGGCACTGGCTCGTCGGCCATCTCGCGCACAATCGGGGGCCGCAGCATTGGACCGTCGATGCCCACGGCGTGCAGGCTTTCGATGTGCCGTGGGCGGCGATCCCGACGATGGGCGAGGCGTGGCACAATAATCATCACGCCTACCCCGGCTCGGCGCGGATAGGTCTTCATCCCGGCCAGAGCGACTGGGGCTATGCCTTGATTCACCTGTGCGAGCGGTTCGGGCTGGTGTGGGATGTCCGCACGCCTGATACGATGGGGGTTCGACCCGGCCTCTCCGAGGTGCCTCGACACAGGCAAGGCTTCGCGGCACAGTTGCCGCATGGACATCTCATCATATAGCTGGCCCGCCGAGGCCGAAACGCTGCTCGACGATCTCGTCGACCTTCGCCGCGCGATTCATCGCGAGCCCGAACTGGGCCTGCAGAATCCGAAGACACTCACGAAGATCAAGGATGCGCTGGCCGGGCTGCCGCTCGAATTGCGCGAGGGGCCGTCGACGACGGGGCTGGTCGCGATCCTGCGCGGGCCGGCGAACGGGCGCACGGTGCTGCTGCGCGGCGACATGGATGCACTGCCCCTGCTCGAAGAGACCGGGCTCGATTTTGCCTCCGAAATCAGCGGCGCGATGCATGCGTGCGGGCACGATACGCATGTCGCGATGCTCGTCGGCGCGGCGAAACTGCTCTGCGCGGCGCGCGACCGGCTGCCCGGCACCGTAATGTTCATGTTCCAGCCGGGCGAGGAAGGCCATCATGGCGCGCGCTTCATGCTGGAGGACGGGCTGATCGATCCGCTACCCGATGCGGCCTTTGCGCTCCACATCATGCCCAATGCGCCGCACGGCATTTTCGCGGGGCGCGCGGGACCGCTGCTCGCCTCGTCGGACGTGCTGTCGATCATAGTGAAGGGCGCGGGCGGGCATGCGTCGATGCCGCAGGATGCGATCGATCCGATCCCGGTCGCCTGCGCGATCGTCACCGCGATCCAGACGATGGTCACGCGCCGCATCTCGGTCTTCGATCCGGCGGTGGTCACGATCGCGAAGATCGCGGCGGGGACGACGAACAATATCATCCCCGAAACCGCCGAGATGCAGGGCACGATCCGTACCCTGTCGCCCGAACGCCGCGCGATGGTGGCACGCGAACTGAAACGGCTTGTTCCCGCGATCGCCGAGGCGCATGGCTGCACCGCCGAGGTGGTGATCGACGAAGGCTTCCCCGTCACCATCTGCGACGCGCGCGCGGTCGCGTTCGGGCAATCGGTCGTCGAGGAGACCTTTGGCGAGGAAGCCTGGCTGACGATGGACAATCCGGTGATGGGCGCCGAGGATTTCTCTTACGTCCTCGAAAAGGTTCCCGGTGCGATGTTCTGGCTCGGCGCGAGCGAGGCGGGGAGCGACTGGCGCCAATGCTGCGGGTTGCACAGCAACCATATGGTGCTGGACGAGACGGTGATGGCGCGCGGCGCGGCGCTGCACGCGGCGCTGGCGGAGCGGTTTTTGAACGAGGGGTTCGGTTGAAGAAAAGCCTCACACAAAGACACAAAGAGGGTAGTCTTATCGCGCGAGGTTTCCGTTTGCGATCCGACGCGCACCTTCCTTGAAAGTGGCTCCGCCAAAATTGATCAGCAAACCGAGTGGCAGGTCGAGAAGGCGCAAATAGGTCAGAACCTGTTTGCTGTGGAGCGGCGATAGCCGCTCCACCGATTTCAATTCGACCAACAGCTTGCCTTCGACCATCAAATCGGCCCGAAAGCCTTCCTTCAATTCAAGGCCGTCATATCGAATAGGAATCGGCTTCTGCCTTTCGATGGACAGGCCGTGACGAGCCAATTGATCCGCCAAAATCGCTTCATAGGCCGATTCCAGCAATCCTGGCCCCAAATTTTGGTGTAGACGATATCCGCAGTCGATCACAACACGGGCAATCTCCTCGATATTCGACTGCATAAGCTGCCCTCTTTGTGTCTTTGTGTGAGATTATTACGGCACCAGCACCGTATCGACCGCCTTGGGCAGCAGGGCGGGGTAATTCAGGGTGTAGTGCAGCCCGCGGCTTTCCTTGCGGTGAAGCGCACTCCGCACGATCAGGTCGGCGCATTGCAGCAGGTTTCTGAGCTCGATCAGGTCGGTCGTGACGCGGAAGTGGCCGTAATAATCCTCGACCTCGCCGGTCATCATCTTGATCCGGTGCTGCGCGCGTTCGAGGCGCTTGGTGGTGCGGACGATGCCGACATAGTTCCACATGAAGCGCCGGATTTCGGTCCAGTTCTGCTTGATCACGACCTCTTCGTCCGAATCGGTCACGCGACTTTCGTCCCACGGATGGATCGGCGGCGGGGTGTCGAGCTGGTCCCAGCGCGCGATGATGTCCCTCGCCGCCGCCTCGCCGAAGACGAAGCATTCGAGCAAGCTGTTCGACGCGAGGCGGTTGGCGCCGTGGAGCCCGCTCTCGGTGCATTCGCCTGCCGCATATAGCCCTGGTAGGTCGGTGCGGCCGTCGAGATCGATCAGGATGCCGCCGCAGGTGTAATGTTGCGCCGGTACGACCGGGATCGGCTGCTTCGTCATGTCGATGCCGAGCGTCAGCAGCTTCTCGTAGATGTTCGGGAAATGGCCGGCGACGAAATCGGGGTCCTTGTCGCTGATGTCGAGATGGACATAGTCGAGGCCGAAGCGCTTGATCTGGTCGTCGTTGGCGCGTGCGACGATGTCGCGGGGCGCCAGTTCGGCGCGCGGATCGTAATCGGGCATGTAGCGGTGGCCGGTGACGGGGTGCTTTAATATGCCGCCTTCGCCGCGCACCGCCTCGGTAATCAGGAAATTCTTGACCTCGAGATTATAGAGGCAGGTCGGGTGGAACTGCATCATCTCCATGTTGGAGACGCGGCAGCCCGCGCGCCACGCCATCGCGATGCCGTCGCCGGTCGCGCCTCTGGGGGCGGTCGAGAATTGATAGACGCGCCCCGCGCCGCCGCTGGCGAGGATCGTCGCGCGCCCGACATGCGCATGGACCTCGCCGCTCTTCTCGTCGAGCGCATAGACACCCCAGACGCGGCCCGAGCCCGAATAGCGCTCCTCGTGCCGGCCGGTGATCAGGTCGATGCACGCCTGTCCGGGGAGGAGGGTGATGTTCGGATGCGCCTCGGCGGTCTTGAGCAGCGCCGCCTGCACCGCCCAGCCGGTCGCATCGTCGACATGGACGATGCGGCGGTGCGAATGGCCACCCTCGCGGGTGAGGTGCAGCGCCTCGGCCTCCTTGTTGAAGGGGACGCCCATCTCGATCAGCCGCTCGATCGCGTGCGGGGCGTTCTCGACCACGAACTCGACCGTCTCGCGCCGGTTGAGCCCGGCGCCCGCGACCATCGTGTCCTCGATATGATTCTCGAACGTATCGCCGGCGTCGAGCACCGCGGCGATGCCGCCCTGCGCCCAGGCGGTCGAGCCGCCGGTGAGGTCGCCCTTGGCGAGGACGAGAACGCGGCAATGGTCGGCGAGTGCGATCGCGGCAGTGAGGCCCGCGGCGCCGGAGCCGACGATGATGACGTCGTGGGAAACTTCTGCTGCCATCAGATCAAACCTCTATGTCCGTTCGCATCGAGCGAAGTCGAGACGCCCCTCGACTTTGCGCTGTTCTGATGGGTGTCTCGACTTCGCTCGACACGAACGGGGGAAGGGTTCACCCATTCGCCGCCCGCGTCAAATTCAGGAACACATCCTCAAGATCGGCCTCGCGCGTCGAGACATCGACGATACCGTGGCCCATCGCGTTCACCGCGGCGAGCACCTCGCCGGCGTTGGCGCGGTCCTTGTTGTAGCTGATCGCGAGGCCCCGCTCGCCTTCGCGTTCGACCTTGTCGAAGGCGGGGTGCGAGGGCAGCACCGTGACGTCGGCGTCGAGCGTCACGACGACGATCTTCTCGCGCGCCATATCGACGAGCTCGCGCGTCGGCTTGTTCGCGATCAGCTTGCCGTGGTTGATGATCGCGATCCGGTCGCAGAGCTCCTCGGCTTCCTCGAGATAATGCGTCGTCAGCACCACGGTCACGCCGCGATCGTTGAGGCTCTGCACATATTCCCAAAGCTGCTGGCGAAGCTCGATATCGACGCCCGCGGTCGGTTCGTCGAGGACGATGATCGGCGGCGAATGGACCATCGCCTTGGCGACGAGCAGGCGGCGCTTCATGCCGCCCGAGAGGGTGCGGGCATAGGCGTCGCGCTTGTCCGTCAGGTGAACGGCGGCGAGCAGCTCGTCCGAGATACGCTTGTCCTTCGGCACGCCGTAGAGGCCCGCCTGATTCTCGAGCGTCTCGAACGGGGTGAAGAAGGGGTCGAAGACGATCTCCTGCGGCACGATGCCGATCGAATATTTGGCGTTGCGGGGATCGGCGTCGATGTCGAAGCCCCAGATGCTCGCCGATCCGCTCGTCTTGTTGACCAGGCCCGCGAGGATGTTGATCAGCGTCGACTTGCCCGCACCGTTCGGCCCGAGCAGCCCGAAGATCTGCCCGCGCGGGACGTCGAAGCTGACCTTGTCGAGCGCCTGCTTGCCGCCGGCATAGAGTTTGGAGACGGCGTCGATGCGGATGGCGGCTTCACTCATGGCGGCTGCCATAGCCGCACCTTCGCCCCCGCGAAAGCCGCGATTGAAGGGTGGGCGCCGCGTTAACGCTAAATTGGAAAGTCGCCGCTATCAGGGCGGCTGTGAGGACCAGCCACATCTTTCGCCCGCTGCCTGTGCGGCGGGCCTTCGCCATCCTTGCGTTGTCCGTCGCGACCGTTGCCGCACCGCCGGCGCTCGCGCAGAACGGCGCACCGGCCGAGGTCGATGCCATCGTGCTGCGGCCCTTGAGCTTCTTCAAGGTGAACGACCTCGATTTCGGCAGCATCATCGCTTCGGGAAGCGCGGGGACGGTGCGGCTTGCGCCGGACGGTACGCGCTCGCGTACCGGCGGTGCGACGCTCGCCGGCAATGACGGCGAGCCTGCGCGCTTCGCGGGGCTCGGGACGCCGAACCGCCAGGTCAATATCTCGCTGGGGTCGAACACGATCTGGATCACCGGGCCGGGGGTGCGGATGCGGGTACGCGATTTCGAGATCGGATCGACTCCGACCGCGATCCTGTCGACGACCCCGACGCGCTTCACGATCGCGAGTGCGCTCGGCAACTACAACTTCCCCGTGGGTGCGACGCTCGAAGTCGGTGCGAACCAGACGCCGGGCGATTATGCAGGCACGTTCACGATCACGCTGAATTATCTGTAGGGCGGAAACACTCCCTGTCGGCATGCCGGACCTGATCCGGCACCCATTTGGCGCTCGAACCCCGAATGGACCCCGGATCGAGTCCGGGGTGACGAATGATGGAGACCGATTGCCCAGCCGTGCGACCCTTGCTAAAGGCGCGTCGATGACCCAGCCTGCCCCCGCACCCGAGACGATCCGCACGTCCAAGACCCGCATCGCCTGCGACGGCACCGGCGACGGGCTTGCCAATGCCGCGCTCGGCCATCCGCGCGTGTGGCTGGAGATCGATCCCGATGAGGGCTTCGTCGACTGTGGCTATTGCGACCGGCGCTTCATCCTGACCGGCGGCATAGCCGACCACTAGGTTTCGGCGTTGCCGATCGCGGCCAAATGTTAAAGCGGGATTTACCATGCCCGCGCATCATCGATTCATGCCCTGATCCTATCAGTCTGTTCCAGACAGGAGCAGAATCGTGGGGATTCGAGGGACCAGTTTTTCGCGAGCGGCGCTCCGCCGTCTCGCCATCGCCGCAGCGGCGGCGGGCATGCTCGCATGCCATCCGGCCATGGCGGCGAGCCAGACGGGCACCGCGACCAGCGTCGTCGTGCGCCCGAACACGCTCGTCAAGGTCGATGATCTCGACTTCGGCACCCTCGCCGCCGGCCCGGCCGCGGGCACCGTGACGATCGATGCGGTGACCGGCGCGCGCACAACGGGCGGGGGCGTCACGCCGGTGGGCGCGCTCGCGCAGCGCGCGGTCTTTCAGGGTACGGGCGGCATATTGCTGATCACGGTCAGCGGCGACACCAGCGTCACCCTGACCCGCGCGGGCGGCGGCGCAACGATGACCGCGAGCCTCGTGCGCGCCGCCACGACCAGCGGCGGCGGCATCGCGCTGCTCGGCGGCACGCTGCTGCCGAGCGGCGTCCAGACCTATTATATCGGCGGTACGCTCAACGTCGGCGCCAACCAGCCGGCCGGCGATTACAGCGGGACCTTCACGCTGACCGTCAATTATCTCTGACCAATCCGTCACTGCGAGCGAAGCGAAGCAATCTCCAGCTATCGGCATTGTTGAACTTCGATAGCTGGAGATTGCTTCGTCGCTGCGCTCCTCGCAATGACGATGCCGGTTTGCGGTTGGAGCGGTGCGCCCCTATATCGGCTCCATGACCAGTCTCGATCCCCGCCGCTTCCTCTACCGCGCCGATGCGCTCGATCCCGATCTCGCGCAGAAACTCGCGCGCGAGGCGCTCGCCAAGGCCGACGACGGCGAGCTTTACCTGCAATATCGCGCGACCGAGAGCTTCGGCTTCGACGACGGGCGGCTCAAGACCGCCGACTATTCGACCGACGCCGGTTTCGGCCTGCGCGCCGTGTCGGGCGAGATGACGGGCTTTGCCCACGCGAGCGACGTCAGCGCCGGCGCGATCCGCCGCGCCGCCGAAACGCTCGCGCTGCTCGACCCCGCGACGCAGGCCCCCGCCGGCCCGCCGCCGCGCACCAACCGCCACCTTTATGACGAGGCGAATCCGCTCGACCTCGTCCCCTTCGCGAAGAAGGTCGATCTCTGCCAGAAGGTCGATGCCGCCGCGCGCGCGCGCGATCCGCGCGTCGTGCAGGTCTCTGTCGCGCTCGCGGGAAGCTGGTCGGTGGTCGAGATCGTTCGCGCCGACGGCTTCCTCGCGACCGACATTCGCCCGCTTGTCCGTCTCAACGTCTCGATTGTGGTCGAGGAGAACGGGCGGCGCGAGAGCGGCTATTTCGGCCTCGGCGGCCGGTACATGTACGATCACCTGTTCGAGGAAGCGCAGTGGAACCACGCGATCGACGAGGCGCTGGCGCAGGCGCTCGTCAACCTTCGCGCCGTCGACGCGCCGGCAGGCGAATTCACCGTGCTGCTCGGCCCCGGCTGGCCCGGCGTGCTGCTCCACGAGGCGGTGGGCCACGGGCTCGAGGGCGATTTCAATCGCAAGGGCACCAGCGCCTTTTCGGGCCGCATCGGCGAGCGCGTCGCGGCGGCGGGCGTCACCGTGGTCGATGACGGCGCGATGGAAAGCCCGGTTGGCGGCGGCCGTCGCGGTTCGCTCAGCATCGACGACGAGGGTACGCCGACCGGCGAGACCGTGCTGATCGAGGACGGCATATTGAAGGGCTATATGCAGGACCGTCTCAACGCGCGGCTGATGGGGGTCGAACCCACCGGCAACGGCCGCCGCGAAAGCTTCGCGCACGCGCCGATGCCGCGGATGACCAACACCTTCATGCGCGGCGGCAACGACGATCCCGCCGAGCTGCTGAGCCGTGTCAAGACCGGCATCTTCGCCAAGAGCTTCGGCGGCGGGCAGGTCGATATCGTGTCGGGCAAGTTCGTCTTTTCCTGCACCGAGGCGTACAAGATCGAGAATGGCAAATTGGGCGATTCGATCAAGGGCGCGACGCTGATCGGCGACGGGCCGAGCGTACTCACCAAGGTGATGGGCATCGGCAACGACATGGCGATCGACGAAGGCATCGGCATCTGCGGCAAGGGCGGCCAGAGCGTCCCTGCGGGCGTCGGCCAGCCGACCCTGCTGGTAAGCGGACTGACGGTGGGCGGGACGGCGTAGCCACACTATCGGACGTCATTGCGAGCGCAGCGAAGCAATCCGGAGTGTGCGTAAACCGCCTTCGATTGCTTCGCTGCGCTCGCAATGACGGGAGGTTGTGATATCCCTCACTTGGCGGACGCCTCTTCCGCGCATATACCCCTCTCAAACAAAAATAATCTTGGGCCGCATCGTTATCCGCGGGGGAAGCGATCTCCCCCGGAACAGGGAGGATTTCATGCGTTCGAGTCTGCGTTTCATCTCCGTCGCCGCGATTGCGGCGATGCTCGCCGCCGTTCCGGGGTCGGCGCAAAAGACCAGCGGTCCCAAGGAGCGCTACGAAATGGACGTCGCGACGATGTCGGGCTTCGCCGCCATGGCGGGCGGGCGCGGCGGCATCGGCGGCGCGATGGGGATGATGTTCGGCGGCGATCCATCGACCAGGGTCGCCTATCTGCTCGACCTCCGCCTCGGCTCGAACCAGGATGCGAGCGCGCCGCCGCCGAAGGGCGATCATTTCTTCCTGCCGCAGGCGAAAGTCGGCAAGTCGCTGCCGCTGATCGCGCCCGAGCGCGGCAAGGAGGAGGTGCCGCAGACCTTCGAGCGGCCGAAGGGGCGCCTGCTCCTCTATTGGGGCTGCGGCGCAAAGGCGGGGCCGGGGCAGCCGGTGATCATCGACTTCGCCAAGGTCGCCGCAGGCCAGATACCGCCGGGACTGATGTCGAGCGCGGTGCCCGTCATCCGCGAGGTGTCGGCGGCGAACAGCCGCTCTTATGCTCATTGGCCGAACGGCAAGGGCGGCAAACAGCCGTCGTCGGGCTCGTCGCTTCTCGGTGCGCACAAGGTGACGAGCAATTTCGGGCCCGAGATCAATTTCACCCTCGCGCAGGATTATATGCCCGGGCTCCAGGCCTCGACCGCGATCCAGCCCGACGGGTCGGTGATGATCCGCTGGAGCCCGCTGCAGCCCGCGACGGGCTATGCCGCCTGGGCCTTCGGCGGGATGGACCGCGCCGGCAGTGGTGGCGACGTCGTGTGGTGGACGAGCAGCGCGACGAAGGAGTTCGGCGGCGGCCTGTGGGACTGGCTGCCGCCCTCGGTGGTCGCGAACCTGATCACGAAGAAGATCGTGATGCCGCCGTCGCAGACGAGCTGCCAGATTCCGGCCGAGGTCAAGAAGGCGTCGGGCGAGATGATGGTCGGCAACCTCAATGCCTTCGGGCCCGAGGCGAATTTCTCCTATCCGCCCAAGCCCGCGGGCAATGCGGTGTGGAACATCGACTGGACCGCGAAGGTGCGCTTCCGCTCGCACACGATGCTCCTCGTCGGCGCCGATTTCGGCGGCATGGGCGGGTCGAGTGGCGGCGGCAGCGAAAGCACACCGGCCGAGCCCGCGAAAAAGAAGAAGTGCAAGGGACCGCTCGGCATTCCGCTGCCGACCTGCTGATCGGGTGAAGCGTGCCGTGCGCGCGGTGAGTCAGCTCCGGTTCACGCGCGGCGGCGTAGGATGTTCGATGGGTAGGGTATGTTGAAGACAGGAGTCGAACCATGCACAGACTGATCCCCGCCATCCTCGCCGCCGCGGCGCTCGCGGCCTCGCCCGCGGTGGCCGCCAAGGAAAAGCGCAGCCCCGACGAACAACTTGCCAAGCTGCTCGAAGGGCGCGTCGCCGGTGAACCCCGGGATTGCATCAGCTTGCCGAGCATCGACAGCTCGCAGATCATCGACAAGACCGCGATCGTCTATCGCGACGGCGCGACTTTGTGGGTCAACCGGCCGCGCAGCGGCGCCGACAGCCTGAACGACGACGATGTGCTGGTGACCAAGACAACGGGCAGCCAGCTCTGCAGCATCGACACCGTCCAGCTCCACGACCGCAGCAGCCATTTCTGGCGCGGTTTCGTTTCGCTCGGCGAGTTCGTGCCGTATCGCAAGGTCAAGTCGGCGGCGGCGCACTGACCGGCGTGCAGGACGACGAGATTTCTCCGGCCGCACCGCCCCCCGACTGGGCGGCGCGGCTGCTCGCCTTCTGGTTCGATGACCATGGCTTCGACGACTGGTATGGCGGCGGCCCGGAATTCGATGCGGCGGTACGCGAGCTTGCGGGCGAGTGGCGCGAGGCGCTTCGCGTGCTGCCGGCCGAAAGCTTTCTGACCGGCCCTGACACCGCGCTCGCCGCGGTGATCCTGTTCGACCAGGTGCCGCGCAACATCCACCGCCATCAGGCCGAAGCCTTCGCGACCGACGACCTTGCGCGCGCGATCGCGCGCGGGATGGTCGCGCGCGGCTGGGACCGGAACGTTCCCGAGGCGCGGCGGCAGTTCGTCTATCTGCCGTTCGAGCATAGCGAGGACATCGCCGACCAGCGCGAATCGCTGCGGCTGATGGCGGGGCTCGCCGACCCGCGGTCGCTCGACTATGCGAAGAAGCATTTCGACATCATCGACCGTTTCGGGCGCTTCCCGCACCGCAACGCCGCGCTCGGCCGCGCCAACCGGCCGGGCGAGGAGGCGGCGATAGAAGAGGGCGGCAATTGGTGATAGGCGAAGGCCGATCCCGATGAAGGGCGGAATGGGGAGGGCGGAATGGCCGAATTCACCGATGCGCTGACCGGCAAGCATATCGCCTTCATCGAAAGGCAGCCGGTCTTCTTCACCGCGACCGCCGCGAGCGAGGGACGGATCAACCTGTCGCCCAAGGGCTATGCGGACAGCTTCAAGGTGCTTTCCGGAACGCAGGTCGCCTGGCTCGATCTCGGCGGGTCGGGGAACGAGACGCACGCGCATCTGGCGGCAGACGGGCGGATCACGATCATGTTCTGCGCCTTCGATCGTACCGCGCTGATTCTGCGAATCTACGGCCAGGGACGTCCCGTGCTGCCGCAAGACCCCGAGTGGGACGCGCTCGCGGCGCATTTCACGCTGCTGCCGGGGACGCGGCAGATTTTCGTCATCGACGTCGAAAGCGTGCAGACGAGTTGCGGCTGGGGCGTGCCGATGATGGAATTGCAGCACGAGCGCGAGACGCTGCAGAAATATCACCGCCAGGTCGATCCCGTGCTGTGGGTCGAGAAATATCAGGGGCGGACGAAGAGCATCGACGGCCTGCCGACGCGCCCCACCGACCGCTATTTCCCGGGCGAGGCCTGATGCCGCTCGTCGAACTCGTTCGTTTGCCGAACGGCGTCGAGGCCGAACTGCTGCGCGGGCGGCTCGAAAGTGCGGGGGTCCATGCGGTGTGTTTCGACGCGGGGATGAACATCGCCGAAAGCGTCGGGCTGCTGATTCCGGTGCGCGTCATGGTGCTCGACGAGGATCTGGGCGAGGCGCGGGCGCTGATGGAAGAGTTCGGCGTCGGATAGAATTGCCGTCATTGCGAGGAGCGTAGCGACGAAGCAATCCAGGGTTGCGTAAACCGCTCTGGATTGCTTCGCTTCGCTCGCAATGACGAGCTTGTTAAGCAACCCAACGCTTTCCCGCTCGTCCTTCACGTGCAAACAATGAAGAATGGCAGTTCATCCCGCCCATGATCAAGGTCGCCTCCTATAATATGCGCAAGGGCATCGGGCTCGACCGGCGCCGTGATCCGGGGCGGGTGCTGTCGGTGCTCGGCGAACTCGACGCCGATGTTGTCGCGCTGCAGGAGGCCGACCGCCGCTTCGGGACGCGCGCGAGCGCGATTCCGCCGCATATGTTCGAGGAGCATAGCGATTATGTGCCCGTCGATCTGCTCGATGGCCGCCCCTACGCGATCGGCTGGCATGGCAATGCGCTGCTCGTGCGCAAGGGGATCGTGGTCGAGGAGAGCCATGCGCTGCATCTGCCGACGCTCGAGCCGCGCGGCGCGGTCGCCGCGACCTTGCGAATCGGCGACGAGCGATTGCGTGTTGTCGGCATGCATCTCGACATTTCGGGGCTGCGCCGCCGCCAGCAGGCGCGCGCGATCCTGCATCATGTGGCGGAGGGCGAGGCATTGCCGACAATCCTGATGGGCGACTGCAACGAGTGGCGCAATCGTGGCGGCTGCCTCGCCGATTTCGGCGAGCACCACCGGCTGATCGATACGGGGCACAGCTTCCACAGCCGCCGCCCGGTCGCGAAGCTCGACCGCATCTTCGCGTCGCCCGATCTCGAGCCGGTCGATGCCGGCGTCCACCGCAGCGCGCTCGCGGCGCGCGCATCGGACCATCTCCCGATCTGGGCGCGGTTCAAGACGATCGGTTAGCGCTGCAGTCCGCGGCGGACAGGGGACCCCTGTCAGCGGAAGGATGTCCGATCCACGATGATCGGGCGACTCGATTCTGTCCGGTCCGGCGGCGGCGCGGAATGTCGCGCCGCGGATGAAGGGACTGAAAAATGGCCGATTTTTGGGAGATGGGCGGCGCGGGCAAAAAAAGAGGGCCGGAACTTGCGTTCCGGCCCAGCCTTTCAGGCTCTCCCCTCCTGAAACTCATGGCAGACTGAATGCCATATTAATGTCATGTTGCAAAGGCTAAATTTGCGGCACCCAAGCTCAAATTTTGTGCAGTGCCCTGCGCAGCATGAAAAGCCGCGGCCGGGCGCCGAATGCCGCGCAGCATGTGCACAAAAAATGGCCGGGAGCCAAAGCACCCGGCCAGTGGTTCGCAGGAGGAACCCCGGTAGGACCCCGCCGCCTTGAAAGAGGAGAGAGAGCGGCGGCGGGTATCCTGTCTCGTCAGATATTGTAGGCGCGCTCCCCATGTTCGCCGAGGTCGAGGCCTTCGCGTTCGACCTCTTCGCTGACCCGGAGGCCGGTGAGCGTCTTGGCGGCATAGGTGGCGATGATGGTGCCGACGGTGGCCCAGGCGATCGCGACGAGGACCGCGACGACCTGGGTCGCGACCTGCGGGCCGATGGCGAAATCCTCGCCGCCGGGGCCGCCGAGGCTCGGCGCATAGACGATGCCGGTGCCGATCGCGCCGACGATGCCGCCGATGCCGTGGATGCCGAAGGCGTCGAGCGCGTCGTCATAGCCGAGCTTCGGCTTGAGCACGGTCACCGCGTAGAAGCAGATCACCGAGGCGACCGCGCCGAGGACGATGGCGCCGAACGGGCCCGAATTGCCCGCCGCCGGGGTGACCGCGACGAGGCCGGCGATGATGCCCGAGCAGAAGCCGAGCGCCGAGGGCTTGTGACCGGCGACCTTTTCGGCGAGCATCCAGAACAGCGCTGCGGAGGCGGTGGCGACGAAGGTGTTGATCATCGCGAGCGCGGCCGAACCATTGGCCTCGAGCGCCGAGCCGGCGTTGAAGCCGAACCAGCCCACCCAGAGCAGGCCGGTGCCGACCATCGTCAGGGTCAGCGAGTGCGGCGCCATGATTTCCTTCTGATAGCCGATGCGCTTGCCGAGGATCAGCGAGGCGACGAGCGCCGAGACGCCCGCGTTGATGTGCACCACGGTGCCGCCCGCAAAATCGAGCGCCGCCGGCAGTTCGGTGCCGAACATCTTTCCTTCGAACAGGAAGCCGCCGGCCGCCCACACCATGTGCGCGATCGGGAAATAGACAATTGTCAGCCAGATGATCCCGAAGACGAGCGCGGCCGAGAATTTCATGCGCTCGACCGTCGCGCCGAGGACCAGTGCGAGGGTGATCGCGGCGAAGGTCATCTGGAAGCTGATGAACACATATTCGGGCAGCTTGAAGCCGTCCGAGAAGGTGTCGGCGAGGCTGTCGGGGGTCACGCCCGCCAGGAAGAACTTGCCCCAGGCGATGAAGGCATTGCCTTCGGGGCCGAAGGCGAGGCCATAGCCGTAGACGACCCAGACGATCATCGCGAGGCAGGCGAGCGCCCCGATCTGCGTCATCGTCGAGAGCATGTTCTTGGTGCGGGTGAGGCCGCCATAGAATAGCGCGAGACCCGGCAGGATCATCGCGAGCACGAGCACGGTCGAGGTCATCATCCAGGCGGTGTCGCCCTTGTCGACGACCGGCGCGGGCGTTGCCGCGGCGGCGTCCTGCGCCCAGGCGGGCAGCGCCGCGAACAGCGCGAGGCCCGCGGCCCCGGTGCTCGCCGCAATCTTCTTTGCGAACGTCATATGTTCCCCCTTTGTCATTAGAGCGCGGCTTCGCCGGTCTCGCCGGTGCGGATGCGCACGGCCTGACCCACGTCGAGGACGAATATCTTGCCGTCGCCGATTGATCCGGTTCCGGCGGTTTGCTGGAGCGTTTCGACGACCCGCGGCGCGAGCGCGTCGTCGCAGACGAGCTCGATCTTCACCTTCGGGACCATGTTGGTGGCATATTCGGCGCCGCGGTAGATTTCGGTCTGCCCTTTTTGGCGGCCGAACCCCTTGACCTCGGTCACGGTCATGCCGGCGATGCCCAGTGCGGTGAGCGCCTCGCGCACCTCGTCGAGCTTGAACGGTTTGATGATAGCCAGGATCAGCTTCATGATGCCCCCTTCTGCTTGTGGCATCATGTTGCAGTGCAACAGCCGTGCCAGATTGCGCTCGCGGCTGTAAAATTGGCATTTTGTGACGGTCCGCTACCGTTCCGCGCCCTCAATCGTTCGCGGAGCGGGCAGGCAAGGCTGGTATTTGCCTAAATTTTGGGCAGTTCGGCCAATATGTCATAATGGCGGCCGATGCCGAAGCGGGTGAAGCGCGCGAAGCCTGCCGCGCGCAGCCGCGCCTCGATGGCGGGGGCATCGACCCAGCGTTCATCGACTTCATAGAAGATCGCGGCGATGCGGGCGCGGTGCGTGGAGGCCATCAGCGCCTCGATCACCGTCTCCTCATGCCCCTCGACGTCGATCTTGACGATCAGCGGCGCGGTCCCTTCGAGCAGCGTATCGACGCCGGCTATGCCGAGGACGCGGATGTCCTCGCCCTCCTCGAGCGCGGCGGCGCGCAGGCTGGCGGTGCCGCTGTGCGCGTGGTCGGTGGCGATGCGCGCGGTGCCCGACTTGAGCGAGACCGCGGCGTGGACCGGGCGGATGACGGCCCCGAGACCGTTGAGCGCGATATTGTCGCCGAGCAGCGCGAAGGTCGCGGCGACCGGCTCGAACGCGATCGCCCGCTCGCAATGCGGATTGCGCGCCGCGAGCAGGCTGTAGAGCCCCTGGTTGGCGCCGATGTCGGCGAAGATGAAGGCGCGGTCCTGCGCGGCGAGATAGTCCGACAGCGCGCGGCCATAGGTCGCATGGTAGCAATAGCGGAAGGTGCGGTCCTGCCAATTGGCGCGCATCCGGACGCCGTAGCGCGAGGTGACGACGCCGGTCTCGCGGCGCAGCGGCAGGCGGGCGGGCAGGTTCGCGCGCAGCTTCGCAAGCGTCTTGGCGATGCCATAGTCGAGGAAGGCGCCGAGGCGCGAGGGAGAGGCGGCGGTCATTGGCGTGCCATATAGTCGAGGATCGCCTCCGCCGCGCGCTCGGACGAGGGGCGCTCCTGAAGGTCGAAGCTGTAGCGGAACAGACCCTCCTGCCGCTCGCGCATCGGCGGGGTCAGGCGCGGCACCTCGGCGAACGCCGCGTCGAGATCGTCGATCGTCTCGAGAACGTGGCCGGCGCGCCAGTGCGCGAAGTCGGCATTGTCCTGCCAGGCGAGGCGGCGCGGGTTGAGGAAGAAGCATGGGCGCGGGCGGCGGATGAACTCGTAAATCTGGCTGCTCGCATCGCCGAGATAGATGTCGGCGGCTTCGGTATAGGTCATGTCGAGGCTGGCGGGGCTGCCGGTGTCGATCAGCATATGGTCATGCTCGTAATGCTCGGCGCGTGGGCCGAGGTTCCAGCCGAGCGCGAAGGGGGAGAGCGAGGCGGTGATGCGCTTCCGGAACAGCATCACATGCGGCGCGAAGATCAGATTGTAGCGATCGCTGCGCGCGAACCAGTCGAGGATCGCCGGACCCATGCGATACCAGGAGGACAGTGCGGGCGAGGGGTGCGGGTTGTAGAGGACGGTCGGCCGGTCCTTCGGGAACAGGCGCGGGTGCGCGGGCGGGGCGACGTCGAACTTGGGGTAGCCGACGATCGCATGGCCGCCCTCTCTGAGCAGGTCGGCCTGCGCCAGCCGGTCGCGGATCTTCTCGCCTGACAAGAGGACGAGGTCGAACCGGCCGCTCGCCTTGTCGAAGCCGATCGCACGGTCGCCCGCGCCGTGGCGTGTGTGGACGAGCTTGAGCGATTTGAGGCCGAACAACGATTTGAGCAGCAGCGAAGTCTTTTCGGGAACGACCAGCGCATCGAGCTGGCGGAAGCGGTCGAGATTGCGGCGCAGCGCCGAGACGATGTCGGTCGGCAGCGCGCGGCCGCTGGCCCGGTTCGCGGCGCTTGCGAGCGCTGAGGGCGGGCGCAGCCGGACGATCTCGGGCGCAGCGCCCGGCGTCGCGGCGGCGAGGCGGCGCACCTCGCTCTCGCAGCCTTCGGAGAAGAAGATGCTGACGCGCGCGTTGGTGCCGCGGCGCAGGAGCGCGAGCGCGACGGGGAGCGCATGCGCGACCTGATGTGCGCCATGATGGTTGAAGAGGAAACCGATATGCATGGTCAGCGGCGCCAGTCGAGGACGGGCCAGCCGCGCGCGGCGGCGATGGCGCGCAGCTTCGCCGACGGATTCACCGCGATTGCCTCGTCGGCGAGGGTGAACATCGGCAGGTCGGAGGCATGATCCGAATAGAAGCGGATATGCGCCCGCTCGCGGGCGATGCCGGTCTGCTCCAGAAACGCCTCGACCATGCAGCGCTTGTCGCCGCCATAGCAGTTCGTCGAGCCGATCACGGGGGTCAGGCAGCCGTCTTGCCACGTCGATCCGGTCGCGACCACGTCGGCGATCCCCAGCCTTCGGGCGAGCGCAGCTGTATAGAAATGCGGCGCGGCGGTCGCGAGGACGACGCGGCGGCCGGCGCGTCGCTCAGCCTCGAGCAGCGCGATCCCCTCGGCATAGAGGCCGCGCGCGATCAGGTGGCGCGCGAAGCGGTCGGCGAGGCGCGCGGCCTCGCGTTCGGGAAGCGCTGCACCGAGCGCAATTCGGTGCATCGCCTGCTTCATCGTGCGGCGAGGCAACAGCTTCAGGGCGTAAAGAAGGGCGACGGGCAGCAGCAGGGGCAGCAGCAGGACGCGCCACGGCGCGCGGGCGCGGATCGCGAAGAGCAGGAACGGCGTATAGGTCGGGAGGATGGTCAGCGTGCGGTCGAGGTCGAAGACCGACAGGATTGCCTTTTCGGCGTGTGCTGCTGCTGCCCTGTTCGTCTGTCGTTGCGCCTGCGCCATGTCCGTTCCTTTCGCGGGGGGCATGGCAGCGGCGCCTGACGCGGCGATGGGAGGAAGATTTGATTTTCGACATGTTCGCCCGCCGGGTGGCGATTTTCAGCGCCAGCCGGTATCGCGTCGGCGATGCATATCCTGGTGATCGAGGACGATGCCCGCGTCGCGGAGCATATCGGCAAGGGGCTGAGGGCCGCGGGGCATCTCGTCGATGCCGAGAAGGACGGCCGCGCCGGGCTGCTGCGCGCGGCGTCCGAAAGCTATGACCTGATCGTCGTCGACCGGATGCTGCCGCAGGTCGACGGGCTGACGATCGTCCAGACGATCCGCGCGACCGGCGACACGACGCCGGTGCTGTTCCTGAGCGCGCTCGGCGAGGTCGACGAGCGTGTGACGGGGCTGCGCGCCGGAGGCGACGATTATCTGACCAAGCCCTTTGCCATGTCCGAGCTGCTCGCGCGGATCGACGTGCTCGGCCGGCGCGGGCCGGCGCTCGCCGCCGAGACGAAGCTCGGCATCGGCGACCTCGAGATCGACCTGCTCGGCCAGCAGGTGCGGCGGCAGGGAAAATCGCTGGACCTCACCGCGCGCGAATTCCGCATCCTCACCTATCTCGCGCGCAACGAGGGGCGCGTCGTCACGCGCTCGATGCTGCTCGAACATGTCTGGGACTATCATTTCGACCCGCAGACGAACATCATCGACCAGCACGTCAGCCGCCTCCGGCAAAAGATCGACAGGGGTTTCGGCCGGCCGCTGATCCACACGGTGCGCGGCACCGGCTATGTCATGCGGGTCGGCGCTTGAGCGCGGGGCGCGGGGGCGGTCTGCGGCACAGCCTGACGCTGCGCCTCGGTCTTATCTATGTCGCGCTGTTCCTGACCTCGACCGCGGCGCTGTTCGGTGCGGCCTACTGGATCGGGGTTTACCAGCCGCTGCTCGATGCCGCCGGGGAAGTCCGCCGCGAAGCCGCCGATCTCGCGACCATCGACGAGGGCGGCGGGCGCGACGCGCTGCTGCGCGCATTGCAGGTGCGGCAGAAGACCGGCCCGAAACGGCCTTTCCATGCCCTGATCGCGCCCGGCGGGCGGACGGTGACCGCCAATCTGCCGAGTTGGCCCGCCGATCCGATCCGCGGCTGGACCACGCTGGAGGCCGACATCTATCAGGCCGGACAGGAGCAGGATTATGAGGCGCTGGTCGTCGAGCGGCGGCTCGGCGATGGCGCGCGCCTGATCGTCGGGCGCGACGTCGAAGCGATCGACGACCGCGACGAGCTTTATACGATCGGGTCGGTATGGCTGATCCTGATCGCCGCCTTGCTCGCGGTGGGCGGCAGCCTCGCGATGAGCCGCGCGGTCGGTAGGCGGATCGACGCGGTAACGCGGACCGCGCGGCGCGTGATGGCGGGTGACCTCGCCGAACGCATCCCGCTGCGCGGAACCGGCGACGATTTCGACGAGCTTGCCGCGACGCTGAACCTGATGCTCGGGCGGATCGAGGAAGCGGTCGAATCGGTGCGCCGCGTGTCGGACAATGTCGCGCACGAACTGAGGACGCCGCTCGCGCGGCTCCATGCCGATCTCGACGAGCTGCGCGACGCAGGGAGCGAGGAGGAGCGGCAGCGGCTCGCCGAACAGGCCTTGGCGGAGGCGGGGCGGTTGCAGGCGATCTTCGACGCGCTGCTCCGTATCGCGCGGATCGAGAGCGGGCGGCATCTGACCGGAATGCGCCACGTCGATCTGTCCACGCTGCTCGCCGACGCGGCCGAATTTTATGCGCCCGACGCCGAGGCGCATGGGCAACGGATCGAAAGCCGGGTCGCGCCGGGGCTGGCGATCGAGGCCGATCCGAACCTGCTGTTCCAGGCGGTGTCGAACCTGTTCGACAATGCGGTCAAATATGCCGGCAAGGGCGCGACCATCACGATCAGCGCCGGGCGCGAGCGCGGCGGCATTGCGATCGCGGTCGCCGACACCGGCCCCGGCATCGCCGCCGATCAGCGCGAGCGCGTGACCGAGCGCTTCTTTCGCGGCGCGGAAACCGCGGGGCAGCCGGGAACCGGATTGGGGCTGGCGCTCGTCGCAGCGATCGTCGCGGCGCACAAATGGCGGCTGGAGATCGAGGACGCGGGGCCGGGGCTGCTCGTCCGTATCCGCTGCTGACCGGGCGCGCATGGTTCGCCGCGCTTTTCGCGCTGTCTATCGCGCCTTACTTGTCAATTATATTAGTTGAGTTATCTCTGGCCATGCGGGACGTAATCCGAGTCGACCGAGCTGTCCGCCCGAGCGGCAAAAGGAGAATCATATGGCCAGCCGGCCCGAACATCGCCTGCACGAATGCCCGTCCGGGGGCGGGGTGCGCCGGTGAACCTGATCGCCACCGAGCTGCATTCGCCGCGCCCGCGTTTTCGCACCGCGGCCCGCGTCGCGATCGTCGGCGCGGGCTTTTCGGGGACGATGCTCGCGCTCAACCTGCTCGAACAGGCCGATGTCGAGGTGCTGCTGATCGAGCGCGACCGCCACCGCATGGGCGCCGGGGTCGCGTATAGCAGCAGCGAAAGCGCGCATCTGCTCAACGTCCGCGCGGGCAATATGAGCGCCTTCGCCGACCAGCCCGACCATTTCTGCGACTGGCTCGCGGCGCGCGGGCTCGGCTGCGACGCGGCGTTCGTGACCCGCGCGACCTATGGCCGCTATCTGCGCGAGGAACTCGCCGCGGCGATGGAGCGGCACGGGCGCCGGCTGAAGCTCGTCGACGATGAGGTGCTCGATATCGAGGAGCGCGGCGGGCAGGTGACGCTCGGCCTCGTCAACGGCGGGCTGATCGAGGCCGACCGCGCGGTGCTGGCGATCGGCAATCTGCCGCCGCACGACCCGCCCGCGATCCATGGCGCGCGCCTGCCCGCGCACCGCTATATCGGCGATCCGTGGGCGAGTGCGTTCGAGGAGGGGCTGGACAGGGACGCGAGTGTCCTCGTGATCGGCACGGGCCTGACCGCGGTCGATGTCATATTGCGGCTGGTTGCGCATGGCCACGAAGGGCCGATTACCGCGCTGTCGCGGCGGGGCTTGCGACCGCACCGCCATGTCGAAGGTCTGCCGCGTCCGCAGCCGGTGCTTGCCAAGCCCGCGCCCGACCTCTCCGAGCTGGTGCGCTGGGCACGCGAAGAGACGCAGGGACGCGACTGGCGGCTCGTCGTCGATTCGATCCGCCCGATCACCCAGATGATGTGGGCGTCGGCCGATGCCGAGAAGCGTGCGCGCTTCCTGCGCCATCTGCGGCCCTTCTGGGACGTGCATCGCCACCGGCTCGCGCCCGAGGTTGCCGACCGGATCGACGCGCTCGTCGCGTCGGGACAGCTCGACTTTCGCGCCGGCAAGATCGCCGATGTCGCGGTCGAGCGCGACGCGCTGGCGGTGAGCTGGCTGCCGCGCGGCGAAGAGGAACTCGTCGTGACCCGCGCGCAGCGCATGATCAACTGCACCGGGCCGCAGGGCGACCTGCTCCGTTCGACCGATCCGCTGGTGAAGCGGATGCTGGCGGCGAAGCGCATCCGCCCCGACTCGCTGCGCCTCGGGCTCGACATCGATCGCGACGGGCATGTCGTCGATGCGCACGGTCGGTCGTCGGAGCATGTTCTTGCGATCGGTCCGATGACGCGCGGCGATTTGTGGGAGGTCGTCGCCGTGCCCGACATCCGCATCCAGGTCGGCGCGCTCGCGCGCCGGCTCGTCAACGCGCATTGGCTTGGCGGCGAGGGGCTCTAAATAGAAAATGCGCCGGCACGGGGGCCGGCGCATCCTGTCTCGAACCGCGACGATCAGTCGGGCCGGGTGTTGCCGCGTTCGGCGCGCTCGCCTCGTGCCGCTTTGTGCGGCGCGGGCTGGCTCGCGGTTTCTTCCTGCTGTTCGGCCACGTCCTTGAGCTGACCCTTGGTCATGCCGCTGACGAGAACGTTGCCCGATCCGGCGAAGCTCGCGGCCGGAAGCGTCGCGACGCGGTTGCCGACCTCGACCGTCACCGCCTGCACGACCCCGCGGCCGGTCTGGCGCAGGTCCTGGACATAGCCGATCACCTTGCCGCGCGGATCGGTGACGGGCATGCCAGGGGCGACGGCGAACATGCCGTTGCCGCTGGCGGCGCCGCTGCCCGCTGCGGCAAGCTGGCCGAGGCTGCCCTGAAAGCTGCCCGCCGCGGAGCCCGCGCCGCCGACGGTGCCCGAGACGCCCGAGAGCGCGCCGCCAGCCCGGTCGCGAACGCCG
>NZ_JAYSAH010000080.1:0-9601 GCF_041916015.1 Sphingopyxis sp. | reverse complement strand
GTCCCGACGCCGTTCAGCCCGCACCGCGGGGCGGCGGCGGACCGTCGGCTGTGCGGCCGGCACCGAGGCCGCAAGCGGCGCCCCCGGCTCCGGCGGTCAGAAACACGCCCCAGCAACGCTCCTCGGCGCCCGAGCGCTCGGGCCGCGCCGAACGGGGCCGTGCCCCGGATTACCGCTGATAGTGGTCAGGTGCCGGGGGGCGGGGTCCGCTCGTCGGTCACCATGTCCTCGGCCAGATCCAGCCCGCGCGCGCCGCGATGCGCTGTGTGCGCGGGGGCGTGCGGCCAGTCGGCGTCGATCGGCTCCTCAACCTCCAGCATCCCTTCCCATTTGGTGATGACGCTGGTCGCGACCGCATTGCCGACGACATTGGTCGCGGTGCGCCCCATGTCGAGGAAATGGTCGATCGCAAAGACCAGCGCGACCCCCTCGACCGGCAGGTCGAACATCGCGAGCGTCGCGGTGATCACGACCAGGCTGGCGCGCGGCACCGCCGCGATCCCCTTCGACGAGACCATCAAGGTCAGCAGGATCAGGATCTGAGTCGTGATCGACAGGTCGATGTCATAAGCCTGCGCGATGAAGATCGTCGCGAAGCTCGCGTACATCATCGATCCGTCGAGGTTGAAACTATACCCCAGCGGCAGCACGAAGCCCGAGATGCGGCGCGGCACGCCGAAGCGGTCGAGCTGTTCGAACAGCTTCGGCATCGCGGCTTCCGACGAAGCGGTCGAGAAAGCGATCAGCAGCGGTTCGCGGACATAGCGGATGAGCGAGAAGATGCGCCCGCGCAGGAAGATCGCCCCGGCCGCAAGAAGCAGCGTCCAGAGCAGCACCAGCGAGATATAGAATTCGGTCAGCAGTTCGGCATAGGTGCCAAGGATAGCGAGGCCATATTGCGCCACCACCTTCGCCAGCGCGCCGAACACCGCAAGCGGCGCGAGGCGCATGACATAGTTGGTGATCTGCAGCATCAGTTCGGCGAGCGCCTCGGCGCCGCGCACCAGCGGCTTGCCCTTCTCCCCGAGAGCGGTAAGGCCGACGCCCGCGAACAGCGCGAAGACGAGGATCTGGAGGACGTTGTTCTCCGCCATCGCCTGAATGACGTTCTTCGGGAAAATATGCTCGATGAACTCGAACAGATCGAGCTTCTTGACCTCGCCGACCTCGGCGGTCGAATGCGCGCCGACCGCCAGATGCAGCCCCGCGCCGGGTTCGAGCAGGTTGACCATGATCAAGCCAAGGCTGATCGAAATCAGACTGGCGAGGATGAACCACGCAAGCGCGCGCGTGCCGATGCGCCCGAGCGCCGAGCTGTCGCCCATATGCGCGATGCCCGCGACGAGCGTCCCGAGGATCAGCGGCGCGACGAGCATCTTGATGAGGTTGAGGAAGATATTGGCGAGCATGCCGAAGCTGCGGAGCCAATATTCGAAGGCCTGGCTGTCGGCAGGCACGAAGGTCCGCACCGCGAACCCCGCGACGATGCCGAGGATCATGCCGATCAAGATGTAGATGGTAAGGCGACGCGCCATTCAAAACTCCCCTGTCCGCCCGTGCGGTATCTCCGTCAGCGGGGTAACAGGGTGGCGGGCGACGGGCAATCGCTCTCGCCCCGCCCCGTCACGGCGTCCAGAAAGCGAGGGCAGCGCAGCCGGCTACACCGGTCAATATGTTGAGCGGCACTCCGACCTTCACGAAATCGACGAAACGATAATCGCCGGCGGCATAGACGAGCGTATTCGTCTGATAGCCGACCGGTGTCGCGAAACAGGCCGATGCGCCGAGCATCAGCGCGATCAGCAGTGGCTGCGGCGGAACGCCCGATGCTCCGGCAATCCCGATTACCAGCGGCCCCATCAACGCGGCGACGGCATTATTGCTGAGCAGTTCTGACAGCAGAAGCGCCGAGAAATAGACGATCGCGATCACCGCCCATTGCGGCGCTCCCGTCAGCACCGGCTCGAGCGCGCCAACCATCAACGTCACCGACCCGGCCTGTTCGAGTGCCGCTCCAACGCCAAGCATCGCAAAGATCAGGATCAGCACATCGCCATCGATGCTGCCCCATGCTTCGGAGGCGTCGATGCAACGGGTGAGGAGAACGATGGCGACACCGATAAAGGCCGCGACGCCGATTGACATGATGCCCGTTGCCGAGAGCAGGACGGCGCTTGCCATGACGAGGATCGCGATCCATGCGCGGCGGCGGCGGAACGCCGTAACCGAAGCCATCGCAAGGCCAATCAATCCCGTATTGTCGCGCAACCGCTCGATATTCGCATCGTCGGCATCGACGAGCAGGCGGTCGGCGGCGCGAATACGGTTTTCCGACAGCGTCGGCCCCGGCAAGTGGCGGAAACGTGCAACACCAAGGATGCGGACACGCTGCCGCTGAAGGAATGGAATCTCGGCGAGCGGCCGATCGATCGAGGGGTGGCTGGGCGATACCGTCACCTCGACCACGGTCGATTGCGCATCGGCACTTTCGCCGATGCCGATCGTGAAACGGCCCTCGCTGCGAATCGTCATCAGCGCCGCACCGTCAAGCCGGGCGACGATGCGGTTTCCCGCCGCGAGCCTGTGATTCTGCGCCTCGTCCCCGGTGAGCAGCCGCCCGCCCGCGATCACCCCCACTATCCGGGCGGGCGGAACGCCGAGGTTCGCCGCTTCGAGCGCCATATCGACCGCGGGGTCGTCCTCCAGCAAGCCAAGTTCGGTAAGATAGAGTTGTTCGGTTCCGTCGGCCTTTTCGGCGATGCGCGGATAGTCGGACGGCAGGAACCGCGCCATGATCAGCAAACCCAGCACGCCTGCGGCGGCCACCGCGAGGCCATAGGGCGTGATGCTGAACAAACCGAAATGGCCGAGCCCGGCCTGCTCGGCGATGCCTGCGACGACAAGATTGGTCGAGGTGCCGATCAGCGTCAGGCAGCCGCCGAGAACGGCAATTACCGATAGCGGCATCAGCAACTTCTTTGGCGAGACCCCAAGCGCTTCCGCCAGGCGGAAACAGACCGGCATCATCACGACGACGAAAGGCGTGCTGTTGATAAAGCCCGAGACGAGCAGGCCGCCGCCAAACACCTCGATCACCGCAAGGCGCGGGTTCCGTTTTGCGCGATCGACGACGTAATTGCCGACCTTGTCGATCACTCCTGTGCGGATCAGCGCACCGGAAAGGATGAACATCGCCCCGACGGTAAGCGGCGCGCTGTTCGAAAAGACGGCGTAGGCCCCCTTCTCGTCGAGAAGCCCGAGCGCAAGCATCGTTCCCGCCCCGGCGACGGCGACGACCGAAGGGGGAAAGCGTTCCCAGACGAACGCCGCGAACATGCCGGCGAGGATCAGAAGCCCAATGATCGCCTTGTGAACGGCAATGAACTCCGCGAGAGCTTCCACCTCGGCGTCAGCCGTTCTGCGCCCGATGGAGCAGCTTGTGATCGGCGAGGACGAGCGCCATCATCGCTTCCACGACCGGCGCGCCACGGATGCCGACGCACGGATCGTGACGGCCCTTAGTAACGATGTCGGTCGCCTCGCCCGCCTTGTTGACCGTCGGCACGGGGGTGAGGATCGAACTCGTCGGCTTGAAGGCGACGCGGACGACGACCGGCTGGCCGGTCGAGATGCCGCCCGCGATCCCGCCGGCGTTGTTCGACAGGAAATCTGGGCGGTTGCTGCCGTCGGTGGCAGGGCGCATCGGGTCGGCATTCTCCTCGCCGCGTAGCCGCGCCGCATGGAAGCCGGCGCCGATCTCGACGCCCTTCACCGCATTGATGCCCATCATCGCGGCGGCGAGGTCGCTGTCGAGCTTGGCATAGATCGGCGCCCCCCAGCCTGCCGGAACGCCGCTCGCGGCGCATTCGATCACCGCGCCCAAGGAACTTCCCGATTTGCGCGCGGCGTCCATCAGCCCTTCCCAGCGCTGCGCCGCGGCGGGATCGGGACAGAAAAAGGGATTGCGATCAATTTCTTCGAGGTCGAAGTTCGCAGGATCGATCACATCGCCGCCGATTTCTGCAACCCAGGCGTGGATCTGCACCTCGGGGATCACCAGCCGCGCGACCCCGCCCGCAGCGACCCGCGCCGCGGTTTCGCGCGCGCTCGACCGGCCGCCGCCGCGATAGTCGCGGATGCCATATTTGGCGTCATAGGCATAATCGGCATGACCGGGGCGATAGGCCTGCGCGATCTCGCCATAATCCTTCGAGCGCTGATCGACATTCTCGATCAGCAGGCTGATCGGCGTGCCGGTCGTCTTGCCCTCGAAAACGCCCGACAGGATGCGGACCTGATCGGGCTCCTGCCGCTGCGTCGTGTGGCGCGACTGGCCGGGACGACGTTTATCGAGAAAGGGCTGGATATCGCCCTCGGACAGCGACAGGCGCGGTGGGCAGCCATCGACGACGGCACCCAAGGCGGGTCCGTGGCTTTCGCCCCACGTCGTGAAGCGAAGAACGCGTCCGAAGCTGTTGAAACTCATCGCCTATCCCATCCGGCCAAATGCGGGCGCATAATCCGCCCGTCCGCCTAGCGGCCAAGGCGCGTCCGAGTCCAGCATCATCGCCATGAAATGCGGCCCCGCAAAAGGCGAGGCAAAGCGCGCGGCGAGGTCAGGCGCATAGCCGAAACGCGGATAATAGGCGTCGTGACCGAGGACAAAGCTGATCGCGCAGCCCCGTTCGCGCAGCGCATCGAGCCCCGCGCGGATCAACGCATCGCCGATCCCCTGTCCCTGCAACGCGGGCACGACCGACACGGGTGCGAGCCCCGCGGCCGAAAGCCGCGCGCCATCGGCCTCGACATCCATCCGGCTGAACAGCACATGTCCGATGATCGCACCGTCCCGTTCGGCGACGAGCGACACCAGCGCGTCGCCATCGCCCTCCAGCATCCGCACGAGGCCGGCTTCGCCCTGATGACCGAATTCGGTACCCGCGAAGGCGGCGCGAATCACGGCATCGATCGCCTCGCCATCCGCCGCCGTCGCGGCGCGGATGCCGATGACGTCAGGCAAGCGCGATGTCCGGTGCATCTTCCTGCTTCATGCCCACCGTGTGATAGCCCGCATCGACATGGTGCGTCTCGCCGGTAACGCCCGCCGACAGGTCGCTCAGCAGATAAAGCGCCGATCCGCCGACATCGTCGATGGTGACGTTGCGGCGCAGCGGCGAATTATGCTCGTTCCACTTGAGGATCAGGCGGAAATCGCCGATGCCGCTCGCCGCCAGCGTCTTGATCGGCCCGGCCGAGATCGCGTTCACGCGCACCCCCTGCGGACCATAATCGTTCGCGAGATATTTGACGCTCGTCTCGAGCGCCGACTTGGCCACGCCCATGACATTGTAATGCGGGATCACCTTCTCGGCGCCATAATAGCTCAGCGTCAGCAGCGAGCCGCCGCCCGCGCCAGTCTCGGGATCGAACGGCGTCATCATCGCCGCCGCGCGCTTGGCGACCGCGGTGAAGCTGTAGACGCTGATGTTCATCGTCATCAGGAAGTCGTCGAGGGTTACGTCGGCATAAGCCCCGCGCAGCGCCTCCTTGTTCGTATAGCCGATCGCATGGACGACGAAATCGATCGTCGGCCAGCGCGCGCCAAGTGTCGCGAACGCCGCGTCGAGATTGTCCATGTCGGCGACGTCGCAATCGATCAGGAAATCGCAGCCGAGCTGGTCGGCGAGCGGCTTCACCCGCTTTTCCATCACTTCGCCCTGATAGCTGATCGCGAGCTCGGCACCATGGGCGTGCAGCGCCTTCGCGATGCCCCAGGCGAGCGACTTGTCGTTCGCGAGGCCCATGATCAGCCCGCGCTTGCCCTTCATCAGACCCGTCATTCCGTTTCTCCGGCCTTTTTCGTTTCGACAATGATGTCGTCCACGCGTCCAATAGCGTCGTGGCCCAAATCCTCAACCTCGACGAGCGCGGCGTTGAGTTCGGCGCCGATCACCATACCCAATCCAACGAGGTAGAAAAAGAACAGCGCGATCATCACCCCAGCCAGGCTGCCATAGGTTGCGTCATAGCTCATCAGGCTGGCGAGCAGCGGCGGCAGCGCCAGCGTGACCGCGATCCACCAGAGGGTCGTGAACAGCGCCCCCGGCCATTTCGGGCATTTGAGCTTGCGGTATTTCGACGGCGTCAGGCTGTAGAAGAGCAGGTAGATGGCGAGGAACAGGCCGAATCCCGACACCCCGCGCGAGATCGCAACCGTGCCCGCCGACTGGAAGGCGGCCGGCAGGATGCGGGTGACGAACTGCTCGATCCCCGCGATCAGCACCTGCATGCTGAACGACAGGATCATCAGCACGACCGCGCCGGTGATGATGCCGATCGACAATAGCCGGTAGTGAAAGAAGCCGCGGCTGAAATGCGTACCATAGGCCCGGCGCAGGATGTCGCGCATCGTTTCGATGAAGCTGCCGACGGTCCACAGCGCGACCAGCCCGCCGAGCCAGAGGAAAATGCCGGTACGCGCGGTCATCACTTCGCGGATCGGGCCTTCGAGCGCCTTTGCCACCGATGGCGGCATGACCGAGAAGACCGCCTCGATCGCCGCCTCGCCGCCCGAACTGCCGCCGAGGATGCTCAGCACCGCCGCGACGAGGATGAAGAAGGGAAAGAGCGCGATCAGCGCCAGATAGGCAAGATTGCCCGCATGGATGAAGCCGTCGGTATAGGTGCCGACGAGGACGCGGCGGAGGACGCGGAACGCGCGCGTTCCCGGCCCCAGCGTTTCGCGCCCGCGCTCGATGACTCCTTGCGCCCGTGCGCGCAGCTTGACGCGCTTGGCGCGTTCGGCACGCGCCTCGGGCGAATGGGGCGAATGGCCCTCGGCAAGAAACTCCTGGCCGACTTCCTCGGCCACTTCGCGTTCGAGCGCGGCGACGATCTTTTTCTGCTGCTTGCCGTCAGCCACGCATCACACGCCGAGGTCCGCACGCACCGCGCGGCCGTCGGTCCAGGCCTCGACCAGTTTCTCAAGCTCCGCGTCGTCCTGCGGAAGATCGACCATCAGCCGCACGAGCTGGTCGCCGCGCCCCCCGCCCTTCTTGTGGCTGAAGCCCTTGCCCTTGAGTCGCATCACCTTGCCCGAGGTCGAGCCGGCGGGAACCATCAGCATCACCGGGCCGTCGACGGTCGGCACCTTGACCTTCGCGCCCTTGACCGCCTCGTTCAGCGTGATCGGCAGGTCGAGCCGGACATTGTCGCCGTCGCGTTCGTAGAAGGGATGGTCCTTGATCGTGATCGTCACGATGCCGTCGCCGTTGCCGCCGGGCCCCGGCTGGCCCTTGCCCGCGAGGCGCATCTGGGTCCCCGTCTCGACCCCGGCAGGGAGCTTGAGGTCGATCGTCTTGCCGTCGGCAAGCGTGATCCGCTGCATCGCCTGCGTCGCGGCATCGACGAAGGAGACCGACAGGCGATAGGCGACATTCGCACCCTTGGGCGGCTCGGCGCCGCGCCCGCCGCCGAAACCGAACGGCCCGCCGCCGCGCCCGCCGAACAGGCCTTCGAAAATGTCGCCGAAGTCGGCGCCGTCGCCGCCGCCGAACCCGCCGAAACCGCCCTGCGGCTGCCCGCGCGGATCGCCGCGGAAACCACCGCCGCCGCCGCCGCCAAAGCCGAAGGGCATGGCGGGATTGCCGTCGGCGTCGATCTCGCCGCGGTCGAACTGCGCGCGCTTCGTCTTGTCGGAGAGCAGGTCATAGGCCCGGGTGACGTCGGAGAATTTCTCCGCCGCCTTCGGATTGTCCTTGTTCTTGTCGGGATGCAACTCCTTGGCGAGCTTGCGATACGCGGACTTGATCTCCGCTTCGCTCGCGCTGCGCGCGACGCCGAGGGTGGAATAAGGGTCTGCCATCTGTCTCCAATAGCCTGATAAAGGACCGGCCGTGAAGGCCCGATTAGCGCGCGATGTGGTGCGGACGTTCGAGACGGTCAAGTCTCCGTCCCTCGTCACCCCGGACTTGATCCGGGGTCCCGCTCCGAACCGGCGAGAAGCGGGAACCCGGATCAAGTCCGGGATGACGAAGAAGGAAAGCATGTCTTTCGCTCGACCATCCGCATGTCGCATATTATGACCGCGCGCATGACCGACGATCCCTTCGCGCTGTTCGACAGCTGGTTCACCGAAGCCCGCGTGAGCGAGCCCAACGACGGCAACGCGATGGCCCTCGCGACCGCGACCCTCGACGGACGCCCTTCGGTGCGGATGGTACTGCTCAAGGGCCACGGCCCCGACGGCTTCGTCTTCTATACCAACCTCGACAGCCGCAAGGGCGGCGAACTCGCCGCCAACCCGCAGGTGGCGCTGCTCTTTCACTGGAAGTCGCTGCGCCGCCAGATTCGCATCGAGGGCGTCGTCGCGCCGGTCGACGACGCGACCGCCGACGCCTATTTCGCGACGCGCAGCCGCGACAGCCAGCTCGGCGCATGGGCGAGCGACCAGTCGCGCCCGCTCGCCGACCGCGCGACCTTCGAGGCGCGCTTCGCCGAGATGCAGGCGCGGTTCGAGGGGCAGGACGTGCCGCGCCCGCCGCGCTGGTCGGGCTGGCGCGTCACGCCCGAGCGAATCGAGTTCTGGCAGGACCGCGAGCACCGCCTGCACGAGCGCAACGTCTACGTGCGCGAGGGCGCCGGCTGGACGAAAGGGCTTCTCTATCCATGACCGCGCTGCGCTCCTTTCCGATCACCCGCGTCGATGCCTTCGCCGACCGGCCGTTCACCGGCAATCCGGCGGCGGTGATGCCGCTCGACGAATGGCTGAGCGACGACCTGCTGCAGGCGATGGCGGCGGAGAACAACCTCGCCGAAACCGCCTTCCTCGTCCCGGACGAGAGCGGCGAGGCCGATTATGAGCTGCGCTGGTTCACCCCGACGATCGAGGTCGCACTCTGCGGCCATGCGACGCTCGCGAGCGGGCATGTCCTGCTGTCGGCGGCGCAGTGGCGGAACGAAATGCGCTTTCGCACGCGCAAGGCCGGTATCTTGCAGGTCGCGCGCAACGGCGACGACGAGGGCTATCGGATGGACCTGCCTGCCTATCGCGCCACCGCCAGGCCGATGCCCGACATCGCACGCGCGATGGGCGGCGATGTCGTCGAGACGCTGTGGCACGAGGGCGGCTATGCGCTGATCGTCTATCACAGCGCCGAAGAGGTCCGCGCGCTGGCGCCCGATCTCGCTGCGCTCAGCGAAGGCGACATCCTCTATATCGCGACCGCACCGGGCGCGGGCGATTCGTCGGGTGCCGACGTCGTCAGCCGCGCCTTCGCGCCGGGTGCGGGCATTCCCGAGGACCCGGTGACCGGATCGGCGCACAGCGTGTTGACCCCCTATTGGACGACGCGCCTCGGCCGCGACGCCTTCGCCGCCTATCAGGCGAGCACGCGCGGCGGCCATGTCGGCTGCCGGCTGACCGGCGATCAGGTCGAACTGACCGGACGCTGCGTGACGACGCTGGCGGGGGAGTTCTTGCTGTAGGGTTCGAGGCGAACGTCGGCCTTGGGGTGGATTCCAGACCGCCTTCTATTCCCGTTCGTGTCGAGCGAAGTCGAGACACGCTTGGGAAGCGCCAGCCTTCGCGTGTCTCGACTTC
>NZ_JAYSAH010000079.1:0-41914 GCF_041916015.1 Sphingopyxis sp. | reverse complement strand
GGAATCGTTCCTCTACGAACGCTTCGACGAGATTACCGAGATCATGAAGGCCTATGACATCGCCTACAGCCTCGGCGACGGCCTCCGCCCCGGCAGCATCGCCGACGCGAACGACGAGGCGCAGTTCGCCGAGCTCTACACGCTCGGCGAACTCACCAAGCGCGCTTGGGAGCAGGATGTGCAGGTGATGATCGAGGGCCCGGGCCACGTCCCGATGCACAAGATCAAGGAGAATATGGACAAGCAGCTCGAAGCGTGCGGCGAGGCGCCCTTCTACACGCTCGGGCCGCTGACCACCGACATCGCGCCGGGTTACGACCATATCACCAGCGGCATCGGCGCCGCGATGATCGGCTGGTACGGCACCGCGATGCTCTGCTACGTCACCCCCAAGGAGCATCTCGGCCTCCCCGACCGCGACGATGTGAAGGTCGGCGTCGTCACCTACAAGCTCGCCGCGCACGCCGCCGACCTCGCCAAGGGCCACCCCGCCGCCAAGGTCCGCGACGACGCGCTGTCGAAGGCGCGCTTCGAATTCCGCTGGCGCGACCAGTTCAACCTGTCGCTCGACCCCGACACCGCCGAGCAGTACCACGACCAGACGCTCCCCGCCGAGGGCGCCAAGTCGGCGCATTTCTGCAGCATGTGCGGGCCGAAATTCTGCTCGATGAAGATCAGCCAGGAAGTCCGCGAGTTCGCGAAGCTGCAAAATCAGGACAGCGCCGCCTTCATCGCCGCCGAAGAAGCCGAAAAGGGCATGGCGCAGATGAGCGAGGTTTATGAGGAAACCGGGCGCGAACTGTACATGGGCGCGGGTGGCCGGGAGCATGATTGAGGACGCGTCCATGACCCCAATCTGCATCCAGAATGGCGCGTAGAGATTGAAATCTGCATAAAAGGAGTCTATCGTTCCCCTAATGTTCTAAGGGGCACGCGATGGAACCTCAGGCTTTCGGCGATGAACACACACGGCGGAAGCTCGAAACCGTCGAAAAATACCTTGTTGCTTACACCACCGCTCTCAAAAAGCAGGGCTTTGAATTGTGGTATATAGATGCGTGTGCGGGATCGGGTGCGTCGATCCCGCGCTCTGCTCTGGCGAGCCCAAACAGTCAAAATGGTCTGGGCTTGCTTGAGACAGATGACTCAATTCTCGATGCTGACCAGATTATCGTTGGATCCGCCATTCGGGCGTTGGGGATAAATACGCCTTTCGACCGTTATCTTTTCAACGACGTCAAAAAATCGAACGTGGATGCCTTAAAGGCTCAGGTTCAGAAGAATTTTTCGCATCTCGGAAACCGAGTTTCGATAACACAATTCGACGCGAACAAGATGCTTTGCGATATGTGTGACAGGATCAATTGGCGAAGCTCTAGAGCGGTCGTGTTTATTGACCCGTTCGGACTACAGATTCGATATTCGACTCTGCAAAGGCTTGCGCAAACAAAAGCGATCGACCTTTGGTATCTCGTTCCTGTTTTCGCGATGTACAGACAAATCCGTGGAGACGGCGCAGTTCTGGAAGACGGAGGCAAGAGTGTCGACGAGGCGCTCGGCACCGACGCATGGCGCCACGTCGTCGCAATCGAAGAAAAAGGGCAGATTGACCTCTTTGGCCAGCAACAGGTGATTTCCAAGCGAGCCGTCGATGTAGCTTGGTTCGAGAAAGTTGCAAAAGACCGTTTAAAGCTGGCATTCGATGACCGGGTTGTCGATCAGGTTTTGCCTCTTGGCCGAAACGGCCTACACGAATTTTCGTTAATGTTCGCTTGGGCCAACCCCAGCGACAAAGCAAAACTTGCAGCAAAGCTGGCTCGGGCGGTACTCACATAATGGCCGGAAGTTCTGAAATAGAGTGGACAGACGTAACTTGGAATCCGGTTGCCGGATGCTCAATTGCATCGAGCGGTTGCAGCAATTGTTATGCTATGAGGATGGCTGCTCGCCTTCAAGCGATGGGACATCCAAAGTATAAGGGCACCACCCGAAAGAGCGGCGGACGCTATGTCTGGACTGGTCGAGTGAATATCGACGAGGGCAGCCTTTATGCGCCAGCTGAATGGAGAAAGCCGAAACGCATTTTCGTCAATTCCATGGCAGACCTCTTTCATCCGGACGTTCCTGATCATTTTATCAAGCGTGTTTGGGAAGTAATGTCAGCCTGCCCACAGCACCATTTTCAGATATTGACTAAGCGACCAGATCGCATGGCGGATATGTTTGAGTCTGGGGCTCTCAAAAATATCGTCAATGTTTGGGTCGGCACGTCGGTAGAAAATGCCGAAGTTTCCAATCGCGTGGAGCAGCTGAAACGGATCAAGGGCTCCACCCTGTTCATCTCTTTCGAGCCATTGATCGGTCGAATTGCCGAGATCGATCTTCAAGGCATTCATTGGGCAATTGTCGGTGGTGAGTCCGGGCCTCGAGCACGGCCAATGGAAGAAGAGTGGGTCGAGAGACTTTTCGATATATGCCGGCGCGACGACGTGGCATTCTTCTTCAAGCAATGGGGTGGGCGAAACAAAAAGGCCACCGGCCGCGAATTGCATGGCCGGACCTACGACGAATATCCATTAGAATTGGAGCCCTGAACTAGACTTAATGGTGTAGGGCTACTCCACCCCCACACCATGCTACACTCCCACCCATGCGCGCCCGGAACCCCCTCTACGTCATGGCCAAGCCGCCGCCGGAGGTGCAGGCGGCGATCGCCGCGCTGCCGCGCAACGACCCCGGGCGCGGGCCCGACCTGCTCCATGTCACGCTCATCTCGCTCTACGACCTCCATTATGCGCCGCCGGAGTGGCTACCCGCGACCGTCGCCGCGCTCGACGGCTTCGCCGCGGCGCCCTTTCCGCTCCGCTTCGACCGGATCGAGAACCGCAAGGCGGTGACTTTGCGCACGCGCGAGCCGCTCGCCGAGGCGCGGGCGTTCCAGAAGGCGCTGGTCGACCATCTGCTGCGCGAAAAGGCGCCGATCATGGACGGCACCACCCCCGAACCGCACATCACGATCAACTATCGCGGCGACCGGCTGAATGCGCAGAAAATGCCGCCGATCGGCTGGACGGTCGACGAGATCATCCTGACCGAAAGCATCGTCGGCAAGACCACCCATGTCGAACACGGCCGCTGGCGCCTCGGCGGGGGCTGACGGAGGCGACGGTTTGGGGGTGGGGAGCGGATAGCCCCTCTCCCATGGGGAGAGGGATACGCAGGCTTGGTTGCGTAGCAACCTGGCCGAAGTCGGGTGAGGGGATCGAACCTCTATCTCCCAAACACCCTAAGAGCCCCTCACCCAACCCTCTCCCAATGGGAGAGAGCTCAATAGCCGCCACCGCCCGCTTGCCCACATCCACCCCGTCAGCCTATCCTCCGCCCAATGTCGCACCCCTCGGCCATCGTCCATTGCACCGGCCCGCACGATCCGCATGCGCTCGACGGCATTTCGCCGCGCCCGCGAACCGGCGATCTCGACGTGCGTTGCCCGCTGTGCGGCGGATATGGCCAGTGGAACAGCCAGATCGACCTCGTCAGCCAGCGCTCGATCCGCGTCCCCTGCCCCAAATGCGACGGGCGCGGGTGGATCGAGACCGGCGCCGACATGGTCCCCAGCCATGACATCGCGCTGTCGCCCGACGGAAAGCCGATGTGGGTGGTCCGCCTCGACCCCTCCGACGATATCGAGTGACCCGCCGGGCGCGGCGCCCGATCGCCCTGCGATTTCATCCCTATCGCGATGCCCGGGAACCGATCCGCGCGATGGCGGTTGTTCCCGGTTCCGCCAGCCTGTCCTCTCCAGCGAAAGCGAGCCAGCGATGACCGATACCGCCAACCCCGCACCCACCGGCCCCGATGCCGGCGCCACCTTCTATCACGGCACCCGCTCCGACCTGAAAACCGGCGACCTGCTCGTCGCGGGATGGAAAGGCAATTTCCAGGCGCAGGCGCTGTCGTGGATCTATTTCTCCGCCGCGCTCGAATCGGCGATCTGGGGCTGCGAGCTTGCGAAGGGCCCGCCCGGCGACGAAACCGCGCGCGAGCGCATCTATATCGTCGAACCGACCGGCGACTGGTTCGACGACCCGAACCTCACCGACAAGAAATTCCCCGGCAACCCGACGCGCAGCTATCGCAGCCGCGCGCCGCTGCGCATCGTCGGCGAGGTCGAGACGTGGGAACCGCACGCGCCCGAAGTGCTCGCGCAGATGAAGGCGAATCTCGCGAAGCTGAAGGCCGAGGGAAAGGACGTGATCATCGATTGAGGCCACCGCGATGCGGAACCCATATCGGCTTCGCGGGTCTTGTTACGCAGAGGGGCCGTTCGCATCGCCTGCCGTTCGGCCGGCCTGCGACCAACCGGAGTAATGTCGATGAACAAGCTTCTGATCCTGCCCCTCGCCGCGGCGACCGCGATGGTCGGCGCCTGCGCCACGACCGGCAATGGCTATGCCTATGACGATGGCGGCTATGGCTATTACGACCGCAACTATTACGACCAAAATGGCCGCTACGACTGGGATCGCCCCGACCCGCGCCACGGTGGCTATTATGCCGACGATTATTACAAGAACGACCGCCGCTATCGCGAGCGCCGCCTGTCGAACAACGACCGCATCTATCGTGGCCGTAATGGCCAATATTATTGCCGCCGCAACGACGGCACCACCGGCCTGATCGTCGGCGGCATCGCCGGCGGCGTGCTCGGCAACGTCATCGCGTCGGGCAAGTCCGAAACGCTCGGCACCGTGCTCGGCGCGATCGGCGGCGCCGCGGTCGGCACCGCGATCGACCGCAGCGGTAACAAGAACGACGTCCGCTGCCGCTGACCCACGGCGGGGTGCGCTGCCGCTAGCCCGCGATCTCGGCGGTCGCCGCGCGTTCGATCGCGCGGCGCCAGCCGGGTTCGGGGGTCAGCAGAAAGATATCGGCCAGCGCCGCCTCGATCTCGTCCGCCGACAGATAGCGTTGCTCGATATTGCCGCCGACGTGGCGGATCGTCAGCCGGTTGTCGCGCAGCCCGTGCCGCGCCTCCGCCGTCGTCCGCGCCGCGATCAGCTGGTGCCGGAAATGCGAGGCGGGATGCGTCGAGGTATACCAATTGCCGATCTCGAAATCGATCGCCGGCGCCGGCGCCGCCTCGATGTCGTACAGCGTCTGCCACGTCCCGGCGATGTCGGCCTCGACCCGGTATCCGGCGTCGAGCGGCCGGACGCGGTAGGTCTCGTGCCGTGTCGGCTGCGGCATCGCATCATCGAGCGCGAGCGGCTGCGGCGGCACCGTCGCGCCGAACCCGACATCGACGAGCCATGGCCGCCCGCCGATCGTCACGCGCACCACCATATGCGTGCGCCCCGTCGCTGGCGCATCCGCGGGCAGCATCCAGCGCACCCGCCCGAGCAGTCCCTCGGCCGCGAAGCCGATCGCCTGCAGCACGCGAAGGAACAGCCCGTTCTGCTCGAAGCAATAACCGCCGCGGTGCCGGTCGATCAGCTTCGCCGCGATCGCCTGCGGATCGATATCGACGCCCTCGCCGGTCAGCGCGTCCATCGCCTCGAACGGGATCGCCGCCTGATGCGCGGCCTGCAGCGCGGCGAGCGTGTCGAGCGTCGGGGCAACCGGGCCGGCATATCCGATCCGCGCCAGATAGCGGGCAAGGAAGTCGCCGCCGGACGGCGCGGGATCGGGGAAATCGCCATCCGGAGCGGGGGCGTCAAAGCTGTACAACATGGGCGGATCGTCCTTTCGCGAATCGCAGGCCCATCCTTATGAAAGCTCAAGCCCGGTTGAGATCAAGCGCCGAATTCGGAGCGATCGGAAGCCGCCGCGCGCCGATCTCAACGCTCGTCCCTGTAGAAAGGCCGGTCGCCCGCGATCGTCACCCGCTCCATCCGCCGCACCGCGGGGAAATAGTCCGACGCGGCATAATGCTGCGCCGCGCGATTGTCCCAAAAGGCGATCGAACCCGGCTCCCAGTGGAAGCGGCACTGATATTCGGGGAACGCCGCCTGCGCATAAAGATGCTGGAGCAGCCGGTCGCTTTCCTTGGCCGACAGCCCCTCGATATGGCTGGTGAAGGCGGTGTTGACGTAAAGCGCCTGCTCGCCGGTCTCGGGATGGGTGCGCACGACGGGGTGGCGCTGCGGCGGATATTGCTCGTGCAATTCCTCGACGGGCTTGCCGAGCCGCTTGGCGAAGACGCGGGCGATGTCGTGCACCGCGGTCAGCTCGCGGCACCACGCCTGCATCGCCGGCGACAGGCCGCGAAACGCCGCCCCCATGTCGGCGAACAGCGTATCGCCGCCGACCGCGGGCACCTCGACCGCGCGCAGGATCGAGCCGAGCGACGGTTCGGCGCGCCAGGTGACGTCCGAATGCCAGAAATTCTCTCGCCCCCTGGAATCGGGGCCGTGCGCGATATGCAGCACCTCGGGGTCCGCCTGGTCCTTCGGCGTCGCCGGATGAATCTCGAGCGTTCCGAAGCGCCGCGCGAAGGCGATATGCTGCGCGGGGGTGATAGGCTGGCCGCGAAAGAAGACGACCTTGTGCGCGAGCAGCGCGGCGCGGATCTCGGCGATGACCGCGTCATCCTGTTCCCTGGACAGGTCGAGTCCCGAAATCTCGGCGCCGATCGCAGGGGTCAGCGGCGTGACCGCGAGCCGTTCGAACGCGCGCGGCGATGCGGCGATATTCATGGGCCTCTCCTATGCTGTTCTTGACGTCATTAGGGGCGCCGCAGCGCAGCGAGTCAAGTCAAGGGCCTGGATCGGGCCTATGCCTTCGCACGCGCGGGCTTCGCGAGATTGGCCGCGACCGCACCGCGTACCAGCGCCTTGAACGCCGCGGCATCGACCATATCGCCCTCGAACAGGTCGATCGCGCGCCTCACATTGCCGTCGAGGCTCGAATTGAAGAGCCCCGCGGGGTCATCGACCGCCGCCCCCTTTGCAAAGGTCAGCTTGACCTTGTCCTTATAGGTTTCGCCGGTGCAGATGACCCCCGCGCGCTCCCAGGTCGGGACGCCGGCGGGATTGGTGGGCTTGCGCCATTTGACCGCCTCCTCGATCGCCGGATCGGCTTCGCGGATCAGCGCGCGCAGCGTCGCGAGCATTGCCCCCCGCCAGTCACCGAGCGAGGCGATCTTGTCGTCGATCAGGGCCGAAACATCCTCTTCCGCCATTATCCGTGCTCCTTACATTTTCTCGCCGGGCAGCGCGCTCGCCTGGCATATCCAGCCGGCAAAGGCGGCTTCGTCGACCGCGTCCGTTTCGTGGATATGAAAATAGCGCGTGTCACCGCTCTTCGATGCGACCGGCGGAACGGGATCGAGCCTCCGGCCCTCGAAAAAGGCGACCTTGATATAGCGGTCATAGCAATGAAGGCTCAGGAACCAGTGGTTCGGCAAGGCATCCGGCGCGCCATAGAAAGGCGAATTCCACTTCACCGCTTTCCGCACCCCCGGCACCGCCCGCTCGATCAGCGCGTCGAGCCGTGCCCAGAGGGCGGACTTCCAGCCCGGCATCGCGGCGATATAGGCCTGCACCGGGACCATCGCCCTCACCCTTCGGGATTTGGGGATTGCCGCCGGACAGCAGCGCGGGCTTATCGCTCTTCGCCATGAAACGCTCCTTGCAGGTTCCGTGATGACACGACCCTGCCGACGCATCCAGCACCGATGCGCTCGCTATCGGATATTCTTCGCCCGCGCCGCGTGATACGCAAGGCATCGATAACAGGAGAAAGCCCATGTCCTTCCCTCGCGCCACCATCTTCACCCTTGCTCTGACCCTCGCTGCCTGCGGTGCGAAGGCCGACAAGGCGGCGACCGACGCGCCGAAAGACGCGACGCCCGCAGCTGTGGAGCCCGCTGGCAACCCTCCGGACGCAAGCGCCACCAAGACCGCCGCTGCCGGCCCGGCCGAAACCTCGCCACTACCGCCGACCGCAGGCAGCAAACTCGCTTCCTATGTGGGCAAATATCCGTTCGACAAGGTCGATGGCGTCGCGTGGAACGATCATGTTCTGGTCAAGGCGGGCATTGCGGCGACGGTGAAGGACGCCGCGGTACGGAAGGCCATCGCCACGACCGGAGGCCCCGCGACGCCGATCGAGATGAAGGACGGCAAGGTCGTGGCGTGGAGCTGCGAGCAGCATAATTGCGGCGCACACCAATGGTCCGTCCATATCGACCCGCGCACCGGGGCGACCGACGTCTGCTATTTCGACGAAGCCGCCGACCCCGACAAGGCGCGCTGGTTCCTCGCGAACGGCAAGGAGGAAAAGCGCGAGGCCAACTGCCAGTAACGCCGAACGCCGCTTCCCCGGACGAAGGATTCGACTCTGGCGCCGAATAAGAACATAATAGGAACATTATCCGATTCGGAGGAAGGCCGATGACCCCGATGTTCCGCTATTTTCTGGGCTTTCAGGTGCCGGTCGACCGTGCCGGCTGGCTCGCACGCCAACTGCCCGCCGTCTCGGGCGATCTGTTCGCGGGCCTGAAACCGCAAAATTATCATCTGACGCTCTGCACGATCGCCGAGACACAGGCGCAGCATCCCTTCCTGCGTCAGCGCGTGGCGCGGGCTTTTGAGGCGGGCCTGCCTGCGGCAAGCCTCATCCCCTTCGGCCGCATCGTAAGCCGCGAAATGGGGGCGGAGCTAACGACGATCGGCAGCGTCGGCGATGTTCGACAACTCTATGCCGGACTTGTCACGATGCTTGAAACGCAGGGTCTCGAACCGATGCACCGAAAGTCGGGGCTACGGCCGCACATCACACTTGGTTACGGGGCGTGCGATTTCGAACCCATACCTGCGGCCTGGCGCTGGACGCCGCGCGAACTGGTGCTGATCGAAAGCCATGTCGGCCACAGCCGCCACCGCGTGCTGCAAAGCTGGACGCTCGCGCCCCCGGCGCAAGGCATGTTCGACTTCATGGCCGACGCACTACCCCCGCCGCTGCGCTACGCCGCCTAACCCTCCAGGCTATGTTCGAGCGTGATCTCGCAATCGAGCAGCTTCGACACCGGACAATTCTTCTCGGCCTCGCCGGCGATCGCAGCAAACTCGTCCGCCGAAATCCCCGGCACCTTGCCGGTCAGCGTCAGCGCCGATTTGGTGATCGTAAAGCCGCCGTCCTGCTGATCGAGCGTCACCGCTGCGCTCGTCTCGAGCGTGCCGTCGGAATAGCCGGCGCGCGCGAGCCCGAACGACAGCGCCATGGTAAAGCAGGCCGCGTGCGCCGCGGCGATCAATTCCTCCGGGTTCGTCCCCGGCTGTCCCTCGAAGCGGGTGCCGAAACCATAGGGCTGCGCGTTCAGCACCCCCGATTTGGTTGTGATCGACCCCTTGCCCTCCTTGCCGAAGCCTTCGTAGCGGGCGGATGCGCGATTGACGGTCATGGGATACTCCCTCGGCTGGAATCGACGCAACCGATGGTGCCGCGCCAAGACGCGAAGATGCGCCGCTCGTCCCCCATGGTCAAACATTATGGACAGCGTCGGGCAATCTGTTGCTCGCGTTCGTCCGCCACCGCGCTGCCGGCAACTGACCGGCTTTTAAATCGTGCCCTTCCGCCGGAGGTCGCAATCGGCGGAAGGGCTGATTCCGCACCCGCACGGTGCGCCGGCGCGGAACGGTTCGTTCTTGAAACATCGGTTAAACCGCCCCCGCGCGCGGCGCCGTGATCGGCGTCACTGGCGCGATTTTTTCAGGCCCCGCGCTTCAGCCGCACCAATGCCGCATCGAGTGCCTGCAGGAATTGCGAGCGGTCGGCCTTCGAGAAAGGCGGCGGACCACCCATCGCATCACCCATCCCGGCGCGCAGGTCGGCCATGATCGCGCGGGTTGCGATCGCGGGGCCGATCGACGCCGTGGTGAAGGGCTTTCCCGTCGGCGCGAGCACCGTACCGCCTGCCTTCAGCGCGCGGTCGGCGAGCAAGATGTCGGCGGTAATCACGATGCTCCGCGCGTTCGCCGCCTCGGCGATCCAGTCGTCAGCGGCGTCGAAGCCGTCGGACACCACGATCCGCTCGATCAGCGGATGATCGGGCACGCGCAGCCGGCTGTTGCTGACGATCTTCACCGGCACCTCGTGCCGCCACGCGACACGATAGACCTCATCCTTCACCGGACAGGCATCGGCATCGACGAGGATCGTGACAGTCATCCGTGTACCCCGTCCCACAGCAGCTTCGCGCCGAGCAGGACCATCAGGACATAGATAATCACATAGAAACGCGCGGGATTCATGCGCTTGAGCCAGCGCACCGTCACCAATGTCGCGACGATCGCAAGCGGCATCAGCAGCAGCGCCGCGACGACCACCTCGTGCGGAAAGGCGCCGAGTGCCAGATAGGCGGGCACCTTCATCCAGTTGACGATGGCGAACAGGATCGCGCTCGTGCCGATGAAGGTCAGGTGCGGCAGGCGGCGCGGCGTGACCCACATCTGGAACGGCGGTCCGCCCGCATGCGCGATCTGGCTGGTAAAGCCCATGGCGCCGCCGAAAATCGTGCCGACCCAGCCTGGCGAGGTCGAGGCCGCGACCACGCGCCCGCCGCGCTCGACCCACAGGCGATAGAGACCGAACGCCAGCGTGATCGCACCGAGCGCCGCCATCAGCTGCGCCTCGTTCACGCGTTCGGCATAATACCAGCCCGCCGCAACGCCGACTGCAGCACCGGGTAACATCCAGCCGATGATCCAGCCGTCCCATGTCTGGCGGAACGACCAGACGCTGATCACGTCCTGCACGATCAGCACCGGCAGCAGCAGGGCGGCCGCAGTCGCGGGCGGGAGCACCAGCGCCGCGAGCGGGGTCGCGAGCGAACCGACTCCGGCAAGCCCGCCCTTCGCCATGCCGAGCAGGATCACCGCGACGACCAGCACCGCCAGCGTCAGCGGGTCGGAAAGCAGGCTCATGCGCCCGGACTCATGCTGCGGCGATGTCTGGGTTTTCGGGAAGCCGCCAGTCGATCGCCCCGCGGCCATGCGCCTCCAGAAAGGCGTTCGCCTGACTGAACGGCTTCGATCCGAAGAAACCGTTATGCGCCGATAGCGGCGAAGGGTGCGGCGCGCGCAGGATCAGATGCGGGCTGCCCGGTCCCAGCCCCGGCACATTCGCGGCCTTGCGCTGCGCATGGCTGCCCCAGAGGATGAAGGCCTTCGGCGCCGGATCGGCCGCGACCGCCGCGACCGCTGCGTCGGTGAACTTCTCCCACCCCTTGCCCTGATGCGACGCTGCCTGCCCCGCCTCGACGGTCAAGCAATTGTTGAGCAGCAGCACGCCCTGTTCGGCCCAATGCTTCAAATAGCCGTGCCGCGCGGGCGGGATGCCGAGGTCGCTCTGCATCTCCTTGTAGATGTTGACGAGGCTCGGCGGCGTCCGCACCCCCGGCTGGACCGAGAAGCAGAGCCCGTGCGCCTGCCCCGGTCCGTGATAGGGGTCCTGCCCCAATATGACGACGCGGACACCCTGCGGCGGCGTCGCGTCGAGCGCCGCAAACCAGTCGCGCGGGCGCGGATAGATCGCCTTTCCCTTTGCGCGCTCGCCGGCAAGGAAGCTCTTCAGCGCCGCCATGTAGGGCTGCTCGAACTCGCCGCCGATGCGCGCGAGCCAGTCGGGATGCAATTTGATCTCGGCCATTCACGCCCTTTGACCGGAGCCGCACGCCCTTGTCCAGCGCCTTTCCCGCCGCTAGGCACTCCGGCAACGAAAGGCAGGACGCATGGCGATCGGCGAGGCATTGACGGAACTGGAAGCGGTGGTGAGGGACCGGCTCGCCACAGGAGACGGTTCCGCCTCCTATGTCGCCAGCCTTGCCGCGAAAGGCCGCGGCAAGATCGCGCAAAAGCTGGGCGAGGAAGCCACCGAAACCATAATCGCCGCCCTGACCGAGGATGACGCCGCGCTGACCGGCGAAGCCGCCGATCTCGTCTTCCACCTTACCATCCTGCTCGCCGAGCGTGGGCTTGGCTGGGATGGGGTCGCCGCCGAACTCGCCCGGCGCCACGGCACCTCCGGCCACGCCGAAAAGGCCGCCCGCAACCAATAGGAATTCAGCCCATGCCGATCGACGCGACGCTTCCCTATGACGACAGCAATATCTTCGCGCGCATCCTGCGCGGCGAACTGCCGTCGAAGACGGTCTATGAAGACGACTATGCCCTCGCCTTCCACGACATCAACCCACAGGCGCCGCTGCACATCCTCGTGATCCCCAAGGGCCCCTATGTGAGCTGGGACGATTTTTCGGAGCGCGGCAGCGACGCCGAGATCGCCGGCTTCGTTCGCGCCGTCGGCAAGGTCGCGCGCGATCAGGGCCTCGTTGCGCCGGGCTACCGCCTGCTCGCCAATGTCGGTCTCGACAGCCATCAGGAGATCCCGCACCTCCACGTCCACATCTTCGCGGGACAGCCGCTGGGGCCGATGCTCGTTCGCTGATTTTTTCCTTGTCTATGATCGCGGTCACAGCGTTTTCGCCATCTGCGACTAACCGTGCGCGCTGTGCGGCGACGGGTGGACAGAGGTCCCTGTTTCCAGCAGGATAGGTCTGGGTTCACCGGGAGACGACGCGATGGCAACGGGATGGCAGGCGCTGGCGAAGACTGTTGCCGGCAAGATGCGGCTGGCCCTGATGATCCCTCTCGCGGCGGCGCTCGTCGCGGCGGGCGGCGACACCGTCCCGCAAGTCACCCTCGCGACGCCCGGCTCGTCGGGAACCGGCGACGGCACGATCAGCCGCTTCACCCTCCGCTTCTCCGAGGATATGGTGCCGCTCGGCGATCCCCGCGCCAAGGCCCCCGCGACGCATGACTGCAAGGTTCCCGCCGACGGCCGCTGGGTCGATTCGCGCACCTGGGTGCTCGAATTTGAAAAATCGCTTCCCGGCGGGGTGAGCTGCCACGTCGATCTGCGCGACGGCCTCACCACCGCGCGCGGTGTGAATGTCGTCGGCAACAGCCGGTTCGAGATCGACACCGGCGGCCCGTCGGCACGCGCGGTGCTCGCGGGCACGGGCTATGGCGGGATCGAGGAGGACCAGATTTTCCTCGTCGCCACCAACGTTGCCGCCGACCGCGCCTCGGTCGGGCGCTTCGCCTATTGCGCGGTTGATGGGATCGGGGAGAAAATCCCGGTCGATGTCCTGAAGCGCGAGACCGCAGCCACCATCCTCACCGGTATCGGCGACCAGTGGTCGGCGCAAAGCTTCACGCAGGATGCGGGCCTGCCGCTGCGCCTGCCGGCAGCAGGCGCCGATCGCGAGGCAGCGCTCGACCGCGTCGTCCCGGTCAAGTGCCGCCGTCCGCTACCGCCCGGGCGCGAGATGGCGCTCGTCTGGGACGCGCGCATTTCGCAGTCCGGCGTGCCGTCCCGCACCGCGGGCCGCGACCAGCGTTTCGACTATGACGTCCGCCCCGCCTTCACCGCGAAAATGTCGTGCAGCCGCGTCAATCCGCAGGCGGGCTGCAACCCGCTGAAGGACATCAACCTGAGCTTCGCCGCGCCCGTCGCGCGCGACATCGCGCTGGCCGCGACGCTTCGCACCACCGACGGCAAGACCATCGCGGCAAAGATCGATGATGATGACAAGAATGACGCGTACCTCGAACGCGTCCATTTTGCCGGCCCGCTCCCGCAAAATGTCGACGCAACGCTCGTCCTGCCCGCCGACATTGCCGACCAGAGTGGCCGCAAGCTGCAGAACCAGTCGAACTTCCCGCTGAAATTCCACATCGACAGCGCCCCGCCGATCGTCAAATTTGCGGCGGAGTTCGGCATCCTCGAAGCATCCGAGGGCGGCATCCTGCCCGTCACCGTGCGCGGGGTCGAGGCGTCGCTGATCCAGTCGAACCTCAAGATGCCCGCGAATGTCCTCAAGGTCGGCGACGACGATGCCGCGATCGCGCGCTGGTTGAAGCGTGTCGCCGACGCCGACGATACCGACTACCGCGAGGAGAAAAACGCGAAGGGCGAGGACGTCACGGTCAATTATACCGGGACCAGATCGGTCTTCGACGGCGCGCCAGCGGGTGGTGACCGCCGCAACCTGACGCTCGCACCGCCCGCCGGCGGCAAGGAATTCGAGGTCGTCGGCATCCCGCTCGCCGAAAAGGGCTTCCACGTCGTCGAAATCGCGAGCCCCGAGCTCGGCGCGGCGCTGCTCGGCCGCAAGGCGACGCGCTATGTCGCGACCGCGGCGCTCGTCACCAATATGGCGGTGCATTTCAAATGGGGCCGCGAAAGCTCGCTCGCCTGGGTGACATCGCTCGATACCGGCCTCCCCGTCGCGGGCGCCGAAGTGCGCGTCACCGACAGCTGCACCGGCCGCCAGCTCGCTCGCGGCATCGCCGACAAGGCGGGCCGCCTCGCTTTCCCGAACGGCCTGCCCGAGCCCGAAACCTATTCGAGCTGCGAGGACGATCCCGACCCCGCGAACAGCGAGGGCCATACGCTGATGGTCAGCGCCCGCTCGGGCGACGATTTCAGCTTCACGCTGACCGACTGGGGCGACGGCATCCGCCCCTATGACTTCGACCTTCCCTATGGCTGGTCCGAACGCAGCGACATCCTGCACACATTGTTCGACCGCGCGCTCGTCAAGGCGGGCGAGACCGTCCACATGAAGCATATCCTGCGCCGCCCCGTCGGCACCGGTTTCTCCACGCCGCAGCCGATGGCGGGCAAGCTTCGCCTCGTCCACCGCGGTTCGGACACCGAGTTCGAAATGCCGTTCAGCATCGACGCGGGCGGCAGCGGGGAGACGACATGGAACGTCCCCGCCTCGGCGCCGATGGGCGATTACGAACTCGTCTTCGTAACCAAGGACCCAAATGGCAAAGGGGACGGCAAGGACAAGACGATCTGGTCGAACCAGTCGGTTCGCGTCGACGAATATCGCCTGCCGACGATGAAGGCGACGGTCACCGGCCCGAAGGCGTCACTCGTGCGGCCCGCGCAGGTGCCGCTGTCGTTGTTCGTCGGCTATCTGTCGGGCGGCCCGGCACCGAACCTGCCGGTCGAACTGCGGTCGACCTTCCGCGCCGCATGGACCGCGCCCGAGGATTATCGCGACTGGGACTTCGACGGCCAGCCGGTCAAGGAAGGCGTGATCCAGCTCGACGACAGCGGCGAGGAGCCCGAGGCCGACATGCCGCTCGCGCGATCGATGCCCCTCGTCCTCGGCGCCGACGGCACCGCGACGACCAATGTCACCGTCGACCAGCCGATCATCGAGCCGACCCAGATGGCGGTCGAAATGGATTATGAGGATGCCAATGGCGAGACGCTGACGTCGAGCCGCCGCATTACCCTCTATCCTTCGGCCGTCCGCCTCGGGCTCAAGACCGACGGCTGGCTGATGCGCGACAACGATCTGCGCCTGAAATTCGTCGCGCTCGACCTCGACGGCAAGCCGATTGCGGGCCAGCGCGTCCAGGTCGCGCTCTACAACCGCGAGATCATCACCGCGCGGCGGCGCCTGATCGGCGGCTTCTATGCCTATGATAACCAGATGCGGACAACGAAACTTGCGACCACCTGCACGGCGACGACCGACAAGCTCGGCCGCGCGAGCTGCGCGATGGCGCCCGGTGTATCGGGCGAGGTGACGGTGGTCGCAACGACCAGCGACGCCGACGGCAACGAGGCGCGCGCGGTCCGCTCGGTCTGGCTCGCGGGCGACAATGACTGGTGGTTCGGCGGCGATAATGGCGACCGCATGGACGTCATCCCCGAAAAGCCGCGCTATGCCGCAGGCGAGACGGCGAACTTCCAGGTCCGCATGCCGTTCCGCGAGGCGACCGCGCTCGTCACGGTCGAGCGCGAGGGCGTGCTGTCGAGCTTCGTCGTGCCGCTGAAGGGCACCGACCCGGTCGTCAAGGTCAAGCTGCCCGCGACCTATGCGCCCGACGTCTTTGTGTCGGTGATGGCCGTGCGCGGCCGCGTCACCGGCGAGGAAAGCTGGTTCCGCCAGATGAAACGCGCGGTCGGCTTCAAGATCGAGAATAGCGAGGGCGCACCCGCGACCGCGCTCGTCGATCTCGCCAAGCCGAGCTACCGCCTCGGTATCGCGAAGATCAAGGTGGGCTGGGAAGGCCATCAGCTCGGCGTCAAGGTGAAGGCCGACAAGGAGAAATATGCGATCCGCGAGACCGCCAAGGTCGCGATCGAGGTCAAGACGCCGGGCGGCAAGGCGCCGGCGAATGCCGATGTCGCCTTCGTCGCGGTCGACGAAGCGCTGCTCCAGCTCGCCCCCAACGAAAGCTGGAAGCTGATCGATGCGATGATGGGCGAGCGCACGCTCGACGTCCTCACCTCGACCGCGCAGACGCAGGTCGTCGGCAAGCGCCACTATGGCCGCAAGGCGCTCGAACCCGGCGGCGGCGGTGGCGGCGACCTGTCGGGCCTGACGCGTGAGGATTTCCGGCCCGTGCTGCTGTGGCAGGGCCGTGTTCCGCTCGACGGGAAGGGCCGCGCAACGGTCGACGTGCCGCTCTCCGACAATTTGTCCGCTTTCCGCCTCGTGGCGCTCGCGACCGACGGATCGCAATATTTCGGCACCGGCGAGGCGAGCGTGCGCACCGTGCAGGACCTCGGCGTCTTCGCCAGCCTGCCCGATCTCGTCCGAACCGGCGACGCCTATGACGCGCGTTTCACGCTTCGCAACGGCACCGACAAGGAGATGACGGTCACCGCAACCCCGACGCTGTCACCGGCGGTCGCGACCGCGCCGCCGCTGACCGTCACGATCCCGGCGGGGGGCGCGGTGCCGATCAGCTGGCAGATGACCGCGCCCGAGCAGGTCGGCCCGATCCAGTGGACCGTCGACGCGGTATCGAAGGACGGCAAGGCCCGCGACCGCCTGGTCTTCGACCAGAGTGTCGAGCCCGCCGTTCCGGTCGAAACCTGGGCGGCGAGCCTGTTCCGCGTCGGCCCGGACACGACGCTGCCAATCGCGATCCCGGCGGGCGCGCTCCCCGGCGGCTATGTCGATGTCGCGCTCGCGGGCACACTCGCCCCGCCGCTTTCAGGCGTGCGCGACTATATGGCGATCTATCCATACAATTGCTTCGAGCAGTCGACCTCGCGCGCGGTCGCGCTCGGCGACGTCGCGCGGTGGCAGGCGCTTGCGGGCGCGATGCCGACCTATCTCGATGACGACGGCCTTCTCCGTTATTGGCCGAACGACCGGATGGAGGGTTCGCCCGAACTCACCGCCTATGTCCTTGCGATCACGGCAGCGAATGGCTTCGCGATCCCCGAGGCGTCGAAGACCAGGATGGTCAAGGCGCTGCAGGCGGTCGTCGAGGGACGGCTGACCCGCAAGGGCTATGGTCCGTACGACCTTCGCCCGATCCGCATCGCGGCGCTCGCGGCGCTCGCGCGCAACAATGCGTCGAGCGCGCAGCTGGTCGCGGCGATCGACACGGCCCCCGTCGACATGAGGACCGGGACGCTCGCCGACTGGCTCGTCGCAATCGAAAAGACGCCGGGAGTCCGGGGCGCGGTTGCGCTGCGGACGGCGGCCGAGGCCGAGCTTCGCAAGCGCCTCGTCTATGAAGGCACGCGCCTCGACCTCGTCGACGATGGAAACGCGCCGTGGTGGATGATGTCGAGCGGCGACGAAATGGCGATCAAGACGCTCGAAGCCGTCCTCGGCCGCAAGGGCTGGGAGGACGATGCCGGCAAGCTGATGGTCGGTGTCGCGCAGCGCCAGCGCAAGGGCCATTGGGATACCACCCCGGCCAATGCATGGGGCGCGGTTACCGTCCGCCGCTTCGCCGAGCTCTATCCGGCAAGCGCGATCACCGGCGTCACCCATATCAGCCTTGCCGGCGGCACTGCCTCGCAAAGCTGGCCGCTTCCGGCGGAAGCACCGTCGCCGCTTCGCGTCGCGCTTGCCGCGGCGACGATGAGCCTGAAGCATGAGGGCACCGGGGCGCCATGGGCGACCGTCAGCGTCAAGGCGGCGGTGCCGCTGAAGGAACCGCTCAACGCCGGTTACCGGATCAAGCGGTCGGTCAACATCGTGAAGGCCGCCGACCCGAGCCGCCTCACGCGCGGCGACGTGATCAAGGTGCGGATCGAGGTCGTCGCGGCCGCCGGCCGGACCTGGGTCGTCGTCAACGATCCGATCCCGCCCGGTGCGACGATCGTCGGCAACCTTGGCGGCCAGTCGGAAATGCTGGCGGCGCAGGCTGGCGGGTCGAACTGGCAGCCAAGCTATGTCGAGCGCGGCAAGGATAGCTGGCGCGGCTATTATGGCTGGATGCCCGCGGGCACGCACGCGGTCGAATATGTCGTCCGCCTCAATGGCTCGGGCCGCTTCACCCTGCCCCCGACGCGCGTCGAGGCGATGTATTCGCCCGCGATCCGCGGCCAGTGGCCGAATGCGCCGGTGACGGTGGCAAGCGCGGCGCAGTGATGACTGCTCGCCGCGCCCTCCTATCTGTGTGTCCCCGCGAAGGCGGGGACCCATCTCCGGTCGGTTCCAGATTGCGTCGGCAGAAGATGGGCTCCCGCCTACGCGGGAGCACGCGCTGAATTAACGATGGAACAGTCCCGCAAACGCCGCCGGTTCGATGCGCTGGCGTGGACAGCGCTCGCCGCGCTGATCCTGACCACCGCCACGCACCTGTTCACGCGCCCGCCGGCAATGCCCGATTACGCAGCCGTGCGAGCGGACTGGAAGCCGAGCGAGGCGTGGCTCTATGACCGCGACGGCCGCCTGCTCGACAGCGAACGCGTCAATTTCGAGCGCCGCCGCCTCGCGTGGGTGCCGCTGAAGGATATCAGCCCTGCCGTCCGCGATACCGTCGTCGCAGCCGAGGATCATCGCTTCTGGTCCCACGGCGGGGTCGACTGGCTCGCGATCGCGAGCGCCGTGAAGGCCCGCTGGACCGGCGGCCGCTCGCGCGGCGCCTCGACGCTGCCGATGCAGCTCGCCGCTTTCCTCGCTCCCGAACTCGCGCAGCCGGGCCAGCGCGGCTGGTTCGCCAAGATCCGCCAGATGCGCGCGGCGCAGGCGCTCGCATCGAACTGGACGCACGCGCAGATGCTCGAAGCCTATTTCAACCTGCTCCCGCTGCGCGGCGAAGCGCAGGGTATCGGTGCCGGCGCGCAGAGCCTGTTCGGCAAGCGGCCCGCCGAAATGAATCGCACCGACGCCGCGATTTTTGCCGGCCTGCTGCCGAACCCCGCCGCGAAAGCCGAAGTCCTGGGCAAGCGTGCCTGCCGGATCGCCAAGGCCGCCGACTGCGGCGCCATCGACGCTGCCGCCGCGACGCTCGTTTCGGGCGAACGGGCCGCACGCTTCGACCCTGCGCTCGCGCCGCATCTTGCAACGCGACTGCTCGACAAGCCCGGCAAGCGGGTGATGACGACGATCGACCGCCGCATCCAGATTGCCGCGATCGTCGCGCTCCGCCGCCAGCTTGCCGGTCTCGGCTCCGACCGGGTGCGCGACGGCGCGGTCGTCGTGCTCGACAATGCCACCGGCGACGTGCTCGCCTATGTCGGCGGCGTCGGCCTCAAATCGACCGCGGCCGAGGTCGATGGCGCCAATGCGCGGCGGCAGGCGGGCTCGACGCTGAAGCCGCATCTTTATGCGCAGGTGATCGAGCATGGCTGGCTGACCGCCGCGTCGATCCTCGACGACAGCCCGGTTCAGCTCGATACGGCGTCGGGGCTGTATGTCCCCAAGAATTACGACCACAGCTTCAAGGGGCCGGTCAGCGTGCGGAGCGCGCTTGCCTCGTCACTCAACGTGCCCGCCGTCCGCACGCTCGTCATCGACGACGTTCAGGAGTTCCGCGACCGCCTCTGGGCGCTCGGCTATCACGGCCTTGTCGAGGACGGCGAATATTATGGTTTCAGCCTTGCGCTCGGCTCGGCCGAAGTTTCCCTGGTCGAACAAGCCAACGCCTTCAGAACATTGGCGAATCTCGGAAAGTGGTCGCCGGTCCGCTTCGACGCTACGCGGCACCTTCGCGAACTTCCGCGCCAGATCGTCAACCCCGCCGCCGCCTTCATCGTCGGCGACATCCTCGCCGACGCCTCTGCGCGCGCCGACGCCTTCGGCGAAGACAGCGCGCTCCGCCTCCCCTTCTGGGCGGCGGCAAAGACCGGCACGTCGAAGGGCATGCGCGACAATTGGTGCGTCGGCTTCACCGACCGCTACACCGTCGCGGTCTGGGTCGGCAATCTGGAGGGCGATTCGATGCGCGCCGTGTCGGGCACGTCGGGCGCCGCGCCGGTGTGGCGCGACGTGATGATGGCGCTCCACGCGGGCAGCCCCGGCAAGCCGCCCAAGATGCCCGACGGCGTCGAGGTGCGCCAGATCACCCTGCCCGGCACGCGCGAGCCGCCGCGCCGCGAATATTTCATGGCGGGGACCGCGCAGGCCGAGATGGCGGCTGCGCCGCAGATCGCGCGCCGTCCGCGGATCACCAGTCCGGTCAGCGGCAGCGTCTACGCGCTCGACCCCGATATCCCGTTGGGCCGCCAGAGCCTGGGCGTGATCGTCAGCGGCGATGTGACCGGCTTCCGCCTGATCCTCGACAAGAAGACGATCGGCGATGCCGATGCCGGAGTCCAGATCCCGCCCCGCCCCGGCGTCCATATGCTGACGCTTGTCGATCCGGGCAGCCAGATGATCGACCGGGTCCGGTTTACGGTACGATAAGCTGCATTCCCCTTCACGAAATTAAGTTGCGCTGGCGGGAGGAGCGTTTACTCTCCTGCGGCAGGAGAAGGCCCGTACCGGGCCCCAAAGGGGATATTTGGATGATATTTGGTCGCGTCAAATCGCTCGACGCTATCTTGGCCACAGCCGAGAAAAAGTCACTGCACCGATCACTCGGTGCGTTCCAGCTTACCATGCTCGGCATCGGTGCCGTCATCGGCACCGGCATCTTCGTGCTGACCGCCGAAGCCGCGCAAAAGGCGGGTCCGGGCATGATGATCAGCTTCATCATCGCCGGCGTCGTATGCGCCTTCGCGGCGCTCTGCTATGCCGAGATGGCGGCGATGGTGCCTGTCTCGGGCTCGGCTTACACATACAGCTATGCCGTGATGGGCGAACTGATCGCGTGGATGGTCGGCTGGGCGCTGATCCTCGAATATGCGGTCGCCGCGGGCGCCGTTTCGGTCGGGTGGTCGGGCTATGTCGTCGGCCTCATCGAACATTTCTTTCACATAGACATACCCGATACGCTGGTCGCGGGGCCGTTCGACGGCGGCGCGATCAACCTGCCCGCGATGTTCATCGCCGGGCTCGTGACCTGGCTGCTCGTCATCGGCACCAAGGAAAGCGCGACCGTCAACGCGATCCTCGTCGCGATCAAGGTCATCGCGCTGACCATCTTCATCGTTCTCGCCGTGCCAGTGATGAACAGCGAGCAATTCTCGCCCTTTGCACCGACCGGTTTCATCGGCATATCGATGGCGGCCGCCTCGATCTTCTTCGCTTATGTGGGGTTCGATGCGGTCTCTACCGCGGCCGAGGAAACCAAGAATCCGCAGCGCAACATGCCGATCGGCCTGATCGGCAGCCTCGCGATCTGCACCATCTTCTACCTCCTCGTCGCCGCCGGCGTGATCGGTGCCCCGGGTCTCAGCACCCAGCCGGTAACCGATGCCGCGGGTGTCGCGCTCGATCCCGGCAGCCGCGAACTCGCCGCCCAGTGCGCGACGCGCGCGGCGGAGGGACTGAAGGACGTCGTCTGCTCGAAAGAAGCGCTCGCCTTCACCCTGCGTGAAATCGGCTGGCCGCAGATCGGCAACCTGATCGGCCTCGCCGCCGGGCTCGCGCTGCCGTCGGTCATCCTGATGATGATGTTCGGCCAGACCCGCATCTTCTTCGTGATGAGCCGCGATGGCCTGCTTCCTGCCGCCTTCTCGAAGATCCACCCGAAGTTCAATACGCCGCACGTCATCACGATCCTCACCGGCATCGCGGTCGCGCTGTTCGCCGCCTTCTTCCCGGTCGGACAGCTCGCCAACATTTCCAATTCGGGGACGCTGTTCGCCTTCGCCGCCGTGTCGATCGCGGTGATGGTGATCCGCCGGACCGAGCCGAACCGCCACCGGCCGTTCCGCACGCCGCTGGTGTGGGTCACGGCGCCGATCGCGATCCTCGGCTGCCTCTATCTGTTCGCCAGCCTCGATCACAAGAGCATCATTCTCTTCCTGATCTGGGCCGCCGTCGGTCTGCTTGTCTATTTCGGCTACAGCCGCTCACGCAGCCACGTCGGTCTCGGCCATGTCGAGGTTCACGAGGACGATCCCGACGCACCGCCGCAGCCGGTTCCGCCGGTCAGCTGAGTTCAAACGATCGAAAAAGGGAAAGGGGGCTTCGGCCCCCTTTCTTATGTCCGATCAATAGGGCGACTTCGGCGCGGTTCCCGGCCGCGTGAACAGCTTGCCGCGCTCGGCCCAGAAGACCAGAGTCAGCCCGACGACACCCGAAATCAGGAACGCATAGGCGAGCGGCAAGGTCGTGCCGTTATATTGCTGCCCAATCAAGGCGCCGACCGTCGCCGCGAGCAGCGTCTTGGCGAAGCTCTGATAGGAGGAGGCGACGCCTGCCATATGGCCGAAATCCTCCATCGCGATCGAGCCGAAATTACTGCCGACAAAACCGATCAGCCCGACGTTGACCATCATCAGCACGGTGAACATCCACAAAGTCTCGGCGCCGCTCAGCGCAACGAGAATCTGGAGGATAGAGGTCGCCATGAAGGCAAAGGTTGCGCTTTGCGACACGCGCCGCGCGCCGAAACGCTCGACGATCGCAGCATTCGAGAAATTCGCGGTCGCGATCCCCAGTGCCACGCAGGCGAACACCAGCGGAAACCAGCTGCGCGCATGGAAGATGTCGGCGATGATCTGCTCGCTCGAGTTGAGATAGCCGTAAAGCGCGCCCTGCATCATCCCCGAAGCGATCATATAGCCGGCGGCGCGGCGGTGCCGCGTCACCGTCGCCCAGCCCGCCGCCATCGTCCTGAGATCAAGCGGGCGCACATCCTCCGGATGAAGCGTCTCGGGCAACCGCCGCAGCCAGAGCAGCATCACCACACCCATCACCGCAAGCACGATGAAGATCGCGCGCCAGCTTGCAAAGGCAGTGATTCCTGCCCCCATGGTGGGCGCGATCGCGGGAACGATCATGAAGACAAGGAAGATCATCGACAGCCGCTTCGCCATCGCATCGCCCGAGAAGAGGTCGCGGATCACCGCGACGACGATCACCCCCAGCGCCGCACTGACCAGCCCGTGCCCGAACCGCAGCGCGAGCAGCAACGGAAAACTGTTCGCGAGCCCGCAGCCGATCGAGAAAGCCACATAAGCGAACAGCGCCGGCACAAGCACGCCCTTGCGCCCGAACCTGTCGGACAGCGGGCCATAGAAAAGCGATCCGGCGCCGATGCCGAACAGATAGATGGAGATGACATATTGGCGGTCGTTGGCGACCGTCACGCCCAGCCCCTCGCCGATCGCGGGGAGTGCGGGCAGCATCGAATCGATGGCGAGCGCATTCAGCGCCATGACCATCGCCATCATGAACACCATTTCGCGGTCGCCGGGCATACGGGACCGCTGCGCGGATTCGGTCATTTTGTGCATTGCGGGAGGGCTATGCGCTTCCGCCACCGTTTTGGATAGTCCCGAGCGGCCGAAAAGCTATGCAGGGGAGGTGGATAGGCCGCTTATGCGATGACGAATGTCGGCTTTCGATCGAAAACGGACACCCCAGAGCGACCATCGGTGCGCAACTCAGAACACCGCAATCAAAAAGGGCCGCCCCCGACAGGAGCGGCCCTTTCTGTTCCGAAACCCGGCGGGATCAGGCCTGACGGGTGCCCGTCATCGCCATCGATCCGAACGCGCCGGCCTTGATCGTGCCGGTCAGCGTGTCGCCGTCGATCACCGCCTCGGCTTCGAGCGTCATCGGCATCGGCACCTTCATATTCATGGTCCAGGTCAGCTTGTTGCCGTCGACCTTGCCATTTTCGACGTCGAGCGAGCCCATCGCGCCGGCGTTCTGGCCGGTGAAGCTGTCGCCGTCGCTCTTCACGGTGAAAACCGACTTCTGGTCGCCCATCGGCGACTTGGTTACGCAATCATAGTTGCCATCGACACCGGACATAGAAACTCTCCTACTGAAACTGATGTTAGTTAGCGGGTTTCGCTATTTCCACCGGCAGGCCCAGCCCGTCAAGCTGCGGTTTCACCACCGCGGCATCGCCGACGACGACATAGACGAGATCGCCGGTCAGCGCCTGCTTGGCAGCCGCGTCGATCGCATCGGTCGTCATCGCCTCATAAGTCGCGGGCAGCGTCTCGTAGTAAGTGTCGGGGCGGCCGAACTTCACGATCTGGCGGATCCCGCCGAGCACGTCTTCCGACGTCTCGAAGCTGCCCGGCAGTTCGCGGACACTGCCGTTGACCGTGCGTTCGAGCTCTTCTTTGGTGACGCCCTTGTCGCCGAGGAAGGCCTTGAGGTCGCTCTGGAACTCCTTGATCGAATCGCCGGTGCGGTCGGCCTGGACCGGCGCGATCGCGACCCAGGTCAGCCGATCGCGGTCGTTCGAGACGCGCGAGCGAACGCCATAGGACCAGCCCTTGGTTTCGCGCAGGTTCATGTTGAAACGCGAGAGGAAATTGCCGCCGAAAATGTCGTTCGCGGCGCGCAGCGGTTCGAGCTCGTCGCTGCCCCTCGCGGTCAGCACCTTGCCCGCCATGATCACCGACTGCGGCGATTTCGGGCGATCGAAGAGCAGGATGCGCGGCGTGGGCGTCGGGATCGGGGTTTCGAAATGCTTGCTCCCCTTGGCCGCCGCCGGCGCTTTCCAGTCGCCGAACGCGCCGTCCAGCTGCTTCTTCACCTCGGCCAGCGTCGTGTCGCCGACGACGAAGATGCGCGCATTGTCGGGGCGAATCCACGCCGCGTGGAAGGCCGCGAGCTGCTCGCGCGTCACTGCGGTCACCGCGCTCGTCGTGCCGAGCCCCGACGGCGGGATGCCATAGGGATGGTCGGCGCCGTAGAGCACCGGCATCAGCACGCGGCTCGCGATCGCATTCGGATTGTTGAGTTCGGCCTTCAGCCGGTTGAGCTGCTGGGCGCGCACGCGGTCGAGTTCCTGCGCGTCGAACGCGGGATTGCGGATATAATCGGCGAGCAGGCCGAGCGAAGCGCCGAGGTTCGGCTTGAGCGCGAACAGGTTGAAAACCGTCTCGTCGGCGGTCGCCGAGCCGTCGATCTGCGCGCCGAGACGCTCCTTCGCTTCGGCGAAGGCGATCGAATTGCGGCTCGTCGTGCCCTCGTCCATCAGGCTCAGCATCAGCGACTGGGTGCCGAGCGCATCGTGCGGATCGGCGGCATAGCCCGCATCGAAGCTGACCGTGACATTGACCGTAGGCACCGTCGTGCGGCGCGCGAAGACGATTTCGATCCCGTTCCGGAGCTTCGCGCGCTCGATCGCCGGAAAATCGAGCGATTTGAGCTCGGCGACCGGCGGCATCTGCGAGCGGTCGGCGAAGGAGGTTGCAGCGCCGCTATCGGGGCCGACATCGCCGAGCGCGGGGTTCCAGTAGCGGTCGGGCGCGACGGCGCTGACCTTGCCTTCGGTCACCGCACCGCCGCGGTTTTCGCCGCCCTCAGTGCGCTCGCCCGGCGTGTAGTTCAGCGAAAAGACCGGGCGCGACATCCACTTGTTCGCGACCGCCTTCACCTGCTCGGGGGTCGCCTTGGCGAGGCGGTCGAGTTCGGTCTTGTAATAGGCGGGATCGTTCGAATAGAGCGCACCCTCGGCCAGCGTCACCGCCTTGCCGCCAAAGCCGCCGACCGATTCGAGGCCCGAGATCGTGCCGCCGAGATAGCTCGCCGCCGCGCGCTGCAGTTCGTCGGCAGTCGGTCCCTCGGCGAGGAATTTCGCGATTTCGGCGTCGAGCTTGTCGCCGACGACCTTCGGATCGACCCCCGGCTTCACATCGGCTTGGACGATCAGGAAGCCCGCATCCTCCATCGTCTGCGCGCCCGCGCCGACGCTGACCGCTACGGGATCTTTCCGCACCATCGCATTGTCGAGCCGCGACGAGGAGAGGCCGCCGAGCACCGCGGTCGCCATCTGCAGCGGCACCGAATCGGCGTCGTTGAGCCCCGGGATCGCCCACATGCGATAGAGGCGGGTCGTCGGGATCAGGTCCTTCACCTCCTTGGCGAGCGGTGCGGGCAGCGTCGGGACCGACGTCTGCGGCGCCTTCACCTGCGGCCCGCGCGGAATGTCGCCGAACCATTCGGTTACCTTCGCCTTCGCGGTCGCCAGATCGACGTCGCCGGCGAGCACGAGCACCGCATTGTTCGGGCCATAATTGTCGGTGAACCATTTCTTCACGTCGGCGAGGCTCGCCGAGTTGAGGTCGGTCATCGAGCCGATCGTGCTGTGATGATAGGGGTGCCCCTTGGGGAAAAGATTCTCGAAAATCTCGTAGCGGAGCAGGCCATAGGGGTTGTTGTCGCCCTGACGCTTTTCATTCTGGACGACCCCGCGCTGGTTATCGAGCTTCTCCTGCGTGACCGCGCCGAGCAGATGTCCCATGCGGTCGCTTTCGAGGAACAAGGCGCGGTCGAGCGCGGCGGTCGGTACCGTCTCGAAATAATTGGTGCGGTCGACGTTGGTCGTCCCGTTGCTGTCGGTCGCGCCCACCTGTTGCAGGGGCTCGAAGAAATCGCCCGGCGCATTCTCGGAACCGTTGAACATCAGATGCTCGAACAGATGCGCGAAGCCGGTCTTGCCCGCGGGCTCGTTCTTCGACCCGACGCGATACCAGACCGACACCGCGACGACGGGCGCCTTGCGGTCCTCATGGACGATGACGCGCAGGCCATTGTCGAGGGTGAAGCTCTGATAGGGAATATCGACCGCCTTCACGAGGTCGGCGATCGGCGCGGGTTTCGCCTCCTTGCTCTTGGCGAGCGCGGAGCCGGCGGCGACGAGCGCGGTCGAAAGGGCAAGAGCGATGGCGAAACGGGAAGGACGGGGCATGGATTTCCTCTTGGATGACGGGCGCGACCGGCCCGCATGCGACCTGTGCCGAACGGCACTGTATCAGGGGTTTAGGACGGCCCCCGCGGGCTTTCAAGGCCGATAGAAGCGCGCGCCGCTGGCCCGGAGCGCCGCGGGATCGAACAGCACGGGCTTCAGCCGGTGCTGGACGAACAGCGGCGCCTGATCATTGTAGTGCGGGCTGTCGGGACGTGTCGTCGCGGCACCGAAGGGCTGGATCGATTCCGAATGCACCTGCCCGGTCTTGTCCCAGGTCACGAACATGATGAAGCTGTCGCCATGGCGGACCTTGAGCCGCCCGTCGGGCTCGACATCCCATAGGGTTGAGGCGCGCACCGTGTCGTTGCCCCCGTCGAGCGGCAGATCGACGGAGTGCGCCCCCTTGCCGTGGCGGAGCCGCAGCACCGTGCCGAGCTTCGGATCGAGCCCGCCGAAATATTGCTGCAGATGCGTGACCGTATCCTTCAGCACGGTGCGCGGATCGGGGTCCTCCTTGCGCTGGTAATGGCTGCCGTTCGCGGGGCGCAGCACCATCAGCGCGAGCGCATCGCCCTTGCCTTTGCCGTCGAGGTTCCAGTCCCACTGGCGGAGCAGCGCCTGTGCCTCGGCAAGCGCCGGATCGCCCTTCGTGTCGAGCGCGAGCAGCCGGTCCATCCAAGCCTTCGCATAGCCGGTCTTCGCATAGGCGGTATCGTACTTGATCGCCTTCAGCCGCGCCGCGTCGATCTGCCCCGACGCCTCGAACAACTCGATCAGCCGCACCGCGCGGTTGGTCATATCGTCCTCGATCCCCAGCAAGGGCGAAAAGGCGGCGGCGTCCAGTTCGTCGCCCGGCCCCGCCGCGACCCATGGCGTGTTGTTCGCGTTCATCACATAGCCCGAGCGCGGATTAACCAGCGCAGGCACGCGGTCGAAGGGCAGCGTCTTCGTCCACACATCGGCCGAGGTGTCGCCCGGCAGGATGCCGCGCCAGTTGAAGCCCGTCGGCCGATCGGGGAACATCGCATTGTAAAACATGCCGATATTGCCCTTGGCATCCGCATAGATGAAGTTGGTCGCGGGAACGCCCTGCCCCGCCATCGCCGCGCGCCATTCGGCGAAATTGCGCGCCTTGTTCAGCCGGTAATATTGGGTGACCATCTTCGCCTGATCCATCCCGGCGTAGCGGATCGCGAAGGCGCCCTTGGCGTTGTGGATCACCGGCCCCTGTACCGAGCGGTAGATGGTACGCGGCACCGGGATCACGAACGGGCCATATCTGACGCGCAGCCAGATGCGTTCTTCTTCGAGCGGCCGCCACCCGCCGTCAAAACGGTAGTTCTTGCCGCTCTCGTCGAGCACGAGCTTGTAGATGTCGATCAGGTCGGGCCGGTTCACCGTGTTGGTCCAGCCGAGATATTTGTTGTGGCCGAGGAAAGGGTATGGCGAGCCGGGGAAATTCGCGCCCGCGAAATCCCAGCCTTCGCTCGAATGGACGACGAGTTCATACCAGGCGACCCCGCCGGTCCACGGCTGGTGCGAGTTGGAGACGAGCCGCGTCGCGCCGTCGGTCGCGCGCGATGGCGCCACCGCAAAGCCGTTCGACCCGTTCGCTTCGGGGTCGCGCCCGACCGGGGTCAGTTCGCGCGGGACGAGCTTGCCCTTGGCGTCGAGCGACGGCCCGCCCTCGCGGCCCAGAACCTTATCCTCGGTCAGCCCGCCGAGCACCGAATCGAGCCCGAAGAAGAAGGGCGAGCGCAGCACGAAGCCCGCGACGACATCCTCGCCGGTCACCGGAAACAGCCCCGACAGCCGCACCTCATCCGGATGCTTGTCGGCATAGTGGTTGAGCCCCGCCGCATAGGCGGTGAACAGCTGTTTCACATCGTCGGGCAGCCGCGGCCAGTCGCGTGCGGTCGTCTTGCGCACGCCGAGCAGCGCCTCGGCATAGTCTATTTTCGCTCCGTCCGCGCCCAGCATCGCCCCCGCACGCCCGCGCGTCATCGCGAGCACTTCCTGCAAGGTCGAAAAATCATCCTCGGCATGGGCATAAGCGACGCCATAGGCGACGTCGGCATCGGTCTTTCCGAAGATATGCGGCACCCCGAACCTGTCGCGCGCGATCTGCACGTCGGCCGGCTTGAAGACCGGCGCAGCGGGCGCCTGGGCGGTCAGCGGCTCCCACAGCGCGAGCCCGACCAGAACGGCAAGGAGCAAGGTCAGAAAGCCGACGAAAAATTTGCGCATCCGCTTTCCGCTCCGTGCATTAGTGTCGCGACAGGCGTCATGGCGGAAAATTTGCGGCGCGGGAAGACATGGCCTTGTGTTGCAAATCGGCAACACTATCTCTGACGGTGAGAAAGGGGCTTACTTACATGAACCTCGAAAAATTTACCGACCGCGCCAAGGGATTCCTCCAGTCGGCGCAGACGATTGCGATCCGCATGAACCATCAGCGGATCAGTCCCGAGCATATCGCGAAGGCGCTGCTCGAGGACAAGGAAGGCATGGCCGCGGGCCTGATCCAGCGCGCGGGCGGCGACGTCGCGCGGGCCGTTTCGGGCATCGACGCGCTGCTCGCCAAGGTTCCGGCGGTGTCGGGATCGGGCGCGCAGGCGACGCCCGGCCTCGACAATGACGCGGTGCGCCTGCTCGATCAGGCCGAACAGCTTGCCGAGAAGGCCGGCGACGGCTTCGTCACCGTCGAGCGGCTGCTGCTCGCGATGGTGCTCGCCCCCTCGACTCCGGTCGGCAAGGCGTTCGCCGATGCGGGACTGAAGGCCGACGCGCTCAACACCGTCATCAACGAACTGCGCCGCGGCCGCACCGCCGACAGTGCGGGAGCCGAGGACAGTTTCGAAGCGCTCAAGAAATATGCCCGCGACCTCACCGAGGTCGCGCGCGAGGGCAAGCTCGACCCGGTGATCGGCCGCGACGAGGAAATCCGCCGTACCGTGCAGATTCTCGCGCGCCGCACCAAGAACAACCCGGTGCTGATCGGCGAGCCCGGCGTCGGCAAGACCGCGATCGCCGAGGGCCTCGCGCTGCGCATCGCCAATGGCGACGTCCCCGACAGCCTGAAGGACCGCCGCCTGCTCGCGCTCGACATGGGCGCGCTGATCGCGGGCGCCAAATATCGCGGCGAGTTCGAGGAGCGGCTGAAGGGCGTGCTCGACGAAGTGAAATCGGCTGAAGGCGAGATCATCCTCTTCATCGACGAAATGCACACGCTGGTCGGCGCGGGCAAGGGCGATGGCGCGATGGACGCCTCGAACCTGCTCAAGCCCGCGCTCGCGCGCGGCGAGCTGCACTGCATCGGCGCGACGACGCTCGACGAATATCGCAAATATGTCGAAAAGGACCCCGCGCTGCAGCGGCGCTTCCAGCCCGTGTTCGTCGGCGAGCCGACGGTCGAGGATTCGATCTCGATCCTGCGCGGGCTCAAGGAGAAGTACGAACTGCACCATGGCGTGCGAATCACCGACGGGGCGATCGTCGCCGCCGCGACGCTGTCGAACCGCTATATCTCCGACCGCTTCCTGCCCGACAAGGCGATCGACCTGATGGACGAGGCGGCGAGCCGTATCCGCATGGAGGTCGAATCAAAGCCCGAGGAGATCGAAGGCCTCGACCGCCGCATCATCCAGATGAAGATCGAGGAAGCGGCGCTGACCAAGGAGACCGACGCCGCGTCGAAAGACCGTCTCGACAAGCTGCGCGCCGAACTCGCGAATCTCGAACAGCAGTCGAGCGAACTGACGCAGAAGTGGCAGGCCGAGAAGGACAAGATCCACGCCGAGGCGAAGATCAAGGAACAGCTCGACACCGCCCGTTCGGCGCTCGATCAGGCGCAGCGTGCGGGCGACCTCGCGAAGGCGGGCGAGCTCAGTTACGGCACCATTCCCGGGCTAGAAAAGCAACTCGAGGAGGCGCAGGCCGCCTCGGGCAATGCGATGCTGCGCGAGGAGGTCACCGCCGACGACATCGCCGCGGTCGTCAGCCGCTGGACCGGCATTCCGGTCGACCGGATGATGGAAGGCGAACGCGAAAAGCTGCTCGGCATGGAAAACACGCTCGGCAAGCGCGTCATCGGCCAGGACGAGGCGGTTCGCGCCGTCTCGACCGCGGTGCGGCGCGCGCGTGCGGGACTACAGGACCCGAACCGGCCGCTGGGGAGCTTCCTCTTCCTCGGCCCGACGGGCGTCGGCAAGACCGAACTCACCAAGGCGCTCGCGCGCTTCCTGTTCGACGACGACAATGCGATGGTCCGCATCGACATGTCCGAGTTCATGGAGAAGCACGCCGTGTCGCGGCTGATCGGCGCGCCTCCGGGCTATGTCGGCTATGAGGAAGGCGGGGTGCTTACCGAAGCGGTGCGCCGCCGGCCCTATCAGGTCGTCCTCTTCGACGAGGTCGAGAAAGCGCACGGCGACGTGTTCAACATCCTCCTCCAGGTGCTCGACGACGGGCGGCTGACCGACGGGCAGGGCCGCACGGTCGATTTCACCAACACGCTGATCATCCTGACCTCGAACCTCGGCAGCCAGGCAATCGCCGCGCTCCCCGACGACGCGCCGGTCGAACAGGCGGAGCCCGCGGTGATGGAGGTGGTGCGCGCGCATTTCCGGCCCGAGTTCCTGAACCGGCTCGACGAGATCGTGCTGTTCCACCGCCTTGCGCAGCAGCATATGGGCGGGATCGTCGATATCCAGGTCGCGCGGGTGCAGAAGCTCCTCGCCGACCGCAAGGTCACGCTCGACCTGACCGACGCCGCGCGCGCGTGGCTGGGCCGCGTCGGCTACGACCCCGTCTATGGCGCAAGGCCACTGAAGCGCGCGGTGCAGAAATATCTGCAGGACCCGCTCGCCGACCTGATCCTGAAGGGCGAGGTTCGCGATGGCTCGACGATCAAGGTCGATGAGGGCGACGGCGCGCTGAAACTGACGCCGGCGTAAACCGCCGGACCCACAAGCGGGGCGCTTCCTGAAAGGGGCGCCCCGTAAAGTCTATTGCCCGTTCAGCGGACGCTGGACCTGCGCGCGTTCGATATTGCCGCGATTCTCCCGCGTTTCCTCGGCCCATTCGGCACGCGTCTTGCAGACCTTGCGGGTCGCAAGACGGCTGCCCAGCACTTCTTCCTTGCGGCACACGACCTCGTTCGGATCGGTGGTCTTCTTCTTTCCGGTCGGTTCGGCGGCGGCAGGGCTGGTCACCAGCATCGCGCCGCCAAGCAGTACGGCACCTATCAGGGATTGCACTTGGGTCATCGAAAGGAACCTTCTATAACGCTCTGAGGCGCAATCTAATTCGTGTGCGCCGCGCCGCCAAGTCTTTTGCGCCCGATAGGTCAGCACGGCGGTGCGACGTCGAACGCAACGGTCAGCCGTTCGCCCACGCCGAACGGTCGCGTGCCGTGCCACAGCCATGACGGAAACAGGACGAGGCGCCCCGGCACCGGCTCGACGAACCGCGTCGGGGGCACGTCCAGCCCGAGCGCGGCTTGCGGCTCGCCGAGCGCCAGCCAGCCGGCATCGGTTGCTTCTCCCGTTTCCCGTTCGGGCAATGCGACATAAAGCGCCGAACTGATCCAGCCCTGCGGATGAACGTGATTGGCGTGGAAGCCGCCCGCGCGCAGCCGCACCGACCAGCTTCCAGCGAAGCGCATCCGGCGGTCGCGACGCGGTGCGAGCAACGGATGATCGGCATCGGCGAGCGGCAGGTCGGCGACATAGGTTTCGACCGCCGCGACGATCGCTGCGCGCAAGGCGCGCGTGACCGGATCGATTCGCGAAAAAAGCGGGCCGTCGGTCTGGGTGCCGCCGCGCACCGACTGATCGAGATATTCGCCACGCGCGACATGAAGCGTGCGCAGATGCGCCGCCAGCCGATCCAGCGGCGGCAGGCGGTCCGCCAGATCGAACGACCGCACCAGGCCAGCATGGCCCGAAAGCCAGCCCGAACGCGGATCGCCGGTCAAGCGCCACAGCAACTCGGCATAGGGCCAAATCGCCGCCCGCCGTGTGCCGCCAGCCTCGATCTCCGCATCGATCAGCGCCCACGCCTGCGTAAAGCGCCGTGTCCTTATCAGATGCCGAACGCGCCACACACGCGTTCCGATGCGCATCGCCTCACCGGGAAGCACCTCGAACAGACGGTCGGCGCGGTCTGTCTGAGCAAGTTCGGCGGCGGCGATGACGGCGAAATCGGCGACCTCTGTTGCCGGCACGCCTGCTGCCTCCGCGCGCGCTACTTCCTCGGCAAGGGCCGCATAATCCTCGCTGCGGAGATGAAGATCGAATAATGCGCGCCACAACGGCACCGACGCCGGCTCATGCGCCACCGCGCGCTCGAATGATGCCCGGGCATTCTTGGCCCGTCCCATGAGCGACCGAAGCTGCGCGAGCTGGGCATGGCCGGCCAGCCACAACGGTACCTCCGCAAGGATCGCGTCGAGCGCAGCTTCGGCCTCGTCGCCACGCCCTGCGGCCCAGCGCGCCGCCGCCAGTCCGATCAACACGTCGCCGTTGGGCGGCCCGAGCCGCTCGGCGGCTTCGAACAGCGCCACCGCGTCGAGCCCCGCCTCATAAGCGACGCGCGCGCGGCCGTGCGCGATGCCGGCATCCTCCGGCGCACGCCGCGTGGCTTCGCCGAAAGCCCCAAGCGCGGCTTCATGCTCGTCGAGCGCGCGGTGCAGCAGGCCCGTCCATTGCCAGAGCCGCGCAGCGCCCGATCGTTCGGCCGCCGCCGCGACCAGCGGCAGCGCCGCTTCCTCCTCGCCTTCGTCGAGCGCCAGGCTGGCGAGTTCGCCGATCGCTTCGGCGCCGGCCTGCCCGGCGCGCGCCGCGGCGAGGCGGGCCGCGAAGCTCACAGGCTCTCCGGTACCCGATCCGCGTCGGCGCCGATCAGCGCCGCAACCGCCTCGCGCTCGACCGCGCTCAAATCGGGATGCCAGACGTCGAAGATGAAGACGACGCGCAAATGCTCGCTCGGATTCATCGCCTCGTGCTCGATCGTGTCATCAAAGACGAACGCCGAGCCGCGCCGCCAGTCGCGTCTCTCGGCGCCGACGCGGAACCAGCAACCGTCAGGCACGACGAGCGGCAGATGGCAGACGAGCCGTGCATTGTTGTAGCCGACGTGCGGTGGGATCGCGGTGCCCGGCGCGAGCAGCGAGAACATCGCGTTGGGTGAGGCGCCGGGGATCGCGGGCTGCCCGATCCTCTCCATCAAGGCGAGCGTGTTCGAGCAATGGCGCGCATTGGCCTCGATTCGCCGCCCGCTCCGCAGCAGGTGGATCGCGGTCCAGTCGGGGTTATGGTTGAGGCCCCGCCACTGGTCGAGCGGCTGGTGCGCGGCATATTGGACATAGGGAACCAGTTCGGCACGCTCGGCTACCATGACCACATCGAGATCGGCCGCGATCGCATCGGTCGCCGCCTCCAGTTCTTCGAGCCAGGGAAACAGGCTGCGCGGATGGAATTCGCGCTCGCGAAGACCGGGGAAATGAAAATGGGTCGGCTCGCTATGATAGGGCCGTGTGCGGCGCAGTGCATTGCTGCGAAAACGTGCGATCCGTGCGCGCTCGTCGGCGTCGGCGCGGGTTTCCGCTTCCGCCATTCGCTCGACGAGCACCGCTTCTTTCGCATCGAGCCACGCAGCGTGGCAGCGCTCGCCTGCCTCCAGCACCGCGACAAGTTGTGGCGGCAGCGCGCCATCGGGTTTTTGCGCGATCGCATGCCCCCACGCCTCGCCGGCATTAGGGTCGCCCATCCGTTCGAGCAGGCTCGCGCGCAGCATCAGCGCGGTGAAGTCGAGCGGCGCGAGCGCCAGCGCGCGATGGACCGCATCGAGTGCCACGCGCGGGCGGCCCGCGGCGCGGTGCGCGCCGGCGAGACGCAGCAGCACCGACGGATCGTCGCCGTCCTTCGCCGCTTCCTCGAACAGCGTCGCGGCGCGGGCGAAATCCTGCGCGGCGAGCGCGCGGTCGGCCTCGGCAAGGATCGCCGAGCGCCCGGCGGTCACAGACTATATCCGAATTTTTCCACCCAGGGGCGCAGGACCGGCAGGATCGGCTCCAGATGCGCGCGGTAGCCCTCCCATCGGCCGGCTGCGCGTTTGTAGATCGGCTCGACGACCTGCGCGTAGCTCGCCGTGGTGATCAGACCGCGCGCCTTTGCCGTCGCGCGGTGATCGAGCACCTCGCCACGCCATTCGAGCCCGAGAAAATCGAATAAGGGTCGCACCTCCGCCTCGACATCCTCGACCAGCCGCTCATAGACGATCGTGTGGACGTTGAGCCCGAAAAGATCGCGCGCGCGCTCCCAGTGCCGGAAGGTCAGGTCATAGAATTCGGCCGCATCCTCCAGCCGCAGAAAATTCGACATCGCGTCGTTGAGGCGGAAATTGCTCATGAAGCAGCTGAGCAGCGCATCGCACGGATGGCGCAGCGCGAGAATGAAGCGCGCGTTCGGAAACAGACGCTGGATCAGCACCGCCTTTGACAGGAACAGCGGCGACTTGTCGATCAGCATCCGTCCGGGCGCAAGCGGCTTCGGAGCGACCTTCGCGACCTCGTCGAAATAGAAGCGACGCGCATCGGCCACCACCGCGGCGTCGAGGCCCGGAATCGCCGCCATCCCCCCGATACGCTTGTCGACGAGGTTGAGCGGCGGTTGCTCCTCGAGCACCATCGTGCCGGGGTGTCCCATCAGGATCGTGTCGAGAAGCGTCGTTCCCGACCGCGGAAAGCCGAGGAGGAACACCGGATCGGGATGGTCGCGGCCAGCCGCCACCGCGGTCCAGCCCGTCGCCCATTCGGGGGTCAGCAGGTCGAGCTCGCCCCGCAGTCGGTCGCGAAGGACCGCCGCACGTTCGAGCGGGCGCGTGGGCGACATCTCGTGCAGGCGGTTCGTCTTGCTGAACGCCTCGAACGCCTCGTCGATGCGGCCGAGCCGGTCGAGCACCTGTCCCCGGAAATGCGACGTGCGTTCGGGCTCGATTTCGCTCGGAACCTGGTCGAAACAGGCGAGCGCCTCCTCGAACAGTTTGGCGCGCCGGTATTCGAGGGCGCGGATGAAGGCGAGTGCGCCCTCGCCGAGCCCATTGGCCTCAGCGAGCGCGATCAGCGGAGCGAGTTCCTCCTCGCGATTGCTATGCTCATACTGGACCGCGAGCCCGATATAGGCGTCCGTAACCGACGGGTCGAGCGCGATCACCTTGCGGAACGCCCGCTCCGCCTCGTCGATACGGCTCAGGAGTCCGCATTCGACGCCGAATTTCAGCTGCAGGCTGGCGTTGTCGGGATCGCGCGTGATCGCGCCCTCGATCGCGGGCATGGCGTCGTCCTGCCGCCCTTCCTTTTTGTACTGGACATAAAGCTCGTGCAGCGCGCGCGCGTCATCGGGAAATTCGTCGGCAGTCCGGTGAAGCAGCGCTTCCGCCTCCTCGCCCCGACCGACCGACCGGAGCGCCACCGCCAGATTGAGCCGGGTCGGCGGCGCCAGCGGTTCGAGCGCCATCGCCCGTTCGAGCGCGACGACGCTGCCCTCGAGGTCGCCGGTCGCCGAGCGCGCGTTGCCCAGATTGTTCCAGCTCTCGAAATCAGCCGGGTCGCGTTCGACGACATGGGTATAGGCCTCGACCGCCTCGTCGAAGCGCTCGAGCGACTGGGCGACATAGCCACGATAGCGCGCAATCCGCAGCGTTGCATCGGCGCGCGCAAGCTCCTGCGTGGCAACCTCCAGCGCCGCAGCCAAATCACCCTTGTCGATCAGGACCGCAATCAGATTGCACGCGATCGTCGTATCGTAGGCACGCGCTTCGTGCGCCGCGCGCAGATGCCGCACCGCCGCGTCGAGATCATTCGACCGCGCCTGCAACATGCCGAGAAAGGCATTGAGCGCAACCGTGTCGCCCCCGGCATCGAGCGCGCCTTCGGCAAGCTGACGCGCCCGCGCGACGTCTCCGGACTGGGCCGCGCCGACGGCCTGGCGCAGCACATCGGTCGTTTGGGAATCGAGCATCGAAAATCCGTAAACTGAAAGAAAAAGGGGCGGCCGGTCGAATGACCCGCCGCCCCCTATCTTAGGTCGAAATGCGGAACTTAGAAGTCCAGCGTCACACCGGCGAAGATGTAACGACCCAGGGCGTCATAGGTCGCCGGATAGGTATTGCCGTTACACGGACCGGTCGGGCACAGGTTCGACCCGTCGCGGCCGGCGTTACCCGAGGTAACCAGCGGCGGCTGCTTGTCGAAGATGTTGTTGACGCCCAGACGGAACGTATAGTTATCCGACACGGCGAACGTCGTCGACAGGTCGAAATAGCTGTACGCCTTCAGGTGGCTACCCGGATCGAAGACGAAATCGCCGTGGAGCGACTGGCTGTCCTCGAGCGTTTCCGCCTTCACCTTGCCGATGTAGCGCCACTGCAGCGAGATCCCCACGCCGTTCGGCATGTTGAAGCTCGTGCGCAGCTTGTGACGCCATTTCGGCAGCATCGAACCGCCCGCGGTCGTGCCACCGGACGAGCAGACCGGACCATAGAGGCCCGCGCAGTCATAGGCCTCGGTGATGCCGTTATCGACGCTGTACTTGTCGAGATAGGTCCCGACAAAGCTCATCGACAGCGTACCTGCGTTGCCGATTTCGTGGCTGTAGGCGCTGTTGATTTCGAGGCCGCGAGTGCGGACCTTGCCGAGGTTCGACGGGATATTGTCGACATAGCCACCCGGCGTCAGCCACAGCGAGCCGGCGGCGTCGCGGTGGATGAGGCTGCACGAATAAGGCGTGAAGGTCGCGGTCGCGTTCAGCGTACAATCCTTGAGGATCGCATCCTGTGCCGGCGGCTGGATCGCATCCTTCAGCTTGATGTCGAACCAGTCGACCGTCAGCGAGAAGCGCGGCAGGAAGCTCGGCTGCAGGACGACACCGAAGGTCTTCGTCGTTGCGGTTTCGGGCTTCAGATCCGGGTTGCCGCCCAGCAGGCCGTTATACTGGCCGGCCGGGTTCGCGGTCGTGCCCTGGCCGACGGCCAGACCCTGCGCGATACAGCCATAATCGGTCGCGGCGACCGGCGCACCGGCGCACGGATCGGTCGCGCCGTTCAGGCCAACGGTCGGGGTCGCGAACAGCTCCTGGATATTCGGCGCACGAACCGCACGGTTGTACTGGCCGCGGAAGCGAACGTCGCGGATCGGCGCGAATTCGAGCTGCAGCTTGTACGTGTCGGTGTCGTACTTGCGATCGGCGCTCGTGCGGTACCACGACTTGCGGTAACCGCCGTTGAAGCTCAGATCGTAGATGAAGCTGTCATGGACGATCGGAACCTGCGCTTCGGCGAAGAACTCATAGACCCGGAAGCTGCCAGCGAGCGGAAGCGTCGCGCCGCCCTGACCGGTGAGATCGCCGGTCGAGAAAGCATTGTCGGTCTTGAGGTCCAGCGATTCCTTGCGCCATTCGAAGCCAAGGTTGACGCCGATACCTTCATCCGCCCAAGGCGACTTGATGCCATATTCGCCGAGCTGGCCGGTGAACGAAGCGTTGGCGACCTGTTCGGACGTGGAACCCTTCTGGAAACCGACGGCCGACAGATAATTGACCGCTTCGGGGCTGGCACCGCCAGCACCGTTGAAGATGTTGTACGGAACGCAGTTCGGATCGCTACCGTCGATGACCGACCGGCAGACACTCTGTCCGAAAGTCGCGCTGCCAGCGCGGGTATCGGTAACGACGTTCAGCGCACGGTTGAGACGCGCGACCGAGAATTCGTTCGAATAGACCTGAGTATAGTTCGAACGGCCATACTGGTAATAGGCGTCATACGACCAGGCCTTGCCGAGGTCGCCCTTCGAACCGATCACGGTGCGGAAGTTGGTGTGCTGCAGATCGCTCTGGCGCGGACCGCCTTCGACGTTGCGGCGCAGCACCTGCATGAATGCCTGATTATAGGTGTTGCCGAGCGAGTCGGTAAACACCAGAGGCGCAGCGCCCGGATTCGGGTTATAGGGTGCCGCGACGGCGGTCGGGAAGTTGCCGATATAGCCGTTGATCAGGTTCGGATTCGCACAGATGATAGCGCGCTGCGCAGCCGACATCAGCGAATTGTCGCAATTGACGGTCAGCGTGTTGCCGAAGTCGCCCGACGGCGCGATCTGCGCGACCGTGCGGTCATCCATGAACATGAACTCGAGATACGGCTTGATCGACTCGTTGATCTCATAGTTCGCGAACAGGCCCGCCGTGTAGCGTTCGTCGGGGCGCTGATAGTGGTTCGTCGGCGCAAAGTTATAGCGCGACGTGGTGTTTTCGAACCCGCCACCCGGCAGGAAGCTGTACACAGTCGACGACGCGGTGTTAAGCGTCGGGTCGAAGATGATCGCGGTACCCGTCGAGTTGGTCAGCGAGCCGCCGCAGTTCGGAGCACCGCCGCCGGTGTTCTGGATCGTACAGGCGCTGTAATCGCGGCGCGACTGGAGGATCGGATTCGCCTTGCGATAGCCGGCATAGGCAACGATATGGCCGCGACCATCGTCGAACGCCGCGCCGAAAGTCGCGGTGACGTCGATCGTCCCGCCGTCGACGACGCTGCCGTCGGGATAGCCGAAGCCGCGCGCGTTGAGCGGGCCGCGGATCAGCTTGTTGCGGTTGTTGTGCTGATAGACGCTATACTGGCCGTCGAGACGGAAACCCGTGAAGTCGGTGTCCATCACGAAGTTGACAACGCCGGCAACGGCGTCGGCACCGTAGGTCGCCGAAGCGCCGCCGGTCAGAACCTGAACGTTCTTGAGCAGCGCAGCCGGGATCATGTTGATGTCGGCCGCCGAGCCGCTTCCGGGGCTCGGGTCGCCCGGCAGCAGGCGGCGGCCGTTGACGAGGCTGAGAGTACGGGTGGTGCCGAGGCCGCGAAGGTCGACCGAGGCGGTACCGTCGGCGCCGTTGGCGGCGGTGGACGACTGGCTGGCGAAGACCGACGGCAGCGAGTTCAGCATGTCCTCGACACGGGTTGTGCCCTGAAGCTTGATATCTTCGCTGCTCACGACGGTGATCGGAGCGGCCGATTCCAGATTGGCCTGCGGAATGCGCGTGCCGGTGACGATGATCTCGTCATTCGAGCTGGAGGCGTCGTCGCCGGCCTGAGCGTCCTGCGCCGTTGCGGGCGACGCGCAGGCAATCAGACCGATGCCGAGCACGAACGGCGCGGCGCCGAGCTTCAGCTTAGAAAATTGGGTGGTTTTCACAGTGCAGTCCCTTGCTACTGGTGATGATAATACCCGGACCCCCAATCGCGAGCGGCGCAATGCCGACGCAAACAGACGCCCCGATAGCCTGCGGGATGGTCCTTCATTCAGCCTGAGTAAAGGTGCTTTCCGGCCCCAGCGGCGGTTTCGCCGGCGATTGTGACGTATTTGCAACAGGCCGGAATCGGGGCGAAATAGGCCTCGCGCACGGTATCCACCGTGAAACATAATATCAAATGACAGCAATATAGAGGGTCAGCGCAGGCTTCAGCTGCCCATCGGCCCCGCGAGCTTGCCGGGGTCGAGGCGCGCATCGCGCCATTTGAGGCCCCAGTGCATGTGCGGCCCGGTCGCGCGGCCGGTTCGCCCGACGAGACCGAGCTGTTGCCCCTGTGTCACCCGGTCCCCGGCCTTCACATCGAGCCGCTGGCAATGGAGGAAGGCGCTCGACAGCCCCATGCCATGATCGACGATCAGCAGATTGCCCTCGAGCGTGAACGGTGTCGAAGCCGCCAGCGTCACCACCCCATCAGCCGGGGCATAGAAAGGTGTCCCCGCCGGCACCGCGACATCGGTGCCGCTGTGATAGCTGCCGGGCTTGCCCTGATAGACGCGCTGCGATCCGAAGAAACCCGAGAAGCGCCCGGTCACCGGCCAGCGGAATTTTTGCCGCCAGCCGTCGGATTCGACCGGCGTCGCGCGTGCCGCCGCGATCTGCGCGAGCTCGGCGGGACGTCGCCGCGCGAAGTCGGCGTCGCTCGACGCGCTGCCTCTGTACGGCGCATTGATATGCTCGATCCGCCAGCTCCCCGCGGCGATCGCCAGCGCGCGCTCGATGCGCTGCCCCGACGCCAGCGTCGCGACGAGCAGCGCCGAGGGGCCGGCGTCGCGGTCGAAGGCGATCAGGAAGGCTCCGTCGGACGCGACGGGGACAGGCTGGCTGTCGAGCGTCAGCAGCCGCGTCCCGCTCGGCGCCTGGCCGACAAGGACCGCGCCCTGCTCGGGCGTGCCGCGCAGGGTGAAATCGGCGCGAACGGGCACTGCCGCCGATATAGTCGCCGGGCGCGACGGCGGAACGGAAGACGGCGCCGGCTTCGCGGGAGCTTCCGACGACGGGACGCAACCGGCGGCGGCGATCAGCACGGAAAGAGCGGCCGCGTGGCGCCGCGCAGCAAGCGCCAGCCTCATGCCCTGCCGTCGAGCGCGGCCTGTACCGAAAGCGCGGCGGTCGCATAGGGCTCCTGCCGCGCGACCGACCAGTACCGCAGCTCGTCGAGCCCGATCGGCACCCCGGTCACCGCGCACAGCACATGGTCGCCGGGCGCGAGCACCCGAAAGCCGTTGGGGCCATAGTGCAGGCGGGCGAGGCGATTACGGCTGGCGATCAGCATGATACAAGGTCCGTTGCGAGAGAGATCATTGCGCCGGTTATAGCAGCCGGATGGCGCGCGGCCACCCCCTGCGGGTCAGAACAGCTCGCCCTGCCCCCGGCCTCGCGACGGCGGCGTCTTGCGAACCGGGCGCGGTGCGGGCGGCGGCGCATCGCCATCGGCGACCTCGGCGGGCACGTCGCCGTCGGCGAACTGCAGCCGCAGACGCCCGGCGGCGCGCGCCCTCGCCG
>NZ_JAYSAH010000078.1:0-9432 GCF_041916015.1 Sphingopyxis sp. | reverse complement strand
GGCGACGGGCGGCGGAGGGAGCGGCGTCGCCTGCAGCGGCGGCGTCGGCGGCTGCTCGGCCGGGGGCTGCGGTGCCACCGACGGCTTCTCGGCCCGCTCACGCTCCTGATGGCTCGCCTCGGACGCCTGCTCCGGCACTTCGGAGGCCTCAAGGCTCACTGTGGTGACGCGCTCCTCCTTGACCTTGGGCCGCGACCCGAGCCCGAAGGACAGCAGCAGGAACAGCAGGATCGCGGTGATCAGGACGGCCAGGCCGATCGAAAGCGCACGCCGCCCCGCACCGATGCTGAGCTGCTCGGCATAAGGCGTGGCAGGGGAAGTTGCGGGAGAGAGACTCAGGGGAAGCAATCTTTGAAAGCGGCGGCCGCCGGTCGCCTTATTTCGCGCCATTCCCCCGGGGTCAATCCGTCAATCGCCCAACCCCCGATCCTCCACCTGACGAGCCGCAGCGTCGGATAGCCGACCGCGGCGGTCATGCGGCGAACCTGGCGGTTGCGGCCTTCGGTGATCGTCAGCTCGAGCCATGAATCGGGCACGCTCTTGCGGTATCGCACCGGCGGGTCGCGGTCCCACAGCGTCGGCGCATCGATGCGGCGGACGGTCGCGGGGCGCGTCGGGCCGTCGTTCAGCGTGACGCCGCGGCTGAGGGCGGCCAGCGCGGCGTCATCGGGCTCGCCCTCGACCTGCGCGAGGTAGGTTTTGGGCATCTTGTGCTTCGGCGACGATATCCGCGCCTGCAGCGCGCCGTCGTCAGTCAGGATCAGCAGTCCCTCGCTATCGCGGTCGAGCCGCCCGGCGGGATAGACGCCCGGCACGTCGATATAGTCGGACAGCGTCGCGCGCGCCTCAGGCGTTCCGCGGTCGGTGAACTGCGACAGCACGCCCCACGGCTTGTTGAACAGGATCAGGCGGGGCACGGCGTATCCTCAGCTATCGGAAACCTACCTGTAGCCGTTCGTGTCGAGCGAAGTCGAGACACCCGTCGTTCGCGCGTGCCTTCGGCCTGTCTCGACTTCCGCCGTTGGCGGAAGTTCATCCCGAGCGCCTGCCAAGCCAGTCGAGGGGCTCGACACGAACGGAAAGAATGGGGCGCGAACGGGAAAGAGGTGACGCCCAAAGAAAAACCGGCGGCCGATGGGGCCGCCGGTCTGTATCTTACGCCGCTTCCTTCTTGCGCGACGCCTTCTTGCGCTCGTGCGGATCGAGCAGCGCCTTGCGGATGCGGATGTTCTTCGGGGTCACCTCGACCATTTCGTCGTCGTCGATATAGGCGATCGCCTGCTCCAGCGTCATGCGGCGCGGCGGGGTCAGGCGAATCGCGTCATCCTTGCCCGTCGAACGGAAGTTCGTGAGCTGCTTCGACTTCATCGGGTTGACCTCAAGGTCTTCCGGCTTGGCATTCTCGCCGATGATCATGCCCTCATAGAGCGCCTCGCCCGGCGAGACGAAGAGAATGCCGCGCTCTTCGAGCGGGCCGAGTGCGTAGGCGACGGCTTCGCCATTGCCGTTCGAGATCAGGACGCCGTTCTTGCGGCCCTCGATCACGCCCTTGTACGGACCGTATTTCTCGAACAGGCGGTTCATGATGCCGGTGCCGCGCGTGTCCGACAGGAATTCGCCGTGATAGCCGATCAGGCCGCGCGACGGGCCCGAGAAGGTGATGCGGGTCTTGCCGCCGCCCGACGGACGCATGTCGGTGAGGTCGGCCTTGCGGATCTGCATCTTCTCGACGACCGTGCCGCTATGTTCGTCGTCGACGTCGATGACGACGGTTTCATAGGGTTCGGTGCGCTTGCCAGCTTCATCCTCGCCATAGAGCACCTTCGGGCGGCTGATGCCGAGTTCGAAGCCCTCGCGGCGCATCGTCTCGATGAGCACGCCGAGCTGGAGCTCGCCGCGGCCCGCGACGTCGAAGCTGTCCTTGTCGGCGCTTTCGGTGATGCGGATCGCGACATTGGTCTCGGCTTCGCGGAGCAGGCGGTCGCGGATCATGCGGCTCGTCACCTTGCTGCCCTCGCGGCCCGCCATCGGGCTGTCGTTCACGGCAAAGCGCATCGACAGCGTCGGCGGATCGATCGGCTGCGCGGCGATCGGCTCGCTGACGCTGGTGTCGGCGATCGTGTTCGCGACGGTCGCGTTGGTCAGGCCCGCGATCGCGACGATGTCGCCCGCTTTCGCTTCCTCGACGGGCACGCGGTCGAGCCCGCGGAACGCCAGCAGCTTCGACGCGCGGCCGGTCTCGATAACCTTGCCGTCCATGTCGAGCGCGTGGATCGGCTGGTTGACCTTAACCGTGCCCGACTGGACGCGGCCGGTCAGGATGCGGCCGATGAAATTGTCGCGGTCGAGCAGCGTCGCGAGGAAGGTGAAGGGCGCGTCTTCGGGCAGCCCAGGGGTCGGGACGTGCGATACGATCGTCTTGAACAGCGGCGTCAGATCGCCTTCGCGCGCATCGGGGCTTTCCGAGGCATAGCCGCCACGGCCCGAAGCATAGAGGATCGGGAAATCGAGCTGTTCGTCATTGGCTTCGAGCGCGAGGAAAAGCTCGAACACTTCGTCGAGCACTTCGGCGGCGCGCGCGTCGCTGCGGTCGATCTTGTTGACGACAACGATCGGCTTAAGGCCCAGCGCGAGCGCCTTGCCGGTAACGAACTTGGTCTGCGGCATCGGGCCCTCGGCCGCATCGACGAGCAGGATGACGCCATCGACCATGCTCAGGATGCGCTCGACCTCGCCGCCGAAGTCGGCGTGACCCGGGGTGTCGACGATGTTGATCCGCGTCTGGTCGGCGCCCTCGCCCCACTCGACGCTGGTGCACTTCGCGAGGATGGTGATCCCGCGTTCCTTTTCGAGATCGTTCGAATCCATCGCGCGCTCCTCGACGCGCTGGTTGTCGCGGAAGGTGCCCGACTGGCGGAACAGCTGGTCGACGAGGGTCGTCTTGCCATGGTCGACGTGTGCGATAATCGCAATATTGCGCAAAGACATGCGGTAGGAGCCTTGATGGAAGGGGGCAGCACCCGGAGCGCCGCGAAACGCCGCGCCCCTAACAGAAGAGGTGCTGCATCGCAACAAAATTGCCGAACGCTAAAGCAGCGCCACCAGACGCTCGAGCTCGCGCCCCGCCATCCGCGCTGCACGGACAAGGTTCGCGTGGAAATCCCCGGCACTCTCGCCGTTCGCTTCATCCGTCACCGCCTTGATCGCCGCCCACGGTTTGCCCAGCCGCGCCGCGGCCTGAGCGACCGCACCCACCTCCATATCGACGAGCGTCGCGCCCAGATTATTCGCGAGATCGGCTGCAGCATCGGGGCAGGCGACGAAGCTGTCGCCGCTCGCGATCCGCGCATGCGGCAGGCCGAGACCGGGATCGGGAATCGCGTTGAAGTGCGCCTCGCCCGCCTCGCCCATCGGCCATTCGCCCGCGCGGTAGCGACGAAAGACGCCGGGGTGCGACGCGCCATAATCATGCTGCACCGCCTCGGCGAGCCAATAGGGGCGCGCTTCTGCCGCGCCGAGCGCGCCGCAAGTACCGCTCATCAGCAGCATATCGGCCGCACCGCCGAGCATTCCCGCGCAGAGCGCCGCGTTGACCTTGCCCAGCCCGCAGATTGCGATCGTGACGGCGTGGCCGTGTGCCACGAGGTGGCGGAAAGCGAAGGAGCCCGCGCCTTTTGCACCTTCGCCGGGGAACAACGCATCGCCCTCTTCGGGAAGCGCGGCAAGGATGAGCAGATTGGCCATGACGTCCGTCTAGCTGCGGTCGCAAAGAATGAAAAAGGATAAGCGCACGGAAACGCCCCGATGCTGGACCCGCGGACGACGGCAGGCGTGGCACTCGTCCCGATCCTGGTCTATCAAGTCACACGACTGATCCTTTCGACGGAGTATCGCGCCGCAACGCGCATATCGTCGATAGGTGTAGTGCTTGAATAACACAGGTTCGCATGCCATATAGGTTTTGGCATTGGGGTTGGAAGGAACTGGAATGAGCGAAGAGACCGTGACGGCCACCGCTACCGAAGAACTGACGCTGACGCCGCCCGATCCCGTGCCCGTGGTTGCACCCGAAAAGGCCGCGGGCCTTGTCCCGCTGTCGGGCGAACAGAAATCGAAGCTCGAGGAACGCGTCGACGGCTTCATCGACGACCTCGTCGCGCAGGACGAAAATTCGCCCGAATTCGGCAAGCGCGTCGATCAGATCACCAATATGGGTCGCAAGGAGATGCTGGAGGCGGCGAGCCACAGCAACCGCTTCCTCGACCGCCCGGTCAAGGCGATCGACCGCGACACCGACATCGGCCAGAGCCTGATTGAACTGCGCACCACCGTCGAGCGGCTCGATCCGTCGGCGAACGGCAAATTGCTGTCGAAGCGCGGCTTCCTCGACAAGATCTTCGGCAGCAAGATCAACAATTATTTCGCGCAGTACCGCAGCGCCCAGACGCACATCGGCGGCATCCTGACCGCACTTGCCAACGGCAAGGACGAGCTGTTGATGGACAATGCCGCAATCGACGTCGAGCGCCGCAAGATGTGGGAATCGATGGGCAAGCTCGAGCAGATGGTCCACATTGCGAAGACGCTCGACGAGCGGCTGGAGACAAAGGCCGCCGAACTCGACGGCAGCGACCCCGCGAAGGCGAAGATCCTCCGCGAGAATGCGCTCTTCTACGCGCGCCAGCGCACGCAGGATCTACTGACCCAGATGGCGGTGACGGTGCAGGGCTATCTCGCGCTCGACCTCGTCAAAAAGAATAATGTCGAGCTGGTGAAGGGCGTCGATCGCGCCTCGACCACCACCGTCGGCGCGCTCAAGACCGCGATCACCGTCGCGCAGGCGATGACCAACCAGAAGCTGGTGCTCGAACAGATCACGGCGCTCAACACGACGACCGCGAACATCATCGACGGCACGTCGAAGATGCTGAAGGACAATACCGCGCGCATCCACGAACAGGCGGCGTCGAGCACGATTCCGATGGAAACGCTCTCCCGTGCCTTCCAGAATATCTACGACACGATGGATGCGATCGACACCTTCAAGATCAAGGCGCTCGACACGATGAAGACGACCGTCGGCGCGCTCGAGGGCGAGGTCGCCAAGTCGAAGGGCTATATCGCGCGCGCCGAGGGCGCGAGCCAGGCGCAGGCGAGCGTCGGCGGCGCCGACAGCCCGCTCGCGTCGATCGAGGGCTAGGATGAGCATGAGCGAGGTCGACAAGGTCCGGCTGTCGGCAACCGCCGCGATCGAGCGGTCGCGCGAACGCCGCCGCCCGATCGGCACCAAGAGCGTCGCGCTGCGCCGCCAGCATCTCTACCAGAAGCTCGCGCGCGTGCTGATCGCCGGCGGCATCGTGCTGATCGGCGCGGCCTTGTTCGGCGCGCTGATCCAGCCGCTCGGCTTCACGGGGCTGCTCGCGCTGTTCGTGCTGCTGATCGGGGTCGCGGTACTGTTCGGCAAATGGCCGCCCTTCCCCGAGCCGCGCCAGGCCGACCTGCCCAAGGCGGATCTCAAGCAGCTCGCGGGCCGCACCGAAATCTGGCTCGAAGCGCAGCGCCCCGCGCTCCCTGCTCCCGCACGCCAGCTGGTCGATGGCATCGGCGTCCAGCTCGACCTGCTCGCGCCGCAGCTCCAGACACTTGACGCATCGAGCCCGGCGGCCGCGAACATCCGCAAGCTCGTCGGCGAGGACCTGCCCGAGCTCGTTGCGGGCTATCAGCGCATCCCCGCTGGCCTCCGCAAGGAAGCCCATGCCGGCCGCACCCCCGACGAAACGCTCGTCGGCGGCCTCACGATGCTCGAGCGCGAGATCGGCGAAGCGGCGCGCAATCTCGCGGCCGGAGAACTCGATAAGCTCGCGACGCGCGAACGCTATCTCCAGCTCAAATATCAGGGCCTCGAGAGCGAAGACACGCCCTAAACCTGCCGCAGTCTCTGCGTCCCGCCGAACCACAGCGCGACGATTAGCAACAGCGGCGGCGCAAGGCCCCATTGCCCGGGGCCCGCGAGCGGGGCGAGCAGCGAGGATGACGACAGCAGCCACAGCGCCGTGAGCAGGGCGCCGATAGCCAGCGCCTCGAAAGCGAAGCTCCGCCAAAACCGCCGTTCGGCATGCGCCAGCGCCGCCTCGACATCGATCGCGCGGTCGACGCGCGCCAGAAACGCGCGGTCGCCCCCCGCTTCTCGCGCGCCTTCGGGCGGCGCAAGGAGCGCGCCCAGCATCGCATCGATGTCCCGGTCGGCCGGCTGCGTCATGTCGTGCCTCCTTCACCGATCATCCTCTGCGCCTTTGCCCGCCCGCGCAAGACCAGCGATTTGAGCGTCCCGAGAGGAATTCCCATGATCTCGGCCGCCTCGCCATGCGACCAGCCATGGCCGAAGCAAAGCGTAAGCGCCGCGCGTTCCTGCGCTGACAGAGACGCGAGCAGGCGGTCGGCGTCGATCGCGGCGTCGCTTGCCGGGCGGGGATCGACCGAGGTCGCGGTCTCTTCGTTCGCGGCCAGCACCTCACGCCGCCGCGCGGTGCGCCGCTGATCGAGGAAGAGCCGCCAGCCGATCCCGGTGAGCCAGCCGGCGTAGCTTCCCTGCCCGCGATAATCGCCGGCGCGTTGCCAGGCGCGGACGAAAGCCTCCTGCGCCAGATCGTCGGCATCGTTTCCCGCGACGCGCGACAGGAAGGCGCGCAGCCGCCCCTCGTGCCGGAGTACGAGGAGCTGGAAGGCCGCGCGATCCCCCGCCGCGACGCGGTGGTTGAGAAGCCGGTCGTCATCGTCACGCAGCGCCGCGCTCCCCGTCAGCCGCAGCGCGCGCGAGGCGGCGGCGATAGAGCAGCGCGATGCCCACAAAGGCGGGGAATAACGCAGCGCCCGCCGAAACGCGGATCAACTGTTCGTGCCCCTGGATCAGTCCGAAGCCTGCCATCGCAAGGCCGATCGCGAGCAGGACAAGCCCGTTGCGATCATCGCCCGGGGCATCGCCCGAGCGACCGAAGGCGAACTGCTCATAGGGCTTGTTGAGCTTGTCGATCATCGCCAGCGCGGTATCGGACTTGGCATCGAGCGCGCGGCGGATCGAGCGATGCAGCATCCACGCATTGATCAGCCGCGCGAGCAGGAAAAAGCCGATCACGAACAGCGCGACCATCGTGATATTCTCGAGCCAGCCGAAGAAATCGCCGCTGATCGCGACCAGTTCGGTCGTCGGCGGGGGCGGCGGCATGAACGACGCGATGTCGCGCGGGTCGATATAGGCCGCGACATCGGCGGGGCTGATCGACTGGCCCGCGGCCATCGGCACGGTAACCGCGGCGGGTGGCGGCGCGGCGGTCGCGGCCGCGGTGGCCGCAAGCAGATAGGTCATAGTCTTCCTCCTTCACGCCGCATGGCATGGTGAAACCACAGGCGGCGACCCCGGGCAAGGCGGCCGTGCGGGCACCGGGGAGAGCCTGTCACGCCGCGCGGGATCGCCGCCGGGACCGGCATGCGCCGATCATGACCTAGACGGCATCAACCCCGCCAGTGGATGCAGAGCGAGGAAATATTCGCGGGGACCGATGGAATCAGCGCGACCATCCCGCATCACGTGCTGCCCGCTCGGCGGCGGCGTCGAACGGATCGCCCGCCATCATTGCAGCCGCCGCGGCCGCCAGTTCGCCCGACGACGCCTGCCGATAATCCGCCTTCGGCTGCCCCGCGATCAGGCGCTCGAGCCGCCAGCGGTCATCGTTGCGGCAGCCGATGCCGTCGAAGGCCCGGCTTTCGAAGCTGCGGCAATAGCGGCCGTCGCGATCGCGGAAGCTGAGGCGGACATGCACCGCGGCATCGCCCGGCTGGTTCGAGGCAAGCTGCGTGTCGAGCGCCTTCGCCAGCGAGCCGGAGGCGATGAGCGCGCCGCCCTTCCCGGTCCCGACGTCGGTCGCGACCTCGGCGGCGGGCGTCCAGGGATGCGACCCGACGGTCAGCCCCAGCACGAGCGCCGCCGCGACCGCGCCCCACTGCATCGCACCGAACCGCGCCGCCTTCGCCTCGCGCCGCGCCGACAGACTGGTATCGATCTTGTCATCCGCCAGCAGCGCGCGGAGCCGCTCGGGCACCGGTTCCTCGGCGACCGGCGCAAAATGGGCCGCAAGCCGCGCCTTCAACGCGCGATGGCGGTCGATCTCGGCGGCGAGCGCGGCATTGCCTTCGGCCTCGCGCGCGATGCGGCGCGCCGTCAGATCATCGAGCTCGCCGTCGACGAAGGCCGCGACGGTCGCGGGGTCGAAAATCATGCCGCTTCTCCCAGATACTGCATCAGCGTCTCGCGCCCGCGGGCGAGGCGCGAAGTGACGGTGCCGATCGGCACCTCCAATATGTCGGCCGCCTCGCGATAGGCATAGCCCTCGACAAGGACGAGCATCACCACCTCGCGCTGCTCGTCCGGCAGGCGCGCCATCGCGCCGTCGACATCGCCGCGCAGCGCTCCTGCCTCGACCTCGGCCGCGCCATCGCCGGCAATCTGGCCGACGCCCTCGTCGATCGGATCGTGCGGACCGCGCCGTCCGGCGGCGCGGCGCTCGTCGATCCAGAGATTGCGGGTGATCCGGTACATCCAGCTATCCAGTCTCGTTCCCTGCCGCCACTGATCGCGCGATTTGAGCGCGCGCTCGATCGCCGCCTGACACAGGTCGTCGGCATCGCTCGCGTCCCGTGCCAGGCCGCGGGCGAAGCGGCGCAGCCGGGGCAGCAATCCCACCAATTCGTCCTCGAAGCGCATCTTCGCCTTTTCTCTCGTTCAGAGGAAGAAACGACGCGATCCTATCGTTTCTTCCGCAGCGTGCTAAATTTTTTACGCACCGGCCTGTCGCGCCGGCGCCTATGAGGACGAATGATGCGAATGTCCCCCGTCTTGCCGATGATCGCCGCGCTGCTCCTGACCGGCAGCGGGCAGATCGTGTCGGCGCAGGTCGCCTTGCCCGCCCTCCCCGATGTGACGCGATCCTTGCCGACCCTGCCCGATATCGGCGCGGAGCGGCTGATCGGCGTCACCGATACGCTGGCACAGGCGCGTATCGAGCGGATCGCCACCTTGCTCCGCGGCCGTCGCGAGCAGATCGAGGCCGACGAGCGCGGCGAGCCCGCGGTGCGCGGCGTGCTCGTCGCGAGCGGGGTCGACGACGCGATGGTCGAGCGCGCCGCCGGACAAGGCTATGCGCTGATCGATCGCGAGCGTATCGACGGCCTCGACCTCGACATCGCGCGCTTCCGCGTTCCCGACGGCCGGAGCCTCGGCCGCGCGCGCAAACAGCTTGCCAGGCTGCTTCCCGGTGCCGAGGTCGATGTCGACAATATCTATTTCGCGAGCGGGCCGGGCGGCGCCTTGCCGGGGGCCGCGCTTGCGAGCGCGGCGCCGGGCGGCGGCGCATCGCTCGGCCTGATCGACGGCGGCGT
>NZ_JAYSAH010000077.1:0-11747 GCF_041916015.1 Sphingopyxis sp. | reverse complement strand
GCTGCGCCGGGGCGACCCGCTCGACATCGCGGCGCACGCCGCGACGCAGGGGCTCGCGCCTGCCGATCGCGCCTTCGCGATCGCGATCGTCTCCGAAACGCTGCGCTGGATGGTCGATATCGACGCGCTGATCGACGGCGCGACCGAGCAGGTGCTGCCCGACGACGTGAAGTCGCGCGCGGTGTTGCGGCTCGCGCTGGCACAGTTGCTCGTGCTCAGGACCCCGCCGCATGCGGTCGTTGCGACGGCGCTGCCGCTGGTCGCGGGCGGCCCGCGGCGGCTGGTACATGCGCTGCTGTCGCGCGCGCAGCAGGAGGAGTGGAGCCTTCCCGAAAGCGCGAACCTGCCCGAAGCGGTCGCCGAGCGCTGGGCGGCCCAGTGGGGCGACGATATCGTCGCGGCAGCGGCAGCGGCGTGGAGCGCACCGCCGCCGATCGACCTCAGCTTCGCATCCGAACCCGGCGAAGGCGAATGGGCCGAAGCCGCGAAACTCGCACCGCTTCATCGCCGCCTGCCGCGTGGACAGGCGGTCGAGGCCATGCCCGGATTCCGCGAAGGCGGATGGTGGGTGCAGGATCTGGCCGCAAGCCTGCCCGCGCGGCTGCTCGGCGAGGGCAAGGGGCGTACCTTGCTCGACCTCTGCGCGGCGCCGGGTGGCAAGACGATGCAGCTTGCCGCTGCAGGGTGGGATGTCGTCGCGGTCGATGCCAGCGCCAGGCGGCTCGCACGGCTGTCCGATAATCTGGCGCGCACCGGGTTGTCGGCCGCGGTCGTGCAAGGCGATATCCGCACATGGGCGCCCGATGCGCCTGTCGATGCTATCCTGCTCGACGCGCCTTGTTCGGCGACGGGCATTTTCCGGCGGCACCCCGATGTGCTCCACCGGATCGAGCCGCGGCAGATCGAGGAGATGGCGGCGCTTCAGGCCGATTTGCTCGTTCGGGCATCGGGCTGGCTGCAGCCCGGCGGAACCTTGATCTATGCCACCTGCTCGCTCGAGCGCGCCGAGGGCGAGGATCAGATCGCCGCCTTCCTCGACCGCAACCCCGGCTGGACGGTGGATCGGGTCGAGGCGGGCGAATTGCCGGCGGGCATCGCGCCCGACGGTGACGGCTTTGTCCGCACCCTGCCCGGCTTTCTGACAGAGGCGGGCGGGCTCGACGGCTTTTTTGTCGCCCGGCTGCGCGCGCCGTCAGGCTGAACGGCGCGACAAGCGGTACAGCGCCAGTTCGCCATAGTCCTTGGCGAGGCCGACCTTGCCGACATAATCGCAGTCGAAATCGCGCGCATTCTGCAACGCGAGCATCGCGGCGAGCGGCTGGGTGCAATAGACTTGCCCGACCAGCGTCACGGGTTCGATCCGCGCCGTGCGGGTAACTTCGGTGCCGTACCAGAGCTCGTTGCCCACGACCGGATCGACCCCGCGATAGATCGGGCCGAAGTGGATGCCCGTGCGCATCCCCGCCCGATGACCTTCGAGCCCGAGTCCGGGCGGCAGCACGTCGAGCTTTTCCTGCATCGCCAATGCGATCCGCGCCGCCGTCGCGGGGTCCTCAATTACCGCATAGACCGCATCGCCCCAGGTGTTGCGGAACAGCACGGCGTCGCCGAACTGATCGAGGATGCCCCCGATCCCGCCCATGATCTCGCTCGCGAAGACCGGCAATTGTGCCTCGCCCAGCTTCGAAAAGCCCGCGAAATCGGCGAACAGGATCGCATAGAGACCCCGCTGCGTGCCGTCGGGGGGTCTCGGCGCCGGTGGAAAGACAAGGCTGCGGTCGAGGCCTCCAACCGGAATCGTCAGCGTCTCGCCGCCCTGCCCCTGCCACAGTGCGATATCGGCATTCGTCCCTGCAATCTCCGCCCCCGATCGCGCCGCCACGGCGGGATCGACGACAGCGAGCTGGACCGCGGCGGTCTCGAGTTCGCGTGCGCGCAGCTTGGCGAGCCCCATCGCGGTGTGCGAGCCGAGGATGAACTGGCAATCGTCGCTGACATAACCCGCGTTGCTGGCGAAATGGACCATCGCTGCCTCGTCGCGGCAGCGCCGATAGCGCGGCAGCCATTCCGCGCCGCCCGACTGGACCGACTGGGCGATGAAATCATCCTCGGCGAACGGCAGCACGATGGTAAGATCGATGCCGCGCGCCAGCGCGGCTTCGGCGAACAGGATGTCTGCCCCGCAAGCGAGCGGCCCGATCAGTGCCGACAGCGGCTGCGTGTCGAGCGCCGCCGCGATGGCCCGGACAGCGTTGGCCTCGCCCTCGCCGCCGGCGCGGAACATGCGGCCGCAATAGACGCCGACCGGCGGCGGGCGCAGGATCGCGACGATCGCTTCGGCATCGGCGGCGGCGATGGCGCCGCTCGCCGCGAGCCGCGCGATCTGGCGGCAGGTCGAGGCGCGATCGCCGGCGCGGCTCCCGCCCTGCCCGACCGCTGCGCGCGCATGGAAGAGCGCTTCCTCGCCGCGTCCGAGCAGCAGCAACGCCTCGACGAGCGTCGCCCGGTCCCAATAATTGCCCGTGGCGGCATGGGCCGCGATCGGCCCGGCAAGCGCCGCCGCACGCTCGCGCTCGCCGAGCATCGCATAGAGGCTCGCGGCGTTGATCGCGGGAAAGTCGGCACCCGACGCCTGAAACGCATGGTCATAGGCGGCGGCCGCCTTGCGCAGAAACGTCGCGCGTTCCACACCGTCGTGGTCGAAGGCTTCATCCTTCCAGATGCGCCCTGCGAGCGCGAGGCTGTCGACATCGCCTTCCCCGGCGAGGCCAAGCTGTCCGTAGAGGTGCATAGCGCCGAGGCTGTCGCCCGACGCCGCGAGCGCGCGAACCATCAGATAGCGCAGGCGCGGGCTGTCGATCCCCCCGCGCCGTGCTGCCGTGGCGCAATCGAAGGCGCTCAGCGCATCGCCCTGCCCCAGCCGGTGCGCGACCTCGGCTTCGATGGCGGCAGTCGGCGCCGTCATTGCCCGCCAGTTTCGGCCGATTTCAGCAACGCGACGTTGGCTTTCTCCACGGCCGACAATTCGACACTGTCGCTCGTTGGCTGGTACCAAGGAAATTGCCCGAAATAGGACTGGAGGCTTGGGTCCTTGAAGCGGAAGCCGTGCCGCGCGAAAATCTCGTTGCGCGCGAGGCGGGCTTGCTGCGGGCTCAGTCCCGCGACATCGGCGGGGCCAAGCGTGCGCGTCGCGGAATCGGAGATGATTATGCCGTCGCCGCTCGCGGGGACGGGAATCTTCGGCGCAGCCACCGCACCGCTCTCGACGACGCGGATATATTTGCGGAACATAAAGCCCGCGGTGCCGTCGGCCTTGCGCACACGCCACCACTGGCCGGGCTGCTGGTAGGTCAGGAACTTCTCGCCCTCCAGCACCTTGCCGACGATCGCCGCCTTGGTGCTCTGGCCCGATCGGATATTGGTGAAACCATCGGGGTCGTCGATCACTGCGGCCAGCGTGAAGGCTTCGGCGGGGGCGACCGTCGATGCGCCGGACTTGCCTGGTGCCTCGACGGTCGGCGCAAGCGTGGCAGTCGGAGCGGATGCGGTTGCCGGCACGGAGGAAGGTTGAAAAAGCTTCCATGCAAGCAGCGCTACCGCGATCACCGCAAGGCTGAGCAGAGCCCACGGCAGGAACGACGACCTTTGTGCTGGCAACGGAGCATGCCGCTCGATGGGAGACGGCTCTGACGCTGCGGGCCGGGACACGGGTCGTTGTGCCACTTCGGGCACCGGCTCGCGCCCGCACAATTCCCCGAGGCTCATCAGCACCTTGCTCCAACCGCGATGATCGGACTCGCCACGCCAGTCGCTGAGGTCGGCGAACTGGATCTGGTTGAAGGGCAGCGGCGGCATCACATCGTCGATCGCGGTCTGCACCAGCTTCTTCTGGTTGCGCGCGACGTCGGCTTCCGCACGCACCCATTCGGACTGCGCCGAGGCGTGCGACCAGACGACGATCGCAGCCTTCGCATGGCCGATCTTTTCGGCGATGACATCGCCGTAGGAGCGGTGCGGCGGCAGCTCGGCGTCCCACCACACTTCATATCCCGCCGCGGTCACCTCCGCCGCGATATCCGCTACCCGCGCCTTGTTCTCGCGCGAATAGGAAATGAATACATCGACCATAGCCAGCCCCTTCGTCGAAGAGGCTAGCCGTGGGTCTTGCGATTCGCCAGCCTGCCCTTTGCCCGCGCCTTCGCCAGTTGCAGCGCGCGTCTGGGGCGCCCTTCGGTCAGGCATCGCAGGACCGAACGCCGGTCGCTGCCCCCGACGCCGCGCTCGACCGCTCCGCAATAGCCGGCGAATTCGGCGTCATCCATGCTGCCGACGGCATAGCGGCGCGCGAACAAGATCTCGGCCTCGATTTCCGCGGCGACCCCGGGGCGCCCCAGCCAGCCATCGAGTTCGGTGAGCGAAGGCAGAAGATCGGTGCCGGCAAAGGGATCGCGCCGCCCCGCCAGCCGTTCGCGATGCGCCAGCCGGGCATAAATGGCCTGCCGCGTCTGCACGCCATGGTTGAGTATGCTCATCTGCCCCGGAGACCGGCGATAGCGAAGCAGGACGTCGGGCAGGTTGTCGATTTCCGAAATTTCCGACAGGCGGAGGAAAAGATCATAATCCTCGCAATATCGGAAGGCGGCGCGATAGAGGCCGGCGTCGCGCAGTGCACGAGTGCGGAACATCGCGGTCGGGTTGGCGATCGGTTGCCGCTGTTCGAGTTCCGCGCGCACGAGCGCACTCCCGACCGGCATGGCCGCACCGCCGGAAATCCTGCGCCCGGCCTCGTCGATCTCCTCGAACTGGGTCCCCAGCGCGCCGAGGCTCGCGTCGGCCTCCATCCGCTCGATCTGGCGTGCGAAACGGTCGGGCATCGCTATGTCGTCCGCGTCCATGCGCGCCACGAACGGCGTATCGACGAGCGCCAGCATCCGGTTGATGCTGGACACAATGCCCTGATTTTCCTGCCGGATCAGATGGATTCGTGAATCGCTGGCAGCCTTGGCTGCAAGGAGGTCGCCCGACCCGTCGGTCGATCCGTCATCGACGATATGGAAGACGAAATGGTCCAGCGTTTGCGCAAGAATCGAATCGACGGCGGCGCCAACGAATGCCCGGGCATTGAAAACGGGCAAGATCACGCTCAATCGCGGCGCGGACATAAGGTCGCTTTCGGGCACGCTCCAGAAGGAACGGATTTTTCCGCGCCGTATAAGCGTGCCCGTGCGTCGTCAACTCGATTAACCGTCTCCCTAGAAAACGGCCTTCGGCGCGTCCTCCTTCATCATCGCGGCGCGGACCATCGGGATCGGGGGGCCGCCATAGGAGAGGAACTCGTCGTGGAAGGCCTTCCACTTCGTCCGGTCGCCCTTGGTCCAGTCCTCACGCAGCTTGCGGATCATCAGCTTGCCCATCGTATAATTGAGGTAGAGCGGATCATAGGTGCCGCGCGCCGCCTGCTGCCGGGCGTTGCCTTCGTCCTGATAGCATTGCTCCTTGAACAGCTTTTCGGAGTCCGCGACGGTCATGCCCTTGGTGTGGAGCCCGATCGCCGAGAGATAGCGGCAGTCGCGGAGCAGCGCGTTCGACAGCTGACCGATATGCGTTTCGGGATCACCGTTGCCGAGTCCCGCGTCCCACATCATTTCCTCGCTGTAATGCGCCCAGCCCTCGGCAAAGGCATAGCCGACGAACAGCTTGCCGAAGATGCTCTCTGCGCGATTCGAGTGGAGGAAATTCAGGAAGTGACCCGGCCAAACCTCGTGGACCGAGGTGAAGAGCAGGTCCTTCTTGCCCGGAATGAACGCATCCTGCGTCGCGTTGTCCCACGTCGGGTCGGGGGGCGAGATATAATAGACCGACGGCAGACCTTTCTCATACGGCCCCGGAATGTCGATATAGGCGCTGTTCTGCCGGTTGTAGGGCGGCGACTCCTCGACCTTTGCCTGCTCGGTGCCCGGGATCGAGACAAGGTCCTTCTCGGCAATGAAGGCCCGGAGCGCGGGAAGCTGGCGCCGCGCCTCCGCGACCGGACCGCCCTCGGGCTTATCGTCATTCATCTTTTTCATGCAGTCGGCGATCGTCATGCCGGCGGCATAGGTCGCGCAGGCGGCCTTCAGCGCATCCTGGTTGCGCTTGAGGTCGGCCTGACCGATGCGCTCGAGTTCGGCGAGCGGGGTGTCGACCGCCTCGTTGGTCAGGATCATCTTCGCGAACTTGTCGGCACCGATCGAATAGCCGTCGGTCGTGCCCGGATTCGATCCGATATAGGCGGCGAGGTCCTTCATCGCCGCCGCGGCCTTGGCCGCCGCGTCGTCGAACTGTTTCTGAAGCTCGGGGTCCTTGACCTCGGCGAAAGCCTTCTTGGCGTCACCGGTATAATAATCGGCGAAACCGCCGAAGCCCGCGGTGCCATATTTGACGAAGGTTGCGGGTAGCGGCAGCTTGATGTTTGCCTTGATTTGCTCGGCGGCGGCGGGGACTTTCTGGGCATAGGCGATGAACGCCTTCATCCGCGTCGGCGCGTCGGCATAGGGGCGCGCGATATAGACGTTGGGGTCGAGCTGGCCGACGTACCAGGCGGGGTTCTTGTGCGGAAAGTCTGCGTCCTGCAGGGAGAAGAGCTGGCCCTGCGCGACATGGATCAGATAATCGCGCTCGAACTTTTCGGCGTCGGTCATCTTGCCGTCGAACGCCTTCGCGTCGGCGATGGTCTTTTCGAGGAAGGCGATCTGCTTCTGAAGGCCGTCGACCGACCAGTCGGGAAGCTTGCCGTCGAATTCGTGCTTGCCCTGATAGACCGCGAAATTGGGGTTGAGCGGGAAATAGCCGGCAAGGAAATTGTCGCGGAATTCAGTCCAATTCTTGGCGCCCGACGCCGAAGCGGGCTTGTCGCCCGACGCATTGCAGGCGGTCAGGACCAGCAGCGCCGCAGCCATGGCGGCGCCGCCGAAGCGAGCAAATTTGCGTGTCATTCGATGGTCTCCCTCAATCGATTGCGGGTTTCTGCCATCCCAACCGACCAATGACATCCGTTAATCGACGAACGGCATGCCCTTGCGCTCTGGACAGAGACGAATTCGGCTCTAGGGCAGAGCGCGATGGCGACGATATTCCCACCCGACGGCGAGGAGCCGGAACTCCCCGGCACTGTGCCTCTCAACCCTTCCCCGCTCAGCTTTCCCGACTATCGCTATTACTGGATCGCGCGCTTCACCGCGGTGATGGCGACGATCGCGGTGGTGGTCGTCATCGGATATCAGCTCTACGACACCGCCCGCACCGACTATGGCATGTCGATCAAGGAAGCATCGTTCCAGCTCGGCTTGCTCGGCCTCGTCCAGTTCGTGCCGATCGCTCTGCTGACGCCCGTCGCGGGCTGGGCCGCCGATCGCTTCGAGCGGCGGAACGTCGCCATCTTCTCCAACGCCATCGACTTTGCGATCGCCGCGGTGCTGGGCTGGTTCACCTGGACCGGCGCACTGACGCTACCGCTCCTCTTCAGCCTCGCGGCGATGCACGGCGTAGCGCGCGTTTTTTCCGGACCCGCGATGAGCGCGATCGCGCCGAACATCGTGCCGCCCGCCGTGCTGCCGCGCGCGATCGCGATGAGCAGCATCGCCTGGCAATCGGCTTCGGTGATCGGCCCTGCAGCAGGCGGCCTCCTTTATGCCGTGCATCCGACGTCGGTCTATATCTTCGCGGCCCTTCTCCTCGCGCTGTCGGCCTTCACGATCAGCCGGGTGCGCCCGGTGCTGCCGCCACCCGCCGAAGTGCGTCGGCATCCGCTGCGCGAAATGGTCGACGGACTGAAATTCGTTTGGGTCGAACGATTCCTGCTCGGCACGATCACGCTCGACCTGTTCGCGGTGATCCTGTCGGGTGCGACCGCGATGCTGCCGGTCTATGCCCGCGATATATTGAACGTCGGCTCCGAGGGTCTCGGCCTGTTGCGCGCCGCGCCGGCAGTCGGAGCGGCGGTGGTCGCGCTGGGGCTCGCCATCCGGCCCATCGAACGCAACGTCGGGGTCAAGATGCTCTGGGCGGTTGCGGTCTTTGGCGCAGGCACCGTCGCGTTCGGGCTTTCGACCAACCTGTTCCTGTCGCTTGCACTCCTCGTGCTGATGGGTGCGGCGGACATGTTCTCGGTCTTCGTGCGCGGGACGCTGATCCAGCTCAACACTCCCGATCATATGCGCGGGCGGGTCAGTGCCGCATCGGGGCTCGCGATCTCAGCCTCGAACGAGCTCGGCGAGATGCGCGCCGGCGCGATGGCGGCGGCGCTGGGGCCGGTTCCCGCCGTCGTCGTGGGCGGCGCGGCGGCGATCGGCGTCACCGCGATCTGGGCCTGGCTTTTTCCCGAGCTGCGCCATGCGCGAACCTTCGATTCGAAGGTCGACGAGACCGGCTGACGCGTTTCCGCGGCCTGCCGAAAGCTTCAAATCGATTCATCGCAAGCGGCTCTCCCTTTGCCACAAAATTCTTGTCAATTAATTAAGTTGAGTTAATGGACAAGCACCCGTCACCGCGGTTCCCCCTCCTCCATCGACGGAGAACCCGCCATGCATACTGCCACCATCCGCCACAAAATCCTGACGATTCCGGGCCTTCACAACAGCGGCCCGACCCACTGGCAGAGCTTGTGGGAACGCAAGTTCGAACATGCCGAACGAATCGAACTCGGCCGCTGGGACGATCCCGACCGCGACGAATGGGTCCGTCGCATCGCCGAGGCGATCGAGGCCGAAAGCGCGCCCGTGCTGATTGCCGCGCACAGCCTCGGCTGCCATGCTTTCGCCCACTGGTTCGCCGCCGCGAGCACGCTGACGCGCAGCCGCATCGCCGGCGCGCTGCTCGTCGCGCCGCCCGACATGGCACGGCTGCGCCACGAAAGACGGATCACGGGCTTCGACGATACGCCCGGCTTTACCACACGCGCGCCGATCATCGTCGTCGCGAGCGACGATGATCCCTATGCCAAGACCGCGCATGTATGGCGGCTCGCGCGGCAATGGGATGCGCGTTTCGTCAACGCAGGGCCGTTCGGACATATCAACGCCGACTCCGCGATCGGGGACTGGCCTTATGGACAGTATCTGCTCGCCTCGTTACAACCCGCCCCCATACCCGTCCTGGCCGACGAGACCCAGTGGCTGCGTGCCGGAGACTGGCCGAATCGCGTCCGCCGCGACCCGCGGTTTGAATTCAAGGAAAGAGCGCACCGATCATGAAAGCCAATTCGATCCTCGAAACCATCGGGAACACGCCGCACATCCGCGTCGCAAGGCTGTTCCCCGACGCTGAAGTCTGGGTGAAGTCGGAACGCAGCAATCCCGGTGGTTCGATCAAGGATCGCATCGGCCTCGCGATGATCGAGGCGGCCGAACGCGACGGCAGCCTGAAGCCCGGCGGCACCATCGTCGAGCCGACGTCGGGGAACACCGGCATCGGCCTCGCGATGGCCGCCGCGGTCAAGGGCTACAAGCTGATCCTCGTGATGCCCGAAAGTATGTCGCTCGAACGCCGCCGGCTGATGTTGGCCTATGGCGCGACCTTCGACCTGACGCCGCGCGAAAAGGGCATGAAGGGCGCGATCGAGCGCGCGATCGAACTCGTCGAAACGACTCCCGGCGCGTGGATGCCGCAGCAGTTCGAGAATGAGGCAAACGTCGATGTCCACGTCCGCTCCACCGGCCCCGAAATTCTCGCCGATTTCAAGGACACCCCGATCGACGTGCTGATCACCGGCGTTGGCACCGGCGGCCATATCACCGGCGTCACACAATTTCTCAAGCAACATTGGCCGAATTTGAAGGTCTTCGCGGTCGAGCCGACGCAATCGCCGGTCATTTCGGGCGGTCAGCCGGGGCCGCACCCGATCCAGGGCATCGGCGCCGGGTTCATTCCGCGCAACCTCCACACCGACCTGCTCGACGGCGTGATCAAGGTCGAGGCGGCCGACGCCAAGGCGTGGGCGCTCCGCGCCGCAACACAGGAAGGGATGCTGGTCGGCATCTCGTCGGGCGCGACGCTCGCCGCGATCGACCAGAAACTGGCCGAACTGCCGCCGGGCACCCGGGTACTCGGCTTCAACTACGACACCGGCGAGCGCTATCTGTCGGTTCCCGATTTCCTGCCCGAAATCTGATCTCTTATGACACGCCTTGCGGGCGAACAGGCAGTGCCCCTGCGGCGCGACTGGACGGGCTGGCTGTTCGTCCTGCTCACGGTCATGGCGATCGTCGCGGTCCTCTATGCGAGCGGGCATGGCGGCGCGGGCAAGCATGGCGCGCGGCCGCACCCGGTCGCGCCGCCCGCCGATGTCGTTCCCGAGGTCGCGCCGATGGAGCTGGCGCCGGTGACCGAAGCCGACGCGCGCGCCGAAAATGCCGAGATTCCGCTCGTCACCAGGGGTTTCGTCGCGCCGCGTCCCTTCGTCTACGCTGGCAGCGGCGACGGCCGCGCCCGTGCACGCGACTGCCTTGCCGCCGCGATGCTCTATGAGGCCGGCGACGATGCCAAGGGACAGCAGGCCGTCGGTCAGGTCGTGATCAACCGCGCCCGCCACCCGGCTTTCCCCAAGTCGATCTGCGGCGTGGTGTTCCAGGGATCGGAACGCACGACGGGATGCCAGTTCACCTTCACCTGCGACGGCGCGCTGAACCGGCGCTATTCGGATGCCGCCTGGGCGCGCGCGCAGGCGAATGCCGAGATGATGTTGTCGGGTACGACCTATCCCAAGGTCGGGCTCGCGACGCATTACCACACCGACTGGGTACGCCCCTATTGGAGCGACAGCCTCGAAAAGATCGCGATCGTCGATACCCATCTTTTCTTCCGCTGGCCGGGCTATTGGGGAACGCCGGGAGCGTTCCGCGGTGCCGTGTCGGGGAACGACGCCGGCGTCGCGAAGATGGCGGCGCTGTCGCCCGCGCATGCGCTTGCGGTCGGCGCAGCCGTACCGACCGAACTCGCCGCGGTCGATGCCAATGCCGCGGTCGGTGAAGCGAAGGTCGTGACCGGTGCCGGCGACGCCGCAGGGCGCGACACCATCTATGTCGCGCTCGACCGGCGCGCGGCGCCCGAAAGCTTCGTGACGACCGCGCTCCGCCTCTGCGGCGACAAGCCCTATTGCAAGTTCATGGGCTGGACCAACCCGACGCTGAAACCCGACAGCGACGCGATGAACGAGATGCAGCGCTCGGCGATGACCTTCTCCTATCTCCGCGACGACAAGGCGGGGTTCGAGAAGGCGCTTTGGAACTGCAGCGAGTATAAGCGCGACGACGCGCGCCAGTGCATGAAGCGGTAACGGCGAGCGGCGTGGAAAGCCGCCCTTCACGTCGAGGGGGATTTTAGGGCCGCAGAAGCTCCGCATGGGCGCAGTGACCTTCTGTCTTTTATGGCGTTGAGGGTTTGTCGCATCGTGCCGGGAGCACGCCCTAAAGCGACAAAGGATACCGATATGCGCACCGAAACTGTCTCCTTTGTCGCCTTAAGGGCGGTACGGGAAAGCCGGTGATGTCAAAGAGCGGCGTCAAGGCTGGCACGGTAGGATAAAGTAGGACAGCGATTTTTCCGGGTCGGCCGGCGGCGGCTTTGGGGTGTATTCTGTTGAAAAACTCCCGCTTGCAGTGAAGCGCGGGGAATGATTCAGTTGTCTTGTTATCGGGAGACTGCTGATGATGGGCGAGCGGAAGGTGATGCAGGAGGCGCTGTTTTACAGCTTCAGCCTTGAGGATCATGTG
>NZ_JAYSAH010000076.1:0-180246 GCF_041916015.1 Sphingopyxis sp. | reverse complement strand
TGGAACAGCAACTGTCCTCCCGAGCGTGCGAACGGCAGATATCCAAGCTCGTCGAGCACCACCAGGTCGAGCCGCGACAGCTGCGCCGCCAGGGTCCCGCCCTTGCCGATCCGGGTCTCCTCTTCGAGGCGTGTCACCACCTCCAAAGCGCGAATTGTCATGCTTCGCTCGACAATATTGACGATCGCAGCGCGAAGTTCGCCATTTGAACTGCCCATCGCGATCGTCCGGAAGAGAATTTCGATGGCTTCCGGATAGGAGTCGTGAGGCGCGAGATCGATCAGTCCGCCGGGCAAATCGAGAAGCGGCGATCTGCCCTTCAATGCCAGCGACAGTAGCGCGCCGGCCCATCCGTAAAGGTCGACGAGATCGGCCTCGTTCAGAAGCGGCTGACGGAACCCCTCCTGGTGCCAGCTCTCGATGATGCGCTCGCCGGAGAGGCGATAGAGAGCGTCACGCACCGGCGTGGCGCTGGCGGCAAGCGATTTCGCGAGATGCACGGGTTCGAGCCGGGTTCCGGGCCGATAGGCACCCGAGAGGACGCGCGCCTTCAGATCCAGATACACGCGCTCCATGGTGGCGCCCGGGCTCATGCCGCGAGCGCCCCCTCGCCGCCTCGGCGCTGGTCCGCCACATGGTCGGCGAGCAGCGCTGCCTGATCGGGCCGCAATGCGTCGATCGCAGCCAAGGGCTCGTCGGGATAGCCGCCGAACAGCACCGACGGGCACTGTCCCTCGAAATTGCCGAGATTGGGCCGGTGCTGCGCATAGCCAGCAAGCGCCGCGAGATCGGGCGGAAAGCCCTTCGCAATCTCGGGCGGATAGGCCAGCCACTGATTTTCATAGGGCTTGAGCCAGCCAAGGCAGTAGCTGACGATGATCCCGCGCCGGACGCCCGAGCTTCTGTTCGCACCGGCACCATGTAACGTCGATCCGAGGAAGACGATCGCGTCGCCGGGCTCGGCGGCAGCGACGATCGGCGCCTCCTTCGGTTCCTCGACAAGCGCTTCGATCCCGTGGCTTCGCGGCCAGACCAGCGTCCCGCCATTCTCCTCCGTAAAAGCGGTAAGCGGCCACATCACATTGATGAGATACTCGACCTCGCCCAGCGCGCCCGACCACATATCCTGATCCCGGTGCGGAAACTGTGCGAGCGCGCCGGGGTGCAGTTCGATCGCCTGGGCGAGATTCAGCTGGATCCGGTCGCACCAGTTGCCGAGCGCGAGTTCGGCGAGGCCGAGAACTGCCGGGTTCATCACCAGCTCGGCCATGTGCGGCGAGCGGATCAGGAGCCGGCCGAACCGCTTCGTGCGCTCGCCGTAGAAGCCTCCCTCGCAAAAGGGCGTGGCGGCATAGCGGGGTCCAAGGTCCTCGGCGATGCCCCTGATCAGCGGCGGCGAAGCCGCGTCTTTCAGGATCGTATAGCCCTGTTCCATGAGCTCGCGGCCAGCGGCGGATCGGGGCGCGGAGGCGTCGAGCGCGGCGTGATTGATCATCATCGTTCCCTCCTCAGGCTGCGCAGGCGGACGAGGCCGCCACGGCGCTGCTGACGATCCCGGCGTCTGAGAGCCTTGCCAAAGTCGAAGCATCGACATCGATGCGGAGCGCGACAAGCGCCTGTCCGCGGTGCAGCGCCGGCTCGCCGAGCGCGCGGCAATCCCAGCCGAATGTCTGGATCTGGCGGAACCAGGGGAGCTCGGCGACGCCTGTATAGGTGCTGATCTCATTGGCGAGCGCGAACTCGACAAGCCCGACCAGCAGCGCGTCGCGCGCGACCAGCCGCTGCCGCGCGCCGATACCGGGCGACAGGCAGAAGCGCGTGATTTCGAGAATGTTCGGCCCTTGCGGCACCTCGCCCGCGACCAGCCCCGGAAAGAGGCTGTCGAGCAGCGCGGGCCGGGTCGTGAGCAGCAGCCGCGCCGAAGCGAGATGCTCCCCTTCCGTATCGGTCACGATCAGATAGGTCGCGTCCGCATCGTCGAAATGGTCAAGTTCGAACCGATCGGCGAGTGCTGGGATATCCCATTTCAGCAGATCGATGAACACGCGCTTGCGCGCCTCGAACATCGTGCGCATCGCCTTATGCTCGAGCGCCCGGTTGGTGGAATCGACAATAAGCAGCATGGTAAAGCCTCCGTTTGAAAAGAGGCGTTCCAATTGAAGGGCTTTTTTCCCCCGCACCATAGCATGATCGGGGGGTGTCAGCGATTTTTCTCAGCGCTTGGCGATGTCCTCGAAACTGATGTCGCCATCGTACAGCGCGCGTACGGTGAGCGTGATGCCGCCATTCGCCTCATAGCGCTGCCGGGCATTGCGCAGATGTTCGCGCACCGTGTCCGGGCTGAGACCGAGCCGCAGTCCGATCCTCCGGACGCTTTCGCCCTTTGCCGACCAGATCAGCACCTCGCGCTGCCGGCGGGTAAGCCTGGGGCCGAGGTGCGCGAGTTCGGGATAGGCGATCAGACGCGCGGCATCGAAAGCCGGACCCCCGATCATCCGGGCGAATTGCAAAGCATCCGCACTGGCTACCGTTCCGGGTTTCCACGCGAAGGACACCGACCCATGCGCATGTCCGGGAAGATGCGCAGGAACGGTAAGACCGTCGCCGATGCCGTGGCGCTGGGCCGCGGCAAGGATCATTTCGTCCTCGGGACGATCGGGCTTCATATTGTGCCACAAGAACCCCGACATATTCCGCTGGCTCTCACGGTGGACCGGATCGGTGACGCCGAGCCGCTGCTCGTCGAACCAATGCGCCCACTCCTCGGGGTAGTTATGCACCCGCACGCCGCGGTCGGGCGCGGCTAGGAAATCGACATGATGGCTGAGCGCGAACCAGGAGCAGCCCATCAAACGGCAGGCCTCCTGCAGCAGGTCGGCGAGACCCGCCTTGTCTTTCACCCGAGTGACGTCGAGCGCAAACGCGTGCGCGGCGTCGATCGTTGGCATTGCGACCCATGGCGCGCCGACCGGCGTTTCCGACCGATCCGGTCCGCGTGCCCCTCGTCAGTGCGGGAGGCCCTGCCCTCTTACTGGACTGGCCGGCCCGCTCGCGATCGATCGCTGCTGGTCGAGGCGATCTTGGGAGAATCTGAAAGTGCGGGCTAACGCGATATATTCCAACTATATTCGGCCGATAGAACCAGATTGAGGCCAATTCCAAGAGTGAGCGCCTTTCCGGGCCGCGCATAAGCTCCGGCAGCCTGTGCGGACGACAGGAACAGGCTCCGCCGGCCGGCTGGGAACATGTCCCAATATCGTTGCAGGCCCGCGCCTTCCTCCCTATTCGATAATCATGAACGAGGAGACCATGGAGACGCTGGCCGAAACCGGGGAGGACAGGCCCGGTCCCGAGGAGCGCACTCGCGACGCCGGCGGCCCGGGAAGCCGCGGCTCGCATGCCGAGCGCCGCGAAACAACCCGGGCGCGGGCTTTCGCCGCTGCCACCGACATATTGCATGAAGTCGGCTATGCAGGATCGAGCATCCTGGCCGTCGCCAAACGAACGGGCCTCAGCCGCGGCGCGCTCGCCAAGCAGTTCCCGATCAAGGCGGATCTCTATGCGGCGCTCGTCGAGCAACTGCTCGACGAAATGCGCGAGACCGCGCTGGCGCATGTCCGCACCTTCCCTCGTGGCCTGCCCCGCGCCATGGCGCGCGTCGACGCGATTTGGGAACTCTACAAGCATCCGCCCGCCTTCGCGGTGATCGAGGTCATGCTGGGGGCGCGGAGCGATCCCGAGCTTTCGGACCGCCTCGCCCGTGTCGGCAGGTCACGCTACCTCATCGAGCGCGAGCTTCTTGCGAGCGATTTCGAGGATATGGGGATCGTCGACCGGCGAACCGCAGGCCTTGCGACGATCCAGATGCTCGCCACGGTCCGCGGCCTCGCACTCGAACGCATATTGAACAAGAGCAGCGCGACGCTCGAAGCCGCCTTTCTGATGCAGCGCAAGCAGATCGAAACAGTTCTTCGAGACCTGATGAAGGCAGGCTGATCCAGCGTGAGCCGATCGCCGGTCCCGGCGACGCGGCAACCCCGCAGACTAGACGGCCCGCCCGGCAGGCCAGAGTTCCTCCCGGATCTGTTTTTTCGCGAGCTTTCCGGTATCGAGCCGCGGAAGAGTCTTCCGAAAGATGAAGCGCCTCGGGATCTTGACGTGGGAGAGTCCCTCGCGCGCAAAGATGTCCAGTTCGGCGGCAAGAGCGTCCCCCGCATCTTCCCACACAAGAGGTTCGACGACGGCAACGACCGTCTCGCCCAAATCCTCGTCGGGGGCGCCGAGCACCGCGATGTCCGCGACGGCAGGATGGGTGATGAGGAGATTCTCAATCTCCTGCGGATAGATGTTCACCCCTCCGGAGATGATCATGAAGCTCTTGCGATCGGTCAGGTACAGATATCCGTCCTCGTCCAGCCATCCGATATCGCCGAGTGTCGTCCACCCGCGCGGATGGCGCGCCTCCCGGGTTCTCTCCGGGTCATTATGATATTCGAACTCGCGCCCGCCCGAGAAGTAGATGAGGCCTTCCGACCGTGGCGGAAGTTCGCGGCCCTGCTCGTCGCAGATGTGGACGGTCTCGGCGGCCGAGCGTCCGACCGACCCCTTGTGCTCCAACCAGTCGTGCGGTCCGATCGAGGTGCTCCCGTTCATCTCCGATCCGCCGTAATATTCGTGGATGATCGGCCCGAACCAGTCGATCATCGCCTCCTTGACCGGGATCGGGCATGGCGCGGCCGCATGGACCACCGTCTCGAGTGAACCCACATCAAAGGCTTCGCGTACTGGAGCAGGAAGTTTGAGCATGCGGACGAAGTGGGTCGGTACGAATTGGGCTAATGTGATCGCATGACGCTCGATCAGGGTGAGCGCCAATTCCGCGTCGAATTTCTCCATCACGACCGCCGTGGCTCCGATCCGTCCCATCGCCATGCACCAGCGAAGCGCCGCGGCGTGATATAGCGGCGCCGGACAGAGATAGATGGTCTGCGGACCAGCACCGAATTTGGCAGCGATGGCCTGCGTTACCGGTTCGGGCGCGTCGATCGGCAGGCCGGGCTCGTGCCGGGGCGCGATGCCTTTCGGACGCCCGGTCGTTCCCGACGAATAGAGCATTTCGATTCCGGCTGCCTCGTCCGCGATCGGCTCGTCAGGCATGCCTTCGAGCATGGGCTCGATCGCGCGAAACAGGCCGGCGGATGCCCCGACCCCCAAGGCATGAATCGTCAATCCGGCAGCCGCCAGCGCATCGCCGATCGCTTCCAGCGAATGCGATGCGATGAACAGCGCCGCGCCGCTGTCCGCCAGGATATGCACGATTTCGGATGCGTTGAGCTTGTTGGAGATCGGGACATAGCGCACGCCCGATCGCTGCGCACCCCATGCGATCTCGAGAAATTCGCGCCGGTTCTCCAGGCTGAAGGCCATCGTGTCGCCCGGGCGAAGCCCGAACGCGCGGAAAAGCTGCGCATAGCGGTTCGAGCGCTGGTCGAGGGCGCCATAGGTCACCACTTCGCCCGAAGGGGCCATGATGAAGGCTGGCTTTGCAGCCTGACCGCGGCTGTGGGCTGACGGATGCATCGTGATATGTCCCTTATTATCGGCGCGGCGAGCAGCGGCGTCGCCAGTCCGGGGCCCAGCCCGCACCCGCCATCAAGGAAAAAACGGGAGCCGCGCCTCCGCGGCTCCCAGTGCCCTGAGCTTACCGCCGAGGACTGGGCGGAAAGAAATGGAAGCGGCCCCGGCTGCGCGCCGCTGACCGCCTCGCGAGGTCCTAATATTTGTAACCGAGCGTCAGGCCGATCTCGCGCGGCGGCGAGTAGGCCACATTATACCCGTTGTCGTTGATGCTCGAGCCGGCGGCATAGGCGGTATTCGTTATGTTGCGGACGAACAGCGTGGCCCGGAAATTGCTGTCACGCGGCGTGAAGCTGGCCGACGCATTCCAAACGCCATATTTGCCTTGCGTGACATAGCCCATGACGTCGTGCTTGTAGCTCGACGAATAATTGTAGCCGAGATTGAAATTGGCCTCGCCCCCTGCAATCTCCGGGGAATAGTCGATCCCCGCCGAAAGGATCCATTTCGGCGAACGGATGAGACGCTGGCCGCTCGCATCGGCATTGGCGGAGATCGGCTGCCCGTTGACGAGCGGGAAGGTCTGCGCGGCGGCGTAATTGTCATATTCCGCATGCGGGAGCCACGAACCGCCCCCCGTGATCTTGAATGCCGGCGCAATCTGGACCGAACCGTCGAAGTCGAGCCCGTAGATGCTCGCCTCGGCCGCGTTCGCGGTCACGATGACATTGTTCACATAGCTCTGAACCTGGAGATCCTTATATTTATAGTGGAATCCGGACAGGTTGACGGCAACGCCGCGATCGGCATATTTGATGCCCGCCTCGAAGGCATCGAGATGTTCGGGATCGACCGACGCCCCGGGTGTGCGGGGAACGATCACTCCATTCACCAGCTGATTGAAGGCCGAATAGGACAATAGTCCGCTCTTATAGCCCTGGCTGAAGGTCGCGTAGACGTTGAGGCTGTCGGTTGCCTCCCACTTGATCCCGAGGCGGCTCGTCGCCGCGCTCCAGCTCTTTTCATTGGGCTGGGTGAAAGGAGCATTCCGGATATTCGTGCCGCGCAGCGAAAGCGTATCGAACGAGTAGCGGATGCCGGCCAGAATCGAGAAGCGGTCGGTGAGCTTCAGCGTTCCTTCTCCGAAAGCCGCGAACGAGTCTGTCTCGGCGCGCGAGAGATAGAGGAAGGTGTCGCCCCAGAGGCTCGCCTCGGTCTCGTTCACGATGTGCAGGCCGTAAACGCCGGCGATGAAGGAGAAAGGACCAAAGTCTCGCGAGGCAAAGTTGAACTCCTGCGAGAGGAACAGAGGCTGGCGGTAGAACCAGCGCAGGTCCTGGCATCGCCGGACCGACAGGCAGGATGGCGAATAGGCCCCCTCGACGTCGCCGCGTCCCGACGGCATGACGCGCTGATAGCCCGTGAGCGACGTGAAATCGCCGATGTCGCTCTCGAAGTCAGCGCGCAGCGTCAACGCGTAGGATTTGAGCAGGCTGCGTCCGGGCACGTCGAAAGCGACCTCCCAGGGCGTCTCGCCGATGATCGCGTCGGGATAGATGAGCGCGCCGCCCGCGTTGACCTGCAGTGCCCGCGAGCCGCGGTCCTGGATCGAGCTGGCCGTCTCGATGTCGAGATGGCTGTAACGCGCGCTGAGCGCAATCCGGATCGAGTCATTCGGCTCCCAGAGGAGCTTCGCCGCCACATTTTCCGTGAGCGAGCGGCCGTACCGGCCGTCCGATCCGGGGCTGATGTTGGTGAGGTAGCCCGAATTGAACGTCCGCACGCCCGAGAAGCTGATCCCGAGACGGTCGTCGACGAGGGGTGCGCTCACAAAGAGACGCTGTTCGTTATTGGTCACCGCGTTGGAAGCCCCGCCGCCGATCCGGCTCAGCGTGACGGAGCCGTCGACCTTGAAATCGTTGAGATCGGGGTCGCGCGAATAGACGAGAATGGCCCCGCCGACGGCGTTGCGGCCGAAAACGGTTCCCTGCGGCCCCTTCAGCACCTCGATCCGCGATACCATCGTCGGGTCGAAGGCGAGATTGTTGGACTGCGAGGCACTGTAAATGCCGTCGATATATACGGCGACGGGCTGCTCGATGCCGCCGGCGCTGCTCACCGCGGTGCTGGTAATGCCGCGGATCGCCGGCTGGGCCGACGTCGCAAGTCGCGTGAAGACGAGCCCGGGGAATGCGTTTCCGAGGTCGGTCGGGGAGCGGATGCCAGCGGTAATCAGCTGGTCCGCGTCCTTCACGAGGATCGTCGCAGGCACCTCCCGAATGCTTTCCGACTTCTTCTGCGCGGTGACAATGATGTCGCCCGAATTTCCGTCCGCACCGGCTTCGCCCGTGCCATCGGCGGCCTCAGCGGCCGTCTCGGCGGCCGCGGCCGAGGTCGCGGTGGCCATAGCCAGTGAAACCAGTCCTGCGGCAACGATCATGTTCTGCTTTTTCATGTTGTCCTCCTCCCAAATTCCTGTCTCGGCTCGACCGGCGGATACCCCCCGCCCTGCGCGTGCGCACAACCAGCCGCCCCGTGCCGCGCATTGCGCTCGCACGGGCGTTCGCCCTCATTTCCTCTGATTGCCCCGGTCAGGGGCGCTGCGTGTCCCTCAGCCCGCCTGCCTGTCGCGGATGAGCCAGAAGAAGCCTTTCGGCTTGCCCTTCCAGTCGCCGAGGCCGATCACAAGATCGTCATTGACCTTGCGAAAATAGTCCATCAGCGGTCGATCGTCGTAGATCACGGCGGACTGGACCTTCTCCCAATATCCAACTTCGCGAAGCCGCGCCTCGCCCCAGTCGCCCCAAGCGTAAACCTCGCCCGCCTCATTGGTGCGCAGCATGGGCTCGCAATGTTCGGGCGAGTTGAACCGCTTGCCGTAAAAATTGCTAATGGTCGTCTGGCCGCTGAAGCTTCCGCCGCGCCACTGCCCGAACATGAATTCGTTCGTCGTTCCCTCAAGCTCCAGGAAGAGCGGCTTTATCGTGGCATAGTCGACGATCTCGCGGTTCTCGACCATTTGCTCGAACCGCTGCTCTGCGGTGATTTCCGTTGCGGCGTTCATCGGGTCTTCCTTCCTTCTTTTCGGGTTCAATCTAGAATGTGACAACCGAGCGCATGGCTTCGCCGCTCTCCATGGCGGCGAATGCGTCCTCGAGATTTTCCAGGGGCAAGCGATGCGAGACCAGCCCGGCCAGATCGAGCCGGCCCTGCCGATAAAGTTCGAGATAATATGGGGCGTCGAGCTTGAAGCGACTGGACCCCATGAGCGAACCCGTGATGCGCTTTTCGGACATGAGCTCGCCAAGCGACAGCTCGAGGCGCTCGCGGCGCGGAGGCGCACCCACGAGAACGGCCGTCCCGCGAATGCCGGTCGCCGAAATCGCCTGCCCCATGAGCTTCACGCTGCCGACCGCGTCGAAGGCATAGTCGACGCCCCCGCCGCTGAGCTCGCGAATGGCCTCGACCGCATCGACCGCTGTCGGATCGAGAGTGTCTGTGGCGCCAAAGCGCATGGCAAGATCGCGTTTGCCGGGAACGATGTCGATCGCGATAATCCGCTCGGCACCCGCGATGCGCGCCCCCTGGATGATCGAACTCCCGATCCCCCCGCAGCCGAAGACCGCGACCGTCGATCCCGGATGGACCTTCGCCGTGTTGAGCGCCGCCCCGACCCCCGTGATGATCGCACAACCGAGCAGCGCCGCATGATCGAGGGGAATGTCGGTATCGATGCGAAGGACGGCCCCCTCGGGAAGCAGCATATATTCCGAAAATCCCCCGAGATCGGTGAAGGGTGCGATCTTCTCGTCGCCGTTGGCAAATCGGGGCCCCGCTCCTTTTGGCCGTCGCAGCCAGCCGCGCTCGCGGCAGAGGTGGCGCCGCCCGGCGATACACTGGCGGCACTGGCCGCAACCGACCGAGTTGCAGGCGATGACATGATCGCCGGGAGCGACGGTCGTCACCCCGGCGCCGACCGCCTCGACGACCCCTGCGGCCTCATGCCCCATGATCGAGGGGCAAGGGCTGATCGGCATCGAGCCTTGTTTGAAATGAAGATCGCTGTGGCAAACGCCGCACGCTGCCGTGCGGACGAGAACTTCGCCAGGCGCCGGATCGTCGACCCGCAGCGTCTCGATCGTGACGGGCGCGCCAAACTCGCGCAATACCGCTGCCCTGGACATCGCCATTGGACCATCTCTCCCATTGAATCCGGCCTGTGCCGCTTCATTATTTTGGAAACACATATGCTTCCAAAATATGCGAGTCAATCTCGATTTTGCCGGAATTGATTCCAAACCAATGTCAAACTATAGGGACAATTATGTTCCCCGAATTTCAAATCGATGCCACCGCGCGAACCCATGCGAATTCTGCGACGGATGCATCATCCACGCGAAGCGAACGCGACGTACCGCAGCCGGCTTCCCGTCCCTCGCAGCGATCCTTTCGCGTTCCTCCCGGCCAGGAATCGTCCTTGTCCGACGAGACCGTCATTGATGAGCCTGCCGGAGGCAGGGGGAGCCGCGGCTCGCACGCGGCGCGCCGGCGCGAGACGCGCTCGCGAGCCTTTTCGGCGGCGACGACGAGAGCAAGCAGCAATAACACGATACGTCTCATTCGGGACATCCTCCGAAAGGAAGGGCGGCACGCCAAGGGCGAATGGAACCCCGGCGCGCCGCAGTCTGGACCGGCGCTGTCGCAGGAAGGGAGAGAAGTCCGGCGCCGGCCGATTTCGGTCAGGCCGGTTCGTACTGAACCGCCTTTTCCTGCCGCACCGTGCGGCTCCGGCGGCCGTCGATCGCGACCGGCGCCTCGCCGTGGATCGTCGCGCGGCGCAGCGTCCGGCGCTGGAGCCCGAAGTCGGCGGTCGCGCGATGCTGGGTCGCCTGATTATCCCAGATCGCGACATCGCCCTCGCGCCAGCGCCAGCGCACGACATTCTCGGGCTGGGTGATATGATCCTGCAGCGTCTGGAAAAGCCGGGCGCTGTCGGTGGCGTTCAGCCCGACGAACTGCTTGACGAAATGGCCGAGGAGCAGGCTGCGCTGGCCGCTCACCGGGTGGACGCGCACCACCGGATGCTCGGTCTCATAGACCGTCGAGGCGAAGACGCTGCGATGCTCCTTGATCCGCTTCGCCGCGCTTTCGGCATCGGGGGCGGATTGCAGGATCGACGCATAGTCGTAGAGATTGGTGTGCGTCGCCCAGAGGTTGTTGACGAGCTGGCGCAGCACCTCGGGCAGGCCTTCATAGGCGGTCTCGCCATTCGCCCATTGCGTATCGCCGCCCGCCTCGGGGATTGTCAGCGCGCGAAGGATCGACGCCTTGGGATAGGCATCGACAAAGGTCACGTCGGTGTGCCAGCTCGACGCGGCATAGCCTTCCCTGCTGTCGAGTTCGAGCAGATAGCGCGAGCCTTCGGCGACCGGCACCGTCGGATGCGCGACCGGATCGCCGAGCAGCGCGGCGAAATCCTCATGCTCGCGGTCGGTCAGATGCTGCTGGTCGCGGAAGAAGAGCACCTTGTGCCGCACGAGCGCAGCCTCGATCGCCCGCACCACCGGCGCCGGCAGATCGCCCGACAATTCGACGCCGTGGACGATCGCACCGATCGTCCCGGTCACGGGGGTGATTTCGAGCGGGATATTCTTGTCGCGAGCATTCGCGTAGCTGTTGTGAAGGTCCGTCATGTCAGTCTCCTTTTTGGGTTGTCGGTTGGCGGCGGAGTTATTCGGCGAAGGCGTAATCCGGCGGCGCCGGATCGAGCTGTCGGCGAATTTCGGCGTGCGCCGCCTCGTCGAGCGGGAAGCGCGCGAGAAGGGCGGCAGACAAAGCATGGGCGATGGCGGGGCCAAGGCCGAAGACGAGCAGCAGGCTGTTCAAGGCTTCGGGGCTGTTCGCACCCTTGGGATCGAAGCCGAGCCAGCTGACGAGCGGCAGCGCGATGCCGACTGCGACCGCGGTCGCGGTCTTTCCGGCGAGGCTGAACACCGAATAATAGAGCCCGGTGCGATCCTCGCCGCTGTCGAGCCGGTGCTTGTCGGCGACGTCGGCGACGATGGCGCGCAGCATCAGATTGCCCGATCCCTGCGCGAGCCCCTGCGCCAGCGTCAGCGCGAGCAGCAGCGGGAAGGTGTCGGGCGTGACGAGCAGCAGCGACAAGTTGATCGCGACCTGCACCAGCTCGCCCGCGACTGCGGTGCGATGCTTGCCATAGCGGCGGCCGATGCGCAGCCAGATCGGCCCGGCGAAGATGCCGAAGACGAACTGGAAGAGGAACAGCCCCCCTGCCCACTCGGGCCGCCCCATGTAGAAGGTCACGAAGAAGACGATCAGCGCAGCGCGGATATTCTGCGCGAGCGTGACCGCGAAATCCGACGCCAGAACCCGAAGCAGCAGCGGCTCGCCGGTGATCGCGCGGAGCACCTGTTTGAGGTTGGGCCTGCTCGCGGGAATCAGCGGGAGCGGCGGCTCCTTGAGGGCGGTCAGCGTCAGCAGCAGCGCGGGCGCGACCGTCAGCAGGACGAGCCCGCCCATCAATGTCAGTTGCAACCGCCCGTCGCCGAGACGGAGCTGATCGGCGATCGTCGGCAGGATCAGGGTCAGCAACAGCGCCGACGAAGTCACGACCGTCTGATAGGTCGCGATCCGCGTGCGCTCGTGATAGTCGCCCGACACCTCGCCCGACCAGGCCTGGAACGGAATCTGCACCGCGGTCCAGCCGAGATAGAGGAAGAAGAGGACGATCCCGAGCGACAGCGGCGTGACGCCGAAGGGCGGGAAGAAGAGGAAGATCGCTGCGATCGCGAAGACCGCCCCGCCCGCCGCGATCCATGGCTTTCGGCGGCCGTAGCGGGTGCGGGTCGCATCGCTCAGCGCCCCCATCAGCGGGTCGGCGAGCGCGTCCCACAGGCGCCCGAGCAGGAAGATGATGCCGATGACCGTCAGCGACAGCCCATAGTCGCGCGCATAGATCGCGGGGAGGTAGACGCCGAGCGGCAGCCCGGCCGCGGCGAGCGGCACCGCGACCGCCGAAAAGCGGACGAGCTGGCCCGCAGTGGGCGGCGGCACGGCGCTCACAGCTTCGTCCTCAGCGTGAGGCCGACGGTGCGCGGCTCGCCGATCAGCGCAGTAACGAGACCGGTCACCCCCGGCGACAAGGTCTGATAATAATCCTTGTCGAGCAGATTGCGCGCCCAGACCGACAGGTCGAACAATCCGTCGTCGGTGCGGAAACCGATCCGCGCGTTGGCCAGACCGTAGGCGGGAACGTCCCCATAGATGCTGTTGCTCGATGAGGTGTTGAACGACGAGCGGTGCGAATAGTCGGCATGAGCATAGACCGACACCTCGCGACCGCCGAGGCTGGTCAGCGGAGCCGAGAGGTCGCCGCCGATGGTATAGGTGAATTTCGGCACCCCCGGCAGCTGCTCGCCGGTCAGATCCTGGATCGCCCCTTGATTGAGCCGCTCGGGCGCCTGTGGCGCGTTCGGATAGTCACTGTAGGTCGTATCGGCATAGGCGACCGAGGCATAGAAGCTCGCACGGTCCCACGGCGCGAAGCTCAGGTCGCCTTCGACCCCGCGCGAGCGCACACCGGGAATGTTCGCGATATACTGGCGGACGTTGACCGTGTTCGGCACCTGTTCGGTGATCGCGGTCTGATAGTCGCTGATCTCGGTCCAATAGCCCGCGACATTGAGGGTCAGACGGCGATCCAGCCACTGCGACTTGATCCCGACTTCGTAGCTGTCGACCTTTTCGGGCGCGACGTCGGGGTCGATCCCCGGGGGCAGGTTGGTCAGGTTCAGTCCACCCGACTTGTTGCCGCGCGAATATGTCGCATAAGCGAGCGCGTCGTCGTTGAACTGCCACGACAGCGTCACGAGACCCGACAGGCTGTTGTCGGTGAAGGCGGTCGAGTAGCTTACGAGCGGATTGAACTGGTTGCGGATCGCGAGCGCCGCCGCGGCGGTCGCAGCCGGCAAGGTCGACAGGTCGATGCCCGCGACATGGAACTGATTGAACGAGCCGTCCTTCTTTTCATGCGTGAAGCGAAGGCCCGCGGTCAGCGTCAGCCGGTCGGCGAAAGTCCAGTCGAGCTGGCCGAACAGCGCATAGCTGCGCGTCCGCGGGTCGGAGGTCGAATTGGCCTCGAACCCGTTGAGCGCCGCATCGCTGACCGCGACCGGCACCGCCGGCAGATTCCACAGGCCCGCCGCGGGACCGTAGGCCGTGGCGCCCTTGCCGCGGATGATCTGCCAGAAATAATAGGCGCCGACGACATAATCGATCGGTCCATCGGTATCCGAGGCAAGCCGGAGTTCCTGACTGAACTGGCGCTGGCGGTTCGCCTGCTGCGCCTTGGTGATAATCGGCAGCGAGGTTGAATCGCCGTCGTTCGCCGGATTCCAGTCCCACCAGCGATAGGCGGTGATCGAGGTCAGCTTCGCGGGGCCGACGTCCCAGTCGATCTGCCCCGACACGCCATAGCCGTCCATGTTCGACTGATAATGGCCATCGGCTTCCCCTCGCCGCGCAAAGGGGTCGATCGTCGGAAATTTATAGCCGGGAAAGCGGGCCGCGCGCTGCGCGAAATTGTTCGGAATGACCGCGCCATTTTCATAAGTCCCGAAATAGCCGGCAAAGACGTTGAGGACGTGGTTCTGTTTCTGGCGCGAGAAGTCGCCGATGATCCGGACCTCGAAATCGGGCGCCGGTGTGATGAGCAGTTGCCCGCGCACGCTCCAGTTCGAATAATCCTGCGCGCGTTCCTTCTGGGTGGTGTTGTAGAGAAAGCCGCGCCGCTCGGTGACCGCGCCGCTGAGACGCACCGCGATCAGGTTGTCGACCAGACCGCCCGATGCCGAACCGCGAAGCTGGTAATAGCCATAGTCGCCCACGCTCGCCTCGCCAGAGAATTCGGGATCGAAGCTCGGCTTGCGCGAGGTGATGTTGATCGCGCCCGCGGTGGTGTTCTTTCCGAACAACGTTCCTTGCGGTCCGCGCAGCACCTCGATCTGCTGGAGGTCGACGAGGTCGAACTGCGTCTGCCCGACACGGCCGTAATAGACATTGTCGATATAGAAGCCGACGCCATTCTCGAGCCCGTCGTTGGTCAGCGCGACATTGCTGCCGAGACCGCGGATGTTGATGTTGGTGTTGCGCGGATTGAAGCTGAACACCTGCAGGCTGGGCACGATCTGCTGGATCTGGGTCAGCGTGTAGTTGCCGGTCTTCTCGAGCGTTTCGGAGCCGACGACCGACAGCGCGATCGGCACGTCCTGCGCGCTTTCGTCGCGGCGGCGCGCCGAGACGATGATGGCGCCGCCATCGTCATAATCGGCCGCCGCTTCGGCAGCCTCGGCGGCGCCGGCATCGACCGCCGCCGCCTCGGCCGCAAAGGCAGGCGCCGCCGGGACTAGCAGCGCCGCGCCGAGCAGATATTTCAGACGATGTTCGGGAGAATATTTTCCGGTTTTCATGTCGTTTCCCCGGGCGGCGATCCCGCCCCCTTTTTTGTGTGATGGATGGTGGCGCCGGGCGCGGCGCCGGATCGGGCGGCCGCCAGCTCCGCCCCCCACAGCGCACGGGCAGCGCTGCGCAGGGACGCAGGGTAGCGGGCCAGATCCGACAGGTCGGATTGGGTCAGCAAAGGCATGGTTCACCTGCCGCCGGCACACACGGACGCCGGACGCAAGGCCGCATCGCGTCCTCGCGAAAGGGAGGCGCGGCCAGGATGAAAGGAGATGCCGACGCGAGGGTGCCCGGGTGCGGTCGGTCCGCTACCCGGTCACGCGATCGTCGGCGTTCGTCTATGAACTGGTGCTACACATACGCATCGCAATACCCCTGATGGGGGGAACGCAATGCCTGGCGCTGTCGCCCGAGCATCACGCGCTTTAGCCGTTGGTAACGCGGAGCAAGCTGCTTCCCGGTCAAAAGCCGCGGGTCGAAGGAGGAGAGCCCGTCATTCGTTCCGACCAATTCCGAATGACAATCTCAACTTAAAAGATAGATATTAAATTCGTCAAGCCGCGCGTGCGGTTTCTGCGACGAAGAAAATCTTTCGGACGGCGAGTTGAGGCTTATCCGCCCGTTCAGCTCAGCCGTCGCCCAACGGCAGCTCGTTCGTCGACTTGATCTCCGACAAGGCGACGGTCGAGTTGATCTCCTGCACCCCCGGCAGCTTGCTCAGCCGGTCGATGCACCACCAGCAGGGCGAAAGCCCGCGACCTGCCCCCCGCGCAGGCGGCGCTAATCGCGGAAAAGCTGCGCCAGGCGATTGTGGTGATCGGCGTCGAACTCGACCACCGCACGTTTTCGCCGTAGGTCAGCGCATCCGCCACTTCGCAGGAATTTGGTCGGCCGGGCACCAGCGGCGCGGGGCTTCGGTATCCTGAATCGTGAGTTGGATGCGTGTGGACGACAGGATCTTCACCTCCATCCCCCATGCGGGGAGAAGGAAATACCCGCGTGATTTCTCAACCTTGCCGAGCGGACCGATGAAATTTTCCTCGGAACTGCCGGGCGCGCCGCCGCCGCGCATCAAGCCGAGCCGCTTGCCGTCGTAAAAGATCGCCTCGAACTCCGGGTTCGAGCAGGCTTCGCTTTCGAGCACATAATAGCCGGCCATGATACCAAGCGGCGCGGCCGGCTTTTGCCCTGCCGCCTGGGTCGCCGCGGTCGAGCCGGCGGACGCGGCGCATTGCTGTTTCAGCGAACGGATGGCGGCGGTCGAGCCCGCCAGCGTCATATAGTCGAGCTGTCGCCATTCGTCGCCGCCACTGTTGCTCGCGATCAGCTCCAGCCCGGTGTCCGCGCCCTCCAGCAGCACCTCGACACCAGGATCGAGCGGACCGCTGAGGTCGGGCTTGCCCGGTTCCTGCACCAGCGTCTGCGTCGCCGCATAGCCGCCATTCTCGCTCCCCGTAAAGTGGAGAAGCAGCGGCTGGCCGGCAGGCGGCAACGGCATGCCGGGCTTCGGGACGAGGGTCATGTAAACGCCTCCGCCCGGCTGGCAGCGCAGCCCCAGCGCCATGAAGTCTGGATGGCCGGTCGTCGCCGCGACCGCGCCAGCGCCCTTGCCGCCGAAACTCCATTTCGCCTCGTGCCGCGGCGGCTCCTGATAGGGGGTCGCGGCCTGCTCCTTCTGGTGGGCCTCATAATCGGCGTCGGTCCAGCGATAGCGTTTGACGACGTCCCATTTTCGTCCGTTCCACGCGAGGGTTTCGATGCACACCTCGGCCCCCGTGCCGCCGCAGGCGGTTCCGTGGACTGACGTTTCCAGCCCCTTTCTTCCGCGCCCGAGGTCGATCACATCCCACGAACGGAGCGTGCCGTTGAAGATCGAGGTCAGCCCCTTTTTCCCCGACCCGAATATCTGCACCGAACAGCCCGCAGTCCCGCAATAGCTGTTGCCGTCTTCGGGGCCCTCGCCCGAATCGCGCACGGCTTGCGGCACCACACAGCCCAGCGACGCGACCTCGACCACCCAGTCGGGCTTGCCGTCGCCGGTGACCTCGACCTCATGGGCGAAATTTTCCCGGTCGGGTACGAATTTCCCGCCGCGTTGGCATTGGCCCTTGAACTGGTCGTAGACCGCCTGCACCTCGCGCGGCCAGGCCTTGGCAGCTTGCGCGTGGACGGCGACCGGCAGCGAGCCGGAAGCGAGCGCCATCAAAGCAATGGTGAAGCGCATATCGTGATCCCCTAAACATGCCCAGCCATGATTGGCGGGCATCTCAAGCCGCCGCGCGGCCGCGCTCGACCTCCACGGCCTTCCGCATCTCCGCCGACACCGCATCCACAATGCCTTTCGCGAGCGCTACATTCTGTCGGTGCTTGTGCAGGAGAAACCCCAGCGGCGCCGCGGCGATAATGACGCCGACGAACCCGGCAACCATGCCGAGAACGACCGCGAGCACAAGAAAGGCTCCGACCGCCGCACAGCCCATCGCCTGACCGATCTGTTTGATGATCCAGCCGGCGCGCTGCGTGAACACCTTGCTCTGGTTGGTGCTGAGATTGGCGAGCGCCATCGGATAGCCGCGCCGTGAGGCCTGATCGCCGGCATAGACGATAAGCACCCTATGCCCCTCGCGTACACCGAAACCCGGCTCGCTGAACTTCGCCTCGAACTCGTCGCCGTCATCCTCGCGCACGAAGAGCCGCAATTGCTCGGTCGTGCTCGACGAGGTGGTCGTGCTCGTCGAGGCCGGCGAGATGAAACCCGACCCCTGATGCATATATCCGCCGCCGCCGCTGGTGGTCGTCGTGGTCGAGATCGACGTCTCGGACCAGTTCTGACTCCCCGCAATCATCCCGACCTTGGTGAACATATAGAGTTCATCGATCGTTTTGATCATTCCGACATCGGCCATCACCGCACCCCTTCGATTTTGACATTTCCGTGGGGAAGCGGACTAATTTCTTTGGTCCCACAAAGTCTTGATGCCATTCTCAAGAATTTCTAAAGTCGTCGAACGGGGGAACGAAAAATGTCGGGAACGCATAATTCACGGCGGCGCAGACGGATCTGGCGCTTTGCCGGAGCCGAGTTCGACGAGGCAAGCTGGACGCTCCGCGTCGCCGGCACGCCCGTTTCGCTCGAAGGAAAACCGCTCGAACTGCTCCATGAATTGCTGCTCCGTGCCGGCGAGGTCGTCACCAAGGACGAGATTCTCGATGCCGTCTGGCCCGGCGTGACCGTGGTCGAAGGATCGCTCGCGACCGCCATCTCGAAATTGCGCAAGGCGCTCGGCGGAGCGGGAGCCGATGTGATCGCCACCGTGCCGCGCGTCGGCTACCGGCTGGTCGCGGCGGTCGAGGTCGAGAGTATCGAGACCCCGCTCGCGCCGCGCTTCGCCTTCGCCGCGGGCGACAGCGTGCCCGGGCGCAAGGCGTGGCAACTCGACCGGCCGCTCGGCGATACGGGCGCCGAGGACGTCTGGCTGGCGCGGCAGGCCAAGACTGGCGAACAGCGCGTCTTCAAATTCGCCGACGCGCCCGATCGCCTTCGCGCGCTGAAGCGCGAGGCCGCGCTGTCGCGGCTCGTCTCGGCGGGGCTCGGCAAGGCGAGCCCGCTCCCCGCGCTGCACGAGTGGAATTTCGACGCCGCGCCCTTCTTCCTCGAATATGCGTGGGGCGGGCAGGATTTGCTTGCCTGGGCAGAGGCCGCGGGCGGACTCCCCGCGATTCCGCTCGCCGACCGGCTCGCAGTCGCGGCGATGGCGGCGCGCGCGGTCGCGGATATCCACGGCGTCGGTGTTCTCCACAAGGACTTGAAGCCCGCCAACATGCTGATAGACGAAGCCGGCGACGAACAAGTGCTCCGTCTGGTCGATTTCGGCAGTGGGCGGCTTATCGACGACGCGTTGCTCGCAAGCTTCCAGATCACCAATCCCGGCTCGCTCGACGCCGACCTCGGCAAGGATGAACCGCGCTCAGGCACCCTCGCCTATCGCGCGCCCGAACTCGTCGGCGACGCGGTGCCGACGGTGAAAAGCGACGTCTATGCGCTCGGGCTGATCCTCTACCAGCTTGTCGTCGGCGATTTCACCGCGGCGCTCGCACCCGGTTGGGAGGCGCAGGTCGCCGATCCGCTGCTGCGCGATGACATCGCGCGCGCCGCGGCGGGCTTGCCCGAAGACCGTCTCGCCAGCGCTGCCGATCTCGCGGAGCGGATCGAACGGCTGGACGACCGCCGCGCCGCCGCCGCCGAAGCCGCCGAGCGTGCCGCCTTCCTTGCCGACCAGAAACGCCGCGACGAGCGCCGCGCGGCGCAGCGCCCGTGGGTGCGCGCCGCCTTTGCCAGCCTGACCGCCGGGCTGCTCGCGACCTCCGCGCTCGCGGCCTATGCGCTGCATCAGCGGAACAGGGCGGTGACCGCGCGCGAGCTTGCCGAGACGAGCTACGCCTTCGTCGCCGAGGATGTGCTGGGCAGCGCCGATCCGGCCAAGTCGAGCGCAGACGAAACCGTCGTCGATGCGATCAAACGCGCCAGCGGGCAGATCGACCAGCGTTTCGCCGGCAAGCCCGGCATCGCCGCACGCCTGCACCTTGCGGTCGCGCGCGCCTTTCACCAGCGGTCGGACCCCGACACGGCGCGCACCGAATATGCACGCACCGACGCGCTTTTCGCCAAGGCTGGAGAGAGTGACAGCGACGATGCGATCACGGGGCGGCTCGACCGCATCAATATGGAGGCGACCTCGGGCCAGCCCGACCGGCTCGAAGAAGCGGGGCGCCTGCTCGAAAAGGAACGCGCCCTCATCGGCAAACGCGGCGACAGCGGCCGCATGGGCTTCGCGCTCGCGCGCGCCGAAGGCTCATGGGCCTATTTCGCCGATATCGAGCAGGCCGAGCGCGCCTTTCGCCGCGCTGTCGCAATCGGCTCGACCGCCGGCGGCGAAGTGCAGCCGGGACAGCTTCTGAAAGCCCGCTCGTCGCTCGTACTGACACTGATGCGGCTGGGCCGCGCTGCCGAGGCCGAACCGATCGCGCGCGCGATTGTCGCCGATTCGGTGCGCATCCGCGGCGCCGATCATCCCGATACGCTCGTGACGCGCCAGCATTGGCTGAACAGCCTTGCGATGACCGGACGTTATGAAGAAGCCCTGAAAGGCAGCGTGCCGCTGCTCGCGGCGATGGAGAAGCGCTTCGGACCCGACCATCGGTTCACCCTCGGGCTCCGCTCGACGCGCTTCGAAGGCTATTCCGCGCTCGGACGCTATGGCGAGGCGGCCGCGGAAGCGAAGCGGGTTTGGGAGGGTGCCGCCGCGCAGGCCGGGCCGCACTCGCATCAGGCACTCGTCGGGCAGATCGATTATGCCTCGGCGCTGTGTCAGACGCCGCAGCGGGAGCAGGCGCTGGGCCTCACGCGCGACGCTCTCGCCGCCAGCCTTGCAGGTTTCGGCGCCGATTTCGCGCTGACCCATTCGATCCGCTATTTCACCGCCGAATGCATGATCGCCAATCAGCGCTTTGCCGAAGCTGGACAGATGCTGCGTAATGTCGATCGCGAGAAGGTCGCGCAGCTCCTCGGCAATCCCGATTTCGATGCGACCGTCGACGTCGCGCTCGCCGAGGTCGCGATCGGCAAACAGGACAAGACCGAAGCCCAGCGGATGCTCGACAAGGCCGCGCCCGCGCTTGCCAGGACCAAGGACGAGATTCTCCGCGCGCGCGCGGAAAAGCTCGGCCAGTCGCTCGCGTCCTGACGCAGGCCCTATCCTCCTAAAAGATCGCATCCCCGCCTGCGCGGGGACGCGAACCATGTCAGTGCCGGCCCAATTCCTCGCGGCCGACGACCATGTAATGAACCTCGTCGGGACCGTCGGCGAAGCGCAGGTGGCGCACGTCGGCGTAGAGGTCGGCTAGCGGCGTCCAGTGCGAGATGCCGGTCGCACCGTGGATCTGGATCGCCTGGTCGATGATCTGGCACACGCGCTCGGGCACCATCGCCTTCGCCATGCTGACCCAGACGCGCGCCTCGCGGTTACCGAGCAGGTCCATCGCCTTCGCGGCCTTGAGCACGATCAGCCGCAGCGCCTCGATCTCGCAGCGCGCGCGCGCGATGACCTCCAGATTCTTGCCGAGCTGCGACAGCGGGCGGCCGAAGGCGGTGCGCGAATTGCCGCGCTTCACCATCAGGTCGAGCGCGACCTCGGCCTTGCCGATCGTCCGCATACAGTGGTGGATGCGGCCCGGCCCGAGGCGCATCTGCGAAATCTCGAACCCGCGGCCCTCGCCGAGCAGGATATTCTCGCGCGGGACGCGAACATTCTCGAAGCGCATGTGCATATGACCCTGGGGCGCATGGTCGGCGCCGAAGACGCGCATCGGCCCCAACACCTCCACGCCCGGCGTGTCCATCGGCACGAGTATTTGCGAATGCTGGCCTTTGCGCGCGGCTTCGGGGTTCGTCTTGACCATGCAGATCAATATCTTGCAGCGCGGATCGCCGGCGCCGCTGATGAAATATTTCTCGCCGTTGATGACCCAGTCATTGCCATCGAGCACCGCGCTGGTTTCGAGGTTGCTCGCATCCGACGACGCGACGCCGGGCTCGGTCATCACATAGGCCGAGCGAATCTCGCCGTTCAGCAGCGGCTTCAGCCAGCGCTCTTTCTGCTCGGGCGTGCCGACCATTTCGAGCACTTCCATATTGCCCGTGTCGGGCGCCGAGCAGTTCAGCGATTCCGAGGCGAGCGGCGACTTGCCGAGCTCGGCGGCGATATAGGCATAGTCGAGGTTGGTGAGCGGCGTTCCCGTGTCGCCGTGCGGCAGGAAGAAGTTCCAGAGGCCCGCGGCCTTCGCCTTGTTCTTCACGCCTTCGAGCAGCTCAAGCTGGCCCGGCGCCCAGCTCCAGCGGTCGGCGCGGTTCTCGCCGAGCCGGAAGAATTCCTCGGTGATCGGATCGACATTTTCGGCGATATGGCGCTTCACCGCGTCGAAGAGCGGCTGCGCTTCCTTCGACATCCGAAGGTCGTTGAGTTCGGCCTGAAGTTCGATCTCGGTCATTATGGTCTCCGCTGTGATTTGCGGCGACGCTAATCGACTTTCTGCATCGATAAAAATGATAGGTTTGAATATTCTATATTCTCAGTGCGAATATCAGCCCGGTTTCCCAAGCTCGTCAGCGATGATTCCGCGCAACCAGCCGAGACCGGGGTCGGCATCCGCCGCCTGATGCCAGTAAAGATAGCTTCCGCCCTGCTCGACCGGCAGCGGCAAGTCGATGAGTTGCATCGGCCACATCGCAGCCAGCACTTCGGCGTGTGATCGCGGCAGCGCAAAGAGCATGTCCGACGAAGCAACAATCTGCCACGCGGTGATCGCATGCTGGCAGCGCACCGCGACGCGGCGCGTGAGCCCCATGCGGTCGAGCGCCATATCCTCGATCCCCGGCCCATGCGGGCGCGCGGTCGCGACGACATGGTCAAGCGCGAGATAGGTATCGAGATCGATCGGGCCCGCGACGCGCGGATGCCCGATGCGCGCCACCACCACCTGAGGCTCGGTGCCCAGATAATGGCGGCGGAGCCGGTCGTCGGCGGGCAACGCGACGTCGAGCGCGAGATCGAGGTCGCCGTTGGCCAGCGCCGCCACCAGATCGCGGCGGCGGAAAGTCACGCTCGCGAGCATCGCGTGCGGCGCCTCGTTCCGCACGCGCAGCGCGAGCGCCGAGAAGCGCGGCATCTCGCCCGACAGGCGCACGCCAATGCGAAACTCGCGCGTCGTTTCTGCCGGGTCGAACGCGGTCGCGGCATCGAGCGCGGCGTCGAGCCCGCGCAGCGCCTCGCGCACCGGCCCCGCGATCGCGCGCGCCGCCGATGTCGGCACGAGCCGGTTGCCCTGCCGCACGAACAGCGGATCGCCGAACGCATCGCGCAGCTTCGCGAGCGCGTGGCTGATCGCCGGCTGCGACAGATTGAGGTGACGGGCGGCCGCCGACACGCCGCCCTTCGCGTGGATCGCGTCGAACACCTGCAACAAATTGAGATCGAAGCGCGCGAGTCTCCGCATCATTTCACCTGCCGTTTCTCGAGCTTCCGCGCGAGCGTCCGCCGGTGCATCCCCAACCGCCGCGCAGCCTCCGAGATGTTGAAATTGGTTTCGACCAAAGTCTGGTGGATATGCTCCCATTCGACGGTCTTGATCGACGACGGACGCGCGTCGAGCGGCGCATCGACGTCGCCCTCCGACCGCTCGAATGCCGCCTCGATATCGTCGGTGTTCGACGGCTTGGCGAGATAATAGGAGGCGCCCAGCTTGATCGCCTCGACCGCGGTCGCGATGCTCGCGAAGCCGGTCAGCACGACGATCCGCATGGCCGGATCGGCGGCGCGCAGCGTCTGGACGCAGGCGAGCCCCGACGCATTGCCGAGTTTCAGATCGACCACGGCGTAACCCGGTTGCCAACCCGCCAACGATGCCTCCGCAGCTTCCGGGCTGCCCGCGACCCGCACGTCATAATTGCGGCGCTCGAACGAGCGTTTCAGCGTCCGCGCGAAGGCGTCGTCATCCTCGACGATCAGCAATTGCCTGCGGTCGCTCATGCCGTCTCCGTTTCCGCCGCGAGGGCCGACACGGGCAGGACGATCCGGACCATCGCACCCCCGGCATCGCGGTTCGCGACGCTGGCACTGCCGCCCAGCTTGCGCAGCACATTGACGAGCAGGAACAGTCCCAGCCCGCCGCCAGCCCGCCCTTTCGTCGAACTATAGGGCTGGCCAAAGCGGCTGATCATCTCTCCGCTGAAGCCCGGGCCGCGATCCGAAATCTCGATCACTGCCATCTCGCCGTCACGCATTGCGGTGACAGCAATCCAGTCGGGCGAAACTTCGGAGGCGTTGTCGAGGACGTTGCCGATCACCTGCCGCAGCGCGGGGTCGGAAATGATCGCCATATCGGGACCGAACAGGTCGTTGAATTCGACCGTCCCCGGCCTCCGCCCCGCCCGCGCTTCCTCGACGAGCGCGGTCAGGAAGGCGCGCATCGTCGTTACCTGCGGCGCCTCGCCGCGCGCCTCGCCCGCCGACATCAGGATGCCGCTGACGATCGCCTTGCAGCGCCGCACCGCCGCATCCATATCGGCCAGATCCTCCTGCAACTCCGCATCGCGTGCGATGGTCGGCGCCTTCTTCCAGTCGCCGATCAGCACCGACAAGGTGGACAGGGGCGTCCCGAGCTCGTGCGCGGCGCCCGAGGCGAGCAGGCCCATCCGGACGATATGATCCTCCTCCGCTGCGCGCTGGCGGCTCGTGGCGAGCGCCGCGTCGCGGTCGCGCAGATTGCGGCTGATCCGCGTCACGAAGGCGACGAGCAGGACCGCGATCAGCAGGAAACAGACGAGGCTGCCTTTCAGATAGAGCCCCATCGGGTCGGCGGCATAGGGCGCCGGCAGAATGAGCGGCGTCGGTTCGAGCGCGAGGACGCCGATCGCAGCGAGCGCCGCGACGACGATCGCCCACGACGAGGCGGGGGTCAGCAGGATCGCGCCGATCACGACCTGGAGCAGGAACAGCGAGGCGAAGGGGTTTGCGAGCCCACCGCTGTGATAAAGCTGCCAGCCGAGCGCCGCGACGTCGAACAGCAGCACCGCGGTCAGTTCGGCATTGGTCACCGCGCGCCCGCGCCGCAGCAAGGCAAGGCTCGCAAAGTTGATCGCGATCAGCACCGCAACCGCCGCGACCAGCGGCGCGAGCGGCAGATGGATATGCAGGAAGCCGGTGACGACCCCGATCGTCGCGAGCTGGCCGCCGACCGCGAGCCAGCGCAGCTGGATCAGCAGCGCCATGTTGCGGCGCCCGGCATTCGCCTCGGCAGGCGCATCGGCGGACAAGATCGTCGAAGCGGTCATCAATCCCGGATACGCCAGAGCCGCCGGGCAAAAAAGAGGCCGAGCGCACAAAGCGCGAACCATGTCAGTGCATAAACCAGATGATTGTCGGGAAAGCGCACCACGGTGAGCCCACCGAGGGGATAGCCGCCCGGATTGGGACGCGCGTCGGCATCGACGAAATAGGGGGCTGTCTTGCCCAGCCCCCTCGCCTTCGCGATCGCCGCGACGTCGCGCGAATACCAGCGATCCGTTGCCGGATCGTTGGAGCGCAGAAAGGCGCCGCCGGGTTCGGTCACGCGCAGCAGGCCGCTCACCGTCGTGTCGCCGGCTATATTCCCGTCGGAGCGCGTTGCGGGATTGCGCCGGTCCTTCGGCACGAAACCGCGATTGATCAGCAAGGTGAAACGCGCCGTCTCGAGCGGCGTCAGCACCCAGTAGCCCGGCCCGCGCTCGGTCACCGCCTGCACCTGCGTCTCGCGGTCGTGGCGGAAATGACCTGTCGCGGTGACGCGGCGATAGGCGTCATCGCTGGCGTTGATCCGTGGCCAACGATCCGGGCCGGGCACCGCGACCGGCGCAGCGTGGATACGCGCCTCGACCGCTGCGACGAGTTCATGCTTCCAGGCGCGGCGTTCGAGCTGCCAGATACCGAGCGCGGCGAAACCCGCCGCCACGACGAGCGCCGCGGCGGCGAATGCCGCGCGGCGGCCGCGCATCACGGCAACTGGCTCGTGTCGTGCATCGGGGGCATCATATTGGTGTTGAGGTGGTGCATCACCCACATTGACCCGGCCAGCATGATCACGACGATGATGATCGTGAACGCCAGCGAGGTGATCGACCAGCCGCCCTCGGCCTTCGGGTTCATATGGAGGAAGAAGACCATATGGACGACGATCTGCACCGCGGCGAAGACCATGATCACCGCTGCGGTCGCACCGTCGGACAGCGGCCGCTCCATCACCAGCCAGAAGGGGATCGCGGTCAGGATCACCGACAGGACGAAGCCGATGACATAGTCGCGCATCGAGGCGTGCGGCAGCTCGATCTCGTCGTGCGCGTGATGCGCGTGCGGGTCCGCGCTCATCGCAGCACTCCCATCAGATAGACAATGGTGAAGACGCCGATCCACACGACGTCGAGGAAATGCCAGAACATCGACAGACACATCACGCGGCGCTTGTTCGCGGCGATCAGCCCGTGCTTGCCGAGCTGGACCATCAGCGTGACGAGCCAGACGATGCCGAAGGTAACGTGAAGTCCGTGCGTGCCGACGAGCGTGAAGAAGCTCGACAGGAAGGCGCTGCGCTGCGGGGTTGCGCCGATCTCGATCAGATGGTGGAATTCGTAGAGCTCGATGCCGAGGAAGGCGAGCCCGAACAAGCCGGTGATCGCGAGCCAGAGCTGCGTTCCCCTGACCTTACCCTGCTGCATCTGCAGCACCGCAAAACCATAGGTGATCGACGAGAAGAGCAGCATCGCGGTGTTCAATGCGACGAGCGGCAGCTCGAACAGATCCTTCGGCGCAGGCCCCGCGGCATAATTGCCGCCGAGCACCGCGAAGCAGGCGAACAGGATCGCGAAGATGAGGCAGTCGCTCATCAGATAGATCCAGAAGCCCAGCATCGTGCTGTGCCCCTCGGGATGCGCATGCTCGTCGAGGTCGTAGAACTGGACGGGCTCGGCGGCGGCGGGAGTGATGGTTTTGGCGCTCATCGCATCAGGCTCCGGCCGCGAGTTGGCTTGTCCGCGCATCCTCGACCGCCGCGACGGTGGCCGCCGGAATGTCGAAGTCGCGCTTGTAGTTGAAGGTGTGGAAGATCGCATAGGCGATCGTCGCCCCAAAACTCGCGATCACCAGCCACCAGATGTGCCAGACCAGCGCGAACCCCATCACCAGGCAGACGCCCGCAAGAATGATCCCTGCGCCGGTGTTGCTCGGCATATGGATGTCGCGAAAACCGCCGACCGGACGCACCGCACCGCGCTTCTTCATGTCGTACCACGCGTCGAGCGCATGAATCTTCGGCGTGAAGGCGAAATTATAGTCGGGCGGCGGCGAGCTGGTCGCCCATTCGAGCGTACGGCCATTCCACGGGTCACCGCTGTCGTCGGCGAGTTCCTTGCGCCGCCAGATGCTCACGCCGAACTGGATGAGCATCGCCGCGATGCCGACCGCGATGACCGCGGCGCCGATCGCGGCGATCGCGAACCAGATTTGCAGGCTCGGATCGTCGAACACGCGCATCCGGCGGGTCACCCCCATCAAGCCGAGGATATAGAGCGGCATGAAGGCGAGCCAGAAACCGACCACCCAGCACCAGAAGCTGATCTTGCCCCAGAAGACGTCGAGCTTGAAGCCGAAGGCCTTGGGCCACCAGTAATTGATCGCCGCGAACAGGCCGAACAGCACGCCGCCGATGATCACATTGTGGAAATGCGCGATCAGGAACAACGAGTTGTGCAGCACGAAGTCGGCGGGCGGCACGGCGAGCAGCACCCCGGTCATCCCGCCGATGACGAAGGTCAGCATGAAGGCGACCGTCCACATCATCGGCAGTTCGAAACGGATGCGGCCGCGATACATGGTGAACAGCCAGTTGAAGAGCTTCGCCCCGGTCGGGATCGAGATCACCATCGTCGTGATGCCGAAGAAGCTGTTGACGCTCGCTCCCGACCCCATGGTGAAGAAGTGATGCAGCCAGACGATGTACGACAGGATGGTGATGCACACCGTCGCATAGACCATCGAGGTATAGCCGAAGAGCTTCTTGCCTGAGAAGGTCGCGGTGACCTCCGAATAGACGCCGAACAGCGGCAGCACGAGAATGTAGACCTCGGGATGGCCCCATATCCAGATCAGGTTCACATACATCATCGGCGAGCCGCCGAGATCGTTGGTGAAGAAGTTGGTGCCCGCATAGCGGTCGAGGCTGAGCAAGACGAGCGTCGCGGTCAGGATCGGGAAGCTCGCCACGATCAGGATGTTCGAGCAGAGGCTGGTCCAGGTGAAGACAGGCATCTTCATCAGGCCCATTCCCGGCGCGCGCAGTTTCAGGATCGTGACGATCAGGTTGATCCCCGACAGGGTCGTGCCGACGCCGGCTATCTGAAGCCCCCAGATATAATAGTCGACGCCGACATTGGGGCTATAAGCGATCCCCGACAGCGGCGGATAGGCAAGCCAGCCCGTCTGGGCATATTCGCCGACGAACAGCGAAATCATCGTCAGAACCGCGCCCGACGTCGTCATCCAGAAGCTGAAATTGTTGAGGAAGGGAAAGCTGACGTCGCGCGCGCCGATCTGCAGCGGGACGATATAGTTCATCAGGCCGGTGATGAACGGCATCGCGACGAAGAAGATCATGATCACGCCGTGCGCGGTGAAGACCTGATCATAATGGTGCGGCGGCAGATAGCCTTCGGACCCGTTGAACGCCATGACCTGCTGCAACCGCATCATGATCGCGTCGGAGAATCCGCGCAGGAACATGATGAGTCCCAGGATCATGTACATGATCCCGATGCGCTTGTGATCGACGGTGGTCAGCCAGTCGCGCCACAGCCAGCCCCAGAGGCGATATCTGGTGATCGCGGCGAGGACCGCGATGCCACCGATCGCGACGGCGATGAAGGTGACGACAAGGATCGGCTCGTGCAGCGGCAGCGCCTCGAGCGACAGCTTGCCGAAAACGGGATCGGTTGCGGGTGCGGGGTGCGGGGTAATCACGGGTCTCGCTGCCTTCAGCTGGTCTGGCGGGGGACGGCGTTCAGCGCGGTGCGCTCGGACGTCTGGTTCGGATGGCGCAGGCCTTCGCCCCGCAGCGGCGCCGGATCGACCGGCGTTGCGTCGGGGCGGTCACCCGGCTGCATCTGCTGGCTGCACAGCGCCGCGACATAGCGCACGCTCCAGTTCGCGGCCTCGCCGGTGCCGCGCGCGGCGAACTTGTCATAGGTGACCGAGCGGACATTCCCGATGCCGGCGATGCCCGCGCCACCCTTGGCATCGATCGCCATCATGTCGTGCATGCACATCTTGCCGGGCTCGACGCACATGTTGACCACCGCGTCGAACAGTTCGGGATCGACCGCGGCGAAATGACGCACCGGCTCCTTCTGGCTCGGCTTCTCGAGTTTGAGATATGCCATGCGGTCGAGGTCGCCCTCGCCCGAGCCCTTCACCCCGGCGACCCACTGGTCGAAGGCGGGTGCGGGCAGGCTTTTCACCTTGAAGCGCATCTGCGAAAAGCCCCAGCCCGAATAATTGGCCGAAAAGCCATCGAAGGTGCCGGTCTTGTCGAACACGCCGTGGAGCTTGGTCTCCATCCCCGGCATCGCATAAATCTGCCCTGCGAGCGCCGGGACGTAGAAGCTGTTCATCACCGTCGAGGAGGAGATGCGGAAACGCACCGGACGGTTCACCGGCACCGCGAGTTCATTGACCGTCGCGATCCCCTGTTCGGGATAGATGAACAGCCATTTCCAGTCGAGCGCGACGACATTGACGTCGATCGGCTTCACATTGGCTGCAATCGCCTGCCCCGGTCCCGTGCGCGCAAGCGGGCGATAAGGGTCGAGCAAATGCGTTGCGACCCAGGTCACCGCACCCAGACAGATGATGATCAGGAGCGGCGCCGACCAGATCACGAGCTCGAGCTGGGTCGAATGGTCCCAGTCAGGCTTGTAGGTCGCCTCCTTGTTGGCCGCGCGATAGCGCCATGCGAAAAACACCGTCAATGCCATCACCGGCACGATGATCAGCAGCATCAGCACGGTCGAGATGACGATCAGATCGCCCTGCTGGCGCGCGACATCGCCCGCCGGATCGAGCACGACCATACCGCAGCCCGACAGCAAGGGCAGCGCGGCGAGCGGCGAAAACCGCAGCATCCGGGCGAGAAAAAGAGGGAGCTTGCTTGGCATGATGCGCGCCTAGGCCTCCTTTGCTGCAGTGCACATAGGACATTTTGTCCAATCCCGCGGCCGCCGCCGATCGCGCAGGGGCAATTTCATACCGGGCATTTTTGCCCTATGATCGACTCGCGCCATTTTGCTGGCGCCAGCAGCAGGACGCAAATTATGTCTGCCGAAACCGCGCCGTCCACCACCCAGGCCGAACGCGATGCGCGTGCGCTCTACGAAGATGACCACCGCATTTCCCCTGCCGAGATCGCGATCGGGGTCATCATAGGGCGAACCTCGGAATTTTTCGACTTTTTCGTTTATGCGATCGCGTCGGTGCTGGTGTTCCCGAAGCTGGTCTTTCCGCAACTCGATCCGCTCACCGGAACGCTCTGGTCGTTCGCGATCTTCGCGCTCGCCTTCCTCGCGCGTCCGGTCGGCACGATGATCTTCTCGTGGATCGACCGCGTCTATGGCCGCGGCGCCAAGCTGACGATCGCGCTCTTCCTGCTCGGCGGCTCGACGGCCGCGATCGCCTTCGTCCCGAGCTATGAGACCGCGGGGATCGGCGCCGCGCTGCTCCTCGCGCTGTTCCGCATGGGTCAGGGTGTCGCGCTCGGCGGTTCGTGGGACGGGCTCGCCTCGCTGCTCGCGGTTAACGCGCCGGAGAACCGGCGCGGCTGGTATGCGATGATCCCGCAGCTCGGCGCCCCGCTCGGCCTGATCGTCGCCAGCCTGCTCTTCATGTTCCTGATCGCCGCTCTGCCGGCGCAGGATTTCCTCGACTGGGGCTGGCGCTATCCCTTCTTCGTCGCCTTTGCGATCAACGTCGTCGCGCTGTTCGCGCGGCTCCGCATCGTCGTGACCCCCGAATATACGACGCTGTTCGAGGATCGCGACCTCGAACCCGCGAAGCTCACCGAAACGCTGCGCTCCGAATGGCGGATCATCGCGATGGGTGCCTTCGCCCCGCTCGCAAGCTTCGCGCTGTTCCACATGGTCACCGTCTTCCCGCTGTCGTGGGTGTTCCTCTTCACCGAAGAAACCCCGGTGCGCTTCCTGATGATCGAGGCGATCGCCGCGATGGTCGGCGTGCTTGCGATCATCGCGTCGGGCTATCTCGCCGACCGCGTCGGGCGGCGCACGCTTCTGGGCGTAACGGCGGCGGCAATCGCCGCCTACAGCGGCTTCGCGCCGCAACTCCTCGGCGCGGGCGAGATCGGCGAGGCGGTGTTCATGATCAGCGGCTTCCTGCTCCTCGGTTTCTCCTTCGGCCAATCGTCGGGGGCACTGTCTTCGAACTTCGACCCGCGCCACCGCTACACCGGATCGGCGCTCACCTCCGACCTTGCCTGGCTGTTCGGCGCAGGCTTCGCGCCGATGGTCGCGCTGTGGCTGTCGAGCCAGTACGGGCTGATCGCCGCGGGCGGCTATCTGCTGTCGGGCGCGATCGGCACGCTCGTCGCGCTGTGGCTCAACCGCGAGCTCGCACGGACGATCGATTGACCTCTGTCCCCGCTATCGCCGGCGTCGTCCTGGCAGGCGGCGCCTCGTCGCGCTTCGGACGCGACAAGGCGGAGGAAATCTGGCGCGGGCGCACGTTGCTCGACTGGTCGATCGCGGCGCTCGATCCGCTGTGTGAGATCGTGTTCGTGTCGGGCCGCGAGCATCCCGACCGCGAGAGCGTCACCGACCGCCCGCGTCCCGGCCTCGGACCGCTCGGCGGGCTGGCGGGTGCACTGTCCGCCGCGCACGAGCGGGGATATGAGCGCCTCCTGTCCCTCCCCTGCGACACGCCGCAGCTTCCCAAGGGGCTGCTCGACCGCCTTGCGGAACAGAAAGCGGCCTTTGCCGCCGACTGCCCGGTAATCGGCATCTGGCCGACCGCCAAAGCCTCGCGGCTGATCGCCTGGCTCGACCGCCATGGCGCCGGGGCGATGCATGCGTGGGCCGCGGGGATCGGCGCACGCGCGATCGAAACGCCCTTCCCGATCGGCAATATCAACTCGATCAAGGATCTCGAGCAACTCGATGCCCGGCGAGATCCTTCGGGTTAACGCTAAATTAGACATAATCGGGCACCGAAAACCGATGCCGATAGCGAAAAGCAGCCTCAAGGAAGAGGCAGCGCAAAAGACGCTGTTCTACATAAGCTTCGGGCCGCTCGCGGTCGCGATGGTCCTTGCTTTCGCGCTCGCGGCGCTCTGTCCCGCCGACACCAACCTCAGCCTCAACATGCTTCATCGGCAGGATCGCTGGCTGTTATTCGGGGGCAGCCTTTTGCTGTTCCTCGGCCTCTGGCATGTGCCGGCGCAGCGCAGCCCCCTGACCGCAAACTGGCGAATTGCGGCCGCAGCCGCGGCTTGCATGGGGCTCGCTGCCTTTGCCGGCCATTACTGGATTCTGTCGGGCTACGATCTCAGCCGCGACGAGCAACTTGCGACCTTCGACGCCGCGATCTTCGCCCGCGGCATGGTCGTCGCGCCCCTGCCCGAGGCATGGCGCCTGCATGCCGACGCGCTCAACACGATATACCTGTATCCGACAAGGGAAACCGCAGCCTGGGTCTCGGCCTATCTTCCGCTCAATGCCGCGCTGCGTGCGCTGTTCGCGCTGGCTGGGAACGCAGCGCTGACCGGGCCGGCGATGATCCTGCTCGGGGCGTTGGCGCTGTGGGGCTGCGCGCGGCGCATCTGGCCGGAGAATGGCGAAGCCCCGGTCGTCGCGCTGCTCCTCTATCTCGGCTCGGGACAAATCCTGTTCAACGGCATGACCGCCTATGCGATGCCGGCGCACCTCGCGCTCAATCTCTGCTGGCTCTGGCTCTTCCTCCGCCGGACGATGGGATCGGACCTCGCCGCGGTGCTGCTCGGCTTCGTCGCGGTCGGACTGCATCAGCCGATCATGCATCCGATGTTCGCCGCGCCGATCCTCGCCTCGCTGGTTCTCGAACGCGACTGGCGCCGCGCCGCTTTCTACGTTGTGGCCTATGCCGCGATCGGTGCCTTCTGGTTTTGGTGGCCCGGCTTCATCTGGACACTGGTGGAGGCCGATCCGCTCGCTCCGCAAGCCGACGGCGTCGATTTCTGGACCCGGTTGCTGCTGGCGATCAAAGATGGCGGCGCATTTCGCTTCCCGAATATGGGCGCCAATATTATCCGCTTCCTGGCCTGGCAGCATCTGCTCCTGCTGCCGCTGCTGCTGCTTGGACTTCGCTTCGCATGGCGCGACCGGCTGGCGCGGGGACTGGCTGCGGGGATATTGCTGACGCTGGCGGTGATGACGGTCATTCTGCCCTATCAGGGACATGGCTTCGGCTATCGCTATCTCCATGGACTGATCGGGAACGCGATCCTGCTGGCGGTTTACGGCTGGGTCGCCCTAAAAGAGCGCCTCGATTCCTGGCGTCCCCTTCTGGTGCGAACGACGCTCGCGAGCATCCTCTTCGTCTTTCCGGTCCAGGCGTGGATCGCCCATGGCTTTTACGCACCCTTTGCCCGGATTTCCGCGCAGATCGATGCGAGCGATGCCGATTTTGTCATCATCGGCAAAAGCGACGCCTCCTATTCGGCGGACCTCGTCACCAACCCGCCCTTTCTCGATAGGCGCCCGATACGACTGCTGCGCGAAAACATCGACGAACCGCTCGCCCGAACGCTCTGCGCAAGGGGTGCGACCGTCGCGCTCGGCGACCAGGCGCTGCTCACACCGATCAACGCCTATTATGGCAAAATCCGCGGCGTGAACGACAAGGCGAACCGGACGCTTGCCACGCGGCTGGAGAAACTGGGGTGCCGCGTCGAAATTATCGGCTGACCGGCGCGATGCCGTCCAGCAACGCCGAAGCCATCCGGGTCCAATTGTAGGTTTCCGCCGCATAGCGCGCCATGGCGGCCCGGTCGGCGCGCGGGGGCGCCGGTCCGTCGAGAGCCGCCGCGCAGGCCGCGGCGGACCGCACGGCATCGTCAAGATCGATATCGATGCCGACGAGCCAGCGGCGGGCCTCCGGGTCGGCATGCGCGCTCTGGACCCCGCAGATAACCGGGAGCCCGCAGGCCATCGCTTCCTGAATGACGAGCGGATAGCCTTCGCCAACGCTGGGAAGCAGGAGCACGTCGGCGGCGCGATAAAGATCGGCGATCGACTGCTGCGGCTGCTGCCCGAGGACATGAACGTTGGGCAGCCCCCATACGCGCGGATCAATGGGGCCCTGCCCTACCAAGGCGAACTGCACCTCGGGACGCTGCTCGGCAACCAGTCGCAGCACGCGCAAGCCCTTTTTCTCGACGAAGCGGCCGACGAAGACAGCCAGCTTTGCATCGCCCGGCAGCGCCCACCGCGCACGCGCTTCCCCACGCGGTGCGCTCGGGCGATCATGAAAGATCGACCGATCGGTTCCGTTGAATACGAGCAGCGACTCCCGCTTCGGATGGCTGCCAAGCAGATCGGCCCGCACCGTCGCGCTGATGAAGGCGAGATGGTCGACCGCGGCCATCATCGGCGCTGTGACCAGCGCGTTGGCGAGCTTCAGCATCGCGTTCAGCAACGGGTTCGCAAAGGGGATGGCGCCGATATGCTGTACCATGACCGTTCGCCTTCGCGCCACCTTCGCAAAGATCATCGCGAGGATCGACGTCACATAGAGCGCGTCGTGAACCACAACCGCATCGGCCTGCCGGACGGCGCGCCACAGCCGCACAACAGAGCGCGGGCCAGGTATCGGCATCGGCAATCCGGTCAGACTTTCCGTCGGATTGACGCAGCGCAGGGCGACGGACTGCGCGGGATTCGCGGGTAGCCCGTCGGCATCGCTGGCCGCCCACGCGACTTCATGCCCGGCTGCCGCGAATTCACGATTCAGATGCCCCGCGACGCGCTCCAGCCCGCCGCCGTGCGTATCGAAGAAATTGCTGACCGAAAGGATTCGCAAGGACTCGCTCCTACCGGAGCATCACGCAGGGTCGAACCGCATCGTGATCTCCAGCCGGTTCGGGAAAGCGAGGCCGGCCAGGCCGGTACGATACCCCGCGGGCCCCGCAATGGCGCCGATCCGGTAACCGCCGGCGTCGGCCAATGCATCCCAGTCAGGGCGCGAAAGATAATTCGCCTTGACCATGCCGCCGAACGGGATGTTGCCCCAGGCATCGAGCGCAGTCAGCCGCAGACGGTCGATCATGCCAACCGCCAGATGATCCTTGATATAGACGGGGCCCGCGACGGCGCGGCGAATTTCGCGCATCAGGTCGGCACGTACTTCGGGCGGGACATGATGCAGCACATTGTTAAGCACTGCGGCATCGAACGCATTGTCCGCACTGGGAATATGCCGGCCGTCATATTGCCGCGTCGGCACCTTCAGCGTCGGACAGAAGCGGTCGACGAGATCGATCGCTTCGACCGATTCGACCGGAAACAGATCGGCCATGGCCTGCGCTATCACGCCGGTGCCGCCGCCGATGTCGAGCAGACGCGCGGGGCGTCCGATCCACAGTTCGAGCAGACTGTCGAGCATCACGGCCTGATAGTGCGGCACCTTCACCGCGAACACCGGCAGATGCTCGGCGAGAATATCCTGCAATCGGCGCCGGTCGATGGTCAGGGGCATGGCAGTCATATCAGGTCACCCGGGTTGGCCGCTGCGGGACGATCGCCCAGCGGCTGAGCAGGAAGTTCACCACGATCATGCAAAGAGTCGCAAGCGGCGAGGCCCAGATCATCGCCAGTCCCGCAAGATCGTGCCACGCCCACAGTGCGACGAGCGCAAGCGGGATGTTGAGCGACATCGCAGCGGCGTATCGAACGAAACGCCGCATTTGCAGCGGCACTCCGAAAGTCAGCAGGCTGTGCAGCAAATATCCTGTCGCTGCGGACAGACTGAAAGAGAGCAGGATCGACGCCGGATAGGGCCAACCGATCCCGTCGCCGCCGATCACGACAATATTGTGCAAGGCGAGGCAAATCGCGGAAACTGCGCCATAGATCAAAGCAGACCGGGCAATCATGGCTTGCACCGTGCGCGGACGAAATAGACGCAGGCGTCGTTCTGGCGAATCGTGGCGGGCGTCAGCTTGTCTTCGATCAATGCACGCAGGTTCATCAGCACTGCCAGCCCGTTCGCGATCGCGCTCCCCAGGAGGGGGATCTTGCGAAGGAAGAAGACGAAGCCGGTCATCCGGATCAGCGTCGTCGTCGCGAGCGGCCCGACGAGAGCGACACTTTCTTCGACCCGGAAACCGTGCGCGTCGAGTTCGGCGACGAGGCCCGGCCCGGTCCAGCGACGATGATCCTCGGGATGAGGATGATAAAGCCAGCTCCCATGGGTCGAGAGGTAAAGAATGCCGTCGCGCCGCAGCAGACGGCGAATTTCGCCGAAATAGATGCCGAGATCGCGGACATGCTCGAGCACCTGGACCGAGAGCACGGCATCGACTGACTGCTCTTCGAGCGGAACGCGACCATTTGCGTCGATCCTCAGGTCGCCGCCATCGTCGATGTCGGCCCCCAGATAATGCACGCTCTGCTGTTCCAGCTCCGCCTTGTAAGGCATGTCGCCGCACCCGAGATCGACCAGCCGGGCAGCGGGGCTATGCGTGCGGACATGGTCGAGAATCAGGCGTGACAGCGGACGCAGGACCAGCCAGTCGGTGTCCCATATGCGCGGCTTGCTTCGGCTTTTCCTCATCGGTCCGCTCGTCCCGATAGCGCGTCCCGCGCTGTATCGCAGCGGGCATGGACGCCCGCGCATTGCAGATAGCGCAGCAGCTTCGCTTCCTTCCGTCCGCGCGTTACCGTGTCGAGGATCAGCCCGCTGAACAGGCTGAGCGAGGCGAGGATCATCGTTCCCGTTGCGAGGATCGCGGTCGGCAGCCGCGGCACCGTGCCGCTGCGAAGATATTCGGTCACCACCGGATAGCCGAGCATCAACGACAGGCAGAACAGCGCGAGCGCTGCGGTTCCGAACAGGAAAAAAGGCCGCTCCTGCTTGAGCAGCGTGACGATCGTCCACAGGATGCGCACGCCGTCGGACACCGTCTGCAGCTTGCTCTCCGATCCCTCGATCCGATCCTTGAAACGCGTCGGCATTTCGCTCGTCGGCATACCGAGCTGCAGCGCATGGATGGTGAGTTCGGTTTCGATCTCAAAGCCTTGAGACATTTGCGGAAAGGATTTGACGAAACGCCGCGAGAAGATGCGATAGCCGCTCAGCATGTCGCTGAAGCCGCCGCCGAACATCGTGCGGACGAGCGAGGTCAGCATCCAGTTGCCGAAGCGATGTGCGGGGCGATAGGCGGTCCCGCTGACGTCGGTGCGCGTACCGACCACCATGTCGAGCCCGCCTTCGACGAGGCGCGCCAGCAGATCGGGCGCCGCCGCGGCGTCATAGGTCTCGTCGGCGTCGCACATGATATAGATGTCGGCCTCGACATCCGCGAACATGCGGCGGACGACGTGCCCCTTGCCCTGTCGGGGCTCGCTGCGGACGATCGCGCCCGCCGCGCGGGCGATCGCGACCGACTCGTCACGGCTGTTGTTGTCGTAGACATAGATGTCGGCATCGGGCAGCGCGGCGCGGAATCGTTCGATGACCGTCCGGATAGCAAGCCCTTCGTTATAGCAGGGCAGAAGGACCGCCATCCTCAGAGGCGTATCCGCGCGCCGAATCCGATCGACCGCCCTGAACGGCTCGGCATGCATGTACATGTCTGGCGATATCCCTCGTAAAGCCCCACCCATTCCTTGCGCAAAGCTAGACGTTATTGGTTAAGAAATTGGTTAAGAACCGCTTGCCGCGGCTTGTTGCGGACGATCGACAGGCACCGCGCCGCTCCTATTTCCGACCTTCGGCCGGGCTGCCCTGTTGTCAAGCGCGCGGCCGCCCGATAGGGCACGCGGCGTGAACAGCAGCATCGAAATCGGAACCGACGACCGGGGCGCCGCCGTTCACGTCAACGTGCAGGAACTGCTCGCGACGCGCCTGCTCGTTCAGGGCAATTCGGGGTCGGGCAAGTCGCATCTTCTGCGCCGCCTGCTCGAGGAGAGCGCCGGTCTCGTCCAGCAGGTCGTGATCGATCCCGAGGGCGATTTCGTCACCCTCGCCGACCGCTACAGCCACGTCGTCGTCAATGCGGGCGACTATAGCGAGCGCGAGATCGCCGCGATGGGCGCGCGCATCCGCGAGCATCGGGCTTCGGTGATCGTCGCGCTCGACACGCTCGACATCGAAGCGCAGATGAGCTGCGCCGCAGTGTTCCTCAACGCGCTGTTCGACGCCCCGCGCGAACATTGGTTTCCCGCGCTGGTGGTGGTCGATGAAGCGCAGATGTTCGCGCCCAGCGCATCTGGCGACGTCTCCGACACCGTCCGCCGCGCCAGCCTGTCGGCGATGACGAACCTGATGTGCCGCGGCCGCAAGCGCGGGCTTGCCGGCGCGATCGCGACGCAGCGGCTCGCCAAGCTTGCCAAGAATGTCGCCGCCGAGGCGAGCAATTTCCTGATGGGGCGCACCTTTCTCGACATCGACATGGCGCGCGCCGCCGACCTGCTCGGCATGGAGCGGCGGCAGGCCGAGGCGATCCGCGACCTCGAGCGCGGCCATTTCCTGGGGCTCGGCCCCGCCATTTCGCGGCGCCCGGTCGCGGTGAAGATCGGATCGACCGAAACAGCGACGCGCGCCGGAACGCACGGCCTGCTGCCGCTGCCGAGCGCCGAGCCGCAGGACATGCGGACGATGCTGTTCGCCGAGCTCGAAACGCAACCGCTCCCGGCACCCGCGCCTCCACCGAAGCCGGTCGCGGCGCAGGAACTGATCCAGCGTTTCGCCGAGCAGGAGACCGATGACGAAGCGCCGACAACGGCACCGACGCTGTTCCCGGAGGCCGACCTGCCCGACCCCGAACCTGCGATCATGGCGGCGCTCGAAGATATGCTCGCCGACCCCGATTGCGCCTTTCATCCCGAATCCTTTCTTTATCAGGATTTCTCGGTGCGCTGCCGGATGCAGAAGCTCGGCCGCGTTCCGCTCGACCTCGCGCAGTTTCGCAAACGGTTCGCGCTGGCAAAGGGCGGCATCTTCGATCCGGCCGACGACAAGTGGCGCGAGCTTCTGGCCGCCGCCGACCGCCTCCCCGACGATATGCTCGCGCCCTTCGTGCAGATCGCGCGCGCGGCGATCGAGGGCGGCCCCTGCCCCGACGACGACGCACTCGGCCGCGCTTATGGCACACGTTCGCCCGGCCGCATCCGCCGGCTCGTCGACTATATGGAAAAGCAGGGCGCGATCGTCGTGCGCTCCGATTTCGGCGGCCGCCGCTCGATCGGCATTCCCGAACTGGGGCTCAGCACCGAGGCGGAATAGCCTCTATGCGGTGACGGGCGCGAGTTCCCGACGCTGCTGCAACAGGACCTTCTGCTCGGCCTGCGAACGATAAAGGAAATCGGCAGGAAGCCCGAGCCGCAGACTCGCCTGACACGGCGCCGATTTGCGGCTTCCGAAACGGTCGGCCAGCTTGCCCGCCGCGCGCAGCATCAGCCGGTCGGCGCGCGTCGGCTCATATTTCGGTCCGAGGTCGAGGCGGTGGCGGATATGATCGGGGAGCAGCGACACCGACGCACGCGCGATCGCACGATGCAAGAAGCGCGGCGTTCCGGGCGCGGCACGGCCGGATTGGATGATATCGAGGAATTCGAAGAGGATCGGATGCGGTTCGAATTTCGGTTCAAGCCTATCCATCATCGCCATGAAATCCGCGACCGAGGCAGGCGCGTGCCGCGCGCCGAACTCGCGCCCGATGGCATCGCCGTCGCGCATGAAGCGGTCCTTGTCGGCATCGCTCAGTGAATGGACGAAACGGTCATAGGCCATCAGAAAGCCGTAGGACGCGGTTGCGGCCACCCAGTCGAGCAAAACCGGATCGAGCGCACGATAGCTTTCGCCCGCGGGAGTCGTTCCCTTCACCGACCCGTGCATCCGGTTGACCTTGCCGATCACCTCTCTGGCGACGCTCGCCGGGCCATAGCAGGCGAGCATCGCGACGAGGCCGGTGCGGCGCGAGCGGCCGATCGGATCGGCCTTGTAGGTCGAATGATCCCACACCCCAGAGCGGATGCGCGGCTCGGCAAATTCCAGCAGCACCGCCGCGATCCCGCCGATGCCGAGCGCGATCGGATTCTTGTAGACGCGCCACTGGACGCTGTCGGGCGCAAGCAGGGCCAGTTCCCCGGCGGGAGATGCGAAGTCGATTATCGTGCCCAGATAATTGTCCTGCATGCCTGCTACGCCCTTCCCGTGATTGTTTGCGGCTTTCGCCGCGAGCGGCACCGGCCCGCTCCCCCTCCCGACCTCCCCGACAATAGTAGCCTATGGGAGGCCGGGAGGGGGAGCGGGCCGGTGCCGAACCCGACTAGAAATCAAACCCGAGCGTCAGCCCATAGGTGCGCGGGGCGTTCGGGAAGCGGACGACGACATTGGCGTTGCTCGCGACCGCCGACCAATAATAGCTGTTGAACAGATTCTTCGCCCACAGCGATACCGACCAGCCGCTTTCGCTCTTCAACCCCAGGCTGGCGTTGACCGTTCCATAGGCCTTGACCTTGTAGAGATCGAGGTCCTCGAAGATCGTGTTCGACTTGCTCTGGTAGCGCGCCGCGACCGCGCCGGTCAGGCTGAGGCTGTCCGACACCGGCGTGTCGTAAGCGAGAGTCAGGCTACCCTGGAATTCGGGGCTGTAGATGAATTCGGCACCATCGAAATTCTGCGGCTGCCCCGCCGCGTTGGTGCCATTGTAATTGTCGATCCGCGTCTTCAGCCACAGGCCGTTCGCCGACAGTGTCACGCCGGTCGCCGGCCGCACCGTCAGCTCGCCCTCGACGCCATAGGCCTTCGACTTCGGCACATTGTCGAGCCGCGACAGCGCGGTGTAGATCGGATCGGCGAAATAGGTGCTGATCTGCTTGTCGGCGTAATCATAATAGAAGGCCGACAGATTGGCCTGCACCGCGCGATCGGCCAGCGTTGCCTTCAATCCGACCTCATAGGCCGTCAGCTTTTCCTGCGTCACCGGCGCATTCTGCCGCGCAAGGTTCGCGGCGTTGATCGGCGTCGTCCCCGACTTGTAGCCGCGCGACACCGACGCATAGACGAGCGTGTCGGTGTTCGGCGACCAGTCGAGCGCCACGCGCCACGCGACATTATTCTCGTCGAGCGTCGAACGCACTTCGCCGAAGGTGCCGGTCACCGGATCGAAGGTGTTGCACTGTCCCCGCGTGATCTGCGGCGCGAGCACGCCGTAGGTCTGAAGATAGAGCGCGCGGTTCACGACGTTGACGTTCGGCAGCATATTCCCGTTGAAGTCGCGCGAACAGCCATTGTAGCGCTGCTTGTCCTCGGTGTAGCGAAGCCCGCCCGAAATCTTGAACTGGTCGCTGAGTTCCCAGTCTGCATTGGCGAAGATGCTCCACGTCTTCGTCCGGATATGGCCGAAATCCTCATAGGTGCGGAACGCCTGGCTGAGTTCGGCAAGCGTATAGCCGTTCGAATTGAAGATCGGGCTCGCAAGCAGCGGCGCGCCCGCGGCGCGGATCAGCCCGACATTGGCATTCTGCCCCAGCATCGTGCGGTTCGAATCGATGATCCGGTCGTTGGCGTAATAGCCGCCGACGAGCCAGGTCACCGGTCCGCTCTCGCCCTCGATATGAACGTCCTGCGCGAAGCTCTTGATCCGCCCGACGGTGTTCTGGAGCAGCACCTCGAACGGCGCGCCGCTCCAGTCCGAGAGCGCGTTACGCCGGAAGTCGTTGTAGCTGGTGAGCGAGACGAGCTTCATCGTATCGCCCAAATCCTGATCCCAGCGCAGCTTCAGCCCGAGGAAGCGGTTATCCTCGGCAAGCGGCCCGTCGAGTCCGAGCCCGGTGCCGATGTCCGCCGCGCGCTGCGCATAGGGCGCCCAGTCGGCCTGGCTCGCCTTGGTCGGGAAATTGTTCGCGAGGTAGGTGGCAAGGCCCCGCGCGTTGAAGAAGCGCGAATTGCTCGTCCCCGTGACCGGATCAGTCGCCGGTGTGAAGCCGATGCCCTGCCCGACCACCGTGTCCGACTTGTTCTGCCACCAGGTCACCGACAGGTCGAAATGGGTACCCGCCGCCGGATCGATCGCGAGCGAGCCGCGAATGCCGAGCTTGTCGACTTTGCCCTGCCGCTCGCCGCGCGAATTGCTGACCTGCCAGCCCTTGTCGCTGTTCTCGCTGCGGAAGGCGATGCGCGCCGCGATGCCTTCGCCCAGCGGGCCCGAAACATGCCCGGCGAGGTTCCACGTCTGGTAATTGCCGATGTCGGCGCTGATCCCGCCCTCGAAGGTATCGGTCGGCTTCGCGGTGATGAAGTTGATCAGGCCGGCGGTCGTGTTGCGGCCATAGAGCGTGCCCTGCGGTCCCTTCAGCACCTCGACGCGCTCGAGGTCCATGACCGGCCCGGTGTTCATGATCGGATAGGCGTAGGCAACCTCGTCGACATAGGTGCCGACGGTCGAGGTCGACGACAGGTTGATCGTATTGAAGCCGATGCCGCGCAGCGTGTAGGTCGGCACGCCCTGATAGCTTTGCGACACGGTAAAGCTTGGCGCAACTGCGGTCAGGTCGCGCACGTCGGTGACGCGCAGCGCCTCCAGCGTATCGCCGTCGACCGCCTGGATCGCCATCCCGACATCGTTGATCGATTCGGCGCGGCGCTGCGCGGTGACGATGATGTCGCCCGTCTCGGCGGCCGGATCGGCGTCGGCCTCGGCGGCGAACGCCGGCATCGGTCCAACCAGAGCCGCCGCCGTTCCTGCCAGCAGAAAAATACGCATTGCCTTCATCACTCGTCCTCCCTCAAACGGCTTGTCGCGGGGCTCGTCTATGTGCGAGCGTCGCGCGAAGCCGGACGGTGACAGAGGACCGAATTGCGGGGCCCCGAACAAGCTGGCATCCGTGGCAGGATGAGGATGGAACAAAGACGGTGACGGAAGCTCAGACGCTTTGCTGGTCGGACATGCCCGCACTGATCGCCGAGGTTCAGACGGCGGGCGACGCGATCGGCCTTCCCTATATCGCCGCGCAGGCCGATCTCGGCGATCCCGATCCGATGGCCGACGCCGACGATCGTCCCTATGCCGAGACGAGCTTTCGCTGGATCGACCCCGATCACGCCTATTGGCGCGACCGCAAGCTCGCACTTCATATTGCGTTCCTGACGGCCGCGCGTCTCGTCGCCGAACCCTTTTATTACAGCGACGGCCGCCTGCGCACCTGGCGCCCCACCGCGCTGCTCGACGCGGTCGATTGCGAGCAGGCGAAGAACACCCCCAATTTCGGCGAGGCGATCATCGCCCCGGTGCATCTGCCGCGCGGGCTCGTCGGCGCCGTATTCTGGTGCTCGCGCGAGCCCATCGGGGTCGAGGCGATCTTCGCCGACCATGCGGGCCGCCTCCACAATCTTGCGGTCAGGCTGGTCGCGACCCACAATGAAGCGCGCGGACGCCCGCGCAACGCGACCGTGCCGCAGACGCTGACCCGGCGCGAGGTCCAGTGCCTGCGCTGGGCGGCGGCGGGCAAGACCGACGGCGAGATCGGGATCATCTTGTCGCTGTCGGTCTCGACGGTGCGCTTCCATCTCCGCAATGCCGCCGCGAAGCTCGGCGCAACCGGGCGAGCGCAGTCGATCCAGATCGCCGCGGGGCTTGGCTTCGTCGGCGCGCGGGCGGCCTGATGCAGGTGCCAGCTTGGCCGGGCGACGCCAGCGCCTGTAAGCCGGGCGCATGGACATGCTGACCGACGCCCTGATCGACCCCGGCCTAGCCGATTTCCGCGCCGAAGTGCGCGCTTTCCTCACCGAGGAACTGCCCGACAACCTCCGCCGCGCCGCGAGCCGCGCGACCAGCGTCTTCATCGATCCCGCCGTCACCCTGCCGTGGCAACGCATCTTGAATGCGCGCGGCTGGGCCGCACCCGACTGGCCGGCGGAGTTCGGCGGTCCCGGCTGGAACGAGATTCAGCGCTACATCTTCGCCGCCGAATGCGCTGCCGCCGGCGCGCCGGGCCTTGCGCCAATGGGGCTCAAGATGGTCGCCCCGGTGATCATGCACTACGGCACCCCCGAACAGCGCGCCCATTATCTGCCGCGTATCCTGTCGGGCGAGGATTATTGGTGCCAGGGCTTTTCCGAACCCGGCGCCGGGTCCGATCTCGCCTCGCTCCAGTTGCGCGCGGTGTCCGACGGCAGCGACTATGTGCTGAACGGGTCGAAGATCTGGACCACCCACGCGCATTTCGCGAACCGCATGTTCGCGCTCGTCCGCACCTCGACCGAGGGCAAGCCGCAGGCCGGGATCAGTTTCCTGCTGCTCGACATGGCGACCCCCGGCATCACAGTCGAACCGATCCGCACGCTGGCGGGCGATCACGAGTTCAATCAGGTCTTCTTCGACGACGTGCGCGTACCGCAGGCGAACCGGCTCGGCGGCGAGAATGAAGGCTGGTCGGTCGCCAAACATCTGCTGACCTTCGAGCGCGGCGGCAAATATGCACCGGGACTGATCGGGCGGCTCGAACGGCTGCGCGCGCGCGCGCAAGAGGGCATCGGCCCCGTGCTGCGTGCCGAAATCGATCGCGAAGCAATCACTCTCTCGGCTTTGCAGGCTCTCGAGATCAAGGCGATGCGCGGCCTTGGCGGAAGCCCTGCTCTCTACGCATCGGTACTCAAGATATTGGGGACCGAAGCCGCGCAGCGAATCGACACGCTCGCCTGCGAGATCGCGGGGCCAGCCGCATGGGCCGATGCCGACGGCCAAACTCCGGCAGAGCTTGCGATCGCGGTGCCGCGCTATCTCAACGACCGCGCCGCAAGCATCTATGCCGGCTCGAACGAAATCCAGCGCGACCTGATCGCCCAGCTGATCCTCGGCTGATCAGGCCGCCGCTTCGGCGTAGCGCGCCAGATGGTCGGCGCGCGAACCGAAGGCCGCTGCGATCGCCAATGCACGCTTGAAATGCGTTCCGAGGCTCAATTCCTCGGTCAACCCCATCGCGCCGTGGATCTGCACTGCACCTTCGCCAACGATACGCGCCGCGTCGCCGACCTCGATGGACGCCGCGCTGACCGCGCTGGCACGGTCGGCAGCATCGCGATCGACCGCAAGCACGGCAATCTCGGTGAGCGCGCCTGCCTTCATCAGCGCAAGCTGCATGTCCGCGGCGCGGTGGCGCAGCGCCTGGAACGATCCAATCGGCGCGCCGAATTGCCGCCGCTGCCTCATATAATCAGCACTGTCGGCGATCATACGCTGCATCAGCCCGACGGCCTCGGCGCAGCGCGCCGCGAGGACCAGGTCGGCGATCCATTCGCCTGCCGCACGCGCCTCGGCATCGTCCGCCACAACTTCAGCCCCGCATGATGCGAAGGCGAGGTCGGCGGTGACACTGCCGTCGTGCATGATCCGGTGCCGCTGCTCGATCTTGTCAGGGTCGGCGGCGAGCAGGAAAATGCCGCCATTACTGGCCACCAGAAAAAAATCCGCCTCGGCGGCCCCCGCGACAAGCCGCGCCGTGCCGCGGACGACACCCGCCTCGGCCTCGGGCATCATGGTGCAGGATGCAGAACAGACGATCGCGGCGCGACAGGCTCCGGCGGCGAACTCGCGAAGCACGGCGTGATCCGGTGCCACCCGCGCGATCAGCATCGCCGCGGCGGCATGCGAGAGCCAGTCGGCGCCCGCCAGCGCCGGACCAAGTTCGGCCATCGCGACCGCAACCTCAATCGCGCCGCCGCCGAAACCGCCTGCGGCTTCGGGCACCGTCAGCCCGGCGAACCCGATCGCATCGGCCAGATCGCGCCAGCCGGGACGTGGATTGTCGGCGATCAGGCGCTGAAGGCTTGCAGCGAGCATCTCGCGCTCGACGCTCGAAGGGAGATCGAGCCCGCTCACGCCGCCTGCTTCCCGTTATCACGCATCCTGCTCTCCTCGCCCCCGCCTATGCGGCGGCGGGCAGGGACATAGCTAGCTGTCGGGCGTGACAGGTGGCAAGCCGGATCAGCCGAACAGACCGGCCGCCTGCGCGAGAACCCACAGACCGATGACGAGGAATAGCGCCGCCGCGACCATCCGCACCTTCTTGAGATCGACGCGCCTGAGCAGTTCATTGCCGAGGAAGATCGCCGGGACATTGGCGATCATCATCCCCAACGTCGTCCCGGTCGTGACCGCAACGACATTATGATATTGTGCACCAAGCGCGATCGTCGCGACCTGAGTCTTGTCGCCCATTTCGACGAGAAAGAAGGCAATCAGCGTCGTCACGAACGCACCGAAGCGCGGCTTCGGCGCCTCGTCATCCTCGAACTTGTCGGGGATCAAAGTCCACGCCGCCATGGCGACGAACGAAAGGCCGATCGCGTAGCGGAAGACCGGGCTGTCGAGAAAGGCGGCCGCCGACGCGCCGAGCAGCGCCGCGAGCGCGTGGTTGGCAATCGTCGCCGCCAATATGCCGAGGATGATCGGAACGGGCCGGTTGAAGCGCGTCGCGAGCAGGATCGCTAGCAACTGCGTCTTGTCGCCGATCTCGGCGAGCGCGACGACGGCGGTCGAGGTGAACAGGGCTTCCATGGATCAGATACTCCGGGGCCGGGCGGCAAGCGAACTCCAACGGACATCGTGCCTTGCCGCCCGGCCCGGACGGAAGGTTCGATGCCATTGGTCTCGCCCGAACGGTGTCCCGTTCCCACCGCACCACGGCCTCTCGACCGAGTATGTTGACGCGGCGGCCCGTCCCGCAGGACGGCTGGCTACTCCCCAGATGACGGACGCGCGTTAGCGGGCCTTGCAGGGGCTGGCAAGGGTTTCGCTTCGGGATCGGTCGCCGCGGCGGCCCTTGCGGCTTCGGCAATGTCGGCGTCCATCGTCTTCGCGCGCGCCTCTATCTCCTTTGCCGCCTTGTCATAGCGCTCGTCGAAGGCGGGCTCCTTATGGCACGCGGCAAGCAGCAACGGCAGCATCAAAGCCAAGCGGCGCATCAATAATCCTTGCGATAGCGGATGCTGACATTGGTCTGGTTCGACCCGCCCGCCTGGCTCAGCAGGGACAGCGCCCGCGTCAGGCTGATCTCGAGCTGCGTCGCCGTATAGCCCTTCGCGTCGGTGATGACCTCCAGATAGATGTCCTTGGTGATATATTGTCCCGCCGCGAGAGCCGCGCCGCGGCCCGTCGTATCATCAGGGCCAAGAACGCGCAGCCGGTCGATTCCCGCCGCCGATTGCAGCGCACCGAGCGGGTTCAGGCCGCCGCCACCGCTGCTCAGCGTATTGAGCGACGCCGCAAGCTGCACCGCCTGCAGCGGCGACAGCGAGGTGATCGAATCGCCGAACAGGATGCGCGAGACGATCTCGTCCTGCGGCAGGCCGGGGATGCTCGAGAAGCTGACCTGCGGATTGCTCGCGCGGCCCGACACGTTCACCGACACCGTCACATTGTCGAACGTGTCGCTCGCCAGCAGTTGCAGCGCCGGATCATAGGCGTCGCCGGTCGGAAAGGTCACGCGCCCTTCCTCGAGTTCGAACGAACGGCCGGCAAAGCCCAGCGTGCCGCGCACCAGTTCGATCTGCCCGGTGACGCGCGGATCGACCGTGGTTCCTTTCAGCTGGATGTCGGCCTGCCATTCGGACTCGAGCCCCATGCCGGAGACATAGATTTCGTCGCCCGCGCGCAAATGGATGTCGAGGCGGATCAGGTCGAACAGGCTGCCGCCGACCGCCGCCAGCCCGTCGCCGCTGACCCGCCGGCGCCCCGTCGGCGGCTTGCGCCGTACCCCGGTCAGGACCGGCACGCTTGCCGCGCCTTCGCGCACGATGCGATAGCGTGTCTCCGGCAAGCGGAGATCGCCCGACAGCAGCGCAGTCTGTCCCGCGACCTTTTCGAGCGTTAGCGTACCCGTCGCGCGCGCGGCAATATTGTCGCTCCGCGCGAGCCGCGCGTTGTCGAGCGTCGCGCTGATGCTCATCGGATAGCCATCGGCCTGCGACAGGCTGATATAGCCCTTCGCATCAATGTTGCCGTCGCCTGCGGTCGCGGTGAGCTTCTCGATCTCGAGCCGGTTGCCGGTGAAGCGCCCGTTTACGACCATATTGGTAAGCTTGGTGCCATAGGCCTGATTTTCATAAGTCATGCCGTTGCCGCGGATCACACCGTTCAGACACGGATCGTCAAGCCGGCAGCTGAAATCCGCGGCCACCGCGACCGGTCCCGAAACCCCCTGTCCCGCCGGCCCCGCGAAGGAATAGAGCGTATCGGCGGGGCCGTTGTAGCGCAGCCCGCCGCTCAGCGGTGCGGCGCGCAGCCGGGTCGTCCAATCGCCTGCGCCGGGACCGAGCGGACGGAGCGACGCCTGTAATCGCCCGATCACGCTGCCGCGCTTGCGGATCACCGCGCGCGCTTCGCCGCCGTCGCTCAGCAGCTTGCCGGCGAAATTGATGTCGACCGGCTGGCTGACCGTCGCCGCGGTGGTGCGGGTGAAGTCACTGATCGTCAGCCGCGCGTCGGCGCGCGGGAAAGCGTCGGCGTTCGCCTGTGCGAAATCCACACTGCCTGTCGCGCGCCCGCCGAGCCCGAGACCCGGATAGACCGCGTTGATGATCGCCATGTTCGCGCGGTCGAGCCGGCTCTGGAGCATGATCCCTTCGCCAAACCGCCCCGCGAGCCGCGCGCTGCTGCCGCGGCCGAGGTCGATCGTCGTCGGGAGCAGCTCATAATCCTCCTTGTGCGGGATGATCCGCGCGGGTGAGACGGTACGGAAATTGACCCCGGTTGCGCGGCCCTGCACCGACGCGCGCCACAGCTCGGGTTGCAGATCGGCATTGGCGGCGATGCGGAACGGCACGCCGCTGGTTCCCTCGACGAGCGCCTGCGCCTGCCCGCGTCCGTCGCGATAGTCGATCTTCACCCGTCCGACCGCGATGTCATAGGCGCGAATCTGGGTGTCGGCGATCTGGATATCTGCAACGACGCGCGGATGATCGTAGAGGACGACGTCGGCATCGACGATCGCCGATCCGACCGCGAGCTTCGCGGGGCCGGGCAGCACGACGTTGTTCGCGCGCACATTGATCGCCGCAGCCTGATATTGCCCTTCGCCACTCAGCCGGACGAGCCCGCCGAGCCCCTGTCCCGACGCATCGAGCCGGCCTTCGAAGGGCCCCGCAGCACTCTTGACGAGCCGCCCGTGGAAACCGATCCCCGACAGGTCGCCGCGCTCGATGTCGATGGTCAGCGGCCCCGCCGCGGTCAACAGCACGACATCGGCGGCGAGCGGGCCGTAATCGGTGTCGCCGGTCGCCGCGAGGCGATAGCCGTTCGGCGCGCCGTTGATCTTCGCGACCAGATTGGCGAGGCCGATACCGAGGCCTGGCCGGTCCGCAGTCACCAAAGCGTGCGGATCGCTGATCGTTCCCGCGACCTGCACGCCGACCGGGCCATAATCGGTCGAATGCGCCCGCGCCGCGAGCCGGATTTGCCCGTTCGGCGCATAGCTTCCCTGCCCGCCGGTGACGCGCAGCCGCGGTGCCGAGAGGCGCAGATTGGCGAAGCGGACGATCCCGTCGGTCCCATAGCGCACGTCGCTGCTTGCAACCGCATTGCCGCCCAGAAAATCGCGCACGCCCGAATTGAACAGTCTGGTCGAGCGCGCGCGCACCTTGCCGACGATCTCGAATCCGCCGCGCGGCGCGGTCTTCAGATCGGCATTGCTGTCGATGTCGAACAGTCCGACGCTTTCGATCCGATAGTCGTTGACCCGCCCGTCAATCGCGCCGGTGTAGAAGCCCTTGTTCAAATCGGCGATCACGATCGCCTTCGCGTCGATTCGCGGCGAGCGCAGACGCAGGTTGTCGCTGAGGATGCGCCCGTCCTTGTACGCAAGATCGCCGTCGAGCCGCACCTGCACCAGCGTCCCGCCTGCGACGGTATCGAGACCGCGAATGCGCGCGGCGCGGCCTGCGACGGGGATATATATCTGATCGGCATCGACCCGCGCCTTGCCGCCGAGGCTCAGCGTCTCGACGATGATGTCGTTGAAGGCAAGCGCGTTGGCGTTCACTTGATATTCGACCGTCGGCAGGTTGAAGGCGCCATCGAGCTTCGCATTCGCGCGCAGGCCGTTACCGCGAAAATTCGGCGCGAGCGCATCGGAACGCAGCAGCACGAAGGCGAGTTGGAGCGCGTCGTAACGGCTCTCGCCAAGATCGACCCCGCCGCTGATGCCGAGCCGGAAGGCGTCCGACGACAGCCGCCCGTCGAGGCCGGCCTTGCGCTTGTCGAGCCGCGCCGTGAGATCGACCGCGGTCTCGCGGCTCAGCAGCGAGGCGGCCGGTCCCTCGCGGAGCAGCCGCGACGCCTGCGTCGTGCCCTTGACAGCGAACGTGCCGTCGCGCGCGGTCAGTGCCAGCCGCGCGAGCGGGTCGGTGCCGAGGTTGGCGGTCAGCGAACCGTCCCATTTCTTCCAGTCGCCGCGCCCGCCGAGTTTCGCGGTCAGCGGCGCGGTGAACCCGCCCATCGCCGCGAGCACGCCGCCCTGCGGGGCGTTGAGATCGAGCGTCGCGGCCAGGCGGTTCTTGTCGGGCACTGCGTCGAGGACGAGCGCGAGCTTGTCGCCCTTCGCCTTCTCTCCGATCGTTTCGGCGTTCGCTGTGACCTGTGCTCGGCGGTCGGCGATCGCGATCTTGCCGCTCAGCGTCGCGAGCTGCCGCTCGCCGGTGATCGCCGGCTCGAAGATCAGCCGGTCGACACGCAGGGTCCGCACGTCGATGTCGATGTCGGGCAGCAACGGCTCGCCGGTATCGGGGACCGGCTTGAAGGTCGGCAGTTTCTCGACCACCAGCGTCTTCGCGGTCGCCGATCGCACATCGACATGGTTCGATAGAAAGGCGAAAGGCCGCCAGTCGATCCGCAGCTCGGGCGAGCGCACGAACACCCCCTTGGGGTCCGACAGGGTGAAGTCGCGCACGACCATTTCGCCGAATAAGGACCCGTCGAGTCGGCCGATGCCGATCTTCATCCCGTTCTCGAACTCGTATTTCTCGACCTGCGTCGCGACGAAACGCCGCCCCGCATCGCTGTTCAGCCCGACGAGGAACAGCGCAAGCAGCGCGATCAGGCCCAGCAACGCGATGCCGATCCATTTCGCGACCCTGAGAGCCAGCGAAGGCCTCGCCTTCGCGCTTTCGGTCACAATCACCGCATCTTCGGCCATCAGAAGGCCTGCCCGATCGAGACATAGACGGTGACGCGCGCCTCTCCGGGCTTCCGGCCGATCGGGGTCGCGATATCGAGGCGCATCGGCCCGAAATTGGTATAGAAGCGCCCGCCGATCCCCGCGCCGAAACGCAGGTTCGAAAAATCGGGGGTCGAGCCGCGGTAGACCTGTCCCGCATCGACGAAACCGACGATGCCGTAATTGCCGAAGCGATAGCGCCCCTCGACCGCCGCCTCGTTGAGGCTGCGGCCGCCGATCGGGTCATTGTTCGGGTCCTTGGGGCCGAGTTGCTGATAGCCGAAGCCGCGCACCGATCCGCCACCACCGGCATAGAAGCGCCGCGACGGCGCGAGCCGTTCGCGCGCCGCGCCAACGATCGACCCGACCCGCACCCGGCCCGCGAGCACAATATTGTCGGTCACCGGGTAATAGCCGCTCGCGTCGATCTGCGTCCGCGCATAGGGCGAGAAACGGCCCGCGAGTGACCCCTCCGGCTCGAGACGCGCGAGCACGCGAAATCCCTTGGTCGGATCGAGCAGGCTGTCGGTCCGGTCGATCCCGACCTGCCCGTTCAACCCGAAAATCGTGTAAAAGTCATAGGTCCGCTTGCCGAGCGTGAAGTCATAGTCATCCTCGCGCGTCGCGATCAGTTCGGCGCCGAAGGCATAGGTCAGCTTCTTCTGCCAGATCGGGGTCGAGTCATAGCTGATCCGCGCGGCGACGCGGCCGGTGATCGCGTTGAACGCATCATAGCGGCTCCGCGTCGCCTCGGTGACCACTTCGAAGGTGCGGTCGCGGCGTCCGGCGTTCGAGCGGCGGAAGGTCGCGCTGACCCCCTGCTCGTTGGTGCCCAGCACCCCCCGGCCGATCAGCGCGCCCTCGGGCGGGAAGAGATTGCGGTGCGTCCAGCTCGCCTCGAGCCGGATGCCCTGCCCCGTACCATAGCCCGCACTCGCTGCGATCGTGCGTGGCGGCCCTGCCTGCTGGGTGACGAGAGTCGTCACATATTCGGTGCCGTCACCCACACTCTCGCCGGTCTGTTGCGGCTCGACCGAAACCGTCGCGAACAGCCCCGTCGCGACGAGCGCCTGGCGGAGATCATCGGTCATGCGGCTGTCGTAAAGATCGCCACGCTTGAAGCGCGCGAGCACCGCGACATGCTCGGCATCGAAGGCGAGCTTGCCCGTCGTCTCGATGCCGCCGAAGCGGCCGCGCGGGCCGATATCGACGGGCAGCGTATAGACGCCCTCGCCCGTGTCGCCATCGAGCAATATGTCGCGCTGCCCGACCTTCGCGAAAGGATAGCCTTCCTGCGGCAGCTTGAGCGCGATCGCGGCTTCGGCGCCCTGCACCCGCTGCGCGACGATCGGCTCGCCGACCGCCAGCGGGAAATTGTCGCTGATCAGCGCCGGCGGGACGGTCGGCTGCGCGTCGATGACGATGTCGGAGAAGGTGTAGCGTTTCCCCGGCTTCACATCGATCACCGCCGTGATCGACCGATTGCGCGCGGCGGCGCGGCTTGCGGCGGCGTCGGCGCCCGCTTCGCCTGCCTCGCCGCGGTCGATGCGTGTCTCGACGACCGCGTCATAATAGCCCTCGGACGCCAAAATCCGCGACATCAGCTCCGAATCGGCGCTGAGGCGCGCGCGCAGCATCGCGAAATTATCGGCCTTGCCGTCGCCGTCGTAGAGCGCCGACAGGTCGCCGAACAGGTCGGCCAGATCGGCGTCGGTACTGTCGTCGGCGGCGGCCAGGCCGTTGACCTTCACTGCATATTGGATCGTCCGCGTCTCGTTCTTGTCCTCGGGCTCGGCGAACTCGACCGGCGTGACGTCGAAACTGTCGAGCGGCGGCAGCGGCGCGGCAAGTTCGGCGTCGTTGACCGGCGCGTCGCCGATCACCTCGACCGCATCGCCGTCGGCGAGCGCAGGCACCGGCGTCCCACCCACCTTCGGCACGGCCGTGGGCGTCCCCCCGGCAGCGGTCGCTGAGGTTCCGTCCTTCGCCTTCGCCGCCTCGGCCTGGCGCCGCTCGAACTCGGCGATCGATTCGAGCGGCTTGTCGAGTTCGGGATCATCCTCGGCACTGATGGGCGGGATCGCGGACTTGAACTCCTCGTCCGAAATGATCGGCTCGACGACAGGAAGCTGCGCTTCGGGCGGCGGCGGGGTCGGAGCCGCGATCTCGGGCTGCTCCACCGCCGGCGCCACGGTCGGCACAACCGCCGGCGGCGCGACCTCGCCCTGCTGCGCGACCGCCGCGCCCGACCAGGCAAGCCCGAACAGCGACGCCGACAGGATCAGCAACCGCCGCCGTCGCATCAGCGACGAACCGTTAAATTCGCAAGGTTTTTCAATATGACGCATCATGTCCCGACCGATGCGCTTTTGTGGCTTGCGAGGCGCGGCTGTGCAACCCGAATCTCCCCTGTTTCACAGCCAACTCTCCGGCGATGGGACAGTTCCCCGCGTTGCGGCGGTCCGAGTCCGCAGCCGCCCGGCGGAAGCCTCAGCTGTCGGCGCCGAACAAGTCGCGGCTGTAGACCTTGTCCGCGACATCGGCGAGCTCGTCGGTCACGCGGTTGGCGATGATGACATCGGCCTCGCGCTTGAAGGCGGAAAGGTCGCGGACGACGCGCGAGTTGAACAGATGTTCCTCCTCGATCAGCGGCTCATAGACGATGACCTCGATGCCCTTCGCCTTGACCCGCTTCATCACCCCCAGAATGCTGCTCGCCCGGAAATTGTCCGATCCCGCCTTCATTGCGAGGCGATGGATGCCGACGACGCGCGGGCGCTGCTTGATGATCTCCGACGCAATGAAATCCTTGCGCGTCGTGTTCGAGGATACGATCGCGGCGATCAGATTCTGCGGTACGTCCTTGTAGTTCGCCAGCATCTGCTTGGTGTCCTTGGGCAGGCAATAGCCGCCATAGCCGAACGACGGATTGTTGTAGAAGCTGCCAATCCGGGGATCGAGACACACGCCCTCGATCACCTGCCGCGAATCCACGCCGTGCGCCGCGGCATAGGTGTCGAGTTCGTTGAAGAAAGCGACGCGCATCGCGAGATAGGTGTTCGCGAAGAGCTTGATCGCCTCCGCCTCGGTGTTTCCGGTCTGCAGGACCGCGGTCTCGGGCTTCAGCGACCCTTCGAGCAGCAGCTGCGCGAAATCGCGTGCGCGCGGATGGGTGTTGCCGACGATGATCCGCGAGGGATGGAGATTGTCGTAAAGCGCGCGGCCCTCGCGGAGGAATTCAGGCGAAAAGACGATAGCGTCCGATCCCGTCTCGGCGCGCATCCGCTCGGTGAAGCCCACCGGGATCGTCGACTTGATCACGATCAGCGCCTGCGGCGCCAGTTTCAGCGCGTCGGCGATCACCGCCTCGACGGTGCCCGTGTTGAAATAATTATTGTCGGGGTCATAGTCGGTCGGGGTCGCGACGATGACGAAATCGGCCCCGGCGTAGGCCGCCTCGCGGTCGGTCGTCGCGGTCAGGTTGAGCGGCCGCGCCGCGAGATACTCCTCGATCTCGGGATCGGCGATCGGCGACTGGCGCGCGTTCAGCATCTCGACCTTGCGCGGGTCGATGTCGAGCGCGACCACCGCATTGCGCTGCGCGAGCAGCACGGCGTTCGATATGCCGACATAGCCCGTGCCGACGACCGTGATCTTCTCAGGCGCCGCCTGCTGCGCTTCTGCTTCGGGCAATGCTTATTCCTCTGCTGAATAGGGGCGACGTCCCTAGCAATTGCCGGACGGCCGCTCAACCCGCGCCGACGCCGTGAGCGGTCTGCCGGATCAGGAACGGACTACTGATTGGCCAGCAAATCGACCGCAAAGGCGCGGACCTCGGCGGCCATGTCGGGCCGTTCGAGCGCGACCGCGAGATTGGCCTGGATATAGCCGGCCTTCGATCCGCAGTCGTAGCGCGCGCCGGCGAAGGTAACGGCGTGGAACGGCTGTTTTCCGATCATCGTCGCCATCGCGTCGGTCAGCTGGATTTCGCCGCCCGCACCCTTCTCCTGACCTTCGAGGACGCGCATCACCTCGGGCTGGAGGATATAACGGCCCGAGATGATCAAGTTCGAAGGCGCCTCTTCGACCTTCGGTTTCTCGACGAGGCCGGTGACCTCGGTCAGCGCGCCATCGGCCTTGCCGGGCGCGATCACGCCATAGCTCGATACCTGTTCGTGCGGCACTTCGAGAACCGAGATCAGGTTGCCGCCGACCTTGTGATAGGCGTCGACCATCTGCTTCATGCAGCCCGGCGAGCCGTGCATGAACTCGTCGGGCAGGAAGATCGCGAAAGGCTCATCGCCGACGATGTCGCGCGCGCACCAGATGGCATGGCCAAGGCCCATCGGCTCCTGCTGGCGGACATAGGCACAATTGCCGGGGCCGAGCCGCGTCGGCCCCAGTACCGAAAGATCCTTGCCACGCTCCGACATCGTTTTCTCGAGTTCGAAAGCGACGTCGAAATGATCCTCGATCGCGCTCTTGCCGCGCCCGGTGACGAAGATCATCTGCTCGATCCCGGCCTCGCGCGCCTCATCGACCGCATATTGGATCAGCGGGCGGTCGACCACCGGCAGCATCTCCTTCGGGATCGCCTTGGTCGCGGGCAGAAAGCGCGTGCCAAGGCCGGCGACGGGAAAAACGGCTTTGCGGATCGGTCTCATGGGGCCGCCCTATCGCTGACCGGTTGAAAAATAAAGAATGCCGTAGCCCACGGCTATTCTTGACGCCTGAATGGGAACGCATGGCGCTTCCCGCGCGGCCGCCCGTTCCGTACCGCCGGTCAGGTGCCGCAAAAGGTCGTATAGGGACCGAATTCGGCCGGCGCCGGCGCCTCGAACAAGGCCAGCCCCTCACGTTGGACATGCGGATGCCGCACGACATCGAGCAGTTCGAGCCAGGCGGTCAGATCGCCCTCCTCCCCCGCGCCGAGTGCCGCCTCGACCAGATGATTGCGCGGGATGTATAGCGGATTCACCGCATTCATCGCGTCGGCGCGTTCGAGCGGCGCATCGGTCTCGCGCGCCAGCCGCGCCCACCAGTCGGCGATCCACGCCACCATCGCGTCTGCGTCGGGCAACAGCGCCTCGAGCTTCGTCCCGTCGCCGCGGAGCATCGCCGCGAGCCCGCGGAAAAAGAGAGTAAAATCGACCTGATGTCGCTCGAGTTCGCCGAACAGCGTATCGAAGAGCGCGCTGTCGCCGTCATGCGACTCATTGAGTCCGAGCTTGCGCCGCAACCTTGCGTGCCAGATCGCCGCGAACCGGCCCGGAACCTCGGCAACCAGCGCCTTCGCGGTCTCGACGTCGGTCGCATCGACCTGATGGATCGCGGGCAGCAGCGCCTCGGCGAAGCGCGCCATGTTCCAGTGCATGATCTGCGGCTGGCGGCCATAGGCATAGCGGCCGTTGGCGTCGATCGAGCTGAAGACGGTGTTGGCGGCGAAGCGGTCCATGAAGGCGCATGGCCCATAATCGATCGTCTCGCCCGAAATCGCGACATTGTCGGTGTTCATCACGCCGTGGATAAAGCCGACGCCGAGCCAGTGCGCGACCAGCTCGCACTGAAGCCCGATGACGCGGTCGAGCAGCGCGAGATGCGGGTTTGCTGCCTCGGCAAGATCGGGAAAGTGCCGACGAATGCTGTAGTCGGACAGCTGCACGACATGATCGACGCCGAAATGGGCGGCGAAGAACTGGAAGGTTCCGACGCGGATATGGCTGCTCGCGACGCGCGTCAGTACCGCGCCGGGATGCGCGCGCTCGCGCTGCACGCGGTCGCCGGTCGCGACCGCGACAAGCGCGCGGGTCGTCGGCACGCCCATCGCGGCCATCGCTTCCGAGACCAGAAACTCGCGCAGCACCGGACCGATCGCTGCCTTACCGTCGCCATTGCGTGAGAAGGGCGTCGGCCCCGATCCCTTCAGTTGCAGATCAAATCTCGCGCCATCCGGCGCAACAATTTCGCCGAGCAACAACGCCCGACCGTCGCCGAGCTGCGGCGAGAAATGACCGAACTGATGCCCGGCATAGGCAAGTGCGAGCGGGTTCGCTCCCTTGGGAGGTTCCTCACCCGAAAAGATGCGCGCAATCTGTTCGTCGCTCGCGCCCGATGCATCGACCCCCAAACGCTCCGCCAGCGCGTGATTGAACGCGAGCAACCGGGGCGCCAAAGGTTTCGCCGCCTCGGCGGGCGCGTAAAAACCTTCCATGCTTCCATGAAAACTATTGTCGAAAGCGAAATCCATCATGGGCTCCCTGTCCCTTATGTCGAGTGGGTCCGCCGCGATTGCAAGCGTCCATGCCGGATTGCACAAATGGCCGCATCCTTCCCTCTCTTTACCCACCTAACGCCGCGTTTTCTCGGCCCCGCGAAGGCCGTGAGCGATCAAACCGGTTGATCTTCGGCCAGCCGCGCGGCACAGGAGCGGGCATGAAGGTCTTCGTCACCGGCGGTGCCGGCTATATCGGCAGCCACACACTCATTGCCCTGCTCGCCGCAGGACATGAGGTCTGCGTCTTCGACAATTACAGCAACGGCTCGCCGGTCGCGCTTGCACGCGTGCGCCAGCTTTCGAACTGCGACATGGAAGTCGTCGAGGGCGATATTTGCGATGAGGAGGCCTTGGCCCGCGCGGTTGCCGATTTCGCTCCGGACGCCGTGATCCATTTCGCTGGTTTGAAAGCCGTCGGCGAATCGAACGACATTCCGCTTCGCTATTACCGGACCAATGTCACAGGATCGATGAACCTGCTCGGCGCAATGGACGCCGCCGGGTGCGGACGCATCGTCTTCTCGTCGTCGGCGACCGTTTACGGCGAAGCGCAATATCTCCCCTTCGACGAGGTCCATCCGGTCGCCCCGACGAATCCCTATGGTCGAACGAAGGCCATGGCCGAACAGGTCATCCGCGACTGGACGCTCACCACGCCCGGGGCGTCGGCCGTACTGCTTCGCTATTTCAACCCCGTCGGCGCGCATGAATCGGGCCGCATCGGCGAAGACCCACAGGGTATCCCCAACAACCTGATGCCCTTCGTCGCACAGGTCGCCGTCGGTCGGCGCGAGAGGCTGTCAATCTTCGGCGACGATTACGACACGCGCGACGGCACCGGCGAACGCGACTATATCCACGTCGTCGACCTCGCCGCCGCGCATCTTGCAGCACTAGAATTTTCGGGCGGAGTGGAAGGCTGCGAGGCAATCAACGTCGGCACCGGTACGTCGATCACGGTGAGGGAGTTGGTCGATGCCTATGCCCGCGCCTGCGGCCGGCCCATTCCCTTCGATATCGTCCCGCGCCGACCGGGAGACGTCGCGAGCAGCTATGCCGCGACCGACAAGGCGGAGCGGCTGCTTGGCTGGAAGCCAAAATTTGACCTCGATGCCATGTGCTTGTCATCTTGGCGCTGGCAGTCTGACAACCCCGACGGTTTCCCCTTGGCAAAATAGGTCGAGCCGCGACGGGCGTCGCGCACGATATTTGGCGGCCTGCTGATTGAATTTATTGCCGCATTTGCTAATGTCGCGCGGGAAAAGACCCATATGCGACAGCAAGATCGCATGGATTTCGCGCTATAAAGGGCTGGAACGATTTGATGAGGCACGAGCAGGGATGGCGGGTCGTGCCCGCGCGGATCGTTAAGCTCGTCCTCAACCAGACGCGCAACGAGCGGCGGCTTATCGCCGCACTCATGGATGGCGCGCTATGCGTCATTGCCGTGTGGATCGCCTATTCGCTCCGCGTCGGTAATTGGAGCTTCTTTTCGGCGCCCGTTTCGAGCTTTGCAGCCGTAGCGCTGCTGTTCTGGTATCCGATCGCACTCATGCTCGGCGTGTATCGCTCGCTGATACGCTTCTCGGGTGCCCGGACAGTTGCAGGCCTCGCGGCGGCCTGCGCGATACTGACGATCCCGCTTCTCGTCGTCTTCGTGATCTTTCGGTGGCCCGTGGTGCCGCGCACCCTTGCGATTCTGCACCCGATCATCTTCCTGATGCTGCTCGCGTCGAGCCGGATCACGATACGCTTTATCTTGCTCGATCTCCTCAACATCGTCTCGAGCAAGGCACGCCGCGTGCTCGTCTATGGCGCCGGGCGCGCAGGCCAGCAACTCGCGCTTTCGCTCCGCCACGAATCGCAGGTATATCTCGTCGGCTTCGTCGATGATGACCTGCGTCTGGATGGACAGCGACTGGACGGGATTCCGGTTTTTGGTTCGCACCGTTTGGAAGGCATTCTAGCCGACACCGACGTCGATGAGGTGCTTCTCGCCATACCCAGCGCCTCGCGGACGCGCCGCCGCGAGATCATCGAACGGCTGCAAAAGACCGATGCCTATGTTCGCTCGCTTCCCAGCCTGACGCATATCATCGAAGGCTCGGTCACCGTGAGTGATCTGCGCGAAATCCAGATCGACGAGTTGCTCGGCCGCGAAGCGGTGGCGCCCAACGAGGTGCTGATGGGCAAAACGATCGTCGGGAAGACGGTGTTGGTATCGGGCGCTGGCGGTTCGATCGGTAGCGAACTCTGCCGGCAGATTCTGCGATGCCACCCCGAAAAGCTGATTCTGCTCGAACAGTCGGAGTTCGCCCTTTATGCGATCGAACAGGAGCTCTCGACCTATATTCGGTCCGCTGGGCACGATGTATCGCTGGCGCTTGAACTCGCCGATGTCGCCGAACGCTCGACGATGATGCGGGTCTACCGGCACCATCGACCCGACACGGTATTCCACGCTGCCGCCTACAAACATGTCCCGCTAGTGGAGGCGAATCCGGTATCGGGCATGCGGAACAATGTTATGGGTACCCTCCATAGTGTCGAAGCCGCCGAGGCATGCGGCGTCGCGAACTTCACCCTGATCAGCACCGACAAGGCGGTGCGGCCGACGAACATCATGGGCGCTTCGAAACGGGTCTGCGAGCTCATCCTCCAGGCACGCGCCAGCGAAGAGCGGGATAGTCCAACCATCTTCAGCATGGTTCGGTTCGGGAACGTGCTCGGATCCAGCGGATCTGTGGTGCCGCTCTTCCGAGCACAGATCGCGGCCGGTGGCCCGATAACAATTACGCATCGCGACATCACCCGGTATTTCATGACGATTCCGGAGGCAGCACAGCTCGTCATCCAAGCAACGGCCATGGCAAAGGGCGGCGAGGTCTTTGTGCTCGACATGGGGCAACCGGTCCAGATCCTCGATCTCGCGCGCAGCATGATCCGGCTGTCGGGCCTCAGCATCCGCGATGCGGACGACCCCGATGGCGATATCGAAATCGTCGAGACCGGCCTTCGTCCCGGCGAAAAGCTTTACGAAGAACTGCTGATCGGGGACAATCCCGAGCCGACAAATCATCCTCGAATTCTCCGCGCGCAAGAAAAACTCTGGCCCTGGTCCGATATGCGACAAACGATAGACGATCTCGACGCCTTCATTCGGATCGGGGATCGCAGTGCCATGATGCAAGTCGTCGCCAAGCTGGTACCCGAATATACGCCCGAAAAGCTGGACCAGCAGCAATTGGCAACGTCATAGGCAAAAAAATCATCCGCGCGTTGCCCGAACATTACCAACCGCTGGCCCAATCAACCTGGTTCCCTTCCCTACCGCCCATCGAATTGGGACGCGATTATCGACCAAATTTAGTCGGTCGAACTCGATTGACGCAAGCTCGTTACCACTATTGGACATTCTATATAGCGCAGCGATTCTGATTTTCGGGTCCGCTTCCATGATATCGAGCCCAAGCTTCAGGTCGACATCCCGCCGCATCAGCCCGAGCGGGCGCCAAACTAGGATCCGCGTGGCATTGGGCACATACATTTTGAGGTCGATTTTCGAGACGCCACCGTAGCGAGCGTAAGTGCCATATTCCGTCTGATGCAAGGCGCCCACTTCTTCCGAAAGTTCGACTTTGCCCGTGGTACGCACAATGCCCGTTATCGTGAAACTGTGTCCGTGCATTTCGGAAAGCACAATTGGGGGACTGCCGCTCTTGATGAATTCGCCATGCGCCTCGTTCTTGTCTCCGCCCATCGAGACACCGTTGGAAAATGTCCCGTTCAGACTACAATATTCGCAGTTGCCGTGAAGATTACCCCCCGACAGGCCGGCAGTTGGGTGGCTTCCAGCTTTGCCGAAAAAATGGCAATCACGATTCATGCCGACTTTGCCATGGACGGGGTCGTCGCCACCGACCGTAAAGCCGTTGAAATGACCATAGCATTCGCCCCGAATGGTCACATCCTGGCTATTGCTGACGACGCAACCATAGGGGTCCGCCCCATCGCTTGCCGTCTGCCACGCGCGCATATGCTCACCGACCAACTGAAAACAGTCGTCGATATGTAGCGCGGCCTGCTTTCCGCCTTCGCATCTGACATTGCTGATGACCGACCGGTCGAGATTTTCAAAGCCCGCTATATAGTCGATGCCGTCATGGCCGAGAACGGTCAGAGAACCGCATCCTTGCGTAAAGCGATCCCCTGCGCGCTTCCATACCTCCGTTCCAGCGGCGGGATAGCTATCGCGGCAGGCCTGCTCGACGCGAATGCCGGTTGAGTCGAGAACTTCGGCAACGCGGAACATCTCGCCCTTGCGATAATAGAAACGGGCACCATTTCCTGCAAAATCCACGGTCCCAGAAAGCTGAAAGGCGTCGCCTGTCCCCAGTCCGTGAGGCCCAATAAATCTAAATATTTGCGTTCCGACGGATAAGCCGCGTTGCAGGTGCGGCAGCTTCATTCGTGCCCTACCCTTTACGAGTAAGCAAACTCCGGCCAGAAAATCCTTTGGATCCGCATCCCGAAAATCAAAGATTACGTTCCCGCCCTCAATGACCCCGGGTGGAATTACGAGCGGCTTCGACACCTTATATGTGCGGCTCGACAAAATGGCTCGCCCGGTCTTGGCCATGTCGGCGAATATCTTGATCAAGGCATCGCTATCATCCTGGCCCCGACTTGGCGTACTCGCATGACAGCGAGTGGCGGCTACCGCCGCGCCTGCGACGAACATGAATGCTTCTCGACGCCTGATCGCCATGCGAATCTCTCAGCTCTACGAAACCAGAGGCTTCCATCGACTATACATGGCGTCAGCCACGGCTCGTTCACGTAAAAAATACACGCTCGCCCCGCGCGCCTACACCAGCTCCGCCGTTGCGACCCGAAGCACGTCAGCAACGACCGCGGCCGTCAGTGCCATTTGGTCTTCGGTCAAGGTCGGATGAACCAGCCACATCAAGCTGGTTTCTCCCAAATCTCGCGCCGCCGGCAAGCGCTGGAGCGGACGCAGACCGGTGCCGTCGAATGCTTTTTCCAGATAGACTTCGGAACAGCTGCCCTGGAAACAGGGAACTCCGCGAGCATCGATCTCGGCGATGATACGGTCCCGGTCCCATCCGTCGGCCAGTCGGTCCGGGCGGATATAGGCATAATGCTTGTATTCGGCATGAATGCTGCCCTCGCCGGCCAGTTGCGGCGCGCGCAGCGGTCCCTCGCCTGTCGAAAAAGGAGCAATGGCAGCGCGAATGATATCGGCATTGCGCGTGCGCGCGGCGGTCCATTCGGCCATGCGCCGAAGCTGTATCCGGCCGATAACTGCTTGCATCTCTATCATCCGCCAGTTGGTCCCGAATCCCTCGTGCAGCCAACGAAACCCCGGCGGATGCGCCCGCTCATAGACTGCCTCCCAGCTCTTTCCATGATCCTTGAAAGACCACATGCGCGACCAGAGGTTGCGGTCACTGGTCGTCACCATGCCGCCTTCGCCGCCGGTGGTCATGACCTTGTCCTGACAGAAGGACCAGGCGCCGACATGGCCGATCGACCCGACGCTGCGCCCCTTGTAGCGAGCCCCATGCGCCTGCGCGCAATCCTCGATCACCTTGAAGCCCCGCGCCTCGGCAAGCTCCATGATCGGATCCATATCGCACGGCCAGCCGCCGAGATGGACGACGATGGCAGCACGCGTTTGCGGCGTGAGAACCGGCGCGATGGTGGCGGCCGAAAGATTGCCGCTGTCGCGATCGACATCCGCGAATACGGGCTTTGCTCCGGCGTTCACGACACAGGAAACCGAAGCCAGGAACGTTCTGGGGGTGACGACGACCTCGTCGCTGGCGTCACCGCCGTTCACCGCGCCGATGCCAAGACCGTGCAATGCAAGGTCGAGCGCGACGGTGCCGTTGGCGAGCGCGATCGCATGGTCGCATTCCGCCCATTCGGCAAACTCGCGCTCGAACGCGCGGCCTTCTTCCCCCGTCCAATAGTTGACGCGGTTCGATCGCAGAACCGCGGCGACCGCGGATATCTCTTCCTCCGAGAAACAGGGCCAAGGCGCGAAAGCGGTATTCAACATGTCATTTCTTTTCCAATGGACGCGCCGGGTTCCCGACGACCGTAACGCCGGGAGGGACGTCTTTGGTGACAACCGCTCCCATTCCTATGGTGGCGCCCGCACCGATCACGAGCGGCCTGTCGAGCGTACCCTGGCGCAAGATAGCACCGGTGCCAATGTAAGCGCGATCCTCTATATGAACGTTGCCGTTGCATTTGACGCCCGGTGCGAAGGTAACATAATCGCCGATAACGCAGTCATGCGCGACATAGCTGTAGATATTCGCATGAAACCCGCGGCCGATACGGATGTCAGATGTCAGCATGGCAAATGGTTGCAGAATGGCGCCTTCGCCTACCACGACATTGTCGCCGACCACGACATTGAGCGCGCGGATGGTACGGCACGCCATGCCGGCATCGACGCAGCGATCCATCAACCGTTCGCGAATGGCCGCGTCCGCAATGGCGACTGCCACGGCCGCGTCATCACCGGCCTGCTCCGTGAAAGCCTGCCATGTCAGGGCCTCATGGCCGCTGATCGTGCTTTCCGAGGCCACGGAATTGTCATCAATGAAGACCAGCCGTGCGTCGTCACGCTCGTGCTGCTCGCGGGCGACAGGCATCACTTCCCGCCCGAAGCCGCTGGCGCCGTATATGCCGATCAGTTTCGTCATAATTCTCTCCGATTCTTGAGGGCGGCCCTTTTTACTGGCGATCCGCGCCTTCGAACTTCGACATGGTCGCCTCTCCCTCCGCGCTGATCCCCTCGCTCTTGAGTACCTTGGCAAATGTCATGACAAGTATTTTAATATCGAGCAGCAGGTTCCGATTATCGACATACCAGACATCAAGGGCGAATCGCGTATCCCAGTCCAGCTCATTGCGACCATTGACCTGCGCCCAGCCGGTCAGTCCGGGGCGAAGCTCGTGGCGCCGCGCCTGTTCGGCGCTATACAGCGGCAAATACTCCATCAATAGCGGACGCGGTCCGACCAGGCTCATATCGCCTTTGAGCACGTTCCACAGTTCGGGCAACTCATCGAGGCTGGTCGCGCGAAGAACGCGGCCGAGCCGCGTCAACCGTTCGGCGTCGGCAAGGGGATTGCCGGCCCGGTCATGCGCGTCGCGCATCGACCGGAACTTCACCATATCGAAGGGCGCGCCGTGGAGGCCGGGACGCATCTGCCTGAACAGCACGGGCCGCCCCATATTGATGCGGATGAGAAGGCCGAGCAGGGCCAGGATCGGCGAAACGATGATCAGGATCGCGAGTGCGGCGACAAAGTCGAATGATCTTTTCATGTCCATGCACGCTATGCGGCGGCCTGTGCCGGCAGCGCAATCTTCAAATAATCCTGCGCCAGATGGTCGTAGGTCCGGTTGCTCAGCAACCAGTCGTGCGCTGCCGCACCGATTGCGGAGCGTTCTTCAACGCTCATTTCGGCATAACGAAAGATTTCCATGCGAAGCGCATCGACGTCGCCCGCAGGCACATAGGAGCCTCCTCCCGATTCATCGACCATTGAGGGGTAGCCCGAATAGGAGGCAAGGATCGGTCTGCCGGCCAGCATATAATCGATGACCTTGTTGAGCGACTGGCCGTATTTCCAGACCCTCGACACATGGACGGAAAAATAGAGAAGGTCGCACCGTTTCAACACGTCCTGGACCATCGCTTTCGGAACCGCCGGCGCGAAACTGACGTTGGGCAGATCGGCGCACATCGCCTGATAATGGGCTTTGAGGTCTCCGTCGCCGACAATCAGGAAATGAACCCGCGGATCGTCGCGCATGACGCGCGCGCAAGCGAACAGCGTGTCGAGCGCATTGGTGATGCCGATCGTCCCCGCATGGCAGACGAGAAACTTGCCGTCGGGAATATGGGCGGCGACATAGTCGGGCGGCAGCGTTTCGCCACCATCGATCCGCGCGCGGTCGATTCCCATCGGCACGCAATGGACCGGTGGCGAGGATCCGACCTGCTCCGCCACATGCTCCTTCAGGTTCGGCATAGTGCCGACGATCGCATCGCTACGCCGGTAGGCCAGCCGTTCGACCATCCCGAGCGCAGCGACAAGCGGGTTGCGGGGAGAGAATCCCCCTTCCTCGATCAAGGTCAGCGGCCAGATATCGCGAACTTCGAAGATCAGCCGGCAGCCATAGCGGTGACGCAGAACGAGGCCGTTGAAGATCGTCAACAGCGACAGGCTGGAAACGATCACCGTGTCGGGTTTGCAAAAGTCCTGCTTGGGCAGCCGCCACAGCCGCCATTCGAAATCGAACCAGCTGAGGATACGCCCCAGAGACTTCGCGCCCTTATATTTGCGTGTCCGAATCCGACAAATTTCCACACCATCGACCTGTTCGGTTCTGTGGGAACCGTCGAAGTCTGGCCGGGCGATCAGATGGTGGGAGTTCGCGGTGAAAAGGACGCAATGATGGCCCTTGCGTACCATCTCGCGCAGCAACATGAACGATCGTTCGCCGACCCGGTCGGCCGGCAACCCCGTATATTTCGATACATACCACAGGCATGCGCTCACCGGCGCGCATCCTGATAAAGGCGAGGCACCGCGTTCACGACGCGGATCGTGTCGGCGAAGTCGAGACCGACCGCATCAAGATACCATTTGATGTTCGCATAGCGCGGCCGGTTTTCATCCTCGATCAACGCGAGCGCCTCTTGCCGGGTCATCTGACCCTCGCGGATCTGGTTGCTGCGGAAGGTATCATGCTCGGTAAAGCCGGCGACGGTGTGATAGACATAGTTATAGAAAGCGGCCGTGCCGTCCCCGATCCGCCAGGTCGTCGCGGTATCGGGCGCCTTTTCCCAATCGTACATCGCCAGGCATTGATCGACGACCGGCTCTTCCCATGTCCAATAATCGAAAACGTGGAAATAGTCGGTCTTCGTGTGGAAGCTCCGGTAATATTCGCCCGACAGCGTATCCCAAAGCGAGCTGTTGAAATAGCCGGGGCTGCGGCTCATCGCCTTGAAGCGCAGATATTGATAGCGAAGCTGTTTCATCGCGCCATTGCTATAGACCTTGTCCTCCTCGAAATCGGGCGGGACGCCGAGGAAGCCGGCCTTGAAGTGCGTGGTCTCGAGCGGATTGACGCCCCACAGGTTGAGCGAAATGCCCGTTTGCTTTTTGACCGTCTCGACGTGGCGAAAAAAGTGCTTGTCCCCCGCCATCAGGATATTAATCATCCCCAGGTCGGGCGCCTTCAGCCACGCCGTCAGATTCTTGCGGATATTGTCGCGCTTTTTCGTGATGTCGGCGGCGACGATGATATTCTCGACGCCCAGCTCCGCACACATCCTGCTGATATTTCGCCGGCCGAGGTCTGTCACCATCCCCCAGTCATAGGTATAGGTGATCGGCTTCATCTGAAGCTCGTTGACGATCAGGTGCAGCGCGTAGCAACTGTCGCGCCCGCCCGAAAAGGGCACCACGCAGTCCGCGCCCGCCTCGCGGCGGAATGGCGCCACCAGATCGAACAGTTCCTGCTTGGGTTTCGGCGCGTTGCGTTGCCGGTAGTTCGTGCAATAATTGCAAACGCCCTCTTCGTCGAAGCGGATATATGGCATCGTTTCCGGCAGGACGCAGCGCGTGCATCGGCGAACGTCGGGCTTCGCATCGACGAGGAGATTTTCCTCTAAAGACGAAAAGACCAGATCGGGTATCAGGTTCGTTCCACGTCCACCCTTGTCGGATACGACATAGGCCGCGTCGGAGGCTGGAATGTCGATGATCCGTCCTTCATCCCGGACCTGCTCGATATCGGAGCAGCCGACCTGCGTAAGCGGCCAGGATTCCGAGGAGAAATAGACCGCCTCGCCCTTCCTGCCGACATAAAGGCTTCCGTTATTGGAAAAGAGGCACAGCTTGCCCAGCCGGGGCAGCGCGAGCGCGCAGGCGACGACCCCCTTGCACAAGCCCAGAACGGCCCCCGCGATGCCCTCGACCGTGCCGCCCTGCCGCAGATGCCGGGCCGCGATCGCCGGGATCACTTCGGTATCGATCTGCTGATAGCGCTGCTCGCCGATCTCTTTCCAGATCGCCTCGTGATTGACCACGATGCCATTGTGCAGGACGCATATGTCTTCGCGCAGCACGGGTTGGTTGTCGTCTAGGCCGTTGGTGATCAGCCGGCTATGCCCCATAACGATCGGCGTGTCATAGGGGCGGGCTTCTTCCAGAAGCCGGGAGATCGGAAAGTTGGCGCGATGCACTTGATAGGCGTCATCGCGCAGGAACAGAAGCCCGCTGGAATCCCGGCCGCGCTGCTGCGCGTAGCGCGTCAGCTCGACCAGATCGCCCTTCGGCCATGGAGCGGACGAGATAATTCCGAAAATGCCGCACATATCAACGTCTCTTCTCTTATAAGAATAACAATCGCCTGTCGCATCAGGATGTCAACGCATCCTCTAGGCAGGCCACGATTGTGTCCGCCGCCCTGCCCTCGCCATAGGGAGCGACAGATTGACCCTGACTGCCGAGCGCGACGTGAAAAGCCTCAATCATGCCGCCGGACGAAACGGGAGGGGCAAGTCGATTCCATCCGGCTTCGATCAGTTCGTTCCACTCGGTTTCGCCGCGCAGCGTGACGCAAGGCACTTTGTGGAAGAAAGCCTCCTTTTGTACACCGCCCGAATCGGTGGCAATCAGCGCAGCGAATTTTTCCAGTTGCACGATATCGAGATAGCCCGCCGGATCGACGATGCAGATCTCCCGCTCCGCCTCAGCCAGCCGACTCGATTCTGAAAGGATAGCACGGGTTCGCGGATGTACCGGCCACACGACCGTGATGTCCTTGGCCAGCGCGATCAGCGCATCGACGATGTTGGCCAGCCGCTGTGGATCATCGGTATTTTCCGCGCGGTGAACTGTCGCCAGCGCATAGCGCCGCGGTTCGAGATTCAGCCGCTCCAGCAAGCGTCCCTTCTCTGTCACCCGGCCACCATGCAGCAACGCCACGTCGAACATCACGTCACCCACATTGAGGATGCGGTCCGGCGCCATGCCTTCGCGGCGCAAATGGGCGCAGGCTTCCTCCGTCGGCGCAAACAACCAGTCGGAAATGCGGTCGGTCAGGACGCGGTTCACCTCTTCCGGCATTTTCCTGTTGAAGCTGCGCAGCCCCGCCTCGACATGCGCGACCGGAATGTGCAGCTTTGCCGCCGCGAGCGCGCCCGCCAAGGTCGAATTGGTGTCGCCATAGACCAGCACGGCGTCGGGACGAAGCTCGACAAGCAAGCCTTCTATTCCCTCCAGCATCCGCCCGGTCATCGCGCCGTGCGGTCCGCCGTGCACATCGAGATTATGGGCCGGGCGGGGTATGCCCAATTCCTCGAAGAACACATCGGACATATTGGCGTCATAATGCTGGCCGGTATGCACGATGACCTCTCGCAGGACGCGCGAGGCCGCAACGGCGGCCGACACCGCGCTCGCCTTGATGAACTGCGGGCGCGCGCCGACGATCGTGACGATGGTCCGTTTTCCGCTCATGACAGAACATCCCTATAAAGTTGCAGCAGCTTTTCCTTTTCTCTGGACCAGTTGAAGACCTCCCGCACCGCCGCGCGGCCGTTGCGCCCCATCCGTTCGGCGCGCGCTCGATCCGACACCAGCATATCGATCGCGGCGGCGATGGCCCTGGGGTCCTCCGGATCGACGCAAAGACCGCAGCCATGCCCGACAATGATCTCCCGCCACAATGGAAAGTCGGAGGCGATCACCGGGATGCCTGCGGACATATATTCGAACATCTTGTTGGGCTGTGCGTCGACATGATTAGGCAGCGGCAGAAAGGTCACCATCCCTGCCACCGAGCGGGCCAGCGTGTCGCGCACGCCGGTCCGGTCGAGAAAACCGACGGGATTCACCTGCTTCCACCCGGCAAGACTCTTGGCTTTTTGCTCAGAAGCGCTGTCCCCGAAAACGCCCACGAGATTGAGCCGGGCATCCGACTCGGCATTTTCGAGGGCCTCGACAAGTTCAAGGATACCTCTGATCGTCGAAATGCCTCCGACATAGGCGACCTCATTCGCCTTGCCGTCCCACGGCAGCGAACTCTCCAACTCCCCGAGTAACGGAAAATTATTGACGTTCACCGCGCGCCTTGCCCCATCGCGGAACTTTTCCGTGATCGCAGGCGTGGCGCCTACAATGGCGTCGAACTTCGGCACGGCCCATGCTTCATAACGCGCGAATATAGACGACAGCAAACGCAGCAACAGGGGGTTCAGATAAGGCTTGCTCAACAATTGCTTCGGCACATCTTCGTGAAAATCGAATATGACGCGCTTGCCGCGACGTTTCAGCGTCAGGCCGACCGGTAGCAGTTCCGGGTCGTGCAGGTGATAGAGGTCGGCATCGAGCGCAAGCGCCGCTTTCTTTATCTTCCGGGTCGCGCCGATCATCCTGCTAAACCGCCCGGTCGTACGGCCGACATCCACGATGCGGACACCGCTTTCAGAACTCTCGTTCCCTTCGCCGTCAGCAACGATCAGCGAAACTGCATAACCCGCCTTGACCAAACTCTCACACATTTTCCTGAAAATGCGTATGTCGAAACGCGAATGTGCGGACGTCAGATGAACAACTTCCATGTTAATCTCCAGCATGTCCCCACGCCCACAGGCACGAGATAGTTGACCGCCAAGGCGTTGCGTGCGCAGCCCTCTCCTGCGCCGCCGCGAAACTGGCCATCCGTCTAGTGCCGCGCGTCATTCGCGCCAGGCGCACACGGACGTCGAGCACACGCGCAGACATCGCCCCTCTCAACCTAACGTGGGAATCGTTGCGTGGACGTGCCGTCGTCATCTGCACGATGAGCGCATCAACCTGACTCATTCAAAAAGGCCTTGCCCCCTTTGAAACACGGGCCGTTTGCCTCGTCGCCGACTGTCGTAGCTGGGGAGGATCGATGATCCCAAGCAACAAGAACGACAGCAGCACACCGTGGCTCAAGAACAAGGTCACGAAGTCGGTAGAAGAAAACATCGTCACCATCTGGATAGCGGTGACGGACGAGATGAAGGCCACGCCTTGCCGCCGCCCGTGGGCATTTAAAAGCGCCAATGTAAGCCCGGCGCCAGCCGAATAAAGCAGCGCGCCGAACAAGCCCGCCTGAGCAAAACCACTACCGATAAATCCGGTGTTCGCACCCGTATCGTCTCCAAAATACACGTTGCCGATCAGGTAGGGAGCAGTCAGATCATAGGGACTTTGCAGAAGTCCAAATGTCAGACGAGAGTCGGCCCAATAGATGAGTGGGTGGTTTGAAAAAAACTCAATATAGTGAAAATCCAGCAACGGCGGAACAAAAAGGGCCCGACGCAACAAAAGACTAGTGTACCATCCCCAGACCGAATCCGGTCCATTCAAGGACATCAACGCGACATCGATAACGCAAACGGCCATAGCCGCTACAAGTAAAATCAAGATCTTGGAATAATCTATTGACCGGCTCAAAGAATAATAAATAATTGCTGCGATCAAGGGGTAAAAAATCATCGACTTGTGGCTAGTAAATCCAAAAAGAAAAAGGGATATAACGGCAAATCCCAGGACAACAAGAGGCTGCCGATAAAGCAGCGCAGAAACCACGCCAAGAGGTATCAGCGCCTTTGAAAATATGGACGACAGATAGGAAAATAGTGATGGAAGATTCTCCGCCGCATCCTCTCTGAAGTTATAGACCTCTCTGAAGTCTATGTTAAAATACTTAAAGCCCAAAAAAAAGTAAAGCATCATTATAAGAATAACTGACAAGAATGCGATAGCTCCCAGAAAAAATTCTGGACTAACCTTGACAAACTCCACTGAAGGAAGCCGAATCCTACTAATCTGGAACATTACCAATGAACATGCGGCCACAATGAACAATGAGCTTAGAGGACGCCCGCCCAACGCCAACAGAACCAGCAGCGGCACCAGATAGATGGATAGAAAGATGTTCAGTAAAATCGATCGCGCGTCGCGATCGACGGGAGCCATGAACGCAAATAGGATTAGTGCACCTACCGAAAATATGACATTCAAAGGCTCAATATATAGGTCAAACCCCATATATGACCAGTCAATCGATAGATAATTAATGTACAAATAGCAAAGGAGACTATAGTATATAAAATATAAAAATGGAATTTTGAAACGGCTTACCTTATTATCTTTGACATATGCAGGCGCATGGCCCTTCCTTATTGGCTTTAATGTACGATCAATCATTAGAAAGACTCAAATCCTTGGCGGATATACCAACGCGCATAATTGATCCACCGCCACAATTGCCAGTTGAATCGCTTGCGACCGCTCATCACATCGTCGAACACCGACGTCAAGTTATGCTGGCGGATGAAAGGAATATCCGCGGCATCAGCCAACCACCCCCGCGCGATCGGCGCGATCGCCGTCAACCATTCCTGTTCCGGGGTCGCGAAGCCGATCTTGTCGCGTCGATCGAGAATCGCGTCCGGAACGATCCCGCGCATCGCAGCCCGAAAAACGCGCTTCGATTCCCCCTGATCGGAAATAAGATAGTCCTCGGGAAGACCAAGCAGCAGTTCAGCCATCGGGACGGTCAGGAAAGGCACGCGGCTTTCGATCGAGAAGGCCATCGCATTGCGATCACCGTGCCGCAGGAGATGAGGGAGCCCCCGATTCTGCAAGCTGTAGCCGAGCTGTTCGATCACCCGGCGACCGCGATGAGTCTTCCTTAACGGAGTCCGCGCTTCACCGAAGTGGACGCCGGCTCGCTCGAGCATGTCGATGTCGAGCCAGTCCGGACGGAAGTCCCGTCCCATGGCCTTGCGGCTGCGCGCATAGACCCAATCCGGCAGGATGGCGCGCCCCAGTTCCATCCAGGTGCGCCGATAGGAGCGCCCCTGCCAGTCCGCAGAGGCACGTGCGAACCGATGCATGCCCACAAACCGCCCGTCTTCGAACAGGCTGAGCATCCGTTGCCCGGGATAGCCGTCATAGCCCGCGAGCAGTTCGTCGGCACCCTGACCATCCAGAGTGACCGTGATTCCCGCCGCCTTGGCGCGCTGGAAGACGAGGTATTGGGCATAGATGCTGGTGCTGCCGAACGGCTCGCCCTGCACCTGGATCAGCCGGTCGAGATCGCGGGCCAGGTCGCTTGCACTGGCGCGCACCTTATAAGGTTTAGCGCCGACCGTCTCGTTGACGAGATCGATCCATTTTTCTTCCGAAAGCGCGTCATTGTCGGCGATGTAGCTAAACGTGTGGATGTCGATTTGCGGCTCGACGTGGCGTATCGCACAGACCACCGCGGAGGAATCGACTCCGCCGGACAGCGCGGCGCCCAACGGCACGTCGCTCCGCAGATGCAGCCGGATATTTTGCAGGAATTGCTCGCGCGTCGCCTCCACTGCCTGATCGAACGACAGTACGGATGTCTGGGTGACCGGGACGCGCCACCAGAAATCCGGATCGGATAACCGTCCCGTGCGCAGATCGACTTCCAGCAGCGATCCGGGGGGCAGATGGTGCACGCCTTCGACGAACGTGCGGTGCGCGCTATCATAGTCGCCATGGACAAGATAGTCATAGGCCCGCTGCAAATCGGGGCGTGGCGTACGCAAACGAAGCGCCGCGAGCGCCGGCTGCTCCGACGCGAACAGAAACTCGTCGCCGTCGGCGTGGATGAAGAGCGGCTTAATCCCGAATGCGTCGCGGACGCAGGTCATCACGTCACGCCGACGGTCATAGACGACGAAAGCGAACATTCCTTCCAGCCGAGTCAGGCAGGCACGCCCCCATTCGGCCCACGCGGCAAGCAGGACTTCCGTATCCGACTGGGTCGTGAATATCCGCCCGCGGGCGCGCAATTCATCCCGCAACTCGCGATAATTGTAGATTTCGCCGTTATAGACGATGGACAGCGCCCCGTCCGCAGTATGCGTCGGCTGATGCCCGCCGCTGCTAAGATCTATGATGGACAGCCGCCGCTGGCCGAGCAAGACGGTCCCGTGCGCGCACGACAGCGCTTCGAGACCCCGGTCATCCGGTCCACGATGGCTGAGAAGATCGAGCGCCGCGGCAGCCCGCTCCTCGATTCCGGCGCGCGTGTGTCGCCAGAAGCCGCCGATGATGCCGCACATGTTAAACTCTTCCGTTGCTGGAGAGCGCCTGCGCTGCTGTAGAGCATTTCCGCAGGTGAAGGAGGATGATGGCGATCGCCATAACATTGCCGATGAAAGTCGCCAATGCGAAGGCGACAATCGCCGTGAGAGCGCTGCTTTGCATATATCCATAAAGCAAAGCCAGGGATTTCCCGACCAACAATATGACGTGAATCACGAGATTCAGATGCTGCCCGTCGGTCGCTGGCAAAGTCAACGATATCGAGGAGTAGACGAACTGCGCGGCAAATCCGAAAAACAGGATTGCCGAATAAAGACCGGCGCTTTCCCACTGTGATCCAAAGATATAATCGAACAGCATCGGCGCGAGTGGAACGAATATCAAACCTGCGGCTGTAACTCCCAGCCCGAGAAGGCCAGCGATTTTCGCGGTCGATGTCAGCAGACTGTCCTGCATGACATGGTCCCTGCTCTTCGCATAGACCACTTGCCCGACAGCCTGACTGATCAACGACAGCGGTGTGAGAATCATTCGATCCGCGAGCATGTACCAGCCTGCCACAGCGGGGCTGAACAACAGCGCCAGCAAAAGATTGGGCAGTTGCACGCTGAGCGTATCGACCAGCGCCGCCGGCACGTCATATTTGGGAAAGCGCGCATATTGCCGCGCGGCGCTCCTGATCCGGTGCCATTCGGCCCAATCGAGCCGCGCCCGAACGCGGGCACCTCGGGACAGGCTCTTGCCGCCCACGGCTAGGCCGACGACCTGACCCGTGATCAATCCCAAGGGTCCGGAACCCAAAATACCGATGGAAAGCTGAGTGGCGGCATTCGCCAATGACTGCCAAATTCGCGTTCGAGCGATCTGGCCGAAGGCTTCTTTTCGGACCGCCCAGAAATTGAATATGCGATAAGCGCCTGCCCCGACCAGCGCGAGCGGCAGCGCCCACAACAGCCCTTCCATATCCGGCACACGCAATATCCTTGCGATGGGTGTACGCCAGATGGCGACAATAATGAGAACGACGGCGGCGGAAGACACGGTCAAAATCAGCGCCAGTCGCATGAGAACTTCGGCCTGTCGGTCAGAACGCGGCAGAACGATCGCCATCTCGTAGCGGAGGCTGGACGCCATCAGCAACGTGGACATCAGTGCGCCGAACACTGCCGCTACGCCAAAATCTGCCGGCGTATAGAGCCGAGTAATCAGCGGCATGATTGCCAGTAGAATAGCCTGTCCAGCGACCCCCGCCGACACCAGCGTGGAAACCGACCGCAGAAAACCACTTCCTGCGAGTCTCTTGATCGCGCCAACCCATCGATTCGTCATCGGCATTCCTGGTGACAGGCCATTTTCATAGCTTAACCAGCGGCTCATGCACCCGCCGATATCTGTCGCGCGTGTCGTACTCTACTTCGAGCCGGGCTCCATTGGTCCAGAAACATCCCCGCATGAAACCTGCTTGCTATGCCGACACCTTATCCTAGCATCGCGCCGAGGACCCGGTTCTGATCCTCCTCCGTAAGATAGGGATGCATCGGCAGGCTGAAAACGGTTTTCGCAAGATCGGCGCACGTCGACAATCCGGCGGGATCGGCCGGATAATTTTTGTAGGCGCCCTGCTGGTGAAGCGGCATCGGATAATAGACGACGCTGGGAATATTCTCCGCCTTCAGTGCCGCCATCGCGGCATCGCGTTCCTCGGTCGAGGCGGCGCGCAGCGTATATTGCGCCCAGACCGAGCGCATCTCGTTCGGGATATAAGGGGTCTGGAACCGCTCCCCCAGCGCCGCCGAATAGCGGCCCGCCACCACCTGCCGCGCGTCCAGTTCGTCGGCGTAAATCGCGAGCTTTTCGAGAAGGATCGCCGCTTGCAGCGTATCCAGCCGGCTGTTCACGCCGATGCGGACGTTGTCATATTTGTCGCTGCCCTTGCCGTGGACGCGCAGCGAGCCGATCAGCGCCGCCAGCTCGTCGTTGCTGGTGAACACCGCGCCGCCGTCGCCGTAACAGCCGAGCGGCTTTGCCGGGAAGAAGGATGTCGTGGCAATGTCGCCGATGCTGCCCGTGGTGCGATCCTTGTAAGTCGCGCCAAAACCCTGCGCGCTGTCGGCGATGATCCACATGCCGTTTTCACGGGCAATCGCCTCGATCGGCTCATAATCCGCGGGAAGGCCGAAAAGGTCGACCGGAATGATCCCGGCCGGACGCAGACCCAGTTCCTTCGCGTGGACGATGGCGCGTTTCAGGCTTTCGACACACAGGTTGAACGTCCGCCCGTCAACATCGACGAAGACCGGCGTCGCGCCGACGTGGGGGACGATTTCAGCGGTCGCGGCAAAGGTGAAGGACGGACAGAAAACCGCGTCGCCTGCCTTCGCGCCGAGCGCCATCAGCGCCAAGTGCAGCGCGTCGGTGCCGTTGGCGCAGGTCAGTGCATGCTTCGCACCGCAAAATTCCGCCAGCTTGCCTTCCAGTTCGCGCACTTCGGGACCCATGATATAGGCGCCGCCCGCGAGCACCGCCTGGATACGCGCGTCGAGCTTGTCCTTGATCCGTGCCTGCTGCGCCTTGAGGTCGATAAATTCGATCGTCATGATGGTTCAACCTTCAACCAGGCGCAGCGCGCCGTCGATTTCTTCATAGACTTCGCCCGTGCGCGGGCAGACAAGCGTTTCGTCGAGGCGTTCGCCCGTGCGCGAGACCCAGCCGATACGCCGCGCGGGGACGCCCGCGACGAGCGCAAAGGGCGGCACGTCGTGCGTAACGACTGCGCCTGCCGCGACCATGCAATATTCGCCGAGGCTGTTTCCGCAGACGATCGTGGCGTTGGCGCCGATCGTAGCCCCCTTCCCCACCGGTGTGTCACGAAACTCGTCCTTGCGCTCGACGAACGCGCGCGGCGTCAGCACATTGGTGAACACGCAGGACGGGCCGCAAAACACGTCGTCAGCCAGGGTCACGCCCTTGTAGAGCGCGACATTGTTCTGGATCTTGCAATTGTCGCCGATCGTGACATGCGGCCCCGCCATCACATTCTGGCCGAGCGAACAGCGCGCGCCGATCGTGGTGTGCGGCAGCACATGGACGAAGTGCCAGATGCGTGTGTCCTCGCCGACCGACACATTGTCGTCCACGAACGCGCTTTCGTGGACGACGGCTTTGGGATGAATCGTCATGGTCGACCTTTTCTAGGATACAGATGCCAGCGCGTCGGAGGCTCGGCGCAATACGTTCAGCACCGCAAGCCCCTCGGCCCCGTCGGTCAGCGGCGCGCTGCCGCTCGCGATGCAGTCGAGGAAATGCTGGCACTCGTTCCGCAGCGGCTCCGATTTCTCGACGATGATCGTTTCGGCGGTGGCCGAATGCGGTACGGGCACCGGACCCTCACGGTCGATCCGGTGACGATAGAGCCGCAGCTTGTCTTCCCATGCCGGTGTCGAATCCTCGAACACCAGCATGCCTTCGCTGCCGATCGCGACGAGGCGCTGTTCCTTGAAGGGGTGGAGCCAGCTCGTCTGGATGTGGCCCTTGAGACCGTTGGCGAAACGGAGCTGGAGCAGCGCCCAATCCTCGATCCCCGGGGTCACGATTGCCGCGCCCTGTGCCGTCAGCCCGGTGCATTCGGCGTCGACGAGCGACAGGATCATCGACACGTCGTGGGGCGCGAAGGACCAGAGGACATTTTCCTCGATCCGGAATTTGCCCAGCGACATGCGGTTCGAATAGACATAGCCAAGGTCGCCGATGGCACCCGAACGCACCATCTCGCGCATTTTGCGAAAGATCGGATGATATTGCAGCAGATGCCCGACCATCAGCCGCCGGTCGTACCGCGCCGCGACCTCGATCAGTTTTTCGGCATCGCCCGGCGACAGCGCGACGGGCTTTTCGACATAGACATGCTTGCCGCTTTCCAGAGCGCAGAGCGCGAGCGCCGCATGGGTTTCGGCCGGGGTCGCGAAGGAAACACCATCGATCGCCGGATCGGCGAGCACCTCGTCAAGCGTCGCGATCCGCGCACCGGTCGCCTCTGCGATACGCTCGGCGGTCTCGCGATGATCATCGACGATCGCATCCAGCGCGCCAAGCTCGGCGAAATTGCGCGCCAGATTCTTGCCCCAATAGCCACAACCGACATGGGCGATACGAGGCTGGCTCATGCTCGCATCACATTCGGCAAGGAAAAGTCGAGCTTGCCGCGCGTGTCGATCACCAGACGCGCTTCGCGCGCGATGAAATCATAGTCGACATCGCTGTGGTCGGTCAGCAGTAGCACCGCATCCTGCGCGCGGATATTCTCCGCCGTCAGCGGCATCGACGAGAGGTTGAAATCATGTTCCCGCATCTCCGGGAAATCCGGGAGGTTCGAATCGCTGTAAGCGACATCCGCACCCAGATCGCGCAGCAGTTCCATGACGAACACCGACGGGCTTTCGCGCATGTCATCGACGTCGCGCTTGTAGGCGATACCGAGCACGAGGACTTTCGCGCCCTTGACCGCCTTCCCGTGCGTGTTGAGCGCACCGATGGTTTTGTCCACGACATATTGCGGCATGGACGCATTCACTTCGCCGGCCAGTTCGATGAAGCGCGTGTGCAGCCCGAACTCGCGCGCTTTCCACGTCAGATAGAAGGGATCGATCGGAATGCAGTGTCCGCCGATCCCCGGTCCCGGATAATAGGCGGTGAAGCCGAAGGGTTTAGTCGCCGCGGCATCGATGACCTCGAAGATGTTGAGACCCATCTTGTCGGCAACAATCTTCAACTCGTTGACGAGGCCGATATTTACCGAACGATGGATATTCTCGAGCAGCTTGACCATCTCGGCCGCCTTGGTCGAACTCACCGGAACCACGCGGTCGATGAACGCGGCGTAGAGCGCCGTGCCAAGCTCGAGGCAGGTCGGGGTATGACCGCCGATCACCTTCGGGATCGTCTGCGTGTCGAAGGAAGCGTTGCCCGGATCCTCGCGCTCGGGCGAATAGACGAGGAAGAAGTCTTCCCCCACCGTCAGCCCGGCCTTTTCGACGTAAGGCAGCAGGACTTCTTCGGTCGTGCCGGGCCAGGTCGTGCTTTCGAGCGACAGCATCTGGCCCTTGCGCAGATACGGCAGCAGATTGTCCATCGTCGAGGTAACGAAACTGAGGTCGGGCTCGCGATAGAGATTGAGCGGCGTCGGCACGCAGATGATCAGCGCGTCGCACTCGGCCGAGCGGCTGAAGTCCGTCGTCGCCTCGAAACCCGAAGCGCACATCCGGGCAATCTCGTCATTGCCGATATGCTTGATCGGGCTTGTACCGGCGTTCAGTTCATCGACCCGCTCCTGAACGATGTCGAAGCCGAGGACCGGCAGGCCCACCGACGATATCCGCTTGGCCAGCGGGATACCGACATAGCCAAGACCCAAAATGCCGACGCGCAAGGTTTTTGCCGCGAGGCCATCGATAAAATTTTGCATGGGGGAGTCACCAAGACCTTTCGATTGCACACGCCCCCTATGGAAAGAAGTCGTGATTCGCAATCTTTTACCGGCGCAACGGCATATGTGCAGGCAGACTTGGCGATTGATTCCCTGCGAAATTAAGGGAGGATTTGGGAGCGCGATACTCGCCGCTTTTCCCGACACCGCATCAACGATCGCGGAGCCATACCCTGTCGCTCGACGACAACGGCCTCGAACAATTTCCCCGGTTCAGTGCGACCCGTCGCGATTATACTCGCGAAACCATTCGACAAAGCGTGCAACACCATCTTCAAAGCGCGTATCGGGTCGATATCCCGTCAACCGGTTCAACAGCGAACAGTCGGCCCAGGTCGCCGTCACGTCGCCCATCTGCATCGGCATATAGTTTCGCGTCGCCTTGATACCCAGTTCGGCTTCGATCGCATCGATGAAGTCGAGAAGGCGAACCTTGTCGGAATTGCCGATGTTCACGACGCGGAACGGGCCGACGGGCGAAAGGCTGTCGCCTGGCACCGTGCCCGTCTGCTCGCCGGGGCAGACCGGAGCGACATCCATCAACATCCTGATGCCGCGAACGAGATCGCCGACATAAGTAAAGTCGCGGTACATATCGCCATTGTTGTAGATATCGATCGGTCGCCCCTCGACCATCGCCTGGACGAATTTATAGGGCACCATATCGGGGCGCCCCCAGGGACCATAGACGGTAAAGAAGCGAAACATGGTCGTCGGCAGATTCCATAGATGGGCATAGGCATGCCCCATGGCTTCCGCTGCCTTCTTAGTCGCGGCATAGATGGTAAGCGGCAGATCGGCCTTGTCCGTCTCGGCGAAGGGCATCGCCTCGTTGCCGCCGTAGACCGAGGAGGTGGACGCCATCAGCAGGTGCGCGACGTTCAGCTTCCGTGCCGCTTCCATCACGTTGAAGGTTCCCACGACATTGCTGTCGATATAGGCGCGCGGGTTTTCGAGGCTGTAGCGGACCCCCGCCTGCGCGGCGAGATGAACGATCGCGTCCGGTGCGAAGGCTTCAGCCGCCTCCCACAGGCGCTCGTTATCTTCGAGCATCGCCGTGGATGCATCGAAGTTCGGGTGCCGCAACAATATTTCATGACGTCGGCGCTTCAACTCAAGGTCGTAATAGTCCGTGAATCCGTCGTACCCGTAGACATGGAAACCCTCGGAGAGGAGCAGGTCTGCAAGGTGAAAACCGATGAAACCGGCCGTCCCGGTAATCAGAACGCGACGCGGCCGGGAACCGACATTCCCGCCAGCAGGCGATGTCTTTTTCTCGATCGCCAATTGGGCCTCCCTCGCGATACAATTCTGCCAACCGAGCGGCAATCGAAACCGGACCTAACCGGAACTTCTTGCTAAATCGGCAACATCAAGGTCGATCAGGAAACAGCAGCCAGCGAAAGGCTCGACAGCATGGCATCGACGCCCATCGCGTCGTCGGGCAAGGCGACATCGATCGAGGCCCAATGCCAGCGACACGCGCCGTCCGCCACCTTGACGTCAACATAGCGTTTGCCTGCAACGAGCGGGATCGAAACCTCGGTCGCCGAAGGCACATTTGCCTCCGCACAACGAATCTGGAACGATAGCGCGCCATCGGTAACCGGCGCGTTGCTGGCCATCGACCAAGCGAACCGATAGGTTCCGGGCATCAGACGAACCAACTGGCGCGCGGCCGGACCGCTGGCACCACCGACGGCGGAAATGACGAGCTGCTTCTGGCGCCTGTCGATCAAAGCACCCAGATTGCCGAGCGTCGAGAGTTGCCAGTCGAAAGGAGCAAGCAACGGCGCCCCGGTAAAGCTGCCATCGGCGAGGACATTGCCCTTCGACGCCATACGAGGACGCAGCGCGTCGGCGAGTTCCCATGCCTCGTCGAACTTGCCCGCACCTGCAAGCCCCTGCACAAGGTCGCCATCATTCTGCTTGATAGCCGTCTGGTTCCATGGCTTTTTGGTCAGTGCGATCCGTAACTTCGCAGCGTTGGTGAAACTGGCGGGACGTCCATTAATCAGCTGCCAATAGAGATCTGACCAACGCGGGTTCGGACCCAGCACATCGATGAGCGCCTTGACAGCCCCGTCACGCGCGGTTGCGTCCGCCATCGCCGTGGCATACGCCTGTCCGGCCGAACTGCCAGTCAGCATTGTCCGGGATATCCAGGTAAAAAAGCTGCGCTGGTCGTTTCGGCGAGCTGCGGTCTCGATCAACATAATGTTCGTCAGAGAGTTACGACGCGTTAGCTTGCCTGCAGCCTCGAGCAGTGCCCAACGTCGTTCCGAATCAGCCTTCCCGGTCAATTGCAGTGCCTGAAGCGCAACGGCAGAGGCCGCCAGTGGCTCGGATTGATAAGCCTCTCGCGCCCAACGCAACTCACGGGCGCTCACCGATACCCTCGGATCGCGTGCGCGCCGCGCCGCGAAGGAATCCAATGCAAGGTTCGCTTTCGCTGTCCCGACCGGCAGCACCCCGAGTGCCAGCGTCCGCCTGGGAGCACGGGTTTCGTTAGAAATGGCGTAGCTCGACAAGCCGACGCCGATTCCCGCCGTCGCCGCAATCACCCAAGCTACTATTCTTGCGACAGTCACTGCCCCGTCCCGATCTACGAAGGCACTATTGCGCTTCGGGCTTTTTTTCAGTCGATCCATAGCTATAGCCGTAACCATAGCCATAGCCATAGCCATAGGCATTATTCTTCACGCCGACTTTGGTCACGATCGCGCCGAACAATTTGGCGCCCACCATCTTCAATCGCATCAGCGCCGTGGCGATAACCCGGCTCTTCGTCGAATTGGCCTCGATCGTGAACAGCACGCCTTCGACACGACGAGCGATAAGCGGCGCATCAGCGAGCCCCAGCAAAGGCGCAGAGTCGATAAGAACATGATCATACCGTGCCAGCAGCAGATCGATGAGAGTCGAGAGACGATCGCTGCCCAGCAACTCCGCAGCGTTCGGCGGCGTTTTGCCGGCGGTCATCAGCGAAAAGCCGAACTGCGGCAACGTAGTGATCATCTCGTCCAGATTATCGTCGCCAGAGAGATAATGGCTAAGGCCCCGCTTGTTCGGCATGTCGAGGTAGCGGTTTAGGGACGGGTTTCGGATATCTGCATCAACGAGAATTACCGATTTGCCTGTCGCGACAAGCACCGAAGCGAGCGACAAAGATGAACTGCTCTTCCCTTCTTGCGGGCGCGACGAAGTCAGCATGATCGAACGTGGTGCACCATGTTCTGTCAGGAAGCTGAGGTTGGTCATTACCGAGAAATACGCTTCGTAAATCATCGATTTCTTGTCGAGGATGTCACCCGCGACCGTCTGGGCTGTTTCGGGAATGACCCCCAGCAGCGGCAGGTCAAAGCGTTTCGTGACATCCTGCGGATCACGGATCGAGCTATCCATCTTCTCGAGGAAGAAGATCATACCGGCGCATAGCGCCATACCGGTCACCAACGACAGCGCCAGATTCAGCAACAACCGGGGGCTCGACGGCTTCTCCGGTACTTGCGCGCTATCGACCACCGAAATATTATTGGTTCCGACGCCAGCTACCCCGATCTCCTTATAACGCTGAAGTAATCCGTCATAGAGTTGTCGGTTCGAATCCACCTCACGCTGCAAAATCGCCATTTCAATCGATTCACGCTGCTGAGAATTATATTTCTGCGTCAGTCGATCCAACTCGCCTTTCATGTCGCGCTCGCGTTTGACCGCCGCGTTATAGGCTTCCCGATTACCATGGGTGGAACGCGAAACTTCGGTTGCAATATTTCGCTCGAGATTGGCGATTTGTGCGCGAAGCGAAACCACGCTCGGATAATCCTCGGCGAACGTGGTCCGCAGTTTCGCCAAATCGGCCTCCATTTCCGCGCGACGCTGACGCAGAACGCCAATCGTCGGCGCCGCGATCGCGGCGCTTCCGGTCATGGTATTGTTGATTTCGGCTTCGGCGGCGATTCGATCTTCACGCGCCTTCGCCAGGGCCTTGCTGACCTCCGCAATATCGGAACTGACGAGCGTTTCCGTCTGTGTCCGGCCATTGGCATCGCGTTGCGACGAGATCGTCACGATACCCTTGTTATTGCCATAGTTGATAAGTGCGCGCTCGGAAGTTTCCAGATTCTCGCGCAGCCGCTCCAGCCTCGTTTCCAGATATTTACGCGCGTCAGAGGTCGCGGCAAAGCGACGATCGATGCTGGCCTGAAGATATTGCTGTGCCCAAAGATTCGCCAATTTGGCGGAAAGCCGGGGGGACGGCGTGGTGAAACTCACATCGATCAAGCTCGAGTTGCGCAAAGGTGATACGGCAAGCCGGTCGATCAGAATGTCTGCCGCCTTCTTGGCGCGATTCTGCCGTTCCGCACTAGTCATCGAGGCATCGGCATCATCGAGATCGAAAGCGGTAAGAAAATCCTTGTCGGCTGTCAGGTTTCCGGCGCGCACCACGCGATCGGATAGCGATTCAGACCGCAACAGTGAATATTGCGTATTGTAGAAGGAAATTTCGTTGATCAGCGCCTTGTCACGCTGGCCTTCGACCGAGGTTGCCACAGGAGCATCCGGCAGAACCTCGATCCGCGTCGTCGCGGTATATTTCGGCGTTGCCAAAAGAGTTAGCAGAAGACCTATAAGAAATACGCCTCCTAACAGACCAATCGCAAGATTGCGGTGATTCACTATGGCGGCCCACACCTGCTCGCCCACCGAAATGCTGCTACCCGAACCAGCGGCCGACGCCTCCAAATATGGCGTCGATGCGGGGTCACCCTTGCTATTAGTCAATTCGATCATTGCGCAATTAATTCCTGTCTGAGGTCCGTACCGGGCATCAGTTGTTATTGAAGCTGTCCGTCAGGAGAATAAGCGGCGACAGCAGCGCGGGCACAACCTGCAGGATGTCCTTGAAACGACGGCGGGCGGGCGAATCGCCGACGATGACGATATCATTGGGGAAAATTTCCGGATCGGCATAATTGCCGCGCCGGATGGCCCCCAGATTATAGATGCCGACATAGTTTTTCGCGCCGACGTCGCGGAAAACTATCACATCATCTAGCTTGGCAAATTCGTTGAGGCCTCCTGCAAGGGCAACGGCCCGCATCAGCGTAACGCGACCGACAACAGGATAGGCACCAGCCTTGTTCACCTGACCATCGACAGTGACGACTCTCGACTGAGCCGCCAGCGGATTATCCGTTGACAGAAAGTTCACCGTCACATGAGGATCGCGAATATAACGCCCTGCAAGACGGGCCTGCACCTCTTCAGCTATCTTGTCGGGTGTCTTTCCCGCCGCGGCGACGGTCCCGATCAGAGGGAATGCAAAATTCCCCTCACCGTCCGTCAGAATGTCGCGCTGCAATTCAGGAACGCCGAATACCTCGACGCGCAACTCACTGAAAGGTCCGATGAACGCCAATCGTGTCGATCGGATGACGTCGGACGATTCTGGCACCGGCAGTTCGGCCAACAATGTTGTGGGTGCATTCGGAGCACTCGCTACGGGTGGCGCTTTGCCGGCACATCCCGCGAGCAGCGCCGCCGCGAGAATGTTACAGACGAAATATCGGTTCATGGGGGATAGATCCGGTCAAAAATGGAAATCGCGCTATAGACATTATGGTTTCTACTGCAAACCATCTCTGCGCGTCCCGGCGAGCTTCGGACAGCAAAGAAACAAAACCAGGATAATGGCCAGACTCTGGAGGGAAGGCACTCGCAAAGGATAGTCGGCAAGGCTGGTCGTCGCCAGAATCAGAACGATCGTCAGGATCGGCAGCCGGAAGTCTCCGCGATGCCCCTTGATCAAGTTGCGCGTACCTCGCCGGGAAACCGTCACGCCAAACCAGACAAGCGCGCATCCAACAATCAGCGCGAACGGCAAGCCGCCGGTCATGATCGCTTCGGCCCAGTCATTGTGCGCATGGTTGAAATAGGCCCCTTGCAGCAGCCTGTCGGGTTCGAACATCTTGTACACGCCCGGAAAGGAGCCGAAACCGCTGCCCGCCACCCAATAGGTTTCAATCATGGACCGGACCGTAGGCCATGCCGAAACGCGCAGATCATCACCGACGCTCTGGTCCATGAAACGCGTCAGAGCCGTCGTGCGGCTCGACAGAAACAGGCTTAAACCCACGAAAAGCACCATCAATGCGGGAGGCGCATACAAGAACCAGCGGCGGTATCGCGATAACCCGCGACCCGAAGACAGATCGGCTGTCCCCCAGGAACCGGCGACAATCGCATAGCCGATTACGAAGGAAATGACGCCCGCCAACAACCCGCCGCGCGAACCAATCATGATTGTCATCACGGTCAGCATGATCCCTGCAAGAGCCAACCCGATACCGACCATAGGGCGCTTGCGTTTACGCATCAGTTCGTCGCGCAAGGCAAACGCAACGAGTGGAATCACGCAGGCGAGGAAGATGGCATGATGATTGCGGTTGGAAAAAAGTCCGATCATCGAATCTGTGTTGGCGATCCGGTAAAGATAGGCCGGGCTGGCGGGGCCCGACAATATCTGGAGAAGCCCCAACAGCATGCTGGCGCAGGCAAGGGCAACCACCGTCATCAATAGTCGAGGATATTCTTCCGATGTCATTTGCGCTGCGACTAGCAAAGCGGCAATCGGCACGGTCATCGCCAGCAGCGCGTTGAGCGTTTGCGATGGCGTAAGCGAGAGCGGACGCCAAAGCTCGGCCTGCCCCGTCAGACGGTCGATTGCCACGATCGTGTCACGCCCCGGAAGCCCATGCCAGATGCTGGCTGGAAGCGGAACGAGTTGGAGCGCCATCCAAAGCGCGAGAAGAAGCAAGAGGGTCAGAGGAACACGAATCCGCTTCCAATCTTCACCGCGCAGTCGCAGCGCGGCCCAGAAGGCAAATAGAACGGACATTCCGCGCAAAATCGGCAGCGATGCGATATCGCTGCGCGCGCCGCCGCCGAGCAGGAAAACAAATGCCAAAAATAGCACCGGTACCCATTCGGACAGTTTCATGTCGGTAAGCGGTGGGCTTGACCGTGAAACACGCGCAGGCTTTCTCCGTTGGCTCATTCGTTCCCGCAATCCATAAAATGATAAGAAATCGGCGCTTGGCGATTGCCGGCGACGATTAGACGCTGCCGCTCCGGGTGGCAAGAACAAGACCTTGGAAAGCCGGTGTCGAAACCATTCAGCTATCGATACCGAAGGAGGTTTAAAGCTGGTCAGGCGGCGCGATCGGCTCTCGCAGCTTCCTCGCGTGAGAAGAGGAACCAGCGCTTTTCCCCTTCAAGCCCCAGAGCCGCGAGCGCCCCGCTGCGAAAGGCGCCGATATCTATCCCAATCCGGTTGGCCTGCTCGTCGGGTTCGTTGGTGATGCTATGACCATGAACGATCATCTTTCCGTGATCGCCCATATCGTCGAGGAATTCGTCGCGAATCCAGCGCAGGTCGGCCAGGGCCTGCTTCTCCAGCGGGACGCCCGGCCGAATGCCCGCGTGAACGAAGGCATAATCGCCGATTTCGATGACGTCCTCTCCATCGCCCAGGAATTTCACATGTTCGGCGGGGACCATCTGCGGAAGTCGCTCAGCAACTTCCTCGAAACTCGCGCCAGCGAGGTCGGCATCGTCTTTCCAATAGCTTCGGACCGTCGCATCGCCGCCGATCCGCATGAAATAGCGGAGGCGGCGCACGTCGCCTGCCAAAGCGGCCAGAAAACATTCTTCATGGTTGCCGATGAGCAGGCGCGTGTCCGGAAATTCCGTGTGCAACGACATGGCCCGTTCGATCACTTCGGCCGAGCTCGGTCCGCGATCGATCAGATCGCCGAGAAGAATCAAACTGATCTTCGCCGGGCCCCGCGCCGCATGATCGGCTCGGATCATATCGACAAGCTGCGCGAAAAGATCGTCGCGGCCGTGAATGTCCCCGATCGCGTATACGCGCTGCCCCTCGGGGATCGAAAAACCGCTACGCACCGCTTCCGCCGGCTTGCTTTTCCGCTTCCAGAACATCGAAACTAAAATCATCCCACTGTAAATATGTCTATTTTTATCGAAATCTTCGTGCCACACTCAAGGCTCCCGCTCCTAGCTCCGCTGTGCGCCAGTTGCAAGTTACGCCCGACGGGACGGAAAGTTCATCATGGCGCCAATATTTCGCCGTTCGCACACCACGTCAGGGCTTTAAGAGTGTCGCAAGCTCTTTTGGCTAAGCGGTCGGCAGCTGTCCGCCGGTCGGGCCGACAAGGAGATATCGGATGAAGACAATGATGGTTTTCGGCACGCGTCCGGAAGCGATCAAGATGTTTCCGGTGGTGCACGCGCTGCAGTCGCAACCGGGCATCGACGCGCGCGTCTGCGTCACCGCGCAGCATCGCGAAATGCTCGACCAAGTACTCGAAATCGCCCGCATCACGCCCGACATCGATCTTGACGTCATGACGCCGAACCAGTCGCTCGATACGCTCCTCGCACGGCTCGTCACCGGGCTCGGCGAGACGTTCGACGCCGAAAAGCCCGACCGCATCCTCGTCCATGGCGACACGCTGACGACGATGGCGGCGACGCTTGCCGCCTATTTCCGCAAGATCCCTGTTGGCCATGTCGAGGCGGGCCTTCGCAGCGGCAACATCTACCATCCCTGGCCCGAAGAGGTGAACCGCAAGGTCGCCGGCGCGGTCGCCGACCTGCATTTCGCGCCGACCGAAACCGCCGCCGCGGCGCTGCGCGCCGAGAATGTGCCCGCCGACCGGATTCACGTCACCGGCAATACGGTGATCGACGCGCTGCGTGCGACCAAGGCGCGGATCGACGAACAACCCTCGCTCGCCGCCGGGCTCGACGACCTGCTCGCGCGCTTTGCCGGCAAGCGCATCATCGCGGTCACCTCGCACCGGCGCGAGAATTTCGGCGACGGGATGAAGGCGATCGCCGACGCCATCGCCGGCATCGGCGCGCGCACCGACGTCGCGGTCGTCTTCCCGGTCCACCCCAATCCGCACGTCCGCAGCTGCATGGAGCCGATCCTCGGCGATCTCGACAACGTCGCGCTGATGGACCCGCTCGACTATCCGCACTTCGTCCGCCTGCTCGGTGCCTCAACCCTCGTCCTGACCGATAGTGGCGGCGTGCAGGAAGAAGCGCCTTCGCTTGGCAAGCCCGTCCTAGTGATGCGCGAGACGACCGAGCGCCCCGAAGGCATCGAAGCCGGCACCGCGCGGCTCGTCGGCACCGACAAAAATCGCATCGTTTCGGAAATTTTCAGCCTTTTGGACGATGAAGCCGCCTATAATGCCATGGCCCGCGCGCATAATCCTTTCGGGGACGGCCGCGCGGCGGAACGAATATCGGAGATTGTTGCGCGTGCCCATCGATAACGACCAGAAGGTTACCGTCCTCGGCCTCGGCTATATCGGCCTGCCGACCGCAGCATTGATCGCGCGCTCGGGCAGCAAGGTGACCGGCGTCGATGTCAGCCAGCATGTCGTCGATACCGTCAACAACGGCAAGGTGCATATCGAAGAGGTCGATCTCGACGGCCTTGTCCAGGGTGTCGTCTCACGCGGCGCGCTTGTCGCCTCGACCGAAGTCGCCGCCGCCGACGTCTTCGTCATCGCGGTCCCAACCCCGCACGATGACGAGCATCGCCCCGACATCACCCACGTCCTCTCGGCCGCACGCGCGATCGCGCCGAAACTCGAAACCGGCAATCTCGTCATCCTCGAGTCCACCTCGCCCGTCGGCACGACCGAAAAGGTCGCCGCGCTGCTCGCCGAGCTGCGCCCCGACCTCAAAGTACCCGGCGCCTGCACCGGCGCCGCCGACATCTTCGTTGCCTATTGCCCGGAGCGCGTGCTGCCCGGCCGCATCCTCGTCGAGCTGGTCGACAACGACCGTTGCATAGGTGGCATCACCCCGCGCTGCGCGCGGCGCGCGATGATCTTCTACCGCCAGTTCGTCCGCGGCGCCTGCGTCACCACCTCGGCGCGCGCCGCCGAAATGGTGAAGCTGGTCGAGAACAGCTACCGCGACGTCAACATCGCCTTTGCCAACGAGCTGTCGATGATGGCCGAGCATATGGGCGTCGATGTGTGGGAGGTGATCCGCCTCGCGAACCGCCACCCGCGCGTCAACATCCTGCAGCCCGGCCCCGGCGTCGGCGGCCATTGCATCGCGGTCGATCCCTGGTTCCTCGTCCACGGCGCGCCCAACCACAGCCGCCTGATCCGCACCGCGCGCGAGGTCAATCTTGCCAAGACCGCGCATGTCATCGGCGCCGCCGAGATGCTCGTGTCGCAGCATCCCGAGGCTCGCGTCGCCTGCCTCGGCCTCGCCTTCAAGCCGAACATCGACGATTTTCGTGAAAGCCCCGCGGTCGAGGTCGCCGCCGCGCTGGCGCGCCGCTTCGGTCGCCAGGTTCAGATCGTCGAACCCTATGCGCGCGGACTTCCGGCCGAATTCGCTGGCACCAGCGCCGAACTGATCGACCTCGACAGCGCGCTTTCCTCCTGCGACCTGCTGATCGTCCTCGTCGATCACGATCTGTTCAAGTCGATCCCGCTCGAGGAACGCGGCGACAAGATCGTCTACGACACGCGCGGCTTGTGGCTCGACCAGCCGGGAGGCGGCGCAAACGGCAACCGCCTTCACCGGGCTGCCTGAGGCGGCGCGCTTGACCTATCATTCCCGCTGGCCGCATTCTCGCGCGATGACCCGGCTCGAACCGATCATCGTCGAAAAGCCGTGGGGGCGCACCGACATCCCCGCGGATTTCGGCGACTTCGGCGGGCGCCGCATCGGCGAGATATGGTTCGCGCACCCGCGCGGTGACAGCGCGGAGATTCTGGTCAAATTCCTCTTCACCTCCGAACGGCTATCGATCCAGGTCCACCCCGACGACACGACCGCCCGCGCCGCCGGTTATCCGCGCGGCAAAGAAGAATGCTGGCTGGTGCTCGATGCCGAACCGGGCGCCGAGCTGGGGGTCGGCCTCAGGGCCCCGACGACGCCCGCCGCGCTGCGCAGCGCGGCGCTCGACGGGTCGATCACCGGCATGATCGACTGGCGACCCGGCCGGACCGACGATTTTATCTATAATCGTGCCGGGACGATCCATGCGATCGGCGGCGGGCTGACCATCGTCGAGGTGCAGCAGAATATCGACTGCACCTACCGCCTCTATGACTATGGCCGCCCGCGCGCGCTTCATCTCGATGCGGCGCTGGCGGTGGCCGGGCTCGGCCCACGGCCCGATCCACGTGACACCCACATCGATGGCGCGCAGACCCGCCTGCTCGTCGATGGCCCGGCGTTCCGTCTCCTCCACCTTGCCGGAACCGGCGCCGACACGGCGTTGCCGCGCGAAACGGGCGAGTTCACCTTCATCCCCCTGTCGGCCGGTTGCCGCGTCGGCACCGAGATCATCGCATTCGGCCAAGCCGTCGCGATCGATCGCGCCGACGGCATCTCGCTCCGGCCGGACGCCCGCGCCCTGCTCTGCTGGCCCAGGGAATGATCGTCCCCGTTATCCTCTCGGGTGGCACCGGCACCCGCCTTTGGCCCGTTTCGACGAGCGAGGCGCCGAAGCAGTTCCAGCCGCTGATCGGTGACGGCGACATGTTCCGCCAAACGCTGGCGCGCGTCACCGATCGCACCCGCTTCGCACCGCCGCTGATCGTCTGTGGTCCCGCGCATGTCGCGTATGTCGAGGCCGACCTCGCCGCCGCAGACATCGCCGATGCTACAATCATCGTCGAGCCCGCCGCGCGCAACACTGCCCCGGCCATCGCCCTCGCCGCGCTGGCAAGCGATCCGCAAGCGACGCTCCTCGTGATGCCCGCCGATCATCTGATGACCGACGTCGCCGCCTTTCATCGCGCGATCGACGCCGCGCTTCCGGCGGTCGAGGCGGGTGCGCTCGCGACCTTCGGAATCGCGCCATCGCACCCCGAAACGGGCTATGGCTATATCGCTGCAGGCGAGATCGCTGCTCCCGGCGTCCATCTGGTCCGCCGCTTCGTCGAGAAGCCCCCGCGCGCGAAGGCCGAGGCGATGCTCGCCGAGGGCGGCCATTACTGGAACGCCGGCATCTTCCTGATGCGCGCCGACCAGTTCCTTGCCGAACTCGAACGGCAGCAGCCTTCGATCGGGCGCGCCTGCGCCGACGCGATGGCGCAGGCGCGCCGCGAGGGATCGCTGATCCATCCGCACGGGGGGTCATTCCTCCCCAGCCCTTCGCAATCGGTCGATTATGCAGTCATGGAAGGCGCCGAACGGCTCGTCGTCGTTCCCGTCGATCCGGGCTGGTCGGACGTCGGCGGCTGGGCGGCGCTCTACGACCTCGCCGTGAAGGACGAGCATGGCAATGTCCGCATGGGCGAGGTCGTCGCGCTCGACGCACACGGCAACTATCTGCGCGCCGACGGCGGCAAGCGCCTCGCGGTCGTCGGTGTCTCCGGCCTGATCGTCGTCACGCTGGGCGACGATGTCCTCATCATCCCGCGCGACCGCGCGCAAGAGGTCAAGTCGATCGTCGAATATCTGGCGGGAAATCCACGCCGCTGATCTCGGGGGGCCGCTCCCCTTGCGACGCGTGAAACCATCTCCCATATCCCCCGCATGACCACTCCCCATGCGCAAAGTGCCGCGCCCTGGCACGGAACCACCATCCTTTCCGCCCGCAATGCAGACAAGGTCGTCGTCATCGGCGACGGCCAGGTATCGATGGGCCAGACGGTGATGAAGCCCAACGCAAAGAAGGTGCGCCGCCTCCACGACGGCAGCGTCATCGGCGGTTTCGCGGGCGCGACCGCCGACGCCTTCACCCTGTTCGAGCGCCTCGAAGCCAAGCTCGAACGCCACAACGGCCAACTCCTCCGGGCCGCGGTCGAACTCGCCAAGGACTGGCGCACCGACAAATATCTCCGCAATCTCGAGGCGATGATGATCGTCGCCGACAAGGAGGTGACGCTCGTCATCACCGGCAACGGCGACGTGCTCGAACCCAAGGGCGGCATCGCTGCGATCGGCTCGGGCGGCAATTACGCGCTCTCTGCCGCGCGCGCCCTCGCAGACTATGAGAAAGACCCCGAGGTGCTGGCGCGAAAGGCGATGGAAGTCGCCGCCGACATCTGCGTCTACACCAACGACCAGTTCACCTCCGAAACCATCGAAATCCGGAAATAAAGATGAACAAGGACCTGACTCCGAAGGCGATCGTCGCTGCCCTCGACACGCATATCATCGGCCAGAACGCCGCGAAGCGCGCGGTCGCCGTCGCGCTCCGCAACCGGTGGCGCCGCCAGCAGCTCGCCCCTGACCTCCGCGACGAGGTGAGCCCCAAGAATATCCTGATGATCGGTCCCACCGGCTGCGGCAAGACCGAGATTTCGCGCCGCCTCGCCAAGCTCGCCGACGCGCCCTTCATCAAGGTCGAGGCGACGAAGTTCACCGAGGTCGGCTATGTCGGCCGCGACGTCGAACAGATCGCGCGCGACCTCGTCGAGGAAGCGGTGCGCCTCGAAAAGGACCGCCGCCGCGAAGCGGTGCGCGGCGCCGCCGAGGAGGCCGCGATGGAGCGGCTCCTCGACGCGCTCACCGGCAAGGGCGCCAGCGAGGCAACGCGCGAGAGCTTCCGCCAGCGCTTCCGCGACGGCCATCTCGAGGAGAGCGAGGTCGAGATCGATGTCGCCGACGCCCCGTCGATGCCCTTCGAGCTGCCCGGCCAGCCTGGTCAGGTCGGGATGATCAACCTCTCCGACATGCTCGGCAAGGCGCTCGGCGGCGGGCCGAAGAAGCGCCGCCGCATGAAGGCGATGGAGGCGTGGAAGCGCCTGCTCGAAGAGGAACAGGACAAGCGCCTCGATCAGGACGATGTCGCGCGCGTCGCGCTCGCTGACGCCGAGGCGAACGGCATCGTCTTCCTCGACGAGATCGACAAGATCGCGGTCAGCGACGTTCGCGGCGGCTCGGTCAGCCGCGAGGGCGTCCAGCGCGACCTGCTGCCGCTGATCGAGGGTACGACCGTCGCGACCAAATATGGCCCGATGAAGACCGACCATATCCTGTTCATCGCGTCGGGCGCCTTCCACGTCGCAAAGCCCAGCGATCTGCTCCCCGAACTGCAGGGCCGCCTGCCGATCCGCGTCGAACTGGGTGCGCTGACCGAGGCGGATTTCGTCCGCATCCTCAGCGAAACCAAAGCGGGCCTTCCCGAACAATATGCCGCGCTACTTGGCACCGAGGGGGTGACGTTGAACTTCGCCCCCGACGCGATCGCCCGTGTTGCGAAGCTCGCGGCGGAGGTCAACGAAAAGGTCGAGAACATTGGTGCGCGCCGCCTCCAGACGATCATGGAACGGCTGGTCGAGGAAATCAGCTTCACCGCCGAGGACGCCCCCGGCACGACGCTCGACATCGATGCCGCCTATGTCGACAAGCAGCTTGCCGATGTCGTGGGCGATACCGATCTCAGCAAATATGTGCTCTAGCGATTGACGCCTTCGGACCGATAAGCGGCATTCTGCGTCTCTCTGCCTCGTCATTCCCGCGCGAGCGGGAATGACGAAAGCAGGAATGGCTACCCTCCGCCCCAATGCCGCCCCGTCGATCAGAAGTCGAATTGCGTCCGCAGCCCGAACGCATCCGCCGAATAATCCCGGTCGCCGTTGGCAGCCCCGAGCGCGGCATTGTCATACATCAGATGGCCGTAATTGGCGGTGACGCGAATATAGGAGATCGGCGCCCAGACGAGCGAGACGCCGACCGTCCGCTGCCGGCCGCCGACGATGCCGGCGTCGGTCAGGTCGATATGGTCGTAGCGCGCGTTGACCTCGATCGCGCCCGGCCCGCCGTCGGTGATCGGCCGCTTCGGCGACAGGCGATCGAAGGCGCCGTCCTTGTACCCGCGGCTGTCGCCCCTGGTCAGCACATAGCCGACCTCGGCATAGCCGCCGAAGAAGGTGGGATTGGCGAGGCCGGGACGGCTCGCCTTCTGCCAATAGGCTTCGCTCGCGACGTGGAATGGCCCGTTGATGACGGCGCCTTCCAGCCCCAGTCCGCGTTCGCTGGTGACGGTGAAAATGCCCGTATCGACGATCCGCGCGTCGGTCGTGTGGACGAACGGCCGCGGCGCATAGCGCACCCCGCTCGGCCCGTCGTTGAGCTTGCGCCAGTGCGCAGACCCGGCGAGATGGACCTGCGTGTCGCCGAATGTCGGCATCCACACCGCGCGCCCGTCGAGGCTGAAGCTGTTGTCCGTGTCGCTGAGCAGGTCGTTGGCATTGCCGCCGAACACGCCGCCCTGCAGCAGAAAGTCCTTGCCCTTATACTGACCCGACAGGCCGACACGGCGCTTGAAATTGAATGCCTGGGTGAAGGACGCGCGTTCGGCGAAGCTGGTGAACAGGTCGCTGGTCAGTTCGTCGAGCGACCAGAAAGGCTTGACCTGACCCACGGTCACCGAGAAGGGCCCCGGCCCGTAAGTCAGATAGACGTCGCTGAGTTCGACCCCGCTGTTCGCGACATCCGCCTCGATGCGGTAGCTCACGCCGCCCGGAATCTTGCCATCGAAGCCAAGGTAGATGCGGCGGAACTCGGTCCCGACCCCGCCGCGCGCCTTGGTGACGCCCTCGGGCGCGTCGATGCTCGCGACATCGACCTGCATCCGCCCGCGCGGCTTGAAGCTCCAGCCGTCGGCGGTCTTGATCTCGGGCGCGCCCTTCCAGACGATTTCGGTCGCGGGCTTCGCGGTCACCGCCGGCGGAGCGGCAGGAGCCGGCGCGGGCGCGACGACGGGCGCCGATGCCGGTTGCCCCGTCGCGGCATCGAGCCGCGCCTCGAGCGTCTGCACCTGCCTCTTCAGCGCCTCGATCTGCGCGCGGAGATCGGCGGCTTCCCCGGCGCTCATCGCCTGCGCGTGTGCAGTCTGCGGCAGGGTGAACATCGTCGTCGCCAGGAAAGCGGCGGTCAGAAAGGGTCGCATGAGGGAATTGCTCCGCTGTATTAGGTGACAATCTCGCGGCGCTCCTATGACCGTCAGATGACAGTTGCACGTCATTTTCATGACATTTCTGTTTCAATGCGCGTTTTCGTTCATCGCCATTCGCCCCCTTGCCTGCCCGCCGCGAACGGCTAAGGACGGGCCAGCTTTCTTGGCCAGTTTTTGCGGGCAACCTTTTCGGCGGCCCTTTCGGGAGATCATCATGACGATCAAATTTGACGGGCGTGTTGCTATCGTGACCGGCGCGGGTGGCGGGCTCGGCCGCGCCTATGCGCTCGAACTCGCCCGCCGCGGCGCGAAGGTCGTGGTCAACGACCTCGGCGGTTCGCGCGACGGCACCGGCCATTCGGACGCGGCGCTCGCCGTCGTCGAGGAAATTCGCGCTGCGGGCGGCACCGCCATGTCGAACGGCGGCAGCGTCACCGAATATGATCATATGGCCGAAATGGTCGCCAGGGCGAAGGCCGAGTGGGGCAGCGTCGATATCCTGATCAACAACGCCGGCATCCTGCGCGACAAGAGCTTCGCGAAGATGGAGCCCGCCGATTTCGACCTGGTCGTACAGGTCCATCTGCTCGGCAGCGCGAACGTCACCAAGGCGGCGTGGGACATCATGCGCGAGCAGGCCTATGGCCGCATCCTGATGACCGCCTCGTCGACCGGCCTCTACGGCAATTTCGGGCAGGCCAATTATGGCGCGGCGAAGCTGGGCCTCGCGGGCCTCACCAAGACGCTGCATCTCGAAGGCGCGAAGTACAACATCCGCTGCAACACGATCGCACCGGTCGCGGGCACGCGCATGACCGAGGACATCTTCCCGCCCGAACTGTTCGAAAAGTTCACGCCCGAGAATGTCGTTCCGGCCGCGCTCTATCTCGTCAGCGAGGATGCGCCGACGAACATGATCGTCGGTGCCGGTGCCGGCGCCTTCCACGCCGCCTATGTCACCATGACCCCCGGCGTCGCGCTCCCTGAAGGCGAGCGCACCCCCGAGGGTGTGGCCGCAGCATGGGACAAGATCATCGACCGCAATGGCGAGACGGTGCCCCAGTCGGGCGCCGAACAGTCGATGGCGGTGATGAAGGCGTTGCAGGCGCTGGGCTGAACAGACAATCCTCCCCGTGGCGAAGCCATCGGGAGGTGGCAGCGGTGCAGCCGCTGACGGAGGGGCGTTGGCGCAAACGTGGCGGCCCCTCCACAACCTTCGGTGCCCCCCTCCCCACCGCTCCGCGGCAGGGAGGATCTGCAGCAGCGCATCACTGTATTGACACAGCAATACGCATATGCCACAAAGCTGGCGGGGCAAGGGGATCGGACCTGGAAGGACGACCCCGATGTATAGTGAAAGCGACCTGCAAGCCGCGGTCGATGCGAGGATATTGACGCCGGAGGCCGCGCAGGCTTTTCGGGCACATATTGCGTCGGTACGCGAAGCCCCCGGAGCGGACGAGGAATCCTTCCGCCTGATCACCGGTTTCAACGATATTTTCGTCAGCATCGCGGCAGTGATCCTGCTCGTAGCGGTCGCGTGGATCGGCCAGTCGATCCATACCGCGCTGGCCGGCGCCTTCGTCGCCACCTCGGCATGGGGCCTCGCCGAATATTTCACCCGCCGCCGCCGCATGGCGCTGCCCAGCATCGTTCTCGTCCTCGCCTTTTCGGGCGGGGTCTTCGCGACGATGGTCGGCTTTCTCGTCCGTCACGGCGAGAATATCTTCGGCAACGACATCAGCGAAACGACCGGCGCGATACTGGTCGGCGCGATGGCGCTGGTGACTGCGGGCGCGACCTGGTTCCACTGGAAGCGCTTCATGGTGCCGATCACCGTCGCCGCCGGAACCGCCGCGCTCGCCGCGACCGCGGTCGCGCTCGTCCTCGCCGCGACGGGCGTGCCCAGCCCCGACGGGACGTTGCCGATGGTGCTCGTGCTGATCGCCGGGCTCGGCGTCTTCGCGCTCGCCATGTGGTGGGACAAGAGCGACCGCGCGCGCCAGACGCGGCGCAGCGACGTCGCCTTCTGGCTTCACCTGCTCGCCGCGCCGATGATCGTCCATCCGATCTTCCATCTGATCGGCGTGACGCGCGGCGACAATATCGGCAGCGGCGCCGCGCTGCTCGTCGTCGCCATCTATGTCGCCTTCGGACTGATCGCGCTCGCGATCGACCGCCGCGCGCTGCTCGTCTCGGCGCTCGCCTATGTGCTGTTCGCGATGACGCAGCTGTTCCGCACCTTCGGCGCGGTCGAGCTCAATGTCGCGCTGACCGCCTTCGTGATCGGATCGGCGCTGCTGCTGCTCTCGGCCTTCTGGCAGAATGCACGGGCGGCGGTGGTCGGGCTCCTCCCTGCCAACCTCGCCGATCAGCTACCGGCGACGGTGCGGGCCGTCAGTCCCCAACCAGCTTCATAAGCTTGCGTTCGACGGGGGCGAGCACGTTCGCGAGTTCGTCCCCGCGTTTCAATATCGCCCCGGCTTCGGAGACAAGGGCCCACATGCCCTGCCGGCTCCGCAAGGCGGGGCGTTTTTCTATGCGATATTCGGGTCGCTCGGCGGCGCGGCGAAAGGCCGAGAAGATCGCGGCATCGCGGTGGAAATCCATCGCATAGTCGCGCCAGTGCCCCGCCGCGACCATCCGGCCGTAAAGATCAAGGATGCGCATCAATTCGGTGCGCTCGAAGCCGGTCTGCTGCGGTGCCGCCCTGTTCGCGAACGGCAGAGGCGTCACGGTTCCCATCAGGCGCTTTTCCGGCCTCCCTTGCGCGGCGCCGCGTCAGCCGCATCGCGCTCCGCCATCAACGCCGCAAGCTGCTTCTGCATCTGTTCGAGCTGGCATTGCAGCAGTTCGATCTTCTGTGTCGCAGGGTCGAAGGTTTCGCTGCACGGGGTGCCATAAGGCACGAACTCGCGCGCATATTCGGTCGCGTCGAGCAGCGTCGAGCGCGCGGGAATGCCGACCATCACCGCGCCCTCGGGCACGTCCTTGGTCACCACTGCATTGGCGCCGACGCGCGCGCGCGGATTGACGGTGACGGGGCCGAGAATCTGCGCGCCCGAGCCGACGATCACATCGTCGCAGAGCGTCGGATGGCGCTTGCCGCCGATGCCGTTCGCGGGATCGGTGCCGCCGAGCGTCACATCCTGATAGATCGAGACATTGTCGCCGATCTCCGCGGTCTCGCCGATCACGACGCCGAAGCCGTGATCGATGAACAGATGGCGGCCGATCTTCGCGCCGGGGTGGATGTCGATGCCGGTCAGCCAGCGCGACAGATGATTGACGAAGCGCGCGAGGAAGAACAGGTCAGCCTCGAACAGCCAGTGCGCGATGCGGTGCATCCCGACCGCGAGCAGCCCCGGATAGAGAAGAATTTCCCAGCGCGACCGCGGCGCCGGATCGCGCGCCTTGATCGAATCCAGATAGGCGACAAGCCCGTTGAACATCCGAATGTCCCCTGCGACCCTATTTCTGTACCGCGCAAGATAGATGTTCGGCGGCGGTATTTCCACCCCCGGCGCACTTTATTCCGTCAGCGGCCGATCAGACCGATGCGGAACAGCAGCAAGCCCTCGCCGCGCCACTGGCGATCGCCGTCGTTCGCGGCGACAAGCGCGGCCCAGCGGTCGAGCATCAGCAGCGCCTTGTTTCCCGCGAAAATGGCGCGCGGGGGTTTCGGCCGGTCGCGCGCATCGGCAAGCATTTGCCGCGCCTCGCTTTCGCCCTCTTGCAGGCTGGCGCCCCAGAGCAATCCCCAGCGCGCGCCGCCTCCACCACCCGACAGGCGGAACAGCGCCTCGCCAAAGCCGGCCGCAGCATCGCGTCGCGGCGCGCCATCCTCGGCGAGCAGCATCGCCTCGGCCGCATCGACGAGTGCGCCTAGGCCGCTCTGCCCCGCCCATGTCGCCTGCAGCTCGGCAAGCAGCGGCTCGCCCTTCGGCAGCGCCGCGGGGTCGGCCGCGAGCATCGCCATCATATCGCGCCACCAGGCCAGCTTGATCTGCCCGATCAGCGGCTCGCGCGCGTCCTGCAACAATTTCGCTAGTCGCTCGGCAAGCGCCCATAGTGCCGCGAGTGCCGCGCGCCGCTCACGAGGCACCGCCACCATAACGCGCGGATCGCGGATGTCGGGGTAATGAGGCCTGTCAGAGCTGACGTCGGTTTCCATGCCCGCGCGCTATCATTTCAGCTTCGTCATTGCGACCCCGGCGAAAGCCGGGGGAAGCAATCCAGAGCTGCCTTGCGCCGTACTGGATTGCTTCGTCGCTTCGCTCCTCGCAATGACGAGGGAAATTATCCGCGATTGGTGATCGCCTTCACCGCCGCGATCACCCGCGGCGTGTCGACCAGCGCCGCCTTTTCGAGATTATGCGCATAGGGCAGCGGCACATCCTCGTTGCAGACGCGAACGACGGGAGCATCGAGATCGTCGAAGCCCCGCTCCATCGCGACCATCGCGAGTTCGCTCGCGATCGAGCAGGTCGGCCAGCCTTCCTCGACGACGACGAGGCGGTTGGTCTTCTTCAGGCTTTCGAGCACCGTCTCGGTATCGAGCGGACGCAGGGTGCGCAGATCGATGACCTCGGCCTCGACCCCCTCGCCCGCCAGCGCATCGGCGGCTTCGAGCGCGAGCCCGACGCCGATCGAGTAGGAGACGATGGTGACGTCCTTGCCCTCGCGCATGATCCGCGCCTTGCCGATCGGCAGGACATAGTCGGCGACGTCGGGTACGTCGAAGCTGCGGCCGTAGAGCAGTTCGTTCTCGAGGAAGACCACCGGGTCCTCGCTGCGGATCGCGGCCTTGAGCAGACCCTTGGCATCGGCGGCGTCATAAGGCGAGATCACGATCAGGCCGGGAACGCTGGCGTACCAGGGGGCATAGTTCTGGCTATGCTGCGCGGCAACGCGGCTGGCGGCACCGTTGGGGCCGCGGAACACGATCGGGCAGCGCATCTGGCCCCCCGACATGTAGTTGGTCTTCGCGGCCGAGTTGATGATGTGGTCGATCGCCTGCATCGCGAAGTTGAAAGTCATGAACTCGATGATCGGACGCAGGCCTCCCATCGCGGCGCCCGTGCCCAGACCGGCGAAGCCATATTCGGTGATCGGGGTATCGATGACGCGGCGCGCCCCGAATTCCTCGAGCAGCCCCTGCGTCACCTTGTACGCCCCCTGATATTCGGCGACTTCCTCGCCCATCACGAAGATGCGGTCGTCGGCCCGCATTTCCTCGGCCATCGCGTCGCGCAGCGCCTCGCGGACAGTCAGGCGGACCGTCGCGGTTCCCGCGGGGATCGACGGATCGGCGGCGCGAACGGCAGGAGCGGGCTTCGCGACCTTTTCTTCCTTTTGCCCTGAGCTTGTCGAAGGGCCGCTCTTCTCTTCTTGCGACGCCGAAGAGGAGGACGGTGCTTCGACGGGCTCAGCACGAACGGGCTTTGAGGACGCCTCTTCGCCCTCGCCCGCGATCGTTGCGATCACGGTGCCGACCTTCACATTGTCGGTGCCCTCGGGAATCAGGATCGACGCGATCGTGCCTTCATCGATGGCCTCGAACTCCATCGTCGCCTTGTCGGTTTCGATCTCGGCGAGGATGTCGCCCGACTTGACCGTATCGCCTTCCTTGACGAGCCACTTGGCGAGCGTGCCCTCTTCCATCGTCGGCGACAGCGCCGGCATCTTCAGTTCGATCGCCATCTCAATATTGCTCCACCAGCACGTCGGTATAAAGGTCTGCAAGGTCGGGTTCGGGGGCGCTTTCGGCGAAGTCGGCCGCGTCGCTCACGATCTGGCGGATTTCCTTGTCGATCTCCTTGAACTTGTCTTCACCGATCCCGGCATCGGTCATCAGCTTTTTCAGATGTTCGATCGCGTCCGACTTGTCGCGCACCGCCTGCACTTCCTCGCGGCTGCGATACTTGGCGGGGTCGGACATCGAGTGGCCGCGATAGCGATAGGTCTTGAGCTCCATCAGCACCGGGCCCTTGCCGGCGCGCACCCATTCGAGCGCCGCTTCGGCCGCGCCGCGCACCGCGAGCACGTCCATGCCGTCGACCTGCATGCCGGGGATGCGGAAGCTTTCGCCGCGGCGATAGAGCTGATCCTCGGCCGACGACCGGTTGACCGAGGTGCCCATCGCGTACTGGTTGTTCTCGATCACGAAGATGATCGGCAGCTTCCAGAGCTCGGCCATGTTGAAGCTCTCGTACACCTGGCCCTGGTTCGCGGCGCCGTCGCCGAAATAGGCCATGGCGACGCCGCCGTCACCGCGGTACTTGTGCGCGAAGGCGAGCCCGGTGCCGAGCGACACCTGCGCGCCGACGATGCCGTGGCCGCCATAGAATTTATGTTCGACGCTGAACATGTGCATCGAGCCGCCCTTGCCGTGCGAGATGCCCGCGGCGCGGCCGGTCAGTTCGGCCATGATGACCTTGGGGTCGATACCATAAGCAAGCATGTGGCCGTGATCGCGGTAGCCGGTGATCACGCTGTCCTTGTCGCCGTCGAGCGCCGATTGCAGCCCCACCGCGACCGCTTCCTGACCGATGTAGAGGTGGCAGAAACCGCCAATCAGGCCGAGGCCGTAGAGCTGCCCCGCCTTTTCCTCGAAGCGCCGGATCAGCAGCATCTCGCGATAGAATTTTTCGAGCTCCGCAGGAGTCGCGTCATAGGGGGCGGGATCGCGCGGGGATTCGCGATTGGTCGCGGGAGCGGGGGTGGAGGCGGTCTTCTTCGGCGCAGCAGTCTTGCGCACAGGGGCTTTGGCCAAGGCGGGTTTCCTTTACGGTTAGCCGTTACGGCAAGGCTTCCCTATAGGAGCGCCCCACCCCGTTTGGCAACGCCCGCTTGGGCATAGCTGTGATGCTGTTTTCGTATGCAGCCAATACGGGCGAAAGCCCTCAAGGCTTCGCGCCGGGCTCCACCGGAATCGCGATCTCGTCGGGATGCATGACCCCCAGCTTCTCGCGCACATATTCGTCGGCGAGGTCGGGATCGACGCGGCGCCGGTCGAGCAAGTTGACGCGGTTCTGAAGCTCGCCCTGCTTCTTCGCGAGCTCGGTCAGGATCACGCGCTTCTTCTCGACCGACTGGCTGTAGTCGCCCCAGGCATAGAGGCCGGTCGGCCCGAAGATGATATAGCCGATCATCGCGAGCACCGCGATCAGCGCCACCGCGGGGCCGATCGCCCGGTTCATCGATTTCCGTAATTTGTGGCGCTGCTGCATTTCCGCCCTTGAATCAGAGTTGATTCGCGGCGTCAAGGCGGAGAAGCTGCCTTTTCCACGGGAATCGCCGATTTGCGAGGCGATCCTCCCCGAGTAAGCCGGAATGCGTTTTACCCTAGTAATACAGTCGGTGGTCTGGCACCATGCGCGCCATACAAGAGAGGAACGATCATGCGCCCGATCCTGACTGCCGCCCTGCTCGCCACTGCCTCGCCGCTCGCCGCGCAGGTCGCGACCCCCGAACGCCCGATCACCGATCCCGGAACGATCGGCTCGCCCGCAAATCCTGACGCGCACCCCGTGCCGCTCGACGACATCGGCGTCACGCGCGCGCTGTACGACGCCGTGTGGAGCGCCGACGGCAAGCAGCTCTTCATCGCCACCGACCTGACCGGCCGCGTCAACATCTGGCGCATGGCGGCCGATGGCAGCTGGCCGGTGCAGATGACCCAGTCCGACGATGCCCAGTCGGGCCTCGCCGTCTCGCGCGACGGCCAATGGCTCTATTTCACGCAGGATCTCGGCGGGAACGAATATTCTGACATCTACCGCGTCCCCTCAGGTGGCGGCGCGGTCGAAAATCTGACGAACACGCCCGAACGCAGCGAAACGGGATTGCTCGTCGCACCGACCGGCGGGCTGGTCGCGCTTTCGACGAAGCTCAAATCCGAAGGGCAGACCAATCTGGCGGTGATGGACGCCAGCGGAAAGATTCGCGGACTGACCGCCGAAAAGGACCCGCAATATAATTGGAGCGCGGCCGCGTGGGTCGATGGCGGCAAAGCGGTCATCGCCAATCGCGCCAGCGTCGATGGGACGGTCGGCGAAATCTGGCGGATCGACGCCGCAAGCGGCGCGGCGACCAAGCTGCTCGCGAAGCCGAAAACGATCTATTTCGCGAGCGGTGCAAGCGCCGACGGCAACACGATCGCGGTCACGACCGACGAAGGCACCGGGCAGTCGCATGCCGGCATCTATAGCGTCGCGACGAAGAAATGGCGCGGACTCGCCCCGACGCCGTGGGAAGAAACGAGCGACGTCATGACCCCCGACGGCCGGTCGATGATCGTGCGCACCAACAACGACGGGCGCTCCACACTGTCACGCGTCGATCTGGCTACGATGACGAAGACCGACCTCGCGCTCGATCCGGGCCGTGCCACGGTGCCGGGCCTCGCCGCGTTCGCGCCCGACGGCCGGCATATGCTCGTCACGCGCAGCGGCGCGGATTCGCCGACGATGCTCTATTCCTATGACCTTGCCGCGAACAAGGCGGTGCCGGTGGTGCCGCTCGCGATGGCGAGCCTCGCGCCGGCAATGCTCCCCAAATCGCAGATCGTGACCTACAAGAGCTTCGACGGCACGCCGATCAGCGCGATCGTGACGATGCCGTTCAACCTGAAACGCGACGGCAGCAACCCGGCGATCGTCATGCCGCACGGCGGCCCGACCGGGCAGGCGCAGGACGGCTTCTCGCGCTACGCCACCGCCTTCGCGACGCGCGGCTATGTCGTCATCCAGCCGAATTTTCGCGGCTCGACCGGATATGGCAAGCCGTTTCAGGAAGCGAATATCAAGGACCTCGGCGGCGGCGATTTGAAGGATACCGTCGCGGCCAAGACCTTCCTTGTCGCCTCGGGCTATGTTGACCCGAAGAAGGTCGGTATCTTCGGCGGCTCCTATGGCGGGTTCATGACGCTGATGGCGATCGGGCGCACTCCCGACGAGTTCGCGGCCGCCGTGCAATGGTACGGGATCATCAACTGGCGGACGATGTACCGCGACCAAGACGAATTGCTGCGCGCCTATCAGCGCGCGCTGCTCGGCACGCCCGACGAGAATCCCGACGTCTATGACGCCTCGTCGCCGCTCACCTATATCAAGGCCGCCAAGGCGCCGCTGCTCAGCCTGCAGGGTGAGAACGACATTCGTGTGCCCAAGGGGCAGGCCAAGGAGGTCGAGGACATATTGAAGGCCAAGGGCAACACCGTCGAGACGATCTTCTACCCCGCCGAAGGCCATGGCTTCCAGAAGCGCGAAAACCAGCTCGACGCGCTGCGCCGCACGATCGGCTGGTTCGACAAATATCTGAAGGGGAAGTGAGCCTTTCCTTCGTCACCCCGGATCATATCCGGGTGACGAAATCTGCAGCAAAGCTTACCCGAAGATCGCCATCCCCGGATAGCGCGCCATGTCGCCCAGTTCTTCCTCGATGCGGATGAGCTGGTTGTACTTGGCGAGCCGGTCGGAACGCGCGAGGCTGCCGGTCTTGATCTGGCCGCAGTTGGTCGCGACCGCGAGGTCGGCAATCGTCGAGTCTTCGGTCTCGCCCGAACGGTGCGACATCACCGCCGTGTAGCGCGCGCGGTGCGCCATATCGACCGCGTCGAGGGTTTCGGACAGCGTACCGATCTGGTTGACCTTGACGAGCAGCGAGTTGGCGAGGCCGGTCCTGATGCCTTCCTCCAGACGCGCCGGGTTGGTCACGAACAGGTCGTCGCCGACGAGCTGGCACTTGTCGCCGATCAGGTCGGTCAGTGCCTTCCAGCCGGTGAAGTCGTCTTCGCTCATCCCGTCCTCGATCGACTTGATTGGATAGTCGTTCACGAGCGCGGCGAGATAGTCGGCCATTTCTTCTGGGCTGAGCGAAAGGCCTTCACCACTGATCTCGTACTTGCCGTTCTTGAAGAATTCGGTCGCGGCGCAATCGAGCGCGAGCACGACGTCGCTGCCGAGCTTGAAGCCCGCCTGCTCGACCGAGGCGGCGATGAAGTCGAGCGCGGCGCGGGTCGAAGCGAGGTTCGGAGCGAAGCCGCCCTCGTCGCCGACGGCCGTCGCAAGGCCCTTCGCCGACAGGCCCTTCTTCAGCGTGTGGAAAATCTCGCTGCCCCAGCGCACGGCTTCGGCGATGCTGCCGGCGCCGACGGGCATGATCATGAATTCCTGCACATCGATCGGATTGTCGGCATGCTCGCCGCCGTTGATGATGTTCATCATCGGAACGGGAAGCGTGCGCGCCGACACGCCGCCGACATAGCGGTAGAGCGGCAGGCCGCGCGCGTCGGCGGCGGCCTTTGCGGCAGCAAGGCTGACGCCGAGGATCGCATTGGCGCCGAGGCGGCTCTTGTTCGCAGTGCCGTCGAGGTCGATCATCGCCATGTCGAGTTCGCGCTGGTCCTCGGCATCGAGGCCGATCAGCGCATCGGCAATCTCGGTGTTCACGGCGGCGACCGCCTTGGTCACGCCCTTGCCGAGGTAGCGCGCCTTGTCACCGTCGCGCAGCTCGACCGCCTCATGCGCGCCGGTCGAGGCGCCCGAGGGCACCGCGGCGCGGCCGAAGCTGCCATCCTCCAGCAGCACATCGACTTCGACGGTGGGATTGCCTCGGCTGTCGAGAATTTCGCGGCCGTGGATGTCGATGATGGCGGTCATGGAGGTCGTCCTGCTGAAGCCCGTGCGGCGGGGCATTGGAGAAAGCGCCCGCCTGTTATCGGCGGGTTGCCCTTAGTGCAACCACCGCATGGGTGTCGGGCGGTAATTTTGCGAACCTATGGAACCATTCGGCGCGCCTTGCTATATATCTGGACAGAACCGAAAAGGGTTTGCGACCGTCATCCCCCGGCGGCACGAAACCCGATAAAGAAGAGGACAGTGCCCATGGCCAAAGCCGCTACTCCCGCCGCCAAGAAAGCCGCGCCGAAAGCGCCCGCGAAAGCCGCTGCCACCAAGGCCGCGCCCGCGCGCAAACCCGCCGCGGCGAAAGCGCCCGCCAAGGATCATCCCATCCGCGACCAGCTTGCGGCGACGCGCGCCACGATCAAGTCGGAAGCTTCCAAGAAGGCCGCCTCGCTGAAGGAAGAAGCGACGACGCTCGCGAACCAGGCGTCGGCCAAGGCACGCGATGCCGCGACCAAGGGCAAGGACAAGGCCGCCGAAGCCGTCGGCAGCCTCGCCAAGATGCTTGAGGACAGCGCCGGCACCGTCGATACGAAATTCGGCAAGCAGTACGGCGACTATGCCCGTTCGGCCGCCTCGACGGTCGCCGGTCTCGCCTCGACGCTCGACAAGAAGGATTTAGACGAACTCGCCGCATCGACCAAGGATATGGTCAAGAAGAACCCGGCGGTCGCGGTCGGCGCCGCGGCGGTGATCGGCTTCGTGCTCGCGCGGATGCTCAAGGGCGGCTCGAACGACTGACAGCAGCTTGCCGCACGTTAATCCCGATACACCGCCCCCGTCCGAGCCGCGCGGCTTCGACGGCGTGAGCCACGGCTATGCGCCGGATGGCCGGCCGGCCCAGCCGCCGCCGGTCCCGCTCGACAAGATCGTCGGCGATGTCGTCGATAATCTGTCGGCGACCGCGAAAGCCGAACTCGCGCTGCTCGAAGCGCGCAGCGAACTGGCGCTGCACGGCGCCAGTTGGACGGCGGGCTGGGGTGCCGTCGCGGCATCCGCCGCCGGGATCGCGATGCTGGCGCTGGCGTTCGGCGCGATCCTGGTGCTGATGCCGCACGTCGGGCCGCTGCTCGCGACGCTGATCGTCGTCGCGGTTCTGCTTGCCGTGGCCGCTTTCGCGGGCTGGCGCGCGCAGATCGCCTATAACGACATTCGCACCGCGCTTCGCCGCGATCTGACCAACGAAGGGATCGACGACTGATGCCGGGAACGCGCAATCGCCTGATCAACGCCGCCCGGCGCTCGATGCTCCAGCGCGCCGAACTGCATCGCAAGCTCGATGCGGCCCAGGCGGCGCTTCGGCCGAAAGCACTCGTCGCGCGCGGCAAATATCGCCTCGGCGAAACGATCGACGACGCCGCGCATGTCGTGCGGCAGGAGTTTCGCGACAATCGCTTGCCGATCGCGCTCGCCGCGGTTGCTGGCACCCTTTGGATTTTCCGCGAGCCGATCAAGGAACATGCGCCGAAGCTGGCGCAAAAGGCGCAGGATCTGGCCGAAGCGGCCATTGAGAAATTCCGGCCCGATACGGCCGAACAGGATGGGAAGGAAGATGATGAAGCCGCTGAGTGAAACCGCGAACGAAGCGCGGGCAAAAGCGAGTGAACTTGCCGAGAAAACCGCCGAAAATGCGCGCGCCACCGCCGAGGCCGCGAAGGCGCGCATCCAGGACGGCTATGGCCGCGCCCGCGCCGCGACGAGCGACCTCGCCGCGAGGGCAAGCGAGCAGGCCGACGCCGCGCGCGAGGTAGCGGGCGAAGCCTATGCCAAGGGCAAGGCCCAGGCGAAGCGCGCGAACAGCAAGCTCAAGGACGTGGCCGAGAAGCAACCTCTGGCGCTCGTTGCCGGGGCGGTCGCGGTCGGCGCGCTACTTGGCTCGCTGCTGCCGAAATCCCTTCGCCGCAGCGACGACGACGAAGCCTGAGCCGACTTGCCGCAGCGGCAAAGCGCTGGTAGGGGCGCGCATCCTCCCCTTCCAGTGCTACCCGCAAGGAAAGCTAGCCATGAGCAAATTGCACCTCGTGTTCGGCGGACGCGTCAGCGATCCGCAGGGCCTCGATTTCGTCGATCTGAACGCCCTCGACGTCGTCGGCCTGTTCCCCGACTATAAATCGGCCGAAAAGGCCTGGCGCGCCGCCGCCCAGCGCACCGTCGACGATGCCGAGATGAAATATGTCGTCGTCCATCTGCACAAATTGCTGCAGCCGGAAGCGGAGTAACATCAGGACGAAGTATCAATCTCCGTCATTGCGAGCGAAGCGAAGCAATCCAGAGCAGGCGTAAACCGCTCTGGATTGCTTCGCTTCGCTCGCAATGACGTATTTATTTGAACTCAGCGGAAATTGTCGGCGTAGGCCTGAATCTTCAGCGTCCGGACCGGCGTTTCCGTAACCTCGACCTCGATGCCCTTTTTCGCGGCATAGGCGAGCGCCTCGTCGCGCGTCGCAAAGCCCAGGCGAAGCTGGCGCTGGGTGTCGCCGCTGCCCGCCCAGCCCATCAGCGGATCAGCCTTGCGCGCTTCGGCGGGCGCATATTCCAGCATCCAGCGCTGCGTACCGGCACGGCCCGACTGCATCGCATTCTTGGGCTTCTGGAAAATACGCGCTTTCATCGAAGATCGTCCTGACAGGGTGACTCTGCCGCCGCCTTAGCGCCAAGCGAAGTGCGCGGAAAGGGGGAAAGCCGTGTTCCCCCTCTCGTCACTCCGAACTTGATCCGGGTGACGATTACAAAAAGCAGGGTCTATCCCGCATCGCGCCGCGTCTGCGCCGCCTTGGTGAGCAGCGTCGGCCGCGCGGTCGCCGGATCGTCGGGCCAGCTATGCTTCGGATAGCGCCCGCGCATCTCCTTCGCGACCTCGGACCAGCTTCCGCTCCAGAAGGAGGCGATGTCGCGGCTCGTCTGGATCGGGCGATGCGCGGGCGAGGTCAGCGCCAGCACCAGCGGCACCGGCGGCTCGCCGATCGCCGGATGGCGCGCGAGGCCGAACATCTCCTGCACGCGCACACTGACCGTAGGGCCGCCGTCGGCGCCATAGTCGATCGCGTGGCGGCTGCCCGCGGGGGTCACATAATCGGCGGGGGCGAGCTTTTCGAGCAATTGCCGCGCGGGCCAATCGAGCAGGCCCAACAGGGCGTCCGAGAGACGCTGGTCGCCGATATCGCGCAGCCCGCGCGATTTTTCGAGCAACGGTGCGAGCCAGATATCGAGGCTGTCGGCGAGCGCAGGCGCCGACAGCGTGTCGAGCCCCGCAAACGATGCACGCTGGCGCAATGCCTGCGAAACCGGCCCCCAGCCGATCAGGCCAAGCCCCTTTTCACGCACGGCGGCGAGACGGACCGCGACGTCATCCTCGGCGCCCTCCTTGCGCCCGGCCTGCCCGCTCGACAGCGCAATCGCACCAAGCCGCCGCTCGCGGCGGTGGTCGACGCGGTCGCCGTCCGCATCGTAGCGGCTCGCCGAGCGGCTTTCGATCCGGCCGGCAAAGATCGCCTCGACCTCGGCCAGCGTGAGCGGCGCCGCGCCGAGAATGCGGACGCCCGCGGCATGGCCCTGCGCATCGGCGATGGCGAGCCATTCGCTATTCGCCAGCGGATCGAGCGGGTCGAGCCTGTAGGCACGGCCTCCCACACTCAGATATTCGCCGCGTTGCCCTGCCCGCTGGCGCGCGACGCGGTCGGGCCAGGCGGTCGCGATCCAGCCGCCGACCGAGCGCTCTTCCAGTCCGCCCGCACCCACGGTGAGCTTCTCGCCGACCCCCGCCAGCCGGCGTGCCAGCCGCCATGCCCCCTCGGCACGGTCGCCCTTCATGCCCCGCCAGCGCGAAAGCCGCGCCTCGACATCGACCCCGCGCCCGCCGAGCCCCGGCTCGGTGAGCAGCACCGCCAGCCTGGCCGCCCTATCGGCCTCGCCCGCCCGCGCCGCGTCGAGCAGCATATGCGCAAGCGGCACCGGTAGCGGGATCGCGGCGAGCGCCTTGCCGTGCGCGGTGATCCGCCCGTCGTCGCCGAGCGCGCCGATGGCCTGCAAGCGCGCCTTCGCTTCTAAGATCGCCGCGGGCGACGGCGGATCGAGCCAGCCGAGCTGACGCGGATCGACGATTCCCCAGCTTGCGCAGTCGAGCACGACAGGCATCAGGTCGTTCTCGTGGATTTCGGGCGGATCGAAGGGCGGCATCCCCGCCGTCGCCGCAGCTTCCCACAAGCGATAGGCGACCCCCGGCCCCTGCCGCGCCGCCCGGCCCGCGCGCTGGGTCGCCGACGCCTGACTCGCGCGTTCGGTGACGAGCCGTGCGATCCCCGCTGCCTTGTCGAAGCGCGGGCGCCGCGACAGGCCCGCGTCGATCACGATCCGCACGCCCTCGATGGTCAGGCTGGTCTCGGCGATGCTCGTCGCGAGGATCAGCTTGCGCCCGCCGTCGGGATCGCGAACGAGCGCCCGCCGTTGCATCGCCGGGTCGATCTGGCCGTGCAGCCGGTGGACGACGAGCGGCAACCCCGCATCCTCGACGGCTGCCGCAGCGCGCTCGATGTCGGCGGCGCCGGGGAGAAAAGCGAGCATGTCGCCCTCAGCCTCATCGGCCATCGCCTGCCGCACCGCCCCCAGCACGCTTGCCTCCAGCCGGTCTTCGGCGCGGCGACCCACATGTCGCAGCTCGAGCGGCCAGCTCTTACCCTCGCTCTTCACCACCGGCGCATCGCCAAGCAACGCCCCGAAACGCGCGCCGTCGAGCGTCGCCGACATGGCGACGAGGCGGAGGTCGTCGCGCAGTCCCTGCTGCGCATCGATCGCGAGCGCGAGCGCGAAGTCGCCGTCGAGGCTGCGTTCGTGCACCTCGTCGAACAGCACTGCCGACACGCCCTGCAGTTCGGGATCGGCGAGGATGCGGTTGCGGAACAGCCCCGGCGTCATCACCAGCAGCCGCGTCGCCGCCGACTGCTTGCTGTCGAGCCGCGTCGCATAACCGACCCGGCCGCCCACAGCCTCGCCCATCTCCTCGGCGATGCGCTCGGCCGCCGCGCGCGCCGCGAGCCTGCGCGGCGAGAGCAGCCAGACATGGCCCTTGCACCATGGCTGATCGAGGAGCGCGGGCGCGACGCGCGTCGTCTTCCCGGCACCCGGCGGCGCGACAACCACCGCATTGGGCTTCAGCAGCAGCGCCGCCATGATATCGGGCAGCACCGCGTCGATCGGGAGCAACTGCCTCATCTTCGCGCCGCGGGATTGCCCAGTTCGATATTGAGCCGATAGGCTTCGGCCGCCAGCCGCGCGACCTCCTCCGCTGTCACCTCGGTCGCTTCGGTCATCACCAGATTGCCGAGTTCATATTTGCCGCTCGCCTTGATCCGCGGATCGACCTCACGCAGCCTCTTGCCGCGCCAGAAGCCGAGCAGCACGCGATGTTCCTCGGCGCGGATCAGAATGCACGGACCGTTCGCCACGAAAACGAGGTTGGTCCATTTGATCGTCTCGTCGAACGGCGCGGCCGCCATGATCGCGGCGCGCATCATCGTGCAATGCTTGAGCTGCCAGCCCGAAAGCGCGGCGATATAGGCATCGGGACTTTCCGCCGCTGGGCCCATCATCGCCATCGAAGCGCCCTCAATAAGCGCGCGCGACCGCGAAAGCGACCGCTTCAGTCAGCGCCGATTTCGCCTGGCTCGCACGGAAGCCGCCGATCGCATCGACCGCGCGCTGGCCGTAATGCCGCGCCCGCGCCAGCGTATCGGCGATCGTGTCGTGCTTCAGCAGCAAGGATTTCGCATGGGCGAGGTCTTCGTCCGATGTCTTGTGTCCGACGATCGCCTGCTTCCAGAACTCGCGCTCCCCGGCGTTGCCGCGCGCATAGGCGAGGATGACGGGCAGCGTCACCTTGCCGTCGCGGAAATCGTCGCCGACGCCCTTCCCCATCGTCTCCGCATCGGAGACATAATCGATCGCATCATCGACAAGTTGAAACGCGATACCCAGGTTGCGGCCATAGGCGTCGAGCGCGGCTTCGGTCGCGTCGTCGCGCTCGGCGACCACCGCGGCGATCTTGCATGCCGCGGCGAACAGTTCGGCGGTCTTGGCATTGATGATCGCGAGATACTGATCCTCGCTCGTCTCGATCCGCCGCTGCGCCGAAAGCTGGTTGACCTCGCCTTCCGCGATCACCGCCGAGGCTCGAGAAAGGATTTTCAGCACTTTCAGCGACCCATCCTCGACCATCACCTCGAACGCGCGGCTGAACAGGAAGTCGCCGACGAGCACCGAGGCGCTGTTGCCCCAGATGATGTTCGCGGTCTTGCGGCCGCGGCGGAGGTCCGATTTGTCGACGACATCATCGTGGAGCAGGGTCGCGGTGTGGATGAACTCGACCGCGGCGGCGAGCTTACAGTGCCGGCGCCCCGGATAATCGAGCAGCTTGCCGCAGGCGAGCGTCAGCATCGGGCGCATCCGCTTGCCGCCGCCCGCGATCAGGTGGCCGGCAAGTTCCGGAATCAAGGGCACTTCGGACTGCATCCGGTCGAGAATGACCGAATTCACCTCGTTCATGTCGGCGGCGACGAGCGCCATCATCGGGTCGAGCGAGGGCGGCCGGTCGCCATGGAGCAGGTGGATTTCCGCAGTCATATCGCCGCGAGCCTTGGCCGCGAGCCCGCAAATTTGCAACGACTTTCGGCTTGCCTTGCTCCCCTGCCCGGTGCCAAGCCTGCCGGACACAAGAGGAGCCGTGCATGGACGATCAACTCAGCCGTTACCGCCAGAGCATCGACAATATCGACGCGGCGCTCGTCTATATGCTGGCCGAGCGGTTCAAGGTGACCAAGGCGGTCGGCGAGCTCAAGGCGCGGATCGACCTGCCCCCTGCCGACCCCGGCCGCGAGGCGCGACAGGTCGAGCGGCTCCGCAACCTTGCCCGCGACGCCGATCTCGACCCCGATTTCACCGAGAAATTCCTGCGCTTCATCATCGACGAAGTGATCCGTCACCATGAACAGGCCAAGCGGGAGAGCGAGGCATGACCCATCCAATCTTCGCCAAATGGCCCGCCGAACATCCCGACCGGCTCCAGCTTTTCGGCGCGCCGACCCCCAACGGCGTCAAGGTCAGCATCATGCTCGAGGAATGCGGCCTGCCCTATGAGGCGCACCGCATCGACATCATGGCGAACGAAAGCCACGACCCCGCCTTCCTCGCACTCAACCCCAACGGCAAGATTCCCGCAATCTACGACCCCGACGGCCCTGGCGGAAAGCCGCTTGCCCTGTTCGAATCGGGCGCGATCCTCATCTATCTCGCCGACAAGACCGGGCAGTTCCTGCCGAAGGACGGCGGCGCGCGCTACGAGACGATCCAGTGGCTGATGTGGCAGATGGGCGGCGCGGGGCCGATGTTCGGTCAGCTCGGTTTCTTCCACAAATTTGCAGGTCGCGACTATGAGGACAAGCGCCCGCGCGATCGCTACGCGGCGGAGTCGGCGCGGCTGCTCGGCGTCCTCGACGGCCGGCTCGACGGGCGCAGCTGGATCATGGACGAGGATTACAGCATCGCCGATATCTCGCTGCTCGGCTGGGTGCGCAACCTGATCGGCTTTTACGACGCCGCCGAGATCGTGGGCTTCGAGCGGTTCAAGCATGTCCAGGCATGGCTCGAGCGCGGGCTGGCGCGGCCGGCGGTACAGCGCGGACTGGTGGTCTGCGCGGCCTGAGGCCGCACAGTGGATAAATAGTCGCCGGTTCCGCCGGGGCGCTTGCCCGCCGCAGATAGATCGGTCACCGTGAGCGCGCGATGGGATTGCCTGCCGTGCCCGGGGGACGATATGCCGCGACGGTCCAAACTCATAATAGCCTGCAGCCTCGTCTTCGTCGCCGGGATCGCTTCAGTGAGTGGAGACGTCGAGGCGAAGGCCGTTCCGACCGCTCCGGCATCGCAGGGCGTCTGGCAACCCCCGTCCGGGCTCCAGCAGATACCGATCTGGCCCGACGCCGCACCCGATATGCCGGGGACCCCGCAGCCACCGGAAAGTGCCGTCACCGTGGACCGTCCGGTCGCCGGACGTTTCATCGCCAATGTGTCGGTTCCGACAATGACCGTGTTTCCCGCCCAGGGTCCGAACAGCGGCGTATCGATGATTGTCTTCCCCGGCGGCGGCTTTCAGGGGCTCGCGATCGATCTGGAAGGGACCGAGATATGCGACTGGATGACCGCCAGGGGCATTACCTGCGTACTCCTGAAATATCGCGTTCCAAAGAGCGCCCATTATTGGGACAAGGATTGCCATTGCCACATCACGCCCGACGTTCCCCGCGCGCTTCAGGACGCGCAACGGACGATCCGGCTGGTCCGCAAACAGGCGAAGAACTTGCAGATCGATCCCGCCAAGGTCGGCGTGATTGGCATGTCTGCTGGCGGATATCTCGTGGCGCAAACCAGCAACCTGTTCGATCCCGTCTATAAGCCGGTCGACGATGCCGACACGCTGAGCAGCCGCCCCGATTTCGCGGTCGCGCTCTATCCCGGTCATCTTTGCCGCGAAAGCGCGAAGCTCGACCCCGGCCTGCCTGTTACGAAGCGAACCTCCCCGACTTTTCTGTTGCAGGCCTGGGACGATCCGGTCGACGATATATGCAACACCACCGTCTATGCGCGCGCGCTCGACGATGCCGGCGTATCCGCCGAGGTCCATCTGTTCGCCAAGGGCGGGCATGCATTCGGGTTGAGGCCGACAGAACATGCCATTACCGGTTGGCCGTCGCTGGTCGAAAACTGGCTGAAAGAAATGGCATTTCTCTAGGGGGCCGACCCTGACGCCATCCGCGATGCCTTACCCTGCTGGTAGCCGCAGCCGGACGAGCAACCCACCGAGATCCTCGCTTTCCTCCAGCGCGATGCTGCCGCCGTAGATCTCCGCGACGTCGCGGACGATCGCGAGCCCGAGCCCCGTCCCCGGCTTGCCGCTGTCGAGCCGCACGCCGCGGTCGATGACGCGCTCGCGGTCGGCGGGCGAGATGCCCGCGCCATCATCCTCAACAAGGATTTCGGCCATGTCGCCGTCGCGCTGAATCGTGACAAAGACGCTGCCGCCGCCGTATTTGGCGGCATTCTCCAGGAGATTGCCGATCAACTCGTCGAGATCCTGCCGCTCGAGCCGCGCGACCAATGCCCGGTCGCCCGCCGCATCGAGGCGGACGCTGGGATAAAGCAGCCCGACCGCGCGCGAAACGCTATCCACGCTGTCGCGGATATTGGCGCGCGCCTGCGCCGCGCCGCGCCGCCCGACCGCGCGGGCACGCGCGAGATGGTGCTCGACCTGGCGCTGCATCGTCGCCGCTTCGCGCCGGACGGTGTTCGCAAGCTCGCTGTCCGATCCCGTCGCGCTGTTGACGAGCACGGTGAGCGGGGTCTTCAGCGCGTGCGCGAGATTGCCCGCGTGCAGCCGCGCTTCCTCGGCCTGCTTCTCGTTATGCGCGAGCAGCGCGTTGAGCTCATCGACCATGGGTTGCACCTCGAGCGGCAACGGCGCTGTGACGCGGCGGTTCTGCCCGCCGCGCATCGCCGCGATCGCTCGGCGGATATGACGCAGCGGCAGCAGGCCATAGAAGGTCTGGAGCGCGGCGAGGATGATCAATCCGAGCCCGAGCAGCGCGAGACTGGGAATCAGGGTCGCGCGCACGGCGCGAATCTGAAGATCGAGCGCGTCACGCGACTGCGCGATCTGGAAGCGCCAGTTGGTCTTGCTGCCCGGCAGGATGACGTTGCGTTCGAGCACGCGCAGTTCCTCATCGGGGAACTGGTTGCTGTTATAGGTATGGAGCGCATTGTCGATATGCTCGCGCGGCGGACGCAGCGTGCGTTCCCACAAGGATCGCGACCGATAGGGTTCCTGCCCGCCACCGCTGATCTGCCAGTAAAGGCCGCTATAGGGCTCGAGGAAGCGCTGGTCGCCGAGCGGTTCGATCAGCCGCACCTCGCCGTCGGGGCCGATTTCCGAAGAGCGGATCATCGCGATCAGCACATATTCCAGGCTCGAATCGAAATTGCGGGTGATCGCGCCGGTCAGCACGCGGTCGAGCGCGAAGCCGCCGCCGATCAGCAGCAGCGAAATCCAGATCGTCGCGATCGCGATCATGCGCCGCGCGAGCGAGCCGGTGATGCGGCTCGTCAGGGCGACGGGCTTGGCCGGGTCGGTCGCTACCGCCGAGGCGACATCGGCTTCGGCCATGCCTTACGAAGGATCATCGAGTTGGTAGCCGAGACCGCGGATCGTGGTGATGATGTCGGCGCCCAGCTTCTTACGGATGCGGGTTACGAACACTTCGATCGTGTTCGAATCGCGGTCGAAATCCTGATCGTAGATATGCTCGATCAGCTCGGTGCGCGACACGACCTTGCCCTTGTGGTGGAGCAGATAGGAGAGGAGCTTATATTCCTGCGCGGTCAGCTTGACCGGCTCACCGTCGAGCGTGACGCGGCCCGAGCGGGTGTCGAGGCGGACCTTGCCGGCGATGAGTTCGCTCGACGCGTTGCCCGCGGCGCGGCGGATCAGTGCGCGCAGACGCGCAATCAGTTCCTCGGTCTGGAACGGCTTGGCGAGATAATCGTCGGCGCCCGCGTCGAGCCCCGCGACCTTGTCCGACCAGCTGTCGCGCGCGGTCAGGACGAGCACCGGGAAATTGCGCTTCTCCTTCCGCCAGCGGTCGAGCACCGTGAGCCCGTCGATCTCGGGCAGGCCGAGGTCGAGGATCGCGGCGTCGTAATTTTCGGTCGAGCCCAGAAAATGGCCGTCCTCGCCGTCGGTCGCGAGATCGACGGCATAGCCCGCCCCTTCCAGCGTCGCCTTGAGCTGCGGTCCCAGCGTGGGTTCGTCCTCGACAATCAAAATCCGCATTCGGGCGCCTTTCCTTTGCGTGCCGGACAGCGCCGGCCGCTCTTCATGCGTTCCTGTATCAAGTCCGAACGCCCATCGCAAAATCTCGTTGCGGCAGCCGTCCGAACGCTTGGGAATGTCAGGGTTTGCGGCCGACGATCCGGCCGCTGCGGGCATCGACATAGACGATAACGACCTGCGAGCCGTCCATGAACTTCAGGGCATAGATCATCCGGCCGGCGTCGAACTGCGGCCCGCCAAGATAGGTCATGCCGCTATAGGGTGGGCGCGACTTCACCTCGGCGATCAGGCGGTTGAGCGGAATCACCTGTCCCTGCGCCGCCGCGTCGCGCAAATTGTCCTGGTCGCGGTCGCCCCGCGCGGCTGCGGGCACGCCAGCGGCGAGCAGCGAGACGGAAGCGAGGGTGATGGTCAGAATGCGGAACATGTCCACGGCCCTAGTGCGGATGCATTGAATAGGCGATGAATGAGGCCGACAGCCGATATCCGGCTTGCTCTGCGCCCTATCGGGGAACGCTTCGGAGGAATGGTGGGCGCGACAGGGATTGAACCTGTGACCCCACCCGTGTGAAGGGTGTGCTCTACCGCTGAGCTACGCGCCCATTCCGATGCCGGCCACAAAGGGACGGCGTTTCCGAAAGCCGGACGGCCATAGCCGCTCGCGCCGGTAATGCAACGGCCATTTGCCGAATTTCGGCTTGGCGATGCAAATCGGGCCGCAGCTTGCGCCACGGCCCGAGATGGTTTCATCAAAAGATGCCGCCAAACTTAGTTGACGGCGTCCTTGAGGGCCTTGCCGGCCTTGAACTTGGGCTGGTTCGACGCCGCGATGGTCATCGTTTCGCCGGTGCGCGGATTGCGGCCGGTCGAGGCCTTGCGCTTGCTGACCGCGAAGGTGCCGAAGCCGACGAGACGGACTTCGCCGCCCTTCTTGAGCGCGCCGGTGATCGAATCGAACACGGCTTCCACCGCCTTGCTGGCATCGCCCTTGGTCAGGCCGCTCGAGTCAGCGACGGCGGCGATCAGGTCTTGTTTGTTCATGCCTAAGGAACCCCTGTGTGTGGTTGGTTGATTGAATGATTCATGGCCCGAAGCCATGGCGCGCCACTAACGATGTTTCGGACCGGCTTGTCAAAGCAAAAAACGCCAAAAACCGCCCCAAAATGCGGTTTTTGCGATGAAAAGCCGTCCCGGCGATCCCGATCAGTGCCGAATCGCGCTTTCGGGATCGCCGCCGGACGCGATCGGCGGCGAAGCGGCGAGTTCGTCGGCTTCGGTCCACTCGATCGGTTCGACCGGGCTGACCAGCGCCTCGGCCAGCACCTGATCGACATGGGTCACCGGAATGATCTTCAGCGATCGGGTAATGTTCGCTGGAATCTCGACCAGGTCCTTTTCATTTTCCTCAGGAATGAGGACCGTCGTGATCCCGCCGCGCAGCGCCGCGAGCAGCTTTTCCTTGAGGCCGCCGATCGCGAGCACGCGGCCGCGGAGCGTCACCTCGCCGGTCATCGCGACATCCTTGCGCACCGCAATGCCGGTGAGGGTCGAGACCATCGCCGTCACCATGCCGACGCCCGCCGACGGGCCATCCTTGGGCACCGCGCCTTCGGGCAGGTGGATATGGATGTCCTTGCGCGCGAACAGGCTGGGCTTGATGCCATAGGCCGGCGCGCGTGCCTTCACGAAGGAAAGCGCCGCCTGCACCGATTCGGTCATCACTTCGCCGAGCTTGCCGGTGGTGCGCACCTGCCCCTTGCCCGCGACGGTGACCGCCTCGATCGTCAGCAATTCGCCGCCGACCTCGGTCCAGGCAAGGCCGGTGACCGCGCCGACCTGATCCTCGCGATCCGACACGCCGTGGCGGAATTTCCGCACGCCCGCGAATTCCGACAGGTTCTCGGGCGTGACGATGACACTCTCCGCTTTCCCTTCGAGAATCTTGCGCAGCGCCTTCCGTGCCAGCCGTGCGATCTCGCGCTCGAGCGTGCGGACGCCCGCCTCGCGGGTGTAATAGCGGATGAGGTCGCGCAGGCCCTCTTCGGTCAGCTCGAACTCATGCGCCTTCAGCCCGTGCGCCTCGACCTGCTTCGCGATCAGGTGACGCTTGGCGATCTCGACCTTCTCGTCCTCGGTATAGCCTTCGAGGCGGATGATCTCCATGCGGTCGAGCAAGGGCTGCGGCAGGTTCAGCGAATTTGCGGTCGTCACGAACATGATGTCCGAAAGATCGACGTCGATTTCCAGATAATGGTCCTGGAACTTCGCATTCTGTTCGGGATCGAGCACCTCGAGCAGCGCCGACGCCGGATCGCCACGGAAATCCTGGCCGAGCTTGTCGATCTCGTCGAGCAGGAACAACGGGTTCATCGTGCCGGCCTTTTTCAGGTTCGTCACGATCTTGCCCGGCAGCGAGCCGATATAGGTGCGGCGGTGGCCGCGGATTTCGGCTTCGTCGCGCACGCCGCCGAGCGACTGCCGCACGAACTCGCGGCCCGTCGCCTTGGCGATGCTGCGGCCGAGCGAGGTCTTGCCGACGCCCGGAGGACCGACGAGGCAGAGGATCGGGCCTTTGAGCTTGTTGGTGCGCGCCTGCACCGCCAGATATTCGACGATCCGGTCCTTGACCTTTTCGAGCGCATAATGATCGTCGTCGAGAACGGCTTGCGCCTTGGCGATATCTTTCTTGAGCTTCGACTTCTTGCCCCACGGCAGACCGATCAGCGTGTCGAGATAGTTGCGCACGACCGTCGCTTCAGCCGACATCGGCGCCATGGCGCGCAGCTTCTTCAATTCGGCGTTCGCCTTGGCCTTGGCCTCCTTCGACATTTTGAGGCCGTCGATCTTGAGCTGCAACTCGCCAAGGTCGTCGCCGCCCTCGCCGCCGTCGTTACCGAGCTCGCGCTGGATCGCCTTCAACTGCTCATTGAGATAATATTCGCGCTGGCTCTTTTCCATCTGGCGCTTCACGCGGCCGCGAATCTTCTTCTCGACCTGCAGCACGCCGAGTTCGCCTTCCATGAAGGCGAAGACCATTTCGAGCCGCTTCGCGGGCGCATCCTCGACGAGAAGCGCCTGCTTGTCGGACACCTTGATGTTGAGATTGCCCGCGACCGAGTCGGCGAGTCGCGATGCGTCGTCGATCTGCGAGAGCTGCACCGCGGTCTCGGCGGGCATCTTCTTGTTGAGCTTGGCATAGCTTTCGAACTGGTCGACGACCGAACGCATCAGCGCCGCGGTATCGACGCTGTCGTCAACCGTGTCGGCGAGCGGCTTGACGCTCGCCATCACCGCCTTGCCGTCATCTTCGAGGTTCAGCAGCTTCGCGCGCTCCTTGCCCTCAACGAGCACGCGAACGGTGCCGTCGGGCAGCTTGAGCAATTGCAGGACGGTGGCGATCACGCCGGTATCATAGAGGTCGTCGCGCTGCGGATCGTCCTCGCCCGGATCGAGCTGGGCGACGAGGAAGATTTCCTTGTCGCTCTCCATCGCGGCTTCGAGCGCGGCGACCGAGCGGTCGCGGCCGACGAACAGCGGAACGATCATATGCGGGAAAACGACAATGTCGCGCAGCGGCAACAGGGGAAAAGATTGCGTCATCATGGCTCCTGGAGGCGCGCCGGAACCGGCCGCGCGTCCTTCCTTATAGGCACTTCGTCGCTAATATGGCGTAACTTGCCGCGCATTCAATGACGCAGGGCTGAATGAGAAAAAGCGCGTCGCCCCCGCGAAGGCGGGGGCCGTTGTCGTTTTAGCAGCCAAGCCGGTCAAGACCGATAGCGCGCGGGGGCGACGGTTTCGATCAGAACGGCAGTTTGAACCCCGGTGGCAGCGGCAGGCCGCTGGTCATCTTGCCCATTTCCTCGTTGCTCGCGGCGTCCGCCTTTTCGCGCGCGTCGTTGAACGCGGCGGCGAGCAGGTCCTCGAGCATCTGTTTGTCCGACGGCACGATCAGGCTGTCGTCGATGTGGATCGCCTTGATCCGGCCCTTCGCGGTCGCGCGAATCTTCACGAGCCCGCCGCCCGAGACGCCCTCGACCTCGACGCTGTCGAGCTTCGCCTGCGCCTCCTGCATCTGCGCCTGAACCGTGGCTGCGGCTTCCTGCGCCGCCTTCATCATTTCTTCGATCGATTTCATGGATTGGACCTCTGGTGATTATTGTCGTCTTCGACAAGCCTGGCATCGGGGAAAGCGGCCAGAGCAGCCTTCACGACGGGCAGTTCGCGGATGCGCGCGTCATTGTCGGCAAGCTTCGCAGCCTTCATCTGCCCCAGGCTCGGCCGTCCCTCGCCTTCGCCGACGCGGACCTGCCAGCGGCTGCCGGTCTGGTTCAGCAGCGCCTCGCCCAGTCTGCGCGCGAAATCGCCTTCGAGCGCCGGTGCAGCCGCATAGACGATCAAGCCGGGTTCGAGCTCGATAAGCTGGAGATGATCATAAACTTGCAGTGCAAGCTGATGATTACCGGTGCTTTCGAGCAGATGGTGAATTTGCGCGATGGTCAGCGCCGCAGCCGGCGCCTCGACGCTTGCCGCAACGGGCGCTTCCGCGACCGGCACCGCCGCCGCGCTTTCCTGTCCGGCGGGCGCCGCCGGGGCCGCGAGCGGCATCGTCGGCACGCCGCCCGATTCGAGCAGTTTCGCAAGCTCTCCCGGATCGGGCAGCGACGCGGCATAGATCACGCGGAGCAGCAGCATTTCGAGATGCTCGAGCGGATTGTTCGCGCGCAGCACCTCGTCATGCCCCTTGAGAAGTAGCTGCCAGAGGCGGTTCAAGGGCGCAAAACCCAGCTTTTTCGCCCAGTCGCCGATCCGCTCGCGGTCGCCCGCGGCGAGCGCGGGATCGTCGTGGCGCGAAACCTTGGCGAGCGTGATCGCGTGGGTCAGGTTCATCAGCCCGCGCACCATCGCGACCGGCTCGATCCCCAGCGCATATTGCGCGCGGGCAAGGTCGATCGCCCCGCCGCTGTCGCCTTCGAGGATCGCCGCCATCAATTGGGTGATCGCGGTACGGTCCGACAGGCCGAGCATGATGCGTACCTGATCGGCGCCGATGCTGCCGCCGCCATCGAGGTCGGCGTGGGCGATCGCCTGGTCGAGGATCGACAGCCCGTCGCGCACCGATCCCTCGGCGGCGTTGGCGATCAGCCAGATCGCCGGCGCCTCGGCCTCGACGCCTTCCTTCTGCAGGATGGCGCTGAAATGGGCGAACAGCATGTCGGGCGTGATGCGGCGGAGGTCGAAGCGCTGGCAGCGCGACAGCACGGTCACCGGCACCTTGTTCACTTCGGTGGTCGCGAACAGGAATTTGACGTGCGGCGGCGGCTCTTCGAGCGTTTTCAGCAGCGCATTGAAGGCGTTACGCGACAACATATGCACTTCGTCGATGATGTAGATTTTGTAACGTGCCGACACGGCGGCATAGCGCACAGCCTCGATGATCTCGCGCACATCGTCGACGCCGGTGTTCGACGCGGCGTCCATCTCGATCACGTCGATATGGCGACCCTCGGTGATCGCGCGGCATGGCTCGCAGACGCCGCACGGGTCGATCGTCGGCCCGCCCTGCCCGTCGGGGCCGATACAGTTCAGCGCCTTGGCAATCAGCCGCGCGGTCGAGGTCTTGCCGACCCCGCGCACCCCGGTCATCAGAAAGGCATGCGCCAGCCGGTCGCGCGCGATCGCGTTGCCGAGCGTCTTCACCATCGCATCCTGACCGATCAGTTCGGCAAAGGTCTGCGGGCGATATTTGCGCGCAAGGACGCGGTATGGGCCGCTCGAAGCCGGCGGCGCGGTCTCGGGCATGTCCATCCCCAGCATCGGGATATCGTCGTCAGCGGAATCGCTCATGGGGTCCGTCTTAGGGGGCGGCGACGGTCTTGTCGAAGGGGAAAGGCGACCGTCTGCTTCCCATTTTTTCGTCATGCTGAACTCGTTTCAGCATCCATGGCCCGCCTTGGCCATCTAGCACCACATCAAACGAGAACACAGGCCATGGACCCTGAAACAAGTTCAGGGTGACGACGCAACGAAAGGTGGTTTGGGGTGGGAGCCGGAACGACCCGCAGCGAATTCGTTGCGGCTGCTTCCTTCCGGACCTGACCGGGTTGGCGAAGACTGCGTCCGCCCGACTCCCGCGGCGCATATGGCGGCGGCGGCGCGGAAATGCAAGCTGGTCAGTCGATCGGATTCTCGGCGACCGCACGCCCGACTTCGGCAAGCAAGCCATTGGCGGCATCATCGGAAACGCTCGGGCGATCGAGATAGGCCGCGACCATATATCTGCCGCCATCGGGCGCCTCGATGAAGGCAACATCATTATAGGCGGTGCCGCACGTCCCCGTCTTGTCGCCGGCGATCCACGCCGGCGGCAATCCGGCGCGAAGCCGCGCCCAGCCGGTTTCGCTGTCGATCAGCCAGCTTCGTAGCATCCGCCGGTAGTCGGAGGCCAGATGATCGCCATAGACGAGCCGCGCCGCGCTTTTCGCCATCGCCGCGGGACTGGTCGTGTCGCGCGGATCGCCGGGCGCATTTTCGTTGAGGCCGGGCTCGGCACGGTCGAGCCGCGTCACCGTGTCGCCCATCGCGCGAAGCTGCCGGGTGAAGCTCGCCGGACCGCCGGTCGCCTTCAGGATCAGATTGGCGGCGGCATTGTCGCTGACCTTGACGATCTGTTCGGCGGCGAAGCCGAGACGGAGTTCGCCGGCCGCGAGTTGCGTCTCGCTATAGGGCGAGTGCGGCAGCAAATCGGCCCCGGCGAACGGCAGCGGCGTGCGGAGCGACAGCCCGCCATGGGCTGCGCCGCGCAGCACCTGTCCCGCGAGCAGCAGCTTGAAGGTCGAGCACATCGCAAAGCGCTCGTCGGCGCGCTGCCCGAAGAGCAGCCGCCCGGTGGTGTCGGTCACCGCAATTCCAAGACGCCCGCCCGAACGGCGTTCGATGTCGGCAAGCCGCTTGGCGAGGATCACCGAATCGCCCGTCGGCTCGCGCACCGGCGTCGATGACGAGGACGCGCACCCCGCCGACATCAGCAGCACCGCGGCGGCAAAGACCGACCGCATCAGCGCGGCGCCTGCATGTTGCGGCTTTCGGCAGGAATATGGACGGTGAGCCCGTCGAGCTCCTCGGTCAGGACGATCTGGCACGACAGGCGGCTCGTCCGGCGCACCCCGGCGGCAAGGTCGAGCATATCCTCCTCCATGTCGCTCGCGGGCGGCAGGCGACCGAAATCCTCCTTCGCGACGATGACATGGCAGGTCGAGCAGGCCATCTGCCCCTCGCACGTCCCCTCAAGCGGCATCAGATGCGCCTGCGCGACGTCGAGGAGACTCTCGCCGGGATTGGCCTCGGCCTCGGTGCGCCCCTTGCCGTCGGCGTGGATGAAGGTGACGCGCACTCAATTCACTCCCTGAAGCCGCGCCGCATCCTTGATCGCGTTCAGGCCGTCGCGCAACGCGGCTTCGGTCGTATAGCGTCCCCATCCGAGACGGATCGAAGAGCGCGCATTGGCCTCGCTGACGCCCATCGCACGGAGGACATGGCTGACCTTGCCCGACCCGCTGCCGCACGCGCTGCCGAGCGAGAAAGCGACACTGCGGGCGTCGGACATCAGGCGAAGGCCGTTCACCCCTTCGCGGCGGATGTTGAGGTTGCCGTGATAGCGCGGGCTCGCCGCACCATTGAGCGTCCATTCGGGAAGCATCTCCATCGCAAGCGACCAGAGCCGCTCGACATGTTCCGCATCCCCGTCGAAGCGCTCGGCCGCGAGCGCCGCCGCAGCGCCGAAGCCGGCGCAAAGCGCGGGCGACACGGTGCCCGAACGCATCCCCTGCTCTTGCGCACCGCCGAACATCAGGGGCTCCAGGTCGATCCCGTCGCGCACCCATAAGGCGCCGATGCCCTTGGGCCCGTGGACCTTGTGCGCGGACAGCGCGATCAGATCGGCCTGCTCTGGGATGGCGACGCGGCCATAGCCCTGCACCGCATCGCAGAGCAGCAGGCTGTTCTTCGCATGGGCGGCGGCGGCGAAATCGGCGACCGGCTGGATCGTTCCGACCTCGTTATTGACGAGCATCGCCGCGACAATGCCATTTTCGGGGATCAGCGCCTCGTCGGGCGGCAGCGCCAGTCCGGCGCCATCGACCGGCAGGATAGTCGCGTTCAGCCGCTCGAGGCATTGCAGCGACGCGGCATGTTCGATGCTGAGCCCCGCAACGCCGCCGGGCTTGGCCTGAGCTCCACGAAACAAGGCCCAGTTGAGCGCCTCGGTCGCACCCGAGGTGAAGAAGACGCGCCCACCCTTCGGCAGCAGCGCCGCGACCTGATCGCGCGCGACCTCGACCGCGGCCGCGGCGGCGCGGCCGGCCTTGTGGGTGCTCGAGGGGTTGGCGAAGCCATCCCCCTCGCCCGGGCCTTCCAGCCAGCGCAGCATCGCCGCGCGCGCCTCGGGAGCCAGCGGCGTCGTGGCCTGATAGTCGAGGTAAATCATTCTGCGAAACGATCCTTGTTGCGAACGATTCGCAAAAGTTGCAAGTCGAGACCTGTTTTCTATATAGGCGCGCATCTCGCTCCGCCACCCCGCCCTCCGGCGAATCGGTGGCAAGCCCCTGAACCATGAAGGTGCGCCCATGCCCGACGTCATTTTCCCCGGCCCCGAGGGCCGCATCGAAGGCCGTTTCTCGCCGCCGCCGCGCCCGCGCGCGCCGGTCGCGCTGATCCTGCACCCGCATCCGCAGGGCGGCGGCACGATGAACGACCGCATAACCCAGGCGATGTACAAGAGCTTCGTCGCGCGCGGTTTCGCGGTGCTCCGCTTCAACTTCCGCGGCGTCGGCCGCAGCCAGGGCACGTTCGACAATGGCATCGGCGAACTGAGCGATGCTGCCTCGGCGCTCGACTGGGTGCAGTCGATCCATCCCGAAGCGCAGACGACCTGGGTCGCGGGATTCAGCTTCGGCGCGTGGATCGGCATGCAGCTGCTGATGCGCCGCCCCGAGATTCGCGGCTTCCTGTCGGTCGCTCCGCCGGCGAACATGTATGATTTCAGCTTCCTCGCGCCCTGCCCCTCGTCGGGCATCATCGTCGCGGGCGGACAGGACGAGATCGTGCCCCCGCCAGCGATCCAGAAGCTGGTCGACAAGCTGCGCACGCAGAAGGGCATCACGATCCATCACGACGAGATCCCGCGCGCCAACCACTTCTTCGAGCATGAGCTCGACCAGCTGATGAAGTCGCTCGACAATTATCTGGATATGCGGCTCGCGCCCGATTCGCCGATCCGCTGACGTCGTTTACTGCGCCGGAATCAGCCAGATCGCCACATTGGCGAACATGACCAGCGCCGCGACGAGCATCAGGAGCGCGCGGCGCCGGTCGCCATGGCGAAAGACCATGACGGCGCCGACGAGCAGCGCGATGGCGCCGAGCATGACGATCGAAAGCAGCGTGTCACCCATGGCCGCGCTCTACGCGGGCGCCCATGGGCGGTCAAACCCGCTTTGTGACAAAATAGGGTCGAAAAAGCGCCCTGCGGCGGTGGCCAAGATCGAAAGCTTCGCCTAAAGGGCCGTCATCGATTCCCTTTGCCTTGCGGGAGCCGCGCCATGCGCATCGCCATAGCCTCTGACCACGCCGCCTGGGAGCTCAAAGCCCTGCTCGCCGACTGGCTGCGCGCCGAGGGCCATGAGGTCGCCGACCTCGGCACCAACGGCCCCGACAGCGTCGATTATCCCGACTATGGCTACCGCCTCGCCGCGGCCGTCGCCGACGGCAGCGCCGACAGGGGTGTCGCGCTCTGCGGCTCGGGGATCGGCATCTCGATCTCGGTGAACCGCAATCCCGCCTGCCGCTGCGCACTCGTTTCCGAACCGCTGTCGGCGAAGCTGGCGCGCGAGCATAACGACGCCAACGTCATCGCGCTCGGCGCGCGGCTGACCGGCATCGACATGGCGAAGGCGTGCGTCACCGCCTTCCTCGCCACCGATTTCGCCGGCGACCGCCACGCGCGCCGCGTCGACAAACTATCCAATCCGCCTCAACTGGAGACCAGCCGATGACCACCGAAACGCTCGACAAGCCCATCAAATCGGCCGGCTATTTCACCGACGGCGTCGGCACGGCCGATCCTGCGGTCGCCGCGGCGATGAAGCATGAACTCGAACGCGAACAATATCAGATCGAACTGATCGCGTCGGAGAATATCGTCTCGAAGGCGGTGCTCGAAGCGCAGGGTTCGGTGTTCACCAACAAATATGCCGAAGGCTACCCCGGCCGCCGCTATTATCAGGGCTGCGCCCCGTCGGACGAGGTCGAGACGCTCGCGATCGACCGCGCGAAAAAGCTGTTCGACTGCAATTTCGCCAACGTCCAGCCGCATTCGGGCGCGCAGGCGAATGGCGCGGTGATGCTCGCGCTGACGAAGCCCGGCGCGACGATCCTCGGCATGAGCCTCGACGCGGGCGGCCACCTGACCCACGGCGCGGCGCCCGCCATGTCGGGCAAATGGTTCAACGCGGTGCAATATGGCGTGCGCGCCGACGACCATCTCGTCGATTTCGATCAGGTCGCGGCGCTGGCCAAGGAGCATCGCCCTGCCCTCATCATCGCGGGCGGCTCGGCCTATCCGCGCACGCTCGACTTCGCGCGCTTCCGCGCCATCGCCGATGACGTCGGCGCGCTGCTGATGGTCGATATGGCGCATTTCGCGGGCCTCGTCGCGGGCGGCGCGCACCCCTCGCCGATGGAGCATGCGCATGTCGTCACCACGACGACGCACAAGACGCTGCGCGGCCCGCGCGGCGGCATGATCCTGACCAATGACGAAGCGATCGCCAAGCGCATCAATTCGGCGGTCTTCCCCGGCCTGCAGGGCGGGCCGCTGATGCACGTCATCGCCGCCAAGGCGGTCGCCTTCGGCGAAGCGCTGCGCCCCGAGTTCAAGGATTACGCGAAGGCGACGATCGCCAACGCGCAGGCGCTCGCGAACCGGCTAAAGGCGCGCGGCGCCGACGTCGTTGCCGGGGGCACCGACACGCACCTCGCGCTGATCGACCTCCGTCCGCTCGGCATCACCGGCCGCGACGCCGACGAAGCGCTCGAGCGCAGCGCCATCACCTGCAACAAGAATGGTGTCCCCTTCGATCCGCTGCCGCCGGTCAAGACCAGCGGCATCCGCGTCGGCTCGCCCGCGGGCACGACGCGCGGCTTCGGCATCGCCGAGTTCGAGGAAATCGGCGATATGGTCGCCGACGTGCTCGAAGCGCTGCGCGACAAGGGCGAACATGGCGACGCCGATGTCGAGGCGGATGTTCGCGGCCGTGTCCGCGCGCTCTGCGAGCGCTTCCCCATCTATCAGGGATAAAGGCGATGGCGCGGCAGCATCCCGAGGAACCGACGCTGGTCGAACTGACGATCGAAGAGGTCAAGGCGATGGGCAAGCAAGGGATCGATCATCCCTCGACGCGCCCTGTCCTGACCGGCGGCGCCCTCGGCGCGATCGCCGGCGCGGTGCTGCCGGTCGTCACCTGGCCGGTCGGCCTGTTGGCGGGGGCAGCGATCGCGCTCTATTCGCGGGTGAAACGCTGACCAATGCGCTGCCCTTATTGCGGACATGAAGACAGCCAGGTCAAGGACAGCCGTCCGACCGAGGACGGCGCCGCGATCCGCCGCCGCCGCCAGTGCGAAGACTGCGGCGCGCGCTTCACCACTTTCGAACGTATCCAGCTTCGCGAGGTCGCGGTCCTCAAGGCGGACGGCGGGCGCGAGCCGTTCGACCGCGAGAAATTGATGCGCAGCGTCCAGATCGCGTGTCGCAAGCGCCCGATCGACGGCGCCCGGATCGAACGGCTCGTCTCGGGCATCCAGCGCCAGCTCGAAACTTCGGGCGACAATGAGGTGCAGGCGTCGCAGATCGGCGCGATGGTGATGGAGGCGCTGAAGGGCTTCGACAATGTCGCCTACATCCGCTTTGCCAGCGTCTATCGCGACTTCACCGAAGCCAAGGATTTCGAGGAATTCGCCTCGACCATTTCGGAGGCGGCACGGCCGAACAAATGACCGCGGCCGCCCCGCCCCCCGTCATCGTTCTGGTTCGACCGCAGCTTGGCGAGAATATCGGCAAGGCGGCGCGGGCGATGCTCAATTTCGGCCTGACCGAGTTGCGTCTGGTCGCCCCGCGCGACGGCTGGCCGAATCCCGACGCGGGTCCGGCGGCGTCGGGCGCCGATGTCGTACTTGCCGAAGCGGCGGTGTTCGACACGCTCGCCGAGGCGGTCGCCGATTGCACCACCATCTATGCGACGACCGTCCGCAAGCGCGGCGTGACGAAGCCGGTACTGACGCCCGAGGAGGCAGCGCGCGAGGTTCATGCGGATGCCGGCCGCTCGGCCTATGTCTTCGGGCCCGAACGCTCGGGGCTCGAAACCGACGATGTCGCGCTCGCACACAAGATCGTCACCGTTCCGATCAATCCCGAATTCGGCTCGCTCAATCTCGCGCAGGCGGTGATCCTGCTCGCCTATGAATGGTCGAAGGGCGTCGCGCTCTCAAGCCCGCCCGAAGTGCCGCTCGATCCGCCGGCACCGCATGGCGAGATGGAGCAGCTGATCCAGCATCTGATCCGCGACCTCGATACGGCAGGCTATTTCTTTCCCGCCGACCGCACCGAGGCAACGCTCCGCACCTTGCGAACCACGCTCACCAAAACCGGCTGGTCCTATAATGATATCAGGATGATGCACGGAATCATAACCATCCTTGGCAGGACACCCAGATCGCGATAACGGGACGTATCCCGATATGGAGTCCCTCATGTTTTCTCTTTTTCTTTCCCTGATGCTTGCCGTTGCGGCCCCCGAGGCCGCAACCGCCTCGGAGCAACCGGCAAGCACCGCCAAGCCGCCGAAGCCCAAGAAAATCTGCTATAATCAGGTCAACACCGGGTCGCGCATGAAACGCACGATCTGCAAAACCCAGCAGGAATGGGACGAACAGCCGGCCGACATGCGCACCGATTCGCGCTTCAACGGAACCGCCGGCCGCAACTAAAGCCCGTTCAGGCGCGGAGACGGTCCCACCGGATCGCCTCGTGCGCGATCGACTGCTCGACCAGTTCGTTCCACACCGCGCGAATGCGTTGCGGGTCGAGCCCGGACGCTTCGGCCTCGCGCGCAACATTGTCGAGTACCTCGGCCTTGCGCGCTTCGTCGCGCACGGTTCCCCGATCGGTCTTGATGCGCGCCGCGGCGTCCATGTAACCGAAACGGCGAACGAGCAGCGCGACAAGTTCGCGGTCGACCTGATCGACCCCGACACGCACTTCGGCCATGGTTTCGCATTGTTCGGGCAGTTTGGCGGATGTCATGCGCGCCGCCTTTAACGGCTTTTTCCGCGCTGTCGAGCTTGACTCAGCGGCAGCGTCCGTCTAACGGCGCGCCTTCGCAAATTGACCCCGCACCCCGGTGAAGCGGCGGTCGCACAGGACATCTTTCCTGTGGTGCGATCCGGGACACGCCGAAATCCCTCGGCACACAGCAAATTGGAGACGACATATGTCGAAGCGCCAGAGCGCCAAGTATAAACTCGACCGCCGGATGGGCGAGAACATCTGGGGTCGCCCGAAGAGCCCGGTCAACCGCCGCGAATATGGCCCCGGCCAGCACGGCCAGCGCCGCAAGGGCAAGATGTCGGACTTCGGCATCCAGCTTCGCGCCAAGCAGAAGCTGAAGGGCTATTACGGCGACATCACCGAGAAGCAGTTCAAGAAGAATTATTTCGAAGCGTCGCGCATGAAGGGCGATACCGGCCAGAACCTCATCGGCCTGCTCGAACGCCGCCTCGACGCGATCGTCTATCGCGCCAAGTTCGCGCCGACGATCTTCTCGGCGCGCCAGCTCGTCAGCCACGGCCACGTCTATGTGAACGGCGTGAAGTGCAACATCGCGAGCCGCCTCGTGAAGCCAGGCGACGAAGTCACCCTCGGCAAGAAGGCGCAGGAAATGGCGCTGGTCGCCGAAGCGCAGAGCCTGCCCGAGCGCGATCTGCCGGAATATCTGGCCCTCGACGGCACCAAGGCGACCTTCGTGCGCGTTCCGACGCTCGACGAAGTTCCCTATCCGGTGAAGATGGAACCGAATCTGGTCGTCGAATTCTATTCGCGCTGATCGGGTTTCCACCGAAACATGTTCAGAAGGGCGGTCCGAAAGGGCCGCCCTTCTTGCATCGGCGCCGCGCGACTGGCACAAGCCCGATCGTCGCAAACGAAACTTTCCAAGGAAATTCCATGCTTCGCTTCCCCCGATCCGCCGCGGCCTTCGCGGTCCTTCTGTCCGTTGCCGGGTGCAATGGCTCCGACAAGGCCGCCGGCCCCGATGCCGTGGCCATTCCCGACGTCCAGATTCCCGAGCTGTCGCTGGCAACGCTGCAGGAGGTGACCAAGGAATTGTCGTCGGACGCCTATGAAGGCCGCGCACCCGGCACCGCGGGCGAGGAAAAGACTATCGCCTATATCATCAAGAAATATCAGGAAGCGGGCCTGAAGCCCGGCAACAACGGCAAGTGGACGCAGGACGTCCCGCTGGTCGAGATCACCGCGAAAAACGCGACCCCGCTCAGCTTCACCGGCGGCAAGACGCCGGTCACCGCGCAATATGCGAAGGACTATGTCGCGTTCAGCTGGCGCGTGCAGCCGAAGACCGAGATCAAGGACAGCGACGTCGTCTTCGTCGGCTATGGCATCAACGCCCCCGAAAAGGGCTGGAACGACTATGCCGGGCTCGATGTGAAAGGGAAGACGGTCGTCGTCCTCGTCAACGATCCCGACTGGCAGACGAAGGAAGCCAAGGGCGAATTCAACGGCCGCGCGATGACCTATTATGGCCGCTGGTCGTATAAATATGAGGAAGCCGCGCGGCAGGGCGCCGCGGCGGTGCTGATCGTCCACGATACCGAACCCGCCGCCTATGGTTGGAACGTCGTCGAATCGAGCAACACCGGCACGCAATATCTTGCCGAAAGCAAGAATGGCGGCGCCGACCAGACCGTCGCCAACGGCTGGATTCAGCTTCCCAAGGCGAAGGAATTGTTCGCGAGCGCCGGGCAGGACTTCGACAAGCTGCGCGCCGCGGCGGGCCAGAAGGGCTTCAAGGCGGTCCCGCTGACCGGCGTGAAGGCGTCGCTGAGCTTCGACAACGAGATTTCGAAGAAGCTGTCGCACAATGTGATCGGCGTGCTGCCGGGGGCCAAGCGCCCCGACGAATATGTGCTCTATACGGGCCATTGGGACCATCTCGGCCGCTGCACGCCGGTGAAGGGCGACGACATCTGCAACGGCGCGGTCGATAATGCGAGCGGCATTGCCGGCCTCGTGACGCTGGCGCAGGCCTATCAAAAGGCGGGCGCGCCCGACCGCAGCGTCGTCTTCCTGGCGGTCACCGCCGAGGAATCGGGCCTGCTCGGCTCCAAATATTATGCCGATAATCCGGTCTTCCCGCTCGCCCAGACCGTCGGGGGCGTGAACATGGACGCGCTGAACGCGATCGGCCCGACGAAGGACATCGTGGTCGTCGGCCGCGGCAAGTCCGAGCTCGACGCCTATGTCGCCAAGCTCGCCCAGATGGACAAGCGCGTGATCAAGGACGAACCGACCCCCGAAAAGGGCTTCTACTATCGGTCGGACCATTTCAGCTTCGCCAAGCACGGCGTGCCGATGTTCAACTTCGGCAGCGGCGACGATCTGGTCGCAGGCGGGGTCGAGGCCGGCAAGAAGGCGGCGGAAGATTATGAAAAGAACCGCTACCACGCACCGGGTGACGAATATGAGGCGATCACCAACTGGGACGGCATGCTCGCCGACCTCCGCCTCTATTATGCCGCGGGGCGGATGCTGGCGATGACCGACGCCTGGCCGAACTGGGTCAAGGGCGACGAGTTCCGCGCCGCCCGCGACAAGTCGCGTCCGGCAGCAAAATAAGGCATCCTTCCCTCCGTTCGTGCTGAGCTTGTCGAAGCACCGTTCTTCTTCGACGCCCAAAGAAAGAACGGCCCTTCGACAGGCTCAGGGCAAACGGTTGGGGATGATTCAGGACAGGATCATGACGCTGAGAATGCCCGCCGAATGGGCGCCGCACGAAGCGGTGTGGATCGGCTTTCCGCACCTCGACGAGGAATGGGCCGGCCGGATCGACGCCGCGCGCGCCGACGTCGCCGCCTTTGCCAACGCCGTCCATGACGGCGGCCGCGGCGAAGAGGTGCGGCTGGTCGTCAACGACCTGGCGCAGGCGGAGATCGCCGCGGGACTCGTCGAGGCGGGCGTCCGCATCCTCGTCCAGCCGCTCGGCGATATCTGGCTGCGCGACACCGGGCCGATCATCGCGGGCACGGGTGCCGCACGCCGCGCGCGCAACTTCGAATTCAACTGGTGGGGCGAGAAATTCGTCATGCCGGGCGATCAGGAAGTCGGTGCCGCGCTCGCCGCGGCGAGCGGCCTGCCGGTCGACGACCAGGACTGGGTGCTCGAAGGCGGCGGCATCGACGTCGACGGCACCGGCCTCTGCGTCACCACCGAGGAGTGCCTGCTCAACCTCAACCGCAATCCGACGCTAACGCGTGAGGACATTGCGGTCAGGCTGCACCAGTCGCTCGGCATCGACCGGCTATTGTGGCTCGGTGACGGATTGATCGGCGATCACACCGACGGGCATGTCGATAATCTCGCGCGCTTCGCCGGTGAAGGGCGGCTTGCGCTGCCCGTCGCGGCGGGAAGCGACGACCCCAATGCCGAAATCTACGCTGACGCCCGCGCGCGCGCCGCAGCGTTCGGTGGGGTCGAGATCGTCGACCTCCCCTCGCCCGGCCGTGTCGAGATCGACGGCGAACTCGCGGCCGCGAGCTATATGAACTTCTACATCGGCAATACGGTGGTCGTCGTGCCGACCTATGGCGTTCCAAACGACCGGGCTGCGGTCGATACGCTCGCTGCGCTCTTCCCCGACCGCCGCACCGTTGGCGTTCCCGCGCGCGGGATCATCGTCGGCGGCGGCAGCTTCCATTGCTCGAGCCAGCAGCTTCCGGCCTAGCATCGGGCGCGAAGCCCCTTATATTCGGCCCCGAATCCTGCCCATCCCCGGACCATTCCATGACCCGCACCATCACAGTCGCCGCGCTGCAGCTTCCCCTGCCCGGCCCCGTTCAGCCCAATATCGAGGCCGTGACCGCGCTCGTCGAAGCGGCGGCGGCGAAGGGCGCGCAGGTCATTTTGCCGCCCGAACTGTTCGAGGGCCCCTATTTCTGTCAGGTCGAGGAAGAAGAACTCTTCGCGACCGCGCGCCCGACCACCGAACATCCCAGTGTCGTCGCGATGCAGGCGCTCGCCGCGAAGCTGAAGGTCGCGATCCCGACGAGCTTCTTCGAGAAGGACGGCCCGCATTATTACAACACGCTCGCCATGATCGGCCCCGACGGCGCGATCATGGGCACCTATCGCAAGAGCCATATCCCCGACGGCCCCGGCTATGAGGAAAAATATTATTTCCGCCCCGGCAACACGGGCTTCAAGGTCTGGGATGTCTTCGGCACGCGCATCGGGATCGGCGTCTGCTGGGACCAATGGTATCCCGAATGCGCGCGCGCGATGGCGCTGATGGGCGCCGAACTGCTCTTTTACCCGACCGCGATCGGCAGCGAGCCCTATGACGCCGATCTCGACACCAGCCGCATGTGGCGCCGCGCGATGCAGGGGCACAGCGTATCGAACTGCATGCCGGTGATCGCCGCGAACCGGATCGGGACCGAGGGCGACGCCAGTTTTTATGGCCACAGCTTCATCACCGACGAATGGGGCGATATGACGCAGGCGTTCGGCGCAAGCGAGACGGGCGTGCTGGTCGAGACGATCGACCTCGACCGCGCAGCGAAGCATCGCGCTGGCATGGGCTTTTTCCGCGACCGGCGGCCGCAGCTTTACGGCCGGCTGATCGAAGATATCTGACATGGCCAAGGGGGCGAGCATGGACATACCCGACGACATCTTCACCGAGCCCGAGAATGTCGATCCCGAGACGCTCGCCAACCTCGGCCCGCTCCGCCGTCTCGCCGGCATCTGGGAGGGGACACGCGGCGTCGACGTGAATCCCAAGGCCGACGGCCCCGAAACGCGCAAATATTATGAGCGGATCGAGATGCAGCCGATCGACCCGCAGGCGAATGGTCCGCAACTCTTTTACGGGCTGCGCTATCACGTCCATATCAACACGCGCGAGGAAGAGATCACCTTCCACGATCAGGTCGGTTACTGGCTGTACGAGGCCGCGACCGGGCTGATCCTCCAGACGCTCGCGATTCCGCGCGGTCAGATCGCGATCGCCGCGGGCCATGCGAAGCCGGGCGACAAGAAGCTGAACCTGCGGGCCGAGCGCGGGCAGACCGAATATGGCATTTGTTCGACAACCTTCCTCGACCTCGCCTTCCGCACCGACAGCTACGAGCTGACGGTCGATTTCCACGACGATGGATCGTGGAGCTATGTCCAGGACACGATGCTGATGGTGAAGGGCCAGCCGGAGCCCTTTCGCCACCGCGACCATAACAGGCTGGTGAAAATCGCCGAGCCCGATCTCAACCCCTGGGCGAAGATCGTGAAGGGCGCGGCCTAATCGTCAGTTTTGAAAGCGGCGGATGCTTTCGAGGTCGGCGCGGTCAAGCGGCTGCGTCAGCCACAATCCGCCGCGCCCGGCCTTCGACCAGCGGACGATCGCCTTGCGGCGGATGCCGCCGGCCAGCACCAGTTCGACTTCCTTGCCGACTTCCAGATGGCCGTCGTGGACATAGCCGGCACCGCTTTGCGACAGGTCGACAAGTTCGATCGCGCTCGTGCCCTCGTCGGTGACCAGTTCGGCGCGCGTATGCACCGGCAGGCGCGGCTGGCGATAGCCGCTCGCGCGCTGCTCGGACGCGAGCTGCTTCAGTACGGCGGCGACATCGACTTCCTCGTCGAATTCGACGCCGCAGCGCCCCCCTTCCGACCAGACGACCCTGCCCCGCACGATCACGGCATCCGAAAGCGCGATCTCGAGCGGCTCGCCGACCGTGATCGGTACGTCGGCGGCCAGCATCATGCCGCGATCGGACATATTGCGCACCCGCCATAGCCCGACATCGCCGTCGCGCTTCACCTTGGCGATGCGCCACACGGTGCGGTAGCGGTCGGAACCGCGACGGTCCGTCTCGGCGCCCAAATCGGCAGCCGGTTCAGGCGATGTCGTGGAGAGGAGCGGTTTCTTCATGCCATCCTCGTTCGAAGCAGCACCGGGGGAATGGGGAAATGTCATCACGATACTATGAACCACCTGGGCGCTGCCGCCGCACAATAGAGAAATTCCGTATATTATTCAACGATACTACGGGGCGTAGTTAACATAAGTGAAACGAATTGGTCTGGACCTTGGCAAACCATGGCTTCCGAATATGAATAAAATCCCATTTTGCAGATTTTAACGACGCCAAACTGGCAATATTAAAGGGCCGCCGGTTGCAGCGCTGCCCGCTGCGGCAAAGACCGCGTTCGGGAGGGGTGAACAAGTGGCCGCCATTACAATCGACGGGACCGGGCCGATGGCGCCGGAGCGAACGCCGCTATGGCGCCATCTGTATGTCCAGGTGCTCACCGCCATCCTGCTCGGCGTCGTCATCGGACATTTTTGGCCGGCGACGGGCGAAGCGCTGCGTCCGCTCGGCGACGGCTTCATCAAGCTCGTCAAGATGATCATCGCCCCGGTAATCTTCCTCACCCTCGTCACCGGCATCGCGGGGATGAGCGAACTGCGCTCGGTCGGGCGCGTCGCGGGAAAGGCCTTCGCCTATTTTCTCTTCTTCTCGACGCTGGCATTGATCGTCGGGCTGATCGTCGCCAACACGGTGCAGCCGGGCGCGGGCATGAACATCGACCCGGCGACGCTCGATGCCGGTGCGGTGAACGGCTATGTCGAAAAGGCGAAGCACAGCGGCCTCGTCGATTTCGTCATGGCTGCGATTCCGACGACGCTGGTTTCGGCGCTCACCGGAGACTCGCTGCTTCAGGTATTGCTCGTCTCGATCCTCTTCGGGGTTGCGATGTTGATGGTCGGCGAACCCGCCGCACCGGTACGCGACATGTTGGAGCGCATCGGGCTCGTCGTTTTCAAACTGGTAGGCCTATTGATGCGCGCGGCGCCAGTCGGCGCATTCGGCGCGATGGCGTTCACGATCGGAAAATACGGGGTCGGATCGCTCGCCAATCTCGCGAACCTGCTCGCGACCTTCTATCTCACCTCGGCGCTGTTCGTGATCGTCGTGCTCGGCATCGCGGCGCGGCTCGCAGGTTTTTCGATCTTCAAGCTGATCCACTATCTGCGCGCCGAGCTGCTGCTCGTGCTCGGCACCTCCTCGTCCGAAAGCGCGCTGCCGAGCCTGATGGAAAAGATGGAACGCGCGGGCTGCGCCAAATCGGTGGTCGGGCTCGTCGTCCCGACCGGCTACAGCTTCAACCTCGACGGCACCAACATCTATATGACGCTCGCCGCCCTGTTCATCGCGCAGGCGTGCAACGTCGATCTGCCGCTCGGCGACCAGCTCCTGCTGCTGCTCGTCGCGATGATCAGCTCGAAGGGCGCCGCGGGCGTCACCGGCGCCGGCTTCGTGACGCTCGCAGCGACGCTGTCGATCGTGCCGTCGGTCCCCGTCGCGGGGATGGCGCTGATCCTCGGCATCGACCGCTTCATGTCCGAATGCCGCAGCCTCACCAATTTCATCGGCAATGCGGTCGCGACGGTCGTCGTCGCCCGCTGGGACAATGCGCTCGACCGCGACCGGCTGCGAGCGGCGCTGGACGGCGGCGCGACGCCTCCGCTGGCGGCGGCGCCGATCGAGCAGGATATGGACTAGGACGACAAGGATTCGACCTTGATCGATCCGATAGGGCCCCGGGGCTATCATTCCATTCGCGCAGAGATGTCGGACGGATCGCTCGCGCTTTTGAGCGGCAGACGTGATGCCGAAATTCCTGTAGACTGCCCGCTGTCCTAAAGGAGAGGCGGCATGGCAGGCGGTCTTGCGATGGTGCTGAGCGGCGGCGGCGCCAAGGGTGCGTTCCAGGTTGGAGTCGTCCACGAACTCGTGGTCAACCGCGGCGTCCGGATCGACATCGTCGCCGGCGTTTCGACCGGGGCGATCCAGGCGCTGGGGATCGCGCAGGACGATGTGCCCGGACTGCTCGACGCGTGGCTCGGCATCAAGGGCAATGGCTCGATCTACAAGGAGCGCCCGCTCGGCGTCGTCGGTGGCATACTGGGTGAGGACGCGATCTACGACGCCGCGCCGCTGAAGCGCCTGCTCAAGGGCTTCGCCGATGAGGAGAAGTTGAGAGCGAGCGGACGCAAGCTGCTGCTCGGCGTCGTCAACCTCGGCACCGGCACCTATCGCAGCATCGACGAAAGCGTCCCCGGCATCCACAATTGGGTCTATGCAAGCTGCGCGATGCCGCTCTTCTTCGATCCCTTGAAGACCCGCGCCCGCGATGGGACCGAGGAGCAATGGGTCGACGGCGGCGTGCGCGACGTGACGCCGCTCAGCGCCGCGCTGGAGATGAACCCGCGCGGCGTCATCGCGGTGCGGGCCTCACCCGCGCCGCAGCCGGGCCAGATCCGTACCTTTGGCAATCTGATCAAGATCGGCCTGCGCGCAGTCGACATATTGCAATCCGAAGTCTCGGCCAACGACCTCGCCGGCGCCGCGCTGATCAACGATCTGATCGCGGCCCGCGAGGGACAGCTTCGCGCGCTGCAGGCGGAAGGCATCGGCGGTGCGCAGGCGGCGCGCATCCTGCGCCCGCTCGACGTCCAGATCGCGCGCTATCGCTTCGCGCCGATCCGGATCATCGAGCCCGAACAGGAGTATAGCGAGACGCTGGAATTCGCCCCTGCGAAGATCCGCGCCGCGATCGATGCCGGCCGCCGCGCGGTCGAGCATGAATGGGATGCTCTCGAACCGCTGCTGAGCTAGGCCCGTTGGGCCGAGCGAACGATCGGGCGACCGTACAGACTCACTCTGCCAACGAGCCGATCGCACCCTCGACCAAATGCTCGATGTCGCCGGCCTCCAGCGGCCGTCCCCTGAAGGTGACGTGATAGATGACGGCGCCGATCAGCGTATCGCACGCGAAGGCCAGGGCTCGCTCATCGGCAGCAGTCGCCAGGCGGCGCAATTCGCGCATATAATATTCCTGTTCCTCCGCTCCATAGCTTTGGGTTACCGCTGCCAGCTCGGGACAGACGGCGAAGGACGCCGGCGTCAGGTCGGACTGGCCGGTTGGGATCGGCGACGGCTGGATGCGGCTGATGACCTTCGACATGTCGGGCGAGGTTCCCGCCATCAAGGTTCGCACCTATTCCACACACTACAAGAAGCTCAGCGTCGATACGCCCGGATATGCGGCCTGGTACAAGGAGCACGAGCAGCCGCAGCTCAGCGACGAGGCCTATCACGGGATGGACGATTTCTCGATCGAACTGACCGATTTCCGCAAGCGTTTCGGCCCCGCCGGTCGCACGGGCCAATAGGCCGCTTCGCCGGAACCATATACCGATGGAGAAAGGCCGGGCTCCCCTGTCGGGCGCTCGGCCTTTCCTGGGTTTCAGGGATTTATGCGCCCGTGGCGCCGGTCAAAGGCTCGCAAGCACCGAAACGCGAAATTCGCGCACAGAGACCGCACCCGGCATCGCCGCGATGCGCCGCCCCTGCCCTTGCCACGCTATTTCTTGAGTTCCTTCGCCAGCGTCTTGGCGGTCGCCTTGCCATAGGGCGGCTTGAAGCCCGCGAGCCCCGCGACGTCGAGTTTGGGCTGGCGGTAGACGGCGCGCGGGTGGCTGAAGGTTCGGAAGCCATCGACCCCGTGGTAATTGCCCATTCCCGACGGCCCGACACCGCCGAAGGGCAGATCCTCCATCGCATTGTGGAACAATACGTCGTTGACCGTGACCCCGCCGGAGATGGTGCGCGTCAGCACGCGCTCCTCCTCGCTCTTGTCCTGCCCGAAATAATAGAGGCCGAGCGGACGGTCGTGGTCGTTCACATAGTCGATCGCTTCGTCGATCGTCTTGTAAGTCTTCACCGGCAGGATCGGGCCGAAGATTTCCTCCTGCATCACCTTCATCTCGTCGGTCGCGCCGCGAACGATATGAAGCGGCATCTTGTGGCCGTTGGCGCTCGCGAAATCCTCGCCCGCCGGATTGACCTCGATCACCTCGGCGCCCTTTTCGCGGGCGTCGGCCAGATAAGATTGCAGCCGGTCGAAATTCCGCCCGTTCACGACCGACGTATAGTCGTCGTTCTTGAGCAGCGTCGGATAGAGCGCCGCGACGCCCTTGCTGACGCTGTCGATCACCTCGCCTTCCTGATCCTCGGCGACAAGCAGATAATCGGGCGCGAGGCAGATCTGCCCCGCGTTCATCATCTTGCCGAGCGCGACGCGCTGGCCGACGAGATCCTTGTTGGCGCTGCGCCCGATGAAGGTCGGCGACTTGCCGCCCAGTTCGAGCGTCACGGGAACGAGATTATCGGCGGCGGCGCGCATGATATGCTTGCCGACGCCTGTCGCGCCGGTGAAGATCAAATGGTCGAAGGCGAGCTTCGAGAAGGCGATGCCCACCTCGGCGTCGCCGGTGAACACCGCCATTTCGCTCTCGTCGAAATAGTCGGGAACGAGCCGCGCCATCAGCGCCGAGACATTTTCGGTGAACTCGCTGGGCTTGATCATCGCGCGGTTGCCCGCGGCGAGGATGCCCGCCATCGGCACGAACACCATGCCCACCGGGAAATTCCACGGCGCGACGACGCCGACGACGCCCTTCGGCTGATAGACGACCTCGGCCTTCGCGCCGAGCAGGCCGAGCGGAAAGGTGGGCTTGCGCTTCTCGCCCTTCGACCAGCTCGCCATATGCTTTTTCGCATGTTTGAGCGCGCTGACCGACGGCATGATGTCAGTCATCAGCGTCTGGTCGCGGCTGCGGTGCCCGAAATCCTCGCTCACCGCCTTGGCGAAATCCTCGGCATGATCGACGAGCAGCGCGATCGCGCGGTCGAGCCGGTCGGTGCGCACCGCGAGGCTTTCGGGCATCGCGGCGGTGAAGCTCGCCCGCTGCGCCGCGAGCACCTCGTGCATGCGCGCCGTTTCGCCGGCGATGTCCTGCTTGATGGCGGTGGCCATGACCCGTCTCCCCTATGAATTGCGGGCGCTGTTTGATCACGCCGCGCAGCGGGTTGCAAGATGAAACCTGCTGCGCGGCCCGTCGCCCTAATATTCGAAGCGGATCGTCCCGATGACGCTCCGCGGCGCGGCATAATAGGCCTGTCCCCATTCGAGCGAGTTCAGATATTTCCGGTTGGTCACATTGCGGACATTCACCGTCGCCTCGACATGATCGGCGAGCCGGATGCCCGCCAGCAGGTCGAGCAGCGCGTAGGCCTTCTGGCTGATCGGAAGCCCGCCGCTGTCGTCGGTGCCGCTGATCTTCCCCTGATAGCGGAATTGGGCGCCGAGCTTCAGGTCGCGCCACTCCGGAACCTGGTAGGTGGCGGCGAGCTTGAAGGAATTGCGCGGGATGAAGGTCCGCGCGGGCTGGCCCAGATCGTCGCGGATCTTGAGGTGGGTGAAACCGCCGCTCAGCAGCCAGCGGTCGGCGACGCGGCCCGAAACCTCAACCTCGAACCCCTTGGCGGTCGTGTCCTGGCCTTCATAATAATCCACGCCGGTCGGACCGCCGAGGCCGTCGTCGGGATCGAAGGTTCCGACATAGCTCGCCAGGCCGCGCTGCTTCGCACGGAAGACCGCGGCCGAGGCATAGAGCCGGTCGTCGAGCCAGCTGCCTTTGATGCCCGCCTCGATGCTCGTACCCTTCGCGGGATCGAGCCGGCGGTTGGTGACATCGACCTGGTTCTGCGGCGCATAGATGTCGGTATAGCTGGTATAGAGCGTCAGGTTGCTGGTGATGTCGAACAGCAGGCCGGCATAGGGGCTGATCTTATGGTTGTTGCGGGCCAGATCCGAGCCATAGGAATCGCCCGACGTCTTCAGCCACACCGCGGAAACCCCCGCCACGCCTTTCAGCCGGTCGGTGAAATTGAGGTGAATCGCGCCATAGACGCGCGTCAGCCGGTCGCGCTCATGCCCCTGAACCTCGACATCGGGATAATCGGGCAACGGGGGAAAGAAGCTGGAAAGCTGGCGGATATCGCCATAGTCGATCTCCGCGTCCGAAAAGGCTTCAGCCTCGGTGCTGCGCAGCCAGCCCGTGGAAACGCCGAAGGCGAGCTGGTGCTGCCGGCCGAACAGATTGACGCTGCCCGAAGCATAGCCATCGAGCAGATATTGCCTGTTCCGCGAGGGATAGATACCGCTGACACCGACTACGCCGAGCCCCGTGTCGGGGTCGGGCGTACCATAAGCATAGAGCCGCCGCGCGTTGGTCTTCTGATCGTTATAGGTGAAGACCCCGCGCAGCGACCAGTCGCCACCGAGCCGGTAGGCCAATTCCGCAAAGGCGCTCTGATTGACGACGTTCGCATAGGTCCATGGCGCGGCGGTCGAGGCGGAGCGAGGATAGGGAATACGGCTGCCGTCGCTGAAGACCAGCGGCAAGGCGCCCCAGATAATCCCGTCGGCGCGATTGTCCTGCCGCGAATAGCCGACGGTGGCTGTCAGCGCCGGGGTGAGGTCCCAGGCAACGAGGGCCGCCACGACGTCGCGGTTGACCTTGTTGTAATCGAGATAGGAATCGCGCTCCTCATGTGCCCCGATCAGGCGCGCCCGCAGCGTGCCCGACGCGTTGACCGGACCCGAAACATCGCCTTCGACCCGCCAGTTTTCGAAAGACCCGGCATAGGCCGAAGCGTTGGCCTGCAGCTTGCGGGTCGGACGCTTGCGAAGATAATTGACCGTCGCCGAAGGATTGCCGACGCCGGTCATGATCGCGTTTGCGCCGCGCACGATCTCGACGCGTTCATACAGGATGGTGTCGAGATCGCCATCGATCGCGCCGAGCAGCGGCAGGCCGATCCCGTCGACTTGCAAATTGGTGACGGCGAAGCCGCGTGCGGTGAAGTCGGTGCGATCGGTCTCGTTCCGCTGCACGGTGATGCCGACCGCCTGTTCGAGCAGATCGTTGACGTTGGTCAGCGCGAAATCGTCGATCCGCTCGCGGTCGACCACCGTCACCGATTGCGGCGTCTCGCGAAGCGACAGATCGAGCCCGGTGGCGGACGCGCTTTCATTGAGGGCCGATTCCCGGGATTTCGCAGCGGTGACGATGATCTCGCTGCGCGAAGAGCCCCGATCCTCTCCCCCGTCTGCTTCCGCAGCGAAGGCCGGCGCGATCGCCAGTGCCGACACGGTGGTGGTGATCAGCAATCGCGTCAGTTTCATCTATCTGCTCCTCAAGGACGAGGGCGACATAGATTTGGCGCTATTGCAACGCAAGCGCAATAATTTCGCATTTATGGAGCGGCGGCCAGAGAAAGGTCATGTCAGGGCAAACCCTATGCAGACACCGCCCTGCATGGCACGCGACCCTTGAAATGCTCCGCCCCCTTTCGCAGTTGCAGCATTTCCGCTAACCCGTCCACCGAACCATTTTTCCTTACGGAGTCTTCCGCCATGACCGCCACCGATCCCGTCGTCTTCCTTTCCTATGCCCGCACCCCGATGGGCGGCATGCAGGGCGTGCTGTCGGACGCAAGCGCGACCGATCTCGGCGCCACCGCGGTCAAGGCGGCGGTCGAGCGCGCGGGGATCAAGGGCGACGACATCGAGCGCATCTATATGGGCTGCGTGCTGCCCGCGGGGCTCGGCCAGGCGCCGGCGCGGCAGGCCGCAATCAAGGCGGGGCTGCCCAAGTCGGTGCAGGCGACGACCGTCAACAAGGTATGCGGATCGGGCATGCAGACCGTCATCATGGGCGCCGAAGCGCTCGCCGCGGGCAGCATCGACCTTGTCGTCGCGGGCGGCATGGAGTCGATGACCAACGCCCCCTATCTGCTCAAGAAGCATCGTTCGGGCGCGCGCATCGGGCACGACACCGCCTATGACCATATGTTCCTCGATGGGCTGGAAGACGCCTATGAAGCGGGCCGCGCGATGGGCACCTTCGCGCAGGATACCGCCGACGCCTATCAGCTCAGCCGGCAGGCGCAGGACGATTATGCGATCGAATCGCTGAAGCGCGCGCAGGCCGCGGTCGCGGGCGGCGCCTTCGCGGCGGAGATCGCCCCGGTAACGCTGGCGACGCGCAAGGGCGAAGTCGTCGTCGATACCGACGAAGCGCCCGGCAAGGGCAATCCCGACAAGATCCCCACGCTGCGCCCCGCCTTCGCCAAGGACGGGACAATCACCGCCGCGACCAGCTCGTCGATTTCGGACGGCGCCGCCGCGGTCGTGCTGACGCGCCAGTCGGTCGCCGACGCCAAGGGCGCCAAGCCGGTCGCGAAGCTCGTCGCGCACGCCGCGCACGCGCAGGAGCCGAAGGACTTCACCGTCGCTCCGGTCGGCGCGATCAACAAGGTACTGGCGAAGGCCGGCTGGTCGATCGGCGACGTCGATCTGTTCGAGGTCAACGAGGCCTTCGCCTGCGTCGCGATGTTCGCGATGCACGACCTCGGCATCCCGCACGACAAGATCAACGTCCACGGCGGCGCGACCGCGCTCGGCCACCCGATCGGCGCCAGCGGCACGCGGATCATCACGACGCTGATCGCGGCGCTCCAGCGCCACGGCAAGACGCGCGGCATCGCCAGCCTCTGCATCGGCGGCGGCGAAGCGACGGCGGTTGCGGTCGAGCTGGTCTGATCCTGCCATAAACTCCGTCATTGCGACCCCGGCGAAAGCCGGAGGAAGCAATGCAGGGCGGTTTACACGGGCTCTGGATTGCCGCGCCCCCCGGATCAAGTCCGGGGTCCTCGCAATGACGAGGTAAAAGGTTGCATGGGTTGACCGCTTCCTCCCGCCGTCCCATCGCAATCCCGCGACAAATTGCGACACTAATGACCTGAAAATAAACGCCGCATTCCGCTTCGGTTCAAACCGGCGGGTCTAGACCATTCCCAGTCATCGGGCAGATCCCCTCCCCCTGACGTGCAAAGGAATGGCACCATGAAGAAGATCAAATTTCTCACCGCCGGCCTGATCGCCGCGATGATGGTCCCGGCTGCGGCGCAGGCCCAGACGAGCGAACTCCGCCGCGACCGTCAGGACATCCGCCAGGACCAGCGCGACCTGCGTAATGCGCAGCGCTATGGCGACCACCGCGACGTCCGCGATGCCCGCAAGGACGTGCGCGATTCCAAGCGCGAATATCGCGAGGACGTCCGCGACTGGCGCCGCGACGCGCGCTACCAGAATTATCGCGCGCCCTTCCGCTATCAGCAGTTCCGCGTCGGTTCGACGCTGCGCCCCAACTATTATGCCCCGGCCTATCGTCCGACCTGGGACAGCCGCTGGGGCGTGCCCCGCGCGGGCCGCGGCCTGACCTATGTCCGCCACTATAACGACCTGCTGCTGGTCAACACGCGGACCGGCAAGGTGGTGAAGGTCTACCGCAACGAGTTCCGCTGGCGCTAACCGGCGCGGGCGGACGAAGGGCCGGGCGTTCGCGTCCGGCCCTTTTCGATGATCAGGCTGGAAGAGTCGAAGGAACGGGCAGCGAAGCCTTGCCGCGGAAAATCTTCGCGATCGACCCAAGCCACGGGCGGCGCACCAGCCGGCCGGCCGCGGCGATTGCCGCCGAAGCAAGCGAGATTCCCGCAAGGACGTCGACCAGATAATGCCCGCCGTAGACCGGCGTTGCCATCAGCATCAGGCTCGCCCATAGCATGCCGGGCCACCCTACGCGGCCCATCTGCGCAAACCCCCAGATGAAGATCGCGCCGAGGGCTGAGTGATAACTGGGAAAGACGATGATACCTTCAAGCTTCGCCAGTTCGATCAGGCGCAGGCTACCATCGCGCGCGCCCGAGAAATCGACATATTGTGCGAAAGTTGCGGCTGCCGCCGATTGAAGGTTCGGCAGATCGCCGGGACCCAGATGCAGGTGGATATAATTGCCGACCGCCGGGGTCAGACCCGAAAGCAGCACGGCCGCCAATCCCGCCAGGATCGCGGCGCATATCGCGACCCGCATCTCGCGCAGCCGGTTCGTGGCGGTCAGCACGAGCACCAGCACCAGAAGCTGCGGCGTCATGGTGACATAGGCCCAGCGATAGAGGGTCGCGAGCGCCGGATGGCCGTTGACCCAGCGCGCATAGCCGAGCCAGTCGAAGCCGAGGGCCCGGTCCCAGCGCTCGAGGCGTGCATCCCAGAGCGCCCCGCCATGCGCGGCCACCAGATAGCTCAGAATCCCGCCGGCGATCGAGAAGAGGATGATCAGCATCGCCGACGTGATCAGCGCCGCAAAGGCCGGCCGCACGCGATAGCGGGTATAGAAGCGGCTGGCGGCCCACAGCATGCCGATCATCGCGGCCGGCCCGGCAAAGCCGCTCGCCGCAAAGGCGAAAGGCGCGGCAAGCTGGAAAAGGATCAGGAACAGCAGACAGAGCCCGACGAGCAGCCAGGATGCATCGTCGAAACCCTGCGATTCCGGTTCACGATGGGAGGATGCGCGCATGGCCGCCTGTTAGCGGCGCGCGCATAAGATTCGATTAATGGCGGCTCCGATCGGTCGCGCCCCACGCCGCCCGCGCTCAGTCGCCCCAGATATGGTCCACTTCGATCCAGCCCTTGCGGCCGCCGACATCGAGCCGGCACCAGCCCTCCTTGCAGTCGGTGATGCGTCCGACGACGCCGGGCTCGGCGCGATAGGCGACCGCGGCCGAGACATTCGGCGCCTCGCGCATCGGGCGGATGCCGCCGGTGACGATCGCGGTGCGCGTCCGGCTGAGCAGGCGCGCCGCCATCCAGCCCTGTGTCCCGTCGGGGTCCTCGATCTTGCGCCACGTCTCGAAGCGCGCGATCACCCTGACCGGCAGATCCTTGCGCCGATATTCCCACGTGACGGGAACGTCTGGAGACGGCCCCTTGCGCATCCGCGCCTCGTCGACGCTGATCGACGCCCAATAGGGCAATTCTACGTCGGACTGCGCGGCGGCCGGCCCCACGGCGGCGAGCAGCGCGGCTGCGGCTAAGATCTGGCGGCTGGTCATCGCTCTGCCTTGTCAAACTCGGGATCGCATTTCAACCGCTCGCCGCGGAAAAGGCTGCATTCATCCCCGGACTTTTTCCGCCGCGCCCCTCTTGACCCCCGCGCCCGCGCGCGCTCTACCCGCGGCCATGCCCGATTCATCCCGCCCGAAACGCCCGCGCGTCATCGTCACCCGCCAGCTGATGCCGCATGTCGAGGCGCGCATGGCCGAATTGTTCGACGTCGCTCTGTCGGCCCACGATCACGCCTATAGCCGCGACGAGCTGAAAGCCGCGGTTGCCGACTGCGACGTGCTGGTGCCGACGGTGACCGACGAGATCGACGCCGAGATCATCGACGCCGCGGGCGAACGGCTGAAGCTGATCGCCAATTTCGGCGCCGGGGTCGATCATATCGACCTGTCCGCCGCGCGCGCGAAGGGCATCATGGTCGCGAATACGCCGGGTGTCTTCACCGAGGACACCGCCGACATGACGATGGCGCTGATCCTGTCGGTGCCGCGCCGCCTGGCCGAGGGCGAGAAGCTAATGCGGTCGGGCAAGTGGCAGGGTTGGGCCCCCAGCACGATGCTGGGCCACCGCGTCGGCGGCAAGCTGCTCGGCATCATCGGCATGGGCCGCATCGGGCTGGCGGTCGCGCAGCGCGCGCGCGCCTTCGGCCTGTCGATCCACTACCACAACCGCCGCCGCCTGCCGGCCGCGATCGAGGAAGAACTGGGCGCGAGCTATCACGCCAGCGTCGACACGCTGCTCAGGATCAGCGACATCGTCTCGATCCACTGCCCGCACACGTCGGAGACGCACGAACTGGTGAACGCCGCGCGCATCGCGGCGATGAAGCCGACTGCCTATCTGATCAACACCGCGCGCGGCGAGATCGTCGACGAAAAGGCGCTGATCGCCGCGCTCAAGAGCCGGCGTATCGCGGGCGCCGGGCTCGACGTCTATGCGCAGGAACCCGTCGTCGATCCCGACCTGCTCGCGCTCGACAATGCGGTGCTGCTCCCCCACCTCGCCTCGGCGACGATCGAGGGGCGCGAGGCATCGGGCGAAAAGGTCATCGCGAACATCCGCGCCTGGTGCGACGGGCATCGGCCGCCCGATCAGGTGCTGGAGGGGTGGGCCTGAATCGCTGACATTGCGCTGGGCCGCTCTGGATTGCTTCGCTTTACTCACAATGACAGTGCATATGAGAGCTTCGTCATTGCGAGGAGCGCAGCGACGAAGCAATCCAGAGTGTCATTCACTGCCGTCGAGAATGTCGGGCCACAGATCGCGCCAGAGCGGATTTTCCGCCTCGATCAGCGCGAGTTTCTTTGCGCGACTGCCAGCCTTGATCTGCTTTTCCCTTACAATCGCTGTTTCCATCGTCGCGTGCATTTCGAACCAGACGAGTATCTTGCAATCGTAGCGCGTGGAGAACCCACCCAGCCCTTCTCTATGCTGCCACATGCGCTGGATCAGATTTGAAGTCACGCCGGTGTATAGCGTCCCGTTGCGCCGGCTCGCCATGATATAGACCGCCGGCTGACGCTCGCGCATGGCCTCTACCCCCAAAAACCTCGTCATTGCGAGCGCAGCGAAGCAATCCAGAGCAGCGTAAACCGCCCTGGATTGCTTCGCTGCGCTCGCAATGACGAAGTGTATTTAATCCCCCGTCAGAATCCGGTCGACCAGCTGCTTCACCGTCGGGGTGAAGTTGTTCGAATAGAAGGGGTCGGTCTTGAAGTTGAACGCGGCGTGGCCCGCGAACATCAGATTCTGTTCGACGTCGCCGCCGTGCGCGATGTCCTGCAGCGTCTTCTGGATGCAGAAGCTGCGCGGGTCGGCGAGGTAGCCGGTGGTGTAATCGTCATGGTCCTTCCACGCCGAGAATCCGCAGTGCGACAGGCAGCCCATGCAGTCGGCCTGATCCTTGCGGATGATCGCCTTGTCGCTTTCGGTCACATAGACGACCGTATTGTCCGGCGTCTTGAGCGCAGTGGTATAGCCTTCGGCAACCCAATCGCGCGCGCGGTCGCGGTCGTGCGGCGTCACCCAGAAATTCCGCCCCTTCACGCCCGCGTCGAGCTGCGCGACATGGTCGCCCGCTTCCTGCTTCGAGTAGGGAATCTGACGCTCCGAGCGTGCCTCGAGATCGCGCAGGAAGGGGTTGCGCACCGCGCTGGAATAAAAGCCGGTCGGCGAGAAGCGGTGGAGCAGCACGTCGCCCTCGTCGAGGGTGCGGAGGCGGTCCTTCCACTCCTGCGGGATCGGGCTTTCCTCGGTCAGCAGCGGGCGCGTGCCGTACTGGAAGACGATCTGGCCGAGCTCGGGATTGTCGATCCAATGCTCCCAGTCGCGCAAGTACCAGACGCCGCCCGCCATCACGATCGGCACCTCGTCCGAAATGCCCTCGGCCCGCATCGTGTCGCGCAGCGCCTTGACGCGCGGATAGGGGTCCTCGGGCTTCAGCGGGTCCTCGGCGTTCGACAGGCCGTTGTGCCCGCCCGCGAGCCACGGGTCCTCGTAAACCACCGCCGCCATCAGATCGGCGACCTTGTGATAGGCGCGCTTCCACAGCGCGCGGAAGGCGCGCGCCGAAGAGATGATCGGGAGATAGTTGACGTTGTGTTTCGCCGCGATCTCGCTGAGCTTGTAGGGCATCCCCGCGCCGCAGGTCACGCCGGTGACGAGCCCGCGCGTCTTTTCGAGCACGCCTTCGAGCACCTGCTGCGCGCCACCCATTTCCCACAGGACGTTGATATTGATCGCGCCCTTGCCGCTCGCAATGTCGTAAGCGCGCCTGACCTGCTCGACCGCGCCGTCGATCGCGTACTGGATCAGCTCCTCATGGCGTTCCTTGCGGGTCAGCGCGCGATAGATTTGGGGAATGATCTTGCCTTCGGCGTCATAGCTGTCGGCGTTGACCGCCGACACGGTGCCGATCCCGCCCGCCGCGGCCCAGGCGCCGCTCGACATATGGTTGGTCGCCGAAACCCCCTTGCCTCCCTCGACGAGCGGCCAGACTTCACGACCGCCGTAAAGGATGGGCTTCAAACCTTTGAACACTATGGACCTCTTTCTCTCCACCGCCGGCGTACATGCCCGCGGCCCCCTGTTGCCCTTTCCGTAAGCGGAAAACGGCGGCTTTTGTCAATCGATGCCGATCCAGCGGCCGCTGAACGGGCCATACCCACCAAGCCCGCGAGCATAGAGCTTTTCATAGGCTCCGACCATCGTTGATTCGTCGAAGCGTTCGGCGGCTACCCGGCGGTTCGCGGCGCCGATTTCGGTGCGCAGCGCAGGGTTGCCTGCAAGCTCGGCGAGCGCCGCGCGGAAGGCCGCCTCGTCGCTCGCGACGAAGCGCCGGTTCGCATCGGACACCATCGCCGCGACATCGCCGACATCGGGGCTGACGACCGGAAGTCCCGCCGCCATCGCCTCGACGACAGCGATCGGCATCTGCTCGCTGCGCGACGACAGCGCGAGCAGGTCGAAATGGCCGATCCAGCGCGCGGGCCCGGCCATGAAGCCGGGGAGGACAAGACGGTCCGCCATGCCGCAGGCCGCGGCCTCGGCGGCAATCGCCTCGCGCTCCGGCCCCTCGCCGACGATCACGAGCCGGGCGTTGGCCGGCAGCGCCGCGACCGCGCGGACGAGGCGCGGCAGGTCCTTGACCTTGCGCAGCCCCGCGACGGTGCCGATCACGACCTCGCCCTCGCGCCGCTCGAAGCCGGGGATCGGGGTGGCGCGAGCGTGGCCATAGGCCGCGACGTCGATGCCGTTGCGGATGAGGTGAACAGGGTCCGCCCGCCACTCCCCGGCCGCGATGCGCTGGAGCGAGGTCGAGGGCACCACGACGCCGAGCGCATGCTTCAGCGCGGCGCGGCGGAAGAGATTGCGTTTCCAGTTGCGCCGGACGCTCTCGTCCTCGTTGAAGCCGTCCTCGTGATGGATGAGGCTGGGCAGCCCGCGCCGATGGAGCCGGTGCGCCATCACCCCGTCCATCGCCCCCCAATTATAGCTCAGCACCAGCTCGAAATTGAGCATATAGCGGGCGAGCGCGCGGTAACGCGGCAGCGATGGCTTGCCGTACAGTGGCGGCGCATCGCCGGGGAAATCGACGCGGATCGCGGGGTCGATCGCTTCGCGGGCGCCGAGCGCTTCGGGCATCGCCGACAGGATCGTGTGATGCGCCCGGTCCCCCATCAGGTTCATCAGCCGCACCGCGCGTGCCTCCTTCCCGCCGAGCGAAAAGCTCGAATGAAGGTGCAAGATGCGGACCGGCCAGGGTGCCTCGGGTTCCGCGTCGCTCACGCCGCGGGAAGCTCCGCGATCCAGGCGTCGATCGCGGCGCGCGCGCCGGCCTCGTCCATCGTCGGGGCATGGCCGACGCCCGGAACCTCGACGAGGCGGGCGTGCGGCAGGCCATCGACCATCTTCGCGCCGGCCGCCGCCGACAATATGTCGGACAAGGCACCGCGCAGGATCAGCACCGGCACATCGCCGAGCGCACGATAGACGGGCCAGAGATCGGGGGCGGCATCGCCCCCGTTCGGGACGCGGAGCGGCGCCGCGATCTGCTTGTCATAGTCGGTGACGATCCGCCCCTCGGGCGTCAGCCGGTGCGTCCGCTTGGTGACCCGCAGCCAGTCTTCGATGCCATAGGCGGGATAGACGGCGGCGTTGAGTTCGGCATAGGCGCGCGCCGCATGAATCCAGGTCGGCTGGCTTCCGCCTGCGCCGATATAGTCGCGGATGCGTTCGAGCCCCGCCGTTTCGAGTTCGGGCCCGACATCGTTGAGCACTGCGCCGGTGATCCGCCCCGGCTGCGTCGCGGCGAGCAGCATCGACACCAGCCCGCCGAGCGAAGTGCCGACGGTCGCGAAACGCTCGACCTTCATCTCGTCGAACAAGGCGATGATGTCCTGCGCATAGGTGAGCGGAACATAGGTCATCGGGTCCTTGGCATAGGCGCTTTCGCCGCGGCCCCGGAATTCGGCGACGATCACGCGGCGCTTTGCGGCCATATGCGGTGCCAGCCCCTCGAAATCGCGCGCATTGCGCGCGAGGCCGGGCAAGCAGAGGATCGGCGGCGCACCCTCGCTTCCATCAGGGCCCGGATAGATGCGCGCGTGCAGGCGGACGCCATCGGACGACCACCAATAATGATCGTCCCAATCCCGCTTGATGTCCTGCCGTGCCGAAATTGCCGCTTCCCCTCATTCCCTGCCCGCTGGTGATCTTCGCCGTCTATCGCCAACAGCGCGGGCGGCGCAAGCGATCCGTCACCGAAATGGGCCGGATCGGTTGCCGCCACCCGCTTTCGCCGATATGAGGCGCAAGACCATGAGCGAAGAGTTGATTTCCTTTGAGCCCGCGACCGGCGACGAGCTGTGGCGCGGCGCGGTCAGCGATGTCGATCAGGAGGTCGCGGCGGCACGGGCCGCCTGGCCAGGATGGGCCGCAAAGGCCGTCGCCTTCCGCTCCGAAACGCTCCGCCGCTTCGCCGACCGGGTCAAGGCCGAAGCCGACACGCTCGCCGACCTGATCGCGCGCGAGACCGGCAAGCCCTTGTGGGAAGCGCGGACCGAGGTCGAATCGGTCGCGAACAAGGTCGATATTTCGATCAAGGCCTATGCCGAACGCACCCCCAACCGCCGTATCGAGGGCGCGATGGGGCTGCGCAACGCGGTGCGGCACAAACCGCACGGCACGCTGGCGGTGCTCGGCCCCTATAATTTTCCCGCGCACCTGCCGAACGGCCATATCGTGCCGGCGCTGCTCGCGGGCAATTCGGTGGTGTTCAAGCCGTCCGAAAAGACTCCCGCGGTCGGCGCGAAACTCGTCGAATTGTTCCACAGCGCCGGGGTTCCGCAGGAGGTGCTGCGCCTCGTCATCGGCGGTCCCGATACCGGCAAGGCGCTTGCTGGCCATCAAGGCATCGACGGGCTGCTCTTCACCGGATCGGCGCGCACCGGCATCGCGATCAATCGCCAGTTCGCCGACCAGCCGGGCAAGATCGTCGCGCTCGAAATGGGCGGCAACAACCCGATCGTCGTCTGGGACACGGCCGACATCGCGACCGCCGCGATCCTGGTGATCCAATCGGCGTTCCTCAGCGCCGGACAGCGGTGCAGCAACGCGCGACGCCTGATCGTCAAGGACAGCCTCGCCGACCGCCTGCTGGGCGAGGTGAAGACGCTCGCGAACCGGCTGATCGTCGATCATCCGCATGCCGATCCCGCCCCCTATATGGGGCCTGTGATCGACAATGAGGCGGCCGACGGCCTGACCGAAAGCTTCCTGATCCTGATGTCCAACGGCGGTCAGGTGATCCGCCATATGTCGCGCCCGATCGAGGGCCGCCCCTTCCTGACTCCCGGCATCATCGACGTGACCGCGATGCCCGAACGCCCCGATATCGAGCTGTTCGGCCCGCTGCTTCAGGTGATCCGCGTCGACAGCTTCGAGGCGGCGATCGCCGAGGCGAACAATACCGCCTTCGGCCTGTCGGCCTCACTGATCGGCGGCACGCCGCAGCTTTACGATCAATTCTGGGCCAACGCCCGGGCGGGGGTGATCAACTGGAACCGCCCGACCAACGGCGCGTCGTCGGCCGCCCCCTTTGGCGGCATCGGCCTGTCGGGCAACCACCGGCCGAGCGCCTTTTACGCCGCCGACTATTGCGCCTATCCGGTGGCGAGCGCCGAAAGCGACGCGATGCGCGCCTCGATCGGAGTTGGCCTGCGCGATCCGGAAGGGTCGCAGCTGGTGACGAAGAAATATCTTTAGTCGATCGTCATTGCGAGCGAAGCGAAGCAATCCAGAGCGGCAAGAACCGCTCTGGATTGCTTCGCTTCGCTCGCAATGACGGATGATGGAAATCGACGGGCAATTTTAGCTTCACCGCCGTCAAAAAACCCTGCTTTGCGATTTGGGCGCCCCAAAGCCATCTACCCTGCATGGAAAAGAACCTTCCCTCTGCGGGCAAGCTGTGGCTCGTCGGCGCCGGTCCCGGTGATCCCGACCTGTTGACGCTGCGCGCCGCGCGGCTGCTTGCGAGTGCCGATCTCGTCGTCCATGACGGGCTCGTCGGCGAGGGCGTGATCGCGCTGATCCCGCCGCATGTCGAACGGATCAGCGTCGCCAAGCAGCGCAGCCGCCACACGATGAAGCAGGACCTCATCAACGAACTGATCGTTCGCGAAGCGCGCGCCGGCAAGCAGGTCGTGCGGCTGAAGGGCGGCGATCCGTTCATCTTCGGACGCGGCGGCGAGGAACTCGACGCGGCGCGCGCGGCGGGCGTCGCGTGCGAAGTCGTCCCCGGCATCACCGCCGCCGCGGGCTGCGCCGCGCAGGCGGGCCTCCCCCTCACCCACCGCGAGGATGCGAGCGCGGTCAGCTTCGTCGCCGGCCAGTGCAAGGACCTGACCGATCAGGATTGGTCGGGGCTCGCGGGTCATGGCCGCACGCTCGTCATCTACATGGGCCTCGCGACCGCGAGCGCCATCGCCGACAAGCTGATCGCCGACGGCGTGTCGCCCGGCCTGCCGGTCGCGGTGGTCGAGCGCGGCACCACCGCCGACGCCCGCGTCCTCCGTACTTTGCTCACCGATCTCGGCGATCTCGTCGCGCGCGAGAAAGTCGCCAGCCCGGCGCTGATCATCGTCGGCAAGGTCGCGGCGCGCGCCGACGCGCTCGACTGCCTCGGCGCGCCGGGCGTCGCCAACTCTCTGAAGGATATTGCATGCGAATCTTGACCGGCAACGACCTGAAATCGGGCGCCGTCATCTGGTGGACCGGGCGCGACTGGTCGCTCCACGTCGAGGACGCCGCCGACGTCGGCGAGCATGGCGAGGCGGTGCTCGCGGCCGAGGATGGCGCCCGGCGCGTCAACGGCGGCTACATCGTCGATGCCGAGGCGACCCCCGAAGGGCCGCGCCCCGCGCATATCAAGGACCGCATCCGCGCGCTCGGCCCGACCGTGCGCCCCGACCTGACACTGAAACCCGCCGATCCGACGGCCGGCGACTGGGTGATCTGACATGTATAAATATGACCAATATGACCAGGCAATGGTCGATGCCCGCGTCGAGGAATTTCGCGACCAGACGCGCCGCCGCATCGCGGGCGACATCAACGACGACCAGTTCAAGCCGCTGCGGCTGAAGAACGGTCTCTACCTCCAGCTCCACGCCTATATGCTGCGCGTCGCCATTCCCTATGGCACCTTCAATTCGGAGCAGATGCGCAAGCTCGCGCATATCGCGCGCACCTATGACCGCGGCTATGGCCATTTCACCACGCGTCAGAATATCCAGTATAACTGGATCAAGCTGGAAGAGGCGCCCGACATTCTCGCCGAGCTGGCGACGGTCGAGATGCACGCGATCCAGACGAGCGGCGAGAGCATCCGCAACATCTCCGCCGACCAATATGCCGGCGCCGCCGCCGACGAGATTTGCGACCCGCGCCCGTGGGCCGAATTGATCCGTCAGGCGACGACCTTCCACCCCGAATTCAGCTATCTGCCGCGCAAGTTCAAGATCGCCGTCATCTCCGCGGCCGAGGATCGCGCGGCGCTCCGCTGGCACGACTGCGCGCTCCGCATCGTCCGCAACGACGCGGGCGAGGAAGGCTTCGAGGTCTATGCCGGCGGCGGCATGGGACGCACGCCGTTCATCGCCTACAAGATCCACGACTTCCTGCCCGCGGCGCAGATTTTCTCCTATCTGCAAGCGATCCTGCGCGTCTGGAATCTCCATGCGCGGCGCGACAATATCCATAAGCAGCGGATGAAAATTCTCGTCCACGAGCTCGGCGAGGAAGAATTCCGCCGCCAGGTCGAGGAGGAATTCCAGACCTTCCTCGCGCTCGGCACCGATTTCCCGCAGGCCGAATATGACCGCATCGCGGCCTATTTCACGCCGCCGCCGTTCGAGACCGGCCTGTCCGACGCGATCGACCGCAGCGACCCCGATTTCGCGCTGTGGGTCGATCGGCAGGTCATCGCGCACAAGGCGCCGGGCTATGCGATCGCCAACATCAGCCTGAAACCCGTCGGCGGCATCCCAGGCGACATTTCGGCCGAGCAGATGGAGATCGTCGCCGACCTCGCCGAGCGCTACAGCTTCGACGAGATCCGCGCGACCCACGCGCAGAACCTCGTCCTGCCGCACGTCCGCAAGGCCGATCTCTACGCGGTCTGGCAGGCGCTCGACGCTGCGGGGCTCGCGAACGTCAATCTCGACCTCGTCACCGACATCATCGCCTGCCCCGGCCTCGATTATTGCAGCCTCGCCAATGCGCGCTCGATCCCGGTCGCGCAGAAGATCGCCGAACGCTTCGCCGACATGGAGCGCCAGCTCGACATCGGCGAGCTCAAGATCAAGATTTCGGGCTGCATCAACGCCTGCGGTCATCACCACGCCGGCCAGATCGGCATCCTCGGCGTCGACCGCAAAGGGACCGAGAATTACCAGCTCCTGCTGGGCGGTTCGGGCGCCGAAGATACGTCGCAGGCGAAGATCACCGGCCCGGGCTTCGACGAAGCCGGCATCGTCGATGCGGTCGAGCGCACCGTCGAGCGCTACCGCGAGCTTCGCGAGCCCGGCGAACGCTTCCTCGATACCTATCGCCGCGTCGGCCTCGACCCCTTCAAGGAGGCCATCTATGGCTAATTTCCGTTACCGCGACGACCAGCCGCACGAAGAGCCGGCGGTTACGCTCGACGCCTTCCTCGAACAGCCCGACGCGACCGCGGTGCGGCTCGAGGCGGGCGAGGATGCACGGCGGCTGATCCCCTATCTCGACCGGCTGCAGCTCATCGAAATCTCCTTCCCGCGCTTTCGCGACGGGCGCGGCTTTTCGAGCGCGCGCATCCTGCGCGAAGCGGGCTACACGGGTGAACTCCGTGCCGAGGGCGATGTGCTGATCGACCTGCTCTTCTTCATGCGCCGCTGCGGGTTCGACAGCTTCGCCTCGCAGCATTCGCTCAACCCCGCCGATGTCGAGGCGGCGCTCCATCGTTATCGCCATGTCTATCAGAATGCGACCGACGACGCGGTGCCGATCTGGAAGCTGAGGCATGGCTGAGGTGACAGCCGAACCCCGTTCGCGCGACCGGATCGACGTCGCCCCGCGTTTCACGCAGGCCGACGTCATCCGCCTCAACAACCTGTTCCGCGGTCAGGACGCGGCCGAGGTCGTCGCGAGCGTGATCGGCGCGGGCCTGCTCGGCGAGAGCGCGATCGTGTCGAGCTTCGGCGCCGAAAGCGCGGTGCTGCTCCATCTGGTGACGCGCGCGGCGCCCGGCATGCCGGTGCTGTTCCTCGATACGGGCAAGCATTTTCCCGAAACGCTCGCCTATCGCGACGAGCTGGCGGCCAAGCTCGGGCTGAACCTGATCAACGTCACGCCCGACGCCGAAGAACTCGCCGCCAAGGACGCGACCGAGCTTCGCTGGTCCTACGACCCCGACGGCTGCTGCGAAATCCGCAAGGTGAAGCCGCTCGAAAAGGCGCTCACCGATTTCGACACATCGATCACCGGCCGCAAGGGCTTCCAGTCCTCGACGCGCACCGGCCTCGCCCGCTTCGAGCTCGACGGCACCACCGGCCGGCTGAAGTTCAACCCGCTCGCCAACTGGACCCGCGAAGAGCTCGACGCCTATTTCGACGCGCACGACCTGCCGCGCCACCCGCTCGAGGCCGAGGGTTATCCCTCGATCGGCTGCTCGCCGTGCACCTCGAAGGTGCAGGCAGGCGAAGACCCGCGCTCGGGCCGCTGGCGCGGCTGGGACAAGACCGAATGCGGCATCCACACCGCAGTGACGCCGATCGACAACGATCCGGCCAACGACCCGGCGTTTTGACAGACGCAAGCCGTGCCCCTGCGAAGGCAGGGGCACGCACGGCGTGCGGCTAGTTATTCATAATCCGCATAGGCCTGACTGTCGTCGGCCAGATCGCTGAACTTCGTCGTCTTCGCCTCGAAGTGGAGGCGGACCTTGCCGGTCGAACCGTGACGCGATTTGGCGACGATGACTTCGGCGAGGCCAAAGACGCGCTCCATCTCGGCCGCCCATTCCTCATGCGCGGCGTGGACCTTCACATCGTCGCCCTCGACGGGGCGCTTGGGCTCGCGCGCCGCGACATAATAATCCTCGCGGAACACGAACAGCACCATGTCGGCGTCCTGCTCGATCGACCCCGATTCGCGAAGGTCGGAAAGCTGCGGCCGCTTGTCCTCGCGGCTTTCGACCTGACGGCTGAGCTGCGACAGCGCCATCACCGGGACGTTAAGTTCCTTCGCCAGCGTCTTGAGGCCGCGCGAAATTTCCGAAATTTCCTGCACGCGGTTGTCACCGCTCTTCGACGAGCCCTGCAACAACTGCAGATAGTCGACGACGATGAAGCCGATGCCGTGCCGGCGCTGCAGCCGCCGCGCCCGGGTGCGCAGGCCCGCGATCGTCAGGCCGGGCGTGTCGTCGATGAACAAGGGCAAGGTCTGCAGCGCCTGCGCGGCACGCGACAGCTGCTGAAACTGCTCCTTGCTGATCTTGCCCATGCGGAGCGCCTCGCCCGACACCCCCGACTGTTCGGCCAGCACGCGCGTCGCGAGCTGGTCGGCCGACATTTCGAGGCTGAAGAAGGCGACCTTCGCGCCCATATTCTTCTCGGGCGGAATGCCGTCTTCCTCGTCGCGGCGCCAGCGCTCGGCGGCGTTATAGGCGATGTTGGTGGCGAACGAGGTCTTGCCCATGCCGGGACGGCCGGCGAGGATCATCAGGTCCGAATTATGCATGCCGCCGATCTTGGCATTCATGCTCGCGATCCCCGTCGTGATACCCGACAGATGCCCGCCCGAATTGAGCGCGCGCTCGGCCGCTTGCAGCGCGGTGAGGCTCGCGGCGTTGAAGCTCTTGACCGATCCCATTTCGGCCTCGCCGCCCGCGACGCGGTAGAGCGCGGTTTCGGCCTCCTCGATCTGCGCCTGCGGATCGACGCTCTCGCTCGTGTCGAGCGCGCTGTCGACAAGGGTGCGCCCGACGCCGACCAGTTCGCGGAGCAAGGCGAGGTCGAAAATCTGCCGCGCGAAGTCGCGCGCGCCGATGAGCCCCGCGCCGCTGCCGGTGAGCTGCGCGAGATAGCCGACCCCGCCGACCGCCTTCATCGCCTCGTCGGCCTCGAAGAAGGGCTTGAGGGTGACGGGTGTCGCGATGCTGTTGCGCTCGATCAGCGCCATCGTCTGCTGAAAAATGCGGCCGTGCAGCGGCTCGAAGAAATGCGCGGCACCCAGCTGCACCGGGAGATCCTCGACGACTCGGTTGTCGATCAGGATCGCGCCGAGAAAGGCGGCTTCGGCCTCGATATTGCGAGGTAATTGGCGCTCATCCCCGGCGGGCGCCGGGGTCGGAAACAGGGCTAGTTCGGGCATGGCGACCTTCATGCGTCGAGGCTCGAAGCGGCGCAACCGACGATATCGCTCGGCATATCATAACTGTGGAATGCTGTGAATAAGTCGCCCCCTTGCCCTTCGCCGTGCGACCAGTAGAAGCACGAACAACATGTCCGACGCCGATCCCTCCCAGCAACGCATCATTTCGATCGACCTCGACGAGGGTTCGATCATCTGGCGCAATCCCGATGTCGAGCAGGAACGGCGGGTCGCGATCTTCGACATTCTCGAAGACAATAAGTTCGTGCCGCAGCGCGGGCATCCCGATGGCTATGCCGGCCCCTACCGCCTGCGGCTGCGCGTCGAGGACGGGCGGCTGATCTTCGAGATCAGCCGCGAGGATCATTCGCCGCTCGAGGCGATCATCCTCGGGCTCGGGCGTTTCCGGCGCCCGATCCGCGATTATTTCGCGATCTGCGACAGCTATTATCAGGCGATCAAGACCGCGACCGCGCAGCAGATCGAGACCGTCGATATGGCGCGCCGCGGCCTCCATAATGAAGCGGCCGAAATGCTGATGGACCGGCTCGACGGCAAGATCGCGGTCGATTTCGACACCGCGCGGCGGCTGTTCACGCTCATCTGCGTGCTCCACATCAAGGGCTGACGATGGCGACGGGGGCGAAAAGCAGGGGCAAGACGGCAAGGCCCGCCGCTCGGAGCGCGCGCGACTGGCGCGGCGCGATCGCGCGCTTCCTGCGCCGCGCCGGCGGCGGTCTTGCGCTGTTGCTGCTGCTCTTGGGGTTGGCGCTCTGGTGGGCGGCACGCTGGACCCCCGACCGCAGCCTCTTCCCGCTTCAGGGCGTGACGATCGACGCTGGCAACGGCGCCGTCCATTGGGGTTCGATCAAGGCCGCGGGCGCCGACTTCGCTTATGTCGCGGCGACCGACGGCAGCGCCGGGCTCGACCCGATGTTCGCGCGCAACTTCGCCGGCGCGCGCGAAGTCGGGGTGCAGGTCGGCGCGATCCATCGCTACAGCCTCTGCCAGCTCGCGACCGATCAGGCAGCGAACTTCATCCGCCACGTGCCGCGCCGCGCCGACGCGCTGCCCGCGGTCGTCTGGCTCGACTATGACGACCGCTGCCCCGACCGGCCGACGCGCGCGCTGCTTCTGTCGGAGCTCGCGACCTTTCTGGCGCAGATCGAGGCGCACACCGGCAAGCGCAGCCTGATCGCCCCCGGCCCCGCGTTCGAGGCCGATTACAAAGTGACGCAGGGCATCGCGCGCACGACCTGGCTGCGCCGCGATTTCTTCGAGCCCGATTATGGCGCGCACCCCTGGGCGATGTGGCAGGCCAATGACTATGTGCGGCTGTCCGGCGCCGACGGCACCGTCGGCTGGAACGTCGTCCGAGCGCAAGGAGATACGCCATGAGCGACACCCGCGACGCCCTGATCGCCGCCGCGCGCGATGCCGCGAGCCGCGCCTATGCGCCCTACTCGGGCTTTCACGTCGGCGCCGCGCTGCTGCTCAGGAACGGCGATGTCGTGACCGGCGCCAATGTCGAAAATGCAAGCTACGGCCTCACCCTCTGCGCCGAGACTGCGGCAGTCGCGAAGATCGCCAACGAAGGCTGGATCGGCGAGCTCGCCGAGGTCGCGATCGTCGGCGGGCGCCCCGAAGGCGAAGCGCTGATCGGCAGCGATCCGGTCAACCCGTGCGGACGCTGCCGCCAGATACTGAACGAGGCGGCCGAACGATCGAAGGTCGATGTGCTGGTGCATTGCGCATCGGGTGACGGCTCGACCGTCGCGACCTACAGGCTCAGCGAATTGCTGCCGGCCGCCTTCGGGCCGAAGGATCTGGGGATGATTGACTGAAACAAGGGCTATTTTCTCTCGTCATGCTGAACTCGTTTCAGCATCCATGGCCTGTCATCTCGTTTGACGCTGCGCTTTGAGAGAGGATCGGCCATGGACCCTGAAACAAGTTCAGGGTGACGATCGGTTGGATATCCTCGTGCGAGACACTGACCGCTTGCGCGAAGCGCGGCTCCCCGACAAGACAGCCGCATGAGCATTCTTTCCGACAAATGGATTCGCGAAGCCGCCCGAACGCAGGGCATGATCGAGCCCTTCGTGGAAGCGCAGCGCCGCGACGGCTGCATCAGCTACGGCCTCTCTTCCTACGGCTATGACGCGCGCGTCGCGCCCGAATTCAAGATCTTCACCAATGTCGACAGCGCCGTCGTCGACCCCAAGGACTTCGCCTCGAACAGCTTCGTCGATCGCGAAACCGACGTCTGCATCATCCCTCCGAACAGCTTCGCGCTCGCCCGCACGGTCGAATATTTCAGGATTCCCCGCGACGTGCTCGTCATCTGTCTCGGCAAATCGACCTATGCGCGCTGCGGGATCATCGTGAACGTCACCCCGCTCGAGCCGGGTTGGGAAGGGCATGTGACGCTCGAATTTTCCAATACCACTCCCCTGCCCGCGAAAATCTATGCCAACGAGGGCGCGTGCCAGTTCCTCTTCCTGCAGGGCAATGAGCCGTGCGAGACAAGCTACGCCGACCGCGCGGGCAAATATATGGGGCAAAAGGGCGTCACGCTGCCCAAGCTCTGAGCCACGGAACCGCTTCCCCCCTTCGCGCGTCCTTTCCGTACAAGCGGACGGGGCCGTGCTGGAGGATGCCTTATGTCGATGATCGCCGTCTTCATCGGCCGCCTGTTCATCGCCCTGATCTTTGTCGTGTCGGGGATCAACAAGCTGATCCACGTGACCGACACCGGCGCGATGATGTCCGCCGCCGGGGTCCCCGGCTGGCTTGCAATCCCGACCGGACTGTTCGAACTGATCGCGGGCGCCTGCATCGCGCTCGGCATCTATGCGCGGCTCTTCTCGCTGCTCCTCGCGGGGTTCGTGCTGCTCACGATCCTTTTCTTCCACCGCGACTTTACCGACCCGGCGCAAGCCATGATGGCGATGAAGAATCTCGCCATCGCGGGCGGTCTTCTGTGCCTCTTCGGCTATGGCAACACGCGCTGGAGCTATGACGCGCTGCGCCGTAAACGCCGCGACGAGATCGATGCGCACAACGCCGAACTTCGCGCCGCGCGCGCCGAGGGTCGCGCCGAAGCCGCCGGCGCTCCCATCGTCGTCGAAAAGCGCCCATGGTGGCGCTTCTGACGCTTCGCGCTTGGCATTGCGCTTCGCCTGCGCTAGCCTTCACTTAACGTTTACGTAAAGGGAGGGTTTTATGGCGTCCCGCGATCTCGACATCGTCATCTATGGTGCAACCGGCTTTACCGGCCGCCTCGTCGCCGAATATTTCGCGCATCATTACAAGGGCCGCAAGGATGCGCCCAAATGGGCGATGGCGGGGCGCAGCCTCGCCAAGCTCGCCGAGGTGCGCGACCTGATCGGCGCCGACGAGGAAACCCCGCTGATCGTCGCCGACGCGAGCGATCCGGCGAGCCTCGACAAGATGGCGGCGAGTACGAAGGTCGTGCTGACCACCGTCGGCCCGTATCAGCTTTACGGCAACGAACTCGTCGCCGCCTGCGTCCGCGCGGGCACCGCCTACGCCGACCTTTGCGGCGAGCCCGGCTGGATGCGCGAGATGATCGACGAGCATGAAGCCGCCGCCAAGGCCTCGGGCGCGCGGATCACCTTCTCGTGCGGTTTCGACTCGATCCCCTTCGACCTCGGCGTCCATTTCCTGCAGGCCGAGGCGATCAGGCGCCACGGCAAGCCCGCGCCGCGGGTCAAGGGCCGCGTTCGCAAGATGCAGGGCGGCGCATCGGGCGGCACGATCGCGAGCCTGACCGAAACGCTGAAGGCGATCGCGAAGCAGCCGTCGCTCGCGCTGCTGCTCAAGTCGAGCTTCGCGCTCACGCCCGGCTTCGAGGGACCGTCGCAGCCGACCGGCCTCGTCCCCGAATATGATGCCGCGACCGGCACATGGACCGCGCCCTTCGTGATGGCGCCGATCAACACCAAGAATGTCCACCGCACCAATTATCTGCTCGGTCATAAGTGGGGCGAGGAACTCGTCTATGACGAGATGGTGATGACGACGATCGGCGATGCGGGCAAGGCGATGGCCGAGGCGATGGCGAAAGCGAACCCCTTCGGCGACTCCAGGCTGCAGCCCGGCGAGGGACCAAGCAAGGAGGAACGCGAGAACGGCTTCTACGACATCCTCTTCATCGGCGAATACCCCGACGGCTCGACCATTCGCGCCTCGGTGCAGGGCGACCGCGATCCCGGCTATGGTTCAACGTCGAAGATGCTGGCCGAAACGGGCATGGCGCTGCTCGAGACCAAGGGCGACGGCGGCGTCTGGACGCCGGGAGCCCTGCTCGGCGATGCGCTGATTGAGCGCTTGACCGCAAACGCGGGACTGACCTTCCAGATCGAAGAGTAGATATTTGAGTCGTCAGTGCGAGCGAAGCGAGGCAATCCAGAGCGGGTTACGCATACTCTGGATTGCTTCGCTTCGCTCGCAATGACGATGCGGCCTCGTTCCGCCTGTGTTGGGCGGAGCCAACGAATGGACAACGGATGACGGAAACGACGACGATCAGCCCCCTAGACACCCTCCTCGACACCCTCCGCATCGACGGCGATACCGCGACCGCGCATATCGACGAAGGATGGATGCAGGGGCGCACCGCCTATGGCGGGATCAGCTCGGCGGTCGCGCTGGCGGGCACGATGCGGCTTCACCCGACCGAAACGCCGCTGCGCTATGCCCAGATCAGCTTCGTCGGCCCGGTCGGCGGCGACTGCACCGTGAACACCCGCGTGCTCCGCCAGTCGAAATCGAGCCTGTTCGTCGACGCCGGCGTATCGAGCGATCAGGGCTTCGGCACCGCCGCGGTCTTCGCCTTTTCGGGCGACCGTGCGAGCCATCTCGACCACAACCGGCTGACGATGCCCGACGTGCCCGCGCCCGAAACGCTGCAGCCGGTGCCCGAACACAAGGTACGCCCGACCTTCACCAGACATTTCGACATGCGGCCGGTGAACGGCCCGCGCTTCGCGTGGAAGAGCGACAGCGGCGAATATCTGACGTGGGTCCGCTTCGCCGAGCAGCCTGCCTGTCACCCGGCAATCGCGCTGCTTGCGCTCGGCGATGCGCTGCCGCCCGCGGCGATGGCACTGTTCACCGAATTCGGCCCGATCAGCTCGATGAACTGGACCGTCAACATGCTGACCGGCGCCCCCGCGACCGAAGACGGCTGGTGGCTGCTCTCGGCCAAGACCGGCTATGCACGCGGCGGCTTTTCGGTGCAGGACATGATGCTGTGGAACCGCGCGGGCGAGCCCGTGCTGAGCGGCAGCCAGGGGATCGCGATCTACGCCTGAACGGGCAATGCGATCACCGCGTCGAGCCCGCCGCCCGCACGGCTTGCCAGCACCAGCGTGCCGCCCTCCCCCTCTGCAATCTCGCGCGCGATCGACAGGCCGAGGCCGGCGCCGCCGGTTGCCCGGTTGCGCGATTGCTCGCCGCGCGCGAAGGGCTCGACCAGCGCGGCGATCTGCTCCGCGCTGAGACCGGGGCCGTCGTCGGACACGATGATCCGCGCCTTGCGCCCCTCGACCGCGACCGACAGGCGTGCGCGCAAACCATAGGCAACGGCGTTGTCGATCAAATTGCGCAGCGCGCGCCGAAGCAGCATCGGCCGCGCCGATACGGCGGCGTCATCGACCGCCGCGAGGCTCACATCCTTGCCCTGCTCGCGATAGTCGGCGGCCAGCTCGGTCACGAGCGCACCGAGGCCGATCCGCTCGGGCACCTCGGTCCCAGCCCCCGACCGTGCGAGCGCCAATATGTCGGCGAGCATCGCGGTCATTTCCTCGATCGAGGCGATCATCTTGTCGCGCAGCCGGTCGTCCTCGACCCCCTCGACGCGGACGCGGAGGCTGGCAAGCGGCGTGCGAAGATCGTGCCCGACCGCGCCGAGCATCCGGTCCTTGTCCGACAGCATCGCCGCGATGCGCGCACGGTAGGCGTTGAAGGCGGCGATCAGGTCGCGAACGTCCGACGGCCCTTCCTCCTCGAGCGGCGCGGCGTCGCGCAGCGCGGGATTGGCGCGCGCGGCGCGCGTCAGGTCGCGGAGCGGCGCCGCGGCGCGCCATGCGATGATCATGATCGGGATGAGCAGCAGCAGATAAAGCGACAGCGTCTGCCAGATGAGAAAGCCCTGCAGGCGGTTGCCGCCGCTCGCAATGCGCGTTCGCACCGCGAAATAGCGGTCGCCGATCTTCGCGCTGACGGCGACCGACCGCGGCAAGCCGGGCCGCTGCACACGCTGGCGCTGCGGGAGAACCCAGGCATCGACGCTGGCGGCCCGAACGTCGGCCTCGACAAGCAGCCCCGCGACATAATTTGCAAGGTCGGGCATCGGCACCGCGCCCGGCGGCAAGGGCGGCGGCCGGTCGGAGATGATCAGCCTCTGCGGACGGTCGCGGGCGTCCCTCTCGTCCGGAGGCCGGCGAAAATCGCCGCGCCGGTCGCGTTCGACCGCGTCGATGATCCGCCCCACGGCCATGCCGCCGCCGTGCGCGAGCGTCTGCTGCCTGAGCCCGCGCGACAGCAGCACGAAATTCACCGCCTGCGCGACGAACAGCATCACCGCGACCGCAAAGACGAGCTGGCCGACGAGGCTGCGGGGCCAGAGGCGCAGTTTCACGCCGCGGGCCCCATGCGCCTGACCTCGCACGCCAGCGTATAGCCGCCGCCCCACACGGTCTTGACGATCTGCGGATGCGCAGGGTCGTCCTCGATCTTCTTGCGCAGGCGGCTGACCAGATTGTCGATCGCGCGGTCGAAGATGTCGGCCTCACGCCCGCGCACCAGATCGAGCAGCCGGTCACGGCTCATCACCTGGCGCGGATGGCGGAGCAGCGCCTGCAGCAGATGATATTCGCCCGACGACAGCGCGACCTCGGTGCCGTCCTCATCGACCAGCACTCGCTCGACCTCGCGGAGCACCCAGCGGCCGAAGGCATAGCTCGTCCCGCTGCTGTCGAGCGAGCGCCCGCCCGCCTGCGTCCGGCGCAGCACGGTGCGGATGCGCGCAACCAGCTCGCGCGGGTTGAAGGGTTTGACGACATAATCGTCGGCGCCGATCTCCAGCCCGATGATCCGTTCGGTATCCTCGGCACGCGCGGTCAGCAGGATGACCGGGATGCTGCTCGTCTCGCGCAAATGGCGGGTCAGCGACAGGCCGTCCTCGCCGGGCATCATGATGTCGCTGACGACCAGATCGACCGATTGCGCGCGCAGCACCGACCGCGCCTCGGCGGCATTCGCCGCATCGGTCACGGCGAAGCCCTGCGCTTCCAGATATTCCGAAAGCGGTTCGCGGATCGAAGGCTCGTCGTCGATCAGCAGGATGCGCGGCGTATCGGTCATCGTTCGTCCATCAGACATATAGTTCGCCCACCGATCGCATGGGATCGGTGGGCGATAGCTGGCAGGGACGGCACGCAAAGGCAATGCCAGGGAGGGGGAGATGGGCTGCTCGTTACAGGCCGCCCCTGCCAAATGCTTATTCGCCGGTCGGCGCCGCTGGCTGGGCACCGCGCTTCGCGCGCCATTCGCCGGCCTTCGCCTTCCACGCCTCACGCTGCGCCGTGCGTTCTGCGGCGGTCACCTGACCATCCTTGTTCGCGTCGGCGGCATCGAAGCGCGCAAGCGCCGCGGTCTGGAATTCGGCGAGGCTGATCGCCTTGTCGCCGTCGGTGTCGGCGCGGCCCATCATCATGCCGCCATGGCCGCCGCGGCCGCCGTGGTGACCGCGCATGCCGCGCTTGCCGTCACCCGCATCGGCGCGCTTTTCACCGCGCTTCGCGGCGCGATCGGCGCTGTGCTGGTCCCATTCGGCCTTGCTGATGCTGCCGTCCTTGTTCGCGTCGAGACGGTCGAACATCTTGGCCTGCATCTCGGCGTGCCGCGCGGCGCGATCGCTCGCATCGAGCTTGCCGTCCTTGTTCGCATCCATTTTCGCGAATCGTTCGGCGGCATGCGCCTGCGCCTCGGCGCGGGTCTGCGTGGCGTTGCGGTCGGCAGAGCCGGGCGCTGCAAGCACGGGGACGGCGATCAGCGCCGCACCCAGGGTCAGAAATATGAGCTTCTTCTTCACGTAACGAACTCCTCGTCAGGGGACAGCGAAGTGTCCCGATGAGGGTGGTTCTAGGCACGATTTGTCCCATGCCGTTGCCGGATGGACGAAAAATTGTCGCAAAATGTCGCAAAAACGCCGCGTCGTTCATATTGACGCAAGCGAAACGCCGGTTGGTGGGCCGGAAAAAAGTAAGCCCCGTCGCATTTCTGCGGCGGGGCTCCCTGGCTTCCGTCCGAAGACAGGAAGCAAATTCTACCTTCTCTTTCGATCGAGTAGACCAATGAAACGCCGGCGCCGGCCAAAGGTTCCCGCGAATCGCGAAAATCTTTTGCCGGCCTGCGACTATACGACCTTGCGGCCCGCCGCGGCGCCGAGCACCAGGAACAGCACCACGAGCGCCAGCCCCACGAAGAACAGAATCTTGGCGATACCCGCTGCCGCACCGGCAACGCCGCCGAAACCCAGAACCGCTGCAAGCAAGGCGATCACGGCAAAGATCAGAGCCCATTTGAACATTCGATTTCTCCTTCCTCGACAGACGCGCGGCGCCATCCCGCCGGAGCGCGGACACGCTTTCCGGCAGAAAGGGCGATCTCCGATCGCGCCGCATTTTTCCGCATATTGAACACGCTGGTTAAACGGGCCGGCCCGATGAAAGTTCCGGTTGGACAATCGGCACGCTACGCCTGACGATCATGCCGGCGCGGGCCGGAGTCGGCGCACGATCGGGAGGAAGCCATGGTCACGCAGCCGTTTCATTTCGCGGGCGCCTCAGGCAAGCGCCTGTCGGGACGGATGGAAATGCCCGGCGGCCGCGTCCGCGGCTGGGCGATCTTCGCGCATTGCTTCACCTGCGGAAAGGACAATCGCGCCGCGGTCCGCATCGCGCGCCTGCTTGCGCGACAGGGGATTGGAGTGCTCCGCTTCGATTTCGCTGGGCTCGGCGACAGCGAGGGCGATTTCGCCGACAGCGGTTTTTCGGTCGATGTCCAGGACCTGCAAGCGGCGGCGCGCGCGATGGCCGATGACGGCAAGACGCCGTCGCTGCTGATCGGGCATAGCCTCGGCGGCGCGGCGGCGATCGCGGCGGCGACCGGCCTGCCGGAGATTCGCGCGGTCGCCACGATCAACGCACCCTTCGACGTCGCGCACACGCTCCACCAGTTCGATCCCGCCGCGCTCGCCGTCATCGATGCCGAGGGCGCCGCCGATGTCTTGCTGGGCGGGCGGCGCTTCCGCGTCGGGCGCGGGCTGATCGACGACTTGCGGCAACAGGATCAGGGCGCGCGCATCGCGGCGCTGCGCCGCCCGCTGCTCGTCATGCACGCCCCGCGCGACGACACCGTCGGGATCGAGAATGCGACCAAAATCTATGTCGCGGCGCGCCATCCCAAAAGCTTCCTGTCGCTCGACGACGCCGATCATCTGCTCAGCCGACCGCAGGATGCCGAACGCGTCGGATCGATGATCGCCGCCTGGGCGGCGCCCTATCTGGTCGCCCCGGCGGACACCCCTGCCCCGACGGTCGATGCCGAAGCCGAGGAAACGCGCGAGGGCAAATTCCAGGTCGCGATCAGCTCGGGCGACCATGTCTTCCTCGCCGACGAGCCCGCAAGCGTCGGCGGCCTCGGATCGGGGCCGAGCCCCTTCGACCTGCTCTCCGCCGCCCTCGCCGCCTGCACGACGATGACGCTGCGCCTCTATGCCGACGGCAAGGCGCTGCCGGTCACGCGGATCCGCACTGCGGTCGGCCATGATAAGCAGGTCGGCGATCCCATCCCCGACCTTTTCAACATCCGCGTCGCGATCGAAGGCGCGCTCGATCCTGAGCAGCGGGCACGGATGATGGAGATCGCCGAACGCTGCCCCGTTCACCGCACGCTCGAACGCGGATCGCGCTTCACCACGACCGAAGGCGACCCACCCGCCCCCTGCGAGCCGCCCGAGGCGCACAGCGAGGCGATGGAGAAGGCCGCCGACATTTGATGGGGGAAGGTCTGGAGCGGGTAGCGGGAATCGAACCCGCCTAGCTAGCTTGGAAGGCTAGAGCATTACCACTATGCTATACCCGCATATCCAAGGCTGGCGCGATTGCCATCTTGGTCGCGCGCCGTCAAGCGCGCCGTTGAGAACATGTTGGCAACCCGCTATGTTGCCACCGTGGAAGATGGCGAAGACCCCGACGACAGCCCGCCAGCCGCGGATGCTCCAGTCCGGAAGATCATCCATGTCGACATGGACGCCTTCTACGCCTCGGTCGAGCAGCGCGACAATCCGGCCCTGCGCGGCAGGCCCGTCGCGGTCGGCGGATCGTCGCGGCGTGGGGTCGTCGCCGCCGCCTCCTATGAAGCGCGCAAGTTCGGCGTCCGCTCGGCGATGCCCAGCATCACCGCGAAGCGCCAGTGCCCCGACCTCATTTTCGTGCCGCCGCGCTTCGAGGCCTATCGCGACATTTCGCACCAGATCCGCGCGATCTTCCGCGACTATGCCGACGAGGTCGAGCCGCTGTCGCTCGACGAAGCCTATCTCGACGTCAGCCGCGACAAGGCGGGGCTCGGCAGCGCGACCGCGACCGCGAAGCTGATCCGCAGGCGCATCCGCGAGGAAACGGGGCTCACCGCCTCGGCGGGCGTTTCCTACAACAAGTTCATCGCCAAGCTGGGGTCGGACCAGAACAAGCCCGACGGGATCACCATCATCCCGCCCGGCAAGGGCGCCGCCTTCGTCCAGACGCTGTCGATTCGCCGTTTTCACGGCATCGGCCCGGTCACCGCGGCGAAGATGGAAGGGCTCGGCGTCTTTTCGGGCGCCGATCTCGCAGCAAAGGAGATGGCGTGGCTCTCCGGGCACTTCGGCAACAGCGCGGAGTGGCTCCATAATCTGGCGCGCGGGATCGACCATCGACGCGTCCGGTCGAACCGGCCGCTCAAGTCGCTCGGCGGCGAGCGCACCTTCTTCAACGACCTGATCGCCGATACCGAGATCCGCGAGGCGCTCGCGCATGTCTGCACCGTCGTCTGGGATCGCGCGGCGAAGAAGGGCGCTCGCGGTCGCACCGTGACGCTCAAGCTGCGCTACGCCGATTTCCGGACGATCACGCGGGCCAAGTCGGTGCCGTTCGCGATTCCCGACGGGGCGGGCCTGCTCGCGGTGGGCGAAGCGATCCTCGCGCCACTGCTGCCGGTCGAACAGGGCATCAGATTGCTCGGCGTGACGCTGAGCAAGTTCGAGGGGGAAGAAGATAGCGGGGAAGCGGCGGGGCCGGTGGACCTCCTCAGCCTGATCTAGTCGGCCGTCGCGAACCGCCGCTCCTTGGTCGCGGTGAAGCGGATCGCGGGATGGCGCTGGGTCACATAGCCGACTTCCCACGCATCCTTCGCCATGAACACCGGCGCGCCGTCGCGGTCGGATGCGCTCGCGCCGCGGTGGTCGGCCTGGAACGCCTTCAGCGCCGCGGGATCGTCGCTCGCGATCCAGCGCGCGGTGTCCCAGGGTGAGGCTTCGAGCTTCGCCTCGACCTTATACTCGGCCTCGAGCCGGCTGATCAGCACCTCAAGCTGCAACTGGCCGACGACGCCGACGATCATGTTCGCCCCGATTTCGGGATAGAAGACCTGGATGATCCCCTCCTCCGCCATGTCGTCGAGCGCTTTGCGAAGCTGCTTGGTCTTGGTCGGATCGACCAGCGCGACGCGGCGCAGGATTTCGGGCGCGAAGTTCGGCAGGCCGGTGATCGTGATGTCGGTGCGCTCGGACAGCGTATCGCCGACGCGCAAGGTGCCGTGGTTCGGAATGCCGATGATGTCGCCGGGATAGGCCTCCTCGGCCATTTCGCGGTCCTGCGCAAGGAACAGCATCGGGCGGCTGATCGCGATCGCCTTCCCCGTCCCGCCCTGTGTCAGCCGCATCCCGCGCTCGAACTTGCCCGAGCAGAGGCGCATGAAGGCGATGCGGTCGCGGTGCGCCGGGTTCATATTCGCCTGCACCTTGAAGACGAAGCCGGTGACAGCCGCGTCATCGGGCTGAACCGGCGCGGGTTCGGCGGGCTGCGCGCCCGGCCCCGGCGCATGGCTCGCGAGCGCATTCAGCAGATCAACAACGCCAAATTCCTTCAGCGCCGATCCGAAATAGACCGGGGTCAGGTCGCCGTTGCGGTAGGCCGCAGCGTCAAACGGCGCGTAGCAGGCCGACGCCAGCTCGGTCTCTTCCTTAAGGTGCGCGAGCGCGTCGGCACTGAGCTGAGCGGCGAGCGCCGCATCATCGAGCCCCCCGACGCCGACGCGATCACCTTCATACATGCGCGAGGCATCACCGCCGGGCTTCATAATCGCGGGATCGACAAGGTCATAGATGCCCTCGAACTGCCCGCCCATCCCGGCCGGCCAGTTCATCGGGCAGACGTCGAGCGCGAGGCGGTCGGCGACCTCGTCGAGCAGTTCGAACGGCGGCAGACCTTCGCGGTCGACCTTGTTGACGAAGGTGATGATCGGCACCGAACGCAGGCGGCAGACCTCGAACAGCTTCAGCGTCTGCGGCTCGATACCCTTGGCGGCGTCGATCACCATCACCGCGCTGTCGACCGCGGTGAGCGTGCGATAGGTATCCTCGCTGAAATCCTCGTGGCCCGGCGTGTCGAGCAGGTTGAAGACAAGGCCCGCATGCTCGAAGGTCATCACCGACGAGGTGACCGAGATGCCGCGCTGCTGCTCGATCTTCATCCAGTCGGACCGCGCGCGCCGCGCCTGACCGCGTGCCTTGACCTCGCCCGCCATATGGATCGCGCCGCCCGCGACGAGCAGCTTTTCGGTCAGCGTCGTCTTGCCCGCGTCAGGGTGCGAGATGATGGCGAAGGTGCGGCGGTCGGGATGCTTGGACATGGCGCGGGCGCCTAGCAGGTGGCGGCTCAAGTGGAAAGGGGCTGGCATCGGCGGCGCGGCGGACGCATGATCGAAGGATGCGGACCTTCCTTCTCATCCCCTTCGCCCTCGCCGCCTCCCCCGCCGCTGCGCAGAATTCGCCCCTCGTCGGCGAATATCGCATCGCCGAGGGCCTCGATGTCGGCGGCGGGCTGCTGATCGGCAGGGATGGCCGCTTCCAATATATGCTCGCCGCGGGCGCGCTCGACGAACGCGCCGAGGGGCGCTGGGAAGCACGCGGCGAGAGCGTCTGCCTGACCACCCAGCCCAAGCCGGTGCCACCCACCATGTCGAAAGGCACCCCCGGCGAAATCGACGGCGCGGTCCCCACCATCGTCGTCACCTGGGCGAACGGCGGGACGGTCGCGGGCGTCGATTTCACCATCGGCTTCGACAGCGGCGCGCCGATCGAAAGCTATACCCAATATGACGGCTGGACGATGCCCGAGGACGACCCGCGCGTGCCGCGCTGGGTCGAGGTGCGCGAGCCGATCTACGGCATCACCGCACCGCGCTTCGACCTGACCGAGGCCGACGGCGGCAAGCTGCACGTGATCATCGAGCCGAACGACATCGGCGTCGTCGATTTCGAGGGGGCGTGTCTGGAAAAGGCCGGGCGCGGCGTGGTCCTGCACCGTGCCGAGGGCGATATGCGGTTCGTGCGGGCTGACGGGGAATAGCGTTGGCTCGACCGCTTTGGGGTGGGTAGCAGACGCTCCCCTTTCTTTACTTCGTCATCCCCGCGAAAGCGGGGACCCAGAGCGTCCGTCCGCTTACCCATCCCTGGGTTCCCGCTTTCGCGGGAATGACGAAGGGAGAGAGTGCGGCAACTCTCCGCTCGCTTCCAGACCTTCGTCATTCCGGACTCGATCCGGAATCCACGCGTCCAGCGCCGCGGAAATGGCCCCCGGATCAAATCCGGCGTGACGATGAAGAATTGGCCGCCTTCGCTCGAAAGCGAACGCCGCGCCTCATCCACCCTGCCCCCTTGCGCTTGACCTCCAAATGCGCCAATCTTTACGTAAACGTAAAGGTAAAGCACCCGCGAGAGGATTCTTCCCCATGACCGACACCCCCAGCTTCGACACGATCAGGTTCGAGGTCGCCGACACTGTCGCGACGATCACGCTCAACCGCCCGGAGCGGCTCAATTCGATGCCGCCGGCGATGGCCGACGACATCCGCGCCGCGCTCGATTACCTGCCGGTGCTGGGCGCCCGCGCGCTGCTGATCACGGGCGAGGGCCGCGGTTTCTGTTCAGGGGCGGACCTTGCAGGCGACCGCAGCGGCTCGGCCGTCGGCGGCGGCGCGAACAGCCGCAAGGCGCTGCGCAACCATTATAATCCGATGCTCCTCGCGCTCGCCAATCTCGACATCCCGGTGGTCGTCGCGGTGAACGGCCCCGCCGCGGGCGTCGGGTGCAGCTTCGGCCTGTCGGGCGACTTCACCATCGCGGGCAAGAGCGCCTATTTTCTCCAGGCCTTCGTCAACATCGGCCTCGTCCCCGACGGCGGCTCGTCGTGGATACTGCCGCGCCTGATCGGCCTGCCGCGCGCGGCGCAGATGATGATGCTCGGCGAAAAGATCGGCGCCGAGCAGGCCGCCGACTGGGGCCTGATCTATAAATGCGTCGAGGATGCCGAACTGATGAGCGAGGCAAAAGCGCTCGCCGCCCGTCTTGCCAACGGCCCGACCGTTGCGCTCGGCACGATGCGCAAGGTGCTGCGCGAAGGCCTGTCGCAGAGCTATGCCGACACGCTCGATGCCGAAGCGCGGGGCCAGTTCATCGCGGGCAACAGCGCCGACGCGATGGAAGGCATATTGGCCTTCCAGCAAAAGCGCAAAACCGAATTCAAGGGGAAATAGGCCCGCCCCCAACCCCGAACCCGTTCGTGCTGAACCTGTCGAAGCACCGTTCTTCTCTTTGACGCCGCCAGAGGAAAGAACGACCCCCTTCGACTGCCTTGCAGGCGCTCAGGACAGGCTTCGACAGGCTCAGGGCGAACGGAATTGGGGTAGGTTTTTGAGGCCCTACTCCGCCGCTTCCTCGATCATCACCTTCTTGTAGATGCTCGTGCGCGGATAGGAGCAGAGGCGCATCACCATCGGCTCGAAGAATTCGAGCGGCTCGCTCTTGTAATCGGGGTCGAACGCCGGCGCGTCATATTTCTCGCAGAATTCGGCGCAGGCCGCATAGTAAGGATGATCGCGGAACTGGTCGCGCATGTCGCGGTCGAGGCCGAGATAGTGGAAGAAATAATGGCCCTGGAAGATGCCGTGATGCTGCACGATCCAGAGATTCTCTTCTGACAGGAACGGCTTCAGGATTGCCGCCGCGACGTCGGGATGGTTGAACGCCCCCAGCGTGTCGCCGATGTCGTGGAGCAGCGCCATCACGACATATTCCTCGTCGCGCCCGTCGCGGTGCGCGCGTGTCGCGGTCTGCAGGCAATGTTCGAGCCGGTCGACCGGAAAGCCGCCATAATCGCCCCCGAGCAGCTTCAGATGATCGAGGATGCGCTTGCCGTTACCCGGTGCGAACTCCTTCTGCTCGCGCGCGATGATGTCCCAGTCTTCCTGCGTTCCGTCGATCATCGACCGGAATGTCGCATGGTCATGCGTCATGTCGTTCATGGCAGCCTCTCCTTGTCGGCTACCAGCCTATCCTATTCGTTGTTATTTGCAACGTTATAGGTCTTGACCTCCGCCTGCGTCAGGCAGCGGCGCGTCGACTTGTCCTCGGCATTGGCGAGCGCCTTTTGCTGGTACATCACCTCGGTCAGCAGCTTGCGCGACACCCCCATGCGGATGAGGAAATCATTGTCTTCGCTCGCGAGCAGCGCGGCGTCCTGTTCGATGTCGCCGATCAGCTCCTTGGTCGCGTCGGTCCCCATCGCGACGCTCATGTCGATCGCGTTGCGGTCGCCGGTGCGGGTGAACATGTGGACGATGAACAGCCCGCCGGGATCGATCACGCGCGGCTGGCCGCCCATGAAGACGAAATTGCACGCGCTGAAGCAGGCCCAGCCTGCGGGGATGCGCGTGACGAGACCGAAGTTCGAGCGGATGATCCGCCCCGCGGCATTGCCCGCGCGCGCGTCGCCGCCCGGCGAGCGCAGCCAGATCTCGCTGACGTCGGGATTGGCGGCAAGCGCAGCCTTCAGCCGGTCGGGAAGCCCCGCATCGATCCGCCCCTCGGCCAGCAGCACTTTCGCCCCGCCCTTCTGGACCGGGGTGAGCTGCATCGTCGCGTTCGCCGACCAGTCGGGGTTCAGCGGGCAGGTCGGGTTCGCGGGGTCCATCTTGACCTTCGCCGCGCCGGTCAGGCTGGCGAGTGCCGCGGCCGCCAGCAACAGGCGACCGAACTTATGCGGCGAGAGCATAGCGCGCTTCGCCCGGCCGCTTGCACATCTTCTTGCTGACGCGCGTTTCCTCGCCCTCGACGATCACGATGTCGGTGACGTTCATGCAGCTCGTGCCGTCGGCGAGCTTGTTCTTCGACGCGACGGTCGACGATCCACTGACATTCTCGCGCGTTTCGCTCGTCCAGTTCGCGGTCGCGCCCACTTGTTCGCCGCGCGTGATCTCCTCGGTCGCCTTGGCGGCCTGCACCTGTTCGGCCGGATCGAGGCGGCAGGCGATCGCATCGGTCAGCGTACCGCTGACCTCCGAGATGGGCACATAGCTGTAGACGCCGGCCTTGCTCGCGGCGTCACCGACCGCGTCGCGGATCACCCCGCCCAAAATGCCGCGCCCGACGCTGCTGCCCTTCTTGCCCTTCGGGCAACCGCCACTGCCCTCGTCGCCGCTCGGGCTCGGGGCCGGAGTCGGCGAGGCAACTTTGCGGAATATGCTGCCGAACTGCGCTTCGGCGGGCGTTACCGCCAGCAGGCACGCCGCGAGAACCGCCGGGGCACTCCATAAAATACGCATATCGATCAAATCCTCATCGCGCCCGTTCACGGGCTACAACGCGACCCATTGGCATCGTTTCATGCCATCGGCTGTGATTTTCATCAACAGCGCAAGATTTGTCATCCAGACAGGTTGAATTAAGGCTGAATATGTCACACTAACCTTGCCATGCTTTCGCAGAAGACCCGCTATACGATCCGCGCCTTTCAGCATCTTGCCGACCATTGGGGCAAGGGGCAGGTGCAGCTTGCGGATATTGCCGAGGCGCAGAATATTCCGCCCAAGTTCCTGACCGTGATCCTGTCCGAAATGGCGCGCGAGGGGCTGCTCATTTCGCAGCGCGGGCGCGACGGCGGCTATCAGCTGGCTTTGCCCCCGATCGACATCAGCTATGGCGACCTCGTCCGGCTGACGCGCGGCTCGCTCGCGCTCGTCCCGTGCGCGGCGCGCAACGCGCACGAGCAGTGCAAGAATTGCCTGCCCGAGGCCGAATGCCGGATGCGCAGCCTGATGCTCAAGGTCCGCGATGATACCGCCTCCATCCTCGACCGCATCAGCCTGGCCGACCCGATCAAGATGGAACCCTTGTTCGAAAAGGAGGAAGCCGCCGAATAGGCGGCCCGCGACGCAAAAAAAGGCCCGCTTTCGCGGGCCTTTTTTGTTGAAATGGTGGAGCCTAGCGGGATCGAACCGCTGACCTCTACAATGCCATTGTAGCGCTCTCCCAGCTGAGCTAAGGCCCCGTGCCATTTCAAGCGGCCGCCCCTGACCAATGTCCTTGGCTGCTGCGACCGGGACGCCGCCTTTACCAGCGCGCGCCCTATATGCAAGGGGCCAAATGCATCCAGCGATGCTTTTTTGGCCCCCCGTAACCCGAGAGCCGGAAAATCAGCCCTCTTCGTCCTCGTCGTCGCCGGTCGCGACGCCCAGATCGTCGTCGCCGCCCAGGTCGACGTCGTTGTCGGGCGAATCGCTGTCCTCATCGACATCGACGTCCAGATCCAGATCCTCATCGACGCCTTCTTCCTTCGGCGTCTTGCCGGGCTTCTCGGCTTCCTCGAACGGCATCGGCTGCTTCGATTTCAGCACCGATTCCGGCAGCCAGGCATAGCCGCAGTTGATGCAGGTGATCGGATCATCCTTGGTCAGATCATAGAATCGCGTCGCGCATTTCGCGCAGCTACGCTTCGCGCCCCATTCAGCTTTAATCATATAAGCCTCGTAATCCTTTGGAAACAGGATAAAAATATCGGAAGAGCGACGGTATCTGAATAGCTATCCGTCAAATCGGCGTGCGCCTTGCCAGATTGCAAGGCCGCTGTCAAAAGCCGCACGCCATGACCGATCGAACCGCCACGCCGCGCAGCTTTTCCGCTTCCGCTCCGCTCCAAGGTAGGATCGCGATTCCCGGCGACAAGAGCATCTCGCACCGATCGCTGATGCTGTCGGCGCTCGCGGTCGGCGAAAGCCGGGTGACAGGCCTGCTCGAAGGGCATGACGTGCTGGCAACGGCGTCCGCGATGCGTGCGATGGGCGCGGTGATCGAGCGCCGCGACGACGGCGAATGGCGCATCCACGGTGTTGGGGTCGGCGGGCTGCTCCAGCCGCGCGAAGCGCTCGACATGGGCAACAGCGGCACCTCGACACGGCTGCTGATGGGGCTCGTCGCGAGCCATCCGATCACCACGACCTTCATCGGCGACGCCAGCCTGTCGGGCCGCCCGATGGGGCGCGTCATCGACCCCCTGTCGCAGATGGGCGCCGACGTCAGCGCCTCGCCCGGCGGCCGGTTGCCGCTGATGGTGCGCGGTCTCGCCCCCGCCATCCCCCTTTCCTACCGCCTGCCGATGGCCTCGGCGCAGGTGAAGAGCGCGGTGCTGCTCGCGGGGCTTAATACGCCGGGGATCACCGAGGTGATCGAGCCGGTGCCGACCCGCGACCATAGCGAGCGGATGCTGCGCGGCTTCGGCGCCGACCTGACCGTCGAGACCGACGCCGGCGGCACGCGCCATATCCGCCTGCGCGGCGAGGCCGAATTGAAGCCGCAGACGATCGTCGTGCCCGGCGACCCCTCGTCGGCCGCCTTCTTCATTGTCGCGGCGCTGGTCGTGCCCGGATCGGACGTCCTCATCGCGAATGTCGGGCTCAATCCCACGCGCGCAGGGCTCGTCGAGGTGCTGACGGCGATGGGCGGCGACATCGAACTGCAAGACGCCCGCGAGGTCGGCGGTGAACCCGTCGCCGACCTCCGCGTCCGCCACAGCATGCTCAAAGGCATTGAGGTCGATCCCGCGGTCGCGCCGAGCATGATCGACGAATATCCGATCCTCTTCGTCGCCGCGGCGCTCGCCGAGGGCCGCACCGTGACGACCGGGCTCGACGAGCTGCGCGTCAAGGAAAGCGACCGCCTCGCGGTCATGGCGGCGGGTCTCGCGGCGATCGGCGTGCGGGTCGAAGAGAGCGAGGACGGCCTTATCATCGACGGTAGCGGCGGCGACCCGCTGCCGGGCGGCGCGACGATCGCGGGCCACCTCGATCATCGCATCTGCATGAGCTTCGCTATCGCCGGGCTCGTCAGCAAGGCGCCGGTGACGATCGACGACATGGCGCCGGTCGCGACGAGCTTCCCCAATTTCGAGGCGCTGCTCGGCGCGTTGCAGCCATGATCATCGCCGTCGATGGGCCGACCGCATCGGGCAAGGGCACGATCGCGCGCGCGCTCGCGGCGCATTTCGGACTGCCCGTGCTCGACACCGGACTGCTCTATCGCGCGGTCGGCTACCAGACGCAGTTGGGGCACGGCGACCCCGATAATGCCACCGACGCGCTCGCGGCGTGCGATTTTCCGGACAGCCTGCTCGATGATCCGGCGCTGCGCTACGAAAGCACGGGCAGCCTCGCGAGCCGCGCATCGATCCATCCCGCCGTCCGCAAGGCGCTGTTCCAGCGGCAAGTCGATTTCGCGAACCAGCCCGGCGGCGCGGTGCTCGACGGGCGCGACATCGGCACGGTGATCGCGCCGCACGCCGACGCCAAGCTGTTCGTCACCGCCTCGCCCGAGGAACGCGCGCGGCGCCGCCACGCCGAGATGCTGGGGCGCGGAGTCGATGTCACCTATGATGCCGTGCTCGCCGACATCCACGCCCGCGACGCGCGCGACACCGGCCGCACCGCCGCGCCGCTGATGCGCGCCGACGACGCGCTGCTGCTCGACAATACGGCGCTGGCCCCGGATGCGGCGATCACGGCTGCGATCGCCTTCGTCGAGGGCAAGATTCCGAAGCGCGGCTGAAGGAAGATGTTCGCGTAGAGGCGCGGAGATCGCAGAGAATTCTGGTTCACGCGGAGACGCGGAGGCGCGGAGAGATGGCGCCTGCCGCGAAGCGGCTTTCTCTTGCCGCGGTATCTGCGATCACGAGGGGCCGAGGTGTGAGGAGGCCTATCGGCCCGAGCCATAATCTCCGCGCCTCCGCGTCTCCGCGTGAATCCTGTTCCCTTTCCCTATGCGATCTCTGCGCGAATCCCATCCGCCCCGTCGTCAAAAGGCATCGCCCGTGAACACGGCCTTTTCTCTTGCCGAAAGCCCCTTCCCCGCCTATATGCGCGCCGTCCGACGGGTGTTTTGCCGGTCGAGGCACGGGTGAACCGCCGCTCCCCATCGGAGCGTCGGGCGTGATGGGGTGGCCTCATCGCGCCCTTTTTGCTTTGCCCGTGGCTCGTCTTTAAAGCGCCCCGACGATGTCCCGTTCCGCATTCGGCGGGCAGGACGGTTCGGCCACAAGACCAGCGGACCCAACCGCTTGGCCGGAAACAAATGAAGTAAGGAAACCATCTATGGCCTCTACGGCTTTTCCGACGCGCGACGATTTCGCCGCGATGCTCGATGAATCGCTGGGCGGCGCCGACGGCGGCTTTGAAGGCCGTGTCGTCAAGGGCACCGTGACCGCGATCGAAAACGACCTGGCAGTGATCGACATCGGCCTGAAGAGCGAAGGCCGCGTGGCGCTTCGCGAATTCGCGATGCCCGGCCAGAAGGCCGACCTCAAGGTCGGCGACGAAGTCGAAGTCTATGTCGACCGCGTCGA
>NZ_JAYSAH010000075.1:0-55330 GCF_041916015.1 Sphingopyxis sp. | reverse complement strand
GAGACACGCGAAGGCTGGCGCTTCCCAAGCGTGTCTCGACTTCGCTCGACACGAATGGAAATAGAGGATGGTCTGGAATCCACGCCAATGCCGACGTCGCCGTCAGCCCAGCCGCTCCACTATCCGCGCCGCGAGCCACGCGGCATCGTCGCCCGCGAAGCTGTGCGAGGCGCTGTCGAGGCGTTCGACGGCCACGCCGTGCGGCCGGCAATTTTCGATAAAGGCCTGCGCGGTGCGATCACCGGTCGCGAGCAGGATCGTCGCGGGGCAGGCGAGCCCGGCGAGTGCGGTGTCGAGCCGGGCCGCGAGGCTGTCCCCGGCGGCGGGCGGTTTCGTCTTGCCGAGCGCCGACAGTCCTCGAAACAATTTTCGTAGATCAATCTCACCCTTCAAGAGGCGCAGCAGGCTTTTGGGGTCTTTGAGCCGCGTGAGATAGCGGGCGCGGATCGCGGCGGCGGGGGGCAGCGCGGGTTCGCCGGTTTCGGTTTCGCGCTCCTCATAGGACCAGGGATTGGCGAGGATCAGCGCGTCGAGCGGCAGCGGCTGATGCAGCAGCAGCGCGCTCGCCGCATCGCAATTGCCGAAGGCAAGGATGCGGGTGAGGTGCGGGGCGGTCTGGCGGAAGGCTGCGATGGCGGCGGCGATGTCGGGGCCGCTGCTGGCATAGCCGCCGTTCGCGCCTTCGCTGTCGCCGATGCCGCGGCGGTCGAAGCGGAACACCGGGTGGCCCGCGGCCGCGATCTGCTGCGCGAGCGTCGCCATGCCGCGGTGCGCGCCGCTGCGGACCTCGTTGCCGCCCGAGACGATCAGCAATCCGGTCGTGCCGGGCGCCTCGTCGAGGGTCGCAGCGAGCGTCGCGCCGTCGCAGGCGAAGCTCAGTTGATGCCGCATGTCCGGCTCCATGCGATGATGTCGGCGGCGATCGTGGCGGCCATCGCGGCATCCTCGCCGGGCTCCGCGCGCAGCCACAGCGGGGTTCCGGCGATGCCCTCGGCGCCGAGGGCGACGCTGCGGAGCGGCGCGACGGGTTGCGGCTCGGCGCGGCCGAGCTGGGCGAGCATCGCGGGCGAAAGGGCGTTGCCGGCGAGGAGCAGCGGGGCGGTCTTCGCCGCTTCGTGGAGGCTGTCCAGCGATGTTTCGATCCCCGCCTCGCGGTCGGCGTTCACGCGCGCGCGCATCATCGTGCGGAGCAGCGAGGCGCCGCCGGTGGGAGCGAGACGCCACCAAGCGGCCGCCTTGGCGCGATGGTCGATGAGCGCGCCGCCGCGGAGCGAGGCGATGACGAGCGGGCCGTCGATGCCCGCGGCGACCTCGGCCAGCGCCTGCTGCCAGTTTTCGAGATCGACGGCTTCGAGCGCGACGAGGCTTTCATTCTGGCCGGGCAGGTCGGGGTGGACCGCCGCAAAGCCGTCCGCGGCGAGCGCGCGCATCGCGAGCACCAGCGTGCGGCGGAGGCGGTTCGCTTCGTCGAACAGCGGCGGGACGATCAGGACGGTGGCGCGCGGCGGGGCGGCGGGGGCGATGCGGAGCTGGTGTTCGACCATTGCTTACATCAACCATGTGTCCCCGCGGAGGCGGGGACCCATCATCTGCCGGTTCAAAATTGCGCCAGCCGGAGATGGGCACCCGCCTTCACGGGTGCACATGATTGATAGGCTGGCACTGAGTCTCAACCCGCGACCTTGCGCTGCGAGAAAGCGAGCAGATTGCCGTAGGTCTCGAAAATCTCGCCGTCGATTTCGTCGTCGTCGATGAGGATGCCGAGGCGGTCCTCCATTTCGGTCAGCACGGTCGCGACTGCCATCGAATCGAATTCGGGGAGTTCGCCGAACAGGCCGCTGTCATCGGTCAGCGCGGCGGCGCGGTCCTCGCCGAGGCCGAGCACGTCGGCGAGCAGGGCGCGAAGGGTGGCATCGACGGTATCGGTCATCTGTCTTTCCTGAGCAGCGAACGGGCAAAGGCCTTGAACGCCGGTCCCCATGCCGCGATGCGCGACGGATTGAAAGCCTCGATGCGCCACAGGGGATCGTGGCGGTTCATCCAGTCGCGCTTGTAGGCGTCGTTGCCCGTGCCGAAATCGACACGCGCGACGTGATCGACCTCGATCACATGGCGGAACAGCGCGGCCGAGAGCAGGGTGCCGGGCGAGGCCTTCAGGCTGTCCTCGACATGCGCGAGCTTGTGGATGAAGGCGGTGCCGTCCTCGACGGTCCAGAACTGCGCGGCGACCGGCGCGCCCGCGATGCGGGCGAGGCCCATGCGGAAGGTGCCGCGTTCGGATTCGGATTCGGCGAAGGCGCGGAGGAGGGCGGGGTCGCCTTCCTCGGGTTTCCAGCTCGCGGCATAGATTTGTTCGTAGGCGGCCCAGGCTTCGGCGTCGAAGCGGGTGAAGAGCGCGATCTCGACGATGCCCTTCTTCGCCTTGCGCCTGACCGTGTTCTTGAGCGCGCCGGGGCGGCCTTCCCACCATGTGTCGAACGTCGAGCCGCCGAGGTCGAGCCAGTGGCGGTCGCCCGCGGGCACAGCCTTCACCCACCAGCCGGCGGCGCGGAGCGCGGCGGCGATGGCCGGCTGCTCCTCGTCGCGGACCGGATAGAGCGACAGGCGCGCCGCCTTTGTGCGGAGCTTGCGGAAGAGGTCGGTCAGCGCCGCCGCGCGGTCCGCGCCGGTGTAGAGGGGACGGATCGCGAAGCTGTACCAGTTGGCGAGGGCGGCGAAATGGCCGGGCCGGTCGATGCGGAGCGGCAGTAGCGCGCTTGTCTTTCCGGCGGTCCCGCGCGCGTCGAACCGGCCTTCGCCCGCGAAGCCGTGCGCGGCCAGCAGGCCGAACCATTCGGGCCGGTCGAAGGGCGAGGCGAAGCCTGCGGTGTTCGCCGCATCATCATTAGCGTGATCTTCACCGTTCCCTTGCATCACCCGGCGCTCTATCACCTAGCTCCTAACAGCCGATGACCATGATACAAAATCCGCCGTCGCGTCCGATCGACCATCTCGTCCACTATGGCGCCGCCGATGCGGCTGCGCTGCTGATCGGCGACCGGGTGACGACGTTCGCGGATCTCGACGCCGGGGTCGGGCGATTGGCCGCGTGGCTGCTCGATCAGGCGGGCGGTCCCGGCGAGCGCGTCGCGAGCTGGAGCGCGAAGACGCGTGCGGCGTGCCTGATGCCGCTCGCGGCGGCGCGCGCAGGGCTGATCCATGTGCCGGTCAACCCGCTGCTCAAGGCGCCGCAGGTGGCGCATATCCTGAGCGACAGCGGGGCGGTGCTGCTGATCACGAACGCGTCGCGCGCCGACATGCTCGGCGACGGGCGTCCCGACGACTGTGCGTTGCAGGATCTGAAGGTTGCCGAGGAGGTGATCGATTCGGGCGGAGAGGGGCTGCCGCCGTCGCTCGCCGAGCCCGACGATCTGGCGGCGATCCTCTATACCAGCGGTTCGACGGGGCGCCCCAAGGGCGTGATGCTGAGCCATGCGAATTTGTGGCTCGGCGCCGAGAGCGTTGCGTCCTATCTGAAGCTGACCCCCGATGACCGGGTGCTGGGCGTGCTGCCGCTGAGCTTCGATTATGGACAGAATCAGCTGCTTTCGACGTGGCACGCGGGCGCCGCGGTCGCGCCCCTCGACTATCTGACGCCGCGTGACGTCGTGAAGGCGGTGACGCGGCACGGCATCACGACGCTCGCCGGGGTGCCGCCGCTCTGGGTGCAGCTTGTCGAGAGCGATTGGCCTGTCGAGAGTGCGGCGCTGCTGAAACGGCTGACCAACAGCGGCGGGGCGCTGACGCCGTCGCTGATCGACGCGATGCGTGCGACCTTTCCGAAGGCCGACATCTACCCGATGTACGGGCTGACCGAGGCATTCCGCTCGACCTATCTCGATCCCTCGCTCGTCGCGGCGCATCCGACCTCGATGGGGCGCGCGATTCCGCACGCCGAGATTCTCGTCTGCCGCGCGGATGGCAGCGTTACCGACGATGGCGAGCCCGGCGAGCTGGTCCATGCCGGGCCGCTCGTCGCCAGGGGCTATTGGCGCGACGAAGCGCGGACGGCCGAGCGCTTCAGGCCCGCGCCCGCGGCGTCGCGCTATGGCGGGACCGCGGTCTGGTCGGGCGATACGGTGCGACGCGATGGCGAGGGCCTGCTGTTCTTCGTCGGGCGCGACGATGCGATGATCAAGACCGCGGGCAACCGCGTCAGCCCGACCGAGGTCGAGGATGCCGCGGTCGCGTCGGGGCTGATCTTCGAGGCGGTGGCATTCGGGGTGCCCGATCCGCGGCTCGGCGCGGCGATCGTGCTGATCGTGCGCGGCAAGGGCGGGCGCGACGCCGAAGGGCTTGCGGCGTATCTTAAGCAGAATCTTCCCAATTTCATGCAGCCGCAGGCGATCGAGTGGCGCGACGAATTGCCGCGGAGCCCCAACGGCAAGCTCGACCGGGTGGCGATCGCCGCCGACTGGAAGGTGACGGCATGAAGCCGCATGGACCGATCCCGCCCGGCTTCGCTGCCGATGCGAGCGGCATGCTGCTGATCGGCGGCGACCGGGCCGAAGCGCTCGCCGATGTCGCGGGCGATACGCCGCTGTTCGTCTATGACAGTGCGATGCTGAACGCGCGCGTCGCCGAATGGCGCGCCGCGATGCCCGCCGAGGTGCAACTGCATTATGCGATGAAGGCGAACCCCTATGCGCCGCTGCTCGCCTATATGGCGAAGCTGGTCGACGGGTTCGACGTCGCGTCGGGGGGCGAACTCAAAATGGCGGCCGCGAGCGGGATGGCAGCGGAGCACATCAGCTTCGCCGGACCCGGCAAGCGCGACCGCGAACTCGAAGCGGCGATTACGGCGGGCGCGACGCTCAATCTCGAATCCGCCGGCGAGGCCGCGCGCGCGCTGTCGATCGCGGCGCGGCTCGGAGCGAAGCCGCGGCTCGCGGTGCGGGTCAATCCCGACTTCGACCTCAAAGGGTCGGGGATGAAAATGGGCGGCGGGGCCAAGCCTTTCGGGGTCGATGCCGCCGAGGTTCCGTCGCTCGTCCGGCGGCTGATCGATGCCGGGGCCGACTGGCAGGGCTTTCATATTTTCGCGGGATCGCAGGCACTTGATGCCGCCGCCATCGCCGAGACGCAGGCGCAGACGGTCGCCCTCGCGGCGCGGCTGGCAAACGCGATCGGGGTGACGCCGCCGCTCGTCAATCTGGGCGGCGGGATGGGGGTGCCCTATTTCCCGGGCGATACGGGGGTCGATGTCGCGGCGGTCGGCGCCGCGCTCGGCGAGACGCTCGCGGCGCGCGACGCGGGGCTGGCGGGCAGCCGCTTCGCGATGGAACTCGGCCGCTGGCTCGTCGCCGAGGCGGGGGTCTATCTGACCCGCGTCATCGACCGCAAGACGAGCCATGGCGAGACCTTCCTCGTCACCGACGGCGGGCTCCACCACCAGCTTGCCGCGAGCGGCAATTTCGGCACCGTGATCCGCCGCAACTATCCGATAGCGGTCGCGAACCGCTTCGGCGCGGAGCCGGCCGAGACGGTGACGGTGGTCGGCTGCCTCTGTACCCCACTCGACCGGCTCGGCGATCAGGTGGCGCTTCCGCACGCCGATGTCGGTGATCTTGTTGCGATTTTTCAGGCAGGCGCCTATGGAGCGACGGCGAGTCCGTCGGCCTTTCTGGGCCAGGGGCCAGCCCGCGAAATGCTCGTCTGAATCACCGGACAGGGTTAATTTCTGTGCCGGATCGGCACAAGGTTCGGCAAACGCGGTGCGAACTTATCCCAAGACTAACGGTATGTTCACCCTTTTCGAGCAATGGCTGACCCTGACCCAAAGGCTGTCCGCGCGAATATCCGGAAAACGCGCGCGCATCCGGGCCGCTCGAAAGGTGATTTGAACATGACGTCCTTCCCCTCGTTCCGCACCGCCAGGGCCGCGCTCGTTTCGGGCATCGCCGCGACCGCGCTGACGGGCTGCGTGGGCTCCGGCGGCGGTCCCGCGCCGCAGCTGCCGAGCGCCAATTTCGTCGCGAACCAGGAAGGGCCGGGCGAGGAATATATCATCGGCCCGCTCGACGAATTGCAGATCTTCGTCTGGCGCAACCCCGAACTCGGCGGCAAGGTGCAGGTGCGCCCCGACGGCCGCATCACGACGCCGCTGATCACCGACATGCCCGCGGTCGGCAAGACGCCGACGATGCTGCAGCAGGACATCAAGCTGCAGCTCAGCCAATATATCACCGACCCGATCGTCAGCGTGATCGTCACCAGCTTCAACAGCACCTTCTCGCAGCAGGTGCGGGTGGTCGGCGCGACCGAAAAGCCCGCGTCGATCCCGTTCCGCGCCAACATGACCGTGCTCGACGCGATGATCGCGGTCGGCGGCCTCGGCGAATATGCCGCGGGCAACAAGGCGCGCCTCGTCCGCTTCGACAAGGGGACGGGCAAACAGCAGGAATTCGGCCTGCGGCTCAACGACCTGATCAAGCGCGGCGACATCAAGGCGAACGTCCGGCTGCAGCCGGGCGACGTGATCATCATTCCCGAGAGCATGTTCTGAGGCGCATGGTCTGACGCGCGGGGCGAAATGCGATAGAATGCCGGTTGCCAAGGATTGAAAGCAGACGATGAACGGCCTTTACGACGAATTCCGGGTGGCGGTGCACAGCGTGTGGACGCGGCGGTGGATCGTGCTCGCGGTCGCCTGGGGCATCTGCATCCTCGGCTGGCTGGCGGTCGCATCGATCCCGAACCGCTATGACAGCCGTGCGCGGCTGCTCGTCGATGCCAACCAGATCCTGCCCGACGACGGCAATGGCGGGCCCTATGCGGGCGGACCGCAGATCGACCAGATTCGCGAGACGCTGACCAGCGCGCGCAACCTCGAAAAGGTCGCGCTGACTACCGGGCTGATCGGCGCCGATGCCGGCGAGCGCGACAAGGCGGGCGCGGTCGGGATGCTGCAGAACAGCATCAAGGTCGTGCCGCAGCAGCAGAATATCTTCGAGATCAGCTCATCGGTCGGGATCGGCAGCCTGTCGGATGCCGACAATGCCAAGCTCGCCTCGGGTGTGCTCGACAGCCTGATCACCGTCTTCCGCGACGACCAGCTGCGCGGCGGGCGGATGAACGCGCGCGAGAGCCTGAAATTCCTCGAATCGCAAATCGCCGACCGCGAAAAGGCGCTGCGCGAGGTCGAAGCACGGCGCGGCGCGTTTGAGGCGCAGAACATCGGCCTGATCCCCGGCGGCAGCGGTTCGCCCGCGCAGCGCGTCGAGGCGGCGCGCGCCGAACTCAGCCAGATCGATTCGCAGCTCGTGTCGGCGCAGGCGCAGCTCGCCGCGGCAAACGGCCAGCTTTCCTCGACCCCCGCGACCGTGCCGGTCGCTGGCGGGGTCGGCGGCGGCGTTGCGCGCCAGCAGCTTGCCGGTGCGCAGAACGAACTTGCGGCGATGCGCGCGCGCGGCCTGACCGACGCGCACCCCGATGTGATCGCGCTCAAGAGCCAGATCGCCTCGCTGAAGGCCATGGCCGACCGTGAGGGAAGCGGCGGCGGTGGCGGCGGAATGCAGAACCCGGCCTATGCCTCGCTCGCCGCGATGCGCGCCGAGCGCCAGGCGACGGTCAGCGCACTGTCGTCGCGCAAGGCGCAGTTGACGGGCGACATCGCGAAGATCACCTCGCAGCAGATTCAGAACCCCGGCATCGCGGCCGAGTATGACCGGATCAACGGCGAATATACGGCGCTGAAGGCGCAATATGACAAGCTGCTGTCGCAGCGCGAGCAGGTGCGGTTGCGCGGCGAGGTGCAGACCGAGACCGACGCGATCAAGATCGAACTGCTCGATCCGCCGACGAAGCCGACGAGCCCGGCGGCGCCGAACCGGCCGCTGTTCCTGACGCTCGTCCTGCTCGCCGGGATCGGCGGCGGGATCGGCGCGGCCTTCGCGCTCAGCCAGGTGCGGACCAGCTACTCGACCGCCGCGAAGCTCGAACGCGCGAGCGGGTTGCCGGTGATCGGATCGATCACCGAGGTGGTGACGCCCGACCGTCATGTCGAGCGCCGCAAGCGGCTCGTCTGGCTCGGCGGCGGCGCCGCGGCGCTGGTGGGACTCTACGCGCTGCTGCTGATCGCCGAATTTGTCCAGCGCGGCATGGTCGCGTGAACGGGGAAGACGACATGAACGACCAACGCCCCGTCAAGCGCCCGCCCTCGCTGCTCGAACGCGCCGCCGACATGTTCGGCCTCGATCCCGCCAAGAATGCGGCGACGATCGACGTCTCCAAACTGCCGCCCGAACCCGAGAAGAAGGCGAAGAAGGCGAGGGCCGAGGAGGCGCCGGCCCGGTCCCCTGTGGCCGAGGTGCTGCCGCCCGAGCCGCCGGTCGTCGAAGCCGCACCGGCGGTGGAAGCGGCAGCGAAGCCCTCGCCGCGCAAGCATGTCGCCAAGGCCGCGCCCGCGATCGTTCCGGCCCGGCAGGGCACCATCGACCGCGAGCGCCTCGCCGCGCGCGGGATGGTCGTTCCCGGCGCTCCCGTCACCGGCATCGCCGAGGAATATCGCATCGTGAAGCGCGAGATCATCCGCAACTTCGCGGGCACCGCGAACCGCCCGGTCGTGCCGCGCGGCCACCGTGTGCTGATCGCCTCGGCCAATCCGGGCGAGGGCAAGACCTTCACCGCGGTCAATCTGGCGCTCAGCCTCGCGGTCGAGGCCGATCACGACGTGCTGCTGATCGACGCCGACATCGCGAAGCCGAGCGTGCTCGATACGCTGGGGCTCGAAAACGGCCCCGGCCTGATGGACGCGCTCTCCGACCCGCATCTGCCCCTCGGCGACTGCCTGATCCAGACCGACATCCCGGGGCTGAAGGTGATGCCGGCTGGTACGCAGCATCTGAACGATACCGAGTTGCTTGCCTCGGCGCGCACCGAGGCGTTGCTCGCGCAGCTCGAGGCGGGGGCGCCGGGGCGCATCGTCATTCTCGATTCGCCGCCGGTGCTCGCCGCCTCGCCCGCCGCCGTGCTCGCGGGGCATGTCGGCCAGCTTATCATGGTCGTGCGCGCCGACGAAACGCTCGAAAGCGCGCTGCGCGACGCGATCGGGCTGATGGGCGCCTGCCCGCATATCCAGCTGCTGCTCAACGGCGTGAAATTCTCGCCCGGCGGCCGCCGCTTCGGCACCTATTATGGACAAGGAGGCGCGTCATGACACGCACCGCCATCGGTTTGCGCCGCGGGGCGGCGCTCGCCGCGCTGCTTCTCGCCGGAACGGCGACCGGCGCGCATGCACAATTTTCGGGCGATCCCGCTTCGGGCGACGGGCCCGCCGCGGGCAGCGCCTCGTCGTCCGAGCCGGGTGCCGACCGTCAGGGCCGGCGCGGCGAGCGCCAGCGGAAGCAGCGCCAGATCGACGTCGCACCCTATCTGGAAGTCGGGCAGGTCGTCGGCGTCAATCTGAAGGGCGGCAACGGCGACGATGTGCTGACCTATACGACCGTCGCCGCCGGGGTCGATGCCGCGATCGTCACGCGCCGCGTCGAGCTGGCCGGTACGCTCCGCTACGAGCATCAATTCGGCTGGGGACGCCAGAGCGATCAGGATATCGTCAGCGGCCTCGTGCGCGGCCGGGTCGAGGTGTCGCGCGGGTTCAATCTGGAAGCGGGCGCGCTCGCGACGCGGACGCGCATCGACGGGCAGGGCCGCGGGGGCGACCTTCTGTTCCGAAATGATGGCAGCACCGCCAATCTTTATTCGGTCTATGCCGGTCCGACGCTGACCCAGCGCCTCGCCGGACTCGATGTCGGTGCGGGCTATCGCTTCGGCTATACAAAGGCCGACATCGACACGGGGCCGGTTGCCGGTGTCCGGCCGACGGGGGCGTTCGACAGTTCGACCAACCATGTCGCCTGGGCGAGCGTCGGCCAGCGGCCCGGCGACCTGCCGTTCGGCTGGCAGGTTTCGGGCGGCTATGAGCGCGAGGATGCCCGCCAGTTCGACCAGCGTTACGAAGGCAAGTTCGCGCGCGCCGACGTGACGGTGCCGATCTCGCCGACGGTCGCACTGCTCGGCGGCGTCGGATATGAGGATATCGAGATCGGGCAGCGCGACCCGCTGCTCGACACCAATGGCGTTCCGGTCCGCGACGCGGCGGGGCGTTATGTCACCGACAAGTCGAAGCCGCGCCAGCTCGCTTTCGACACCGACGGGCTGATCTGGGACGCGGGCGTGATGTGGCAGCCGAGCCGCCGCACCTCGCTGACCGCGAAGGTCGGCCGCCGCTATGGCGACACCATCTATACCGGCAGCTTCGCCTATCGCCCCGACCATGCGACCCTGTTCCAGGTCGGCGTCTATGACGGGCTGTCGAGCCTCGGCCGCGGGCTGTCGGGCGGGCTGTCGGCGCTGCCGACCCAGTTCGACCCGACGCGCAACCCGATCAGCGGCGACGTCGACAGCTGCGTCTTCGGGCAGGGAACGGGCGGTTGCCTCAACAACCAGATCGGCAATGTCGGCGCGTTCCAGTATCGCAACCGCGGCGTTCAGGCGGTGCTGTCGTCGAGCTACGGCCGTTGGCATTATGGCGTCGGGGCCGGGTACGACCGGCGGCGCCTGCTCGTGCCGCGCGGTTCGGTGCTCGCCAATCTCAATGGCATCACCGACGAGAGCTATTATCTGTTCCTGAGCGCGGGGCGGCAGCTCGACGCCGATTCGGACCTCACCGTCTCGGGCTATCTCAGCTATTTCGACAATGGCGCGCCCGGGGTCGGCGACGTCCAGTCGGCGGGACTTTCGGCCTCCTATTCGCGGCGGTTCTGGCGCAGCCTGACCGGCACTGCCGCGGCGTCGATCAATGCCTTCGATCAGGACGGCTTCAACAGCCAGCTTATCGGTTCAGCCTTGGTGGGACTGCGTTACAACTTCTGATCGGGGATTTTCGATGTACGATCAATATTATGGTTTCACCGGCCGTCCGTTCCAGCTGACGCCCGACCCGGCCTTTTATTTCGAGAGCGGCACCCACCGCAAGGCGATGTCCTACCTCGGCTACGGCCTCGCGCAGGGCGAGGGCTTCATCGTGATTACCGGCGACGTGGGCGCGGGCAAGACGACGCTCGTCGGGCATCTGATGAACACGATCGACCCCAACCGCCTGACCGCGGTCAAGCTGGTGTCGACGCAGGTCGAGGGCGACGATTTGCTCCGCCTCGTCGCCGAACAGTTCGGGATCGAGTGGGAAGGGCAGAGCAAGGCCGAGCTGCTCCGTTCGATCGAGCAATATCTGCGTGAACAGGCGCGCGCCGGCCGCCGCACCTTGCTGATCGTCGATGAGGGGCAGAATCTCGCGATCTCGGCGCTCGAAGAACTCAGGATGCTGTCGAACTTCCAGCTCGGCGACCATTCGCTGCTGCAGATTTTCCTGCTCGGCCAGCCCGAATTCCGTCAGACCCTGTTCCATACGCCCGCGCTCGAACAGCTCCGCCAGCGGGTGATCGCGACGCACCATCTCGACCCGATGGAGCCCGAGGAGGTCGAACCCTATATCCTCCACCGGCTGAAAAAGGTCGGCTGGACCGGCAACCCGAGCTTCGCGCCCGAGGCGTTCGAGCTGATCTTCGACTATAGCGACGGCGTGCCGCGCAAATTGAACGTGCTGGTGAGCCGCCTGCTGCTGTTCGGCGCGGTCGAGGAACTGCACCGAATCTCGGCGCAGCATGTCCGCAACGTCATCGCCGAGGTCGAGGCCGATCGCGGCATCGACGAGGCGAGCCTTGCGCCGCTGCCGGTCGAGGAGGTCGTCGCGCATGCGGCCGCGGCGGTCGCGCCCGAATGGCCGGCCGCTGCGCCGGACGGCCGTCCGCCCTTCGCTGCACCGCCGGTGCAGGCCGCTGCGCCCGCGCCCGCGCCCGCGAATGAGGATGTCCTCGAACTCGCGCCGCCGCAGCCGGTGGTTGATGAGGAGCAGATCGACGCGCTGAAGGCGCAGATCGCGAGCCTCGAGGCGCGGCTCGTCGAACAGGACGCCGCGCTGCGCCGCGTGCTCGACCTGCTCATCGAATGGGTCGAGCGCGATCCCGAAAATTCGCCCAATCCCGCGAAATCGCAGGTCTGGGCCGCGTGACGTGCTGAACATCATCGGCTAAGATGCTGATGAAGGTGAGGGAAAATGCAGAACGGCCTGTCGGTCGACGTCGAGGACTGGTTTCAGGTCGGCGCCTTTGAGCGCACGATCGACCGTGCCGACTGGCCGGCGCTCGAATGCCGGGTCGAGGCGAATTGCGACGCGGTGCTGCAGCTTTTCGCCGACGCGGGCGCCAGGGGCACTTTCTTCACGCTGGGCTGGGTGGCCGAACGCTATCCGGCGCTGATCAAACGGATCGTTGCGGCGGGGCATGAACTCGCGAGCCACGGTTACGATCACCAGCGCGTGTTCCAGATGACGGCCGACGAGTTCGCGGCGGACCTCAGGAAGACGCAGGCGATCCTCGAGGATCTGGGCGGTGTCGCGATCCGCGGCTATCGCGCGCCGAGCTTTTCGGTCGATACGCGCACGCCATGGGTGCATGCCGTGCTGGCGGAGCAGGGCTATGCCTATTCGTCGAGCGTCGCGCCGGTGGTGCACGACCATTATGGCTGGCCGCAGAGCCCGCGCCATGCGTGGCGGCCGCTCCCCGACAGCGATCTCGTCGAATGGCCGGTGACGACCGCGCGGGTCGCGGGGCGCACGCTCGCGGCGGGCGGCGGCGGGTTCATGCGGCTGCTCCCTTATGCTTTCACGCGCTGGGCGATCGCGCGGATGAATGAAGAGGGGCATCCGGCGATCCTCTATTTCCATCCGTGGGAGATCGATCCCGGCCAGCCGCGCGTCACCGATGCGCCGCTCAAGTCGAAGGTCCGGCACTACAGCGGGCTGTCGGCGATGGCGGGCAAGCTCCGGAAGCTGCTTGCCGATTTCGCGTGGACCCGCGCCGACGCGCTGCTTCCTGCACAACAGGAACGCGCGGTGCCGTGGCGCGCCGCGGCGTGAATGCGCCGGTGCATCCGGTGAGGCAGGGGCTTTCGGTCGCGCCGCTGGACGATGCGGCGGCGTGGGACGCCTATGTCGCGGGGAATCCGCTGGCGACGCCGTTTCATAGCCGGGCATGGTGCGAGGCGATCACCAAGGCGACCGGGCATAGGGGGCATGTGCTTGCGGCTTATGATGGAGCGGGGGCGATCATCGGCCTGTTGCCGCTCCACCATATCCGCTCGCCCTTGTTCGGGCAGGCGCTCGTCGCGAGCGGCTTTGCGGTCGATGGCGGGCTGCTCGCCGATCATGATGCGGCAGCGGATGCGCTGGCCGACGCGGCGGCGGGGCTTGCCGGATCGCTCGGCGTGCCGTCGGTCGAACTGCGCGGCGGTCCGTTGCCCGCGGGCGAAGGCTGGCGATGCGAGGCGGGCGTCTACGCCGGTTTCGCGCGCGATCTGGCCGCCGATGACGAGGCCGAATTGCTCGCGGTGCCGCGCAAGCAGCGCGCCGAGGTGCGCAAGGCGATCGACAGCGGGTTGACTGTGACGACGGGCCGCGATGCCGCCGGGCGCCGCGACCATTACCGCATCTATGCGACGAGCGTTCGCAACCTCGGGACGCCGGTCTTTCCGAAGGCGCTGTTCGACGCGGTGCTCGATGCGTTCGGCGACGATGCCGATATCCTGACCGTGCGCGACGGCGGGAGGCCGGTCGCGAGCGTGCTCAGCCTCTACTGGCGCGGCGCGGTGATGCCCTATTGGGGCGGGGGAACCGCCGAGGCGCGGGGGCTGCGCGCCAACGAGCGGATGTATTTCGCGCTGATGCTTCATGCGCGGGCGAAGGGCTGCACGCGCTTCGACTTCGGGCGCTCGAAGGTCGGCACCGGACCCTTTGCCTACAAGAAGAATTGGGGGTTCGAGCCGCGCCCGCTCACCTATGCGCGCTGGCTCGCGCCGGGCGAGACGCCGCGCGACACCAACCCCAATAGCGCCAAATACCGGCTGCAGGTCGATCTCTGGAAGAAGCTGCCGCTGTGGGCGGCGAACCGCCTCGGGCCGCTGATCGCGCGCGGATTGGGGTAACGCGCCGGTGGCTTCCAGACAATCGTCATTGCGAGCGAAGCGAAGCAATCCAGAGTGGCGTAAACCGCTCTGGATTGCTTCCCCCCGGATCAAGTCCGGGGCCGCAATGACGGGGTAAAGCGATGGCGGAAATCCTCTTCCTCGCCCACCGTGCGCCATGGCCGCCCGACCGCGGCGACCGCATCCGCAGCTGGCACATGTTCGAGGCGTTGGCGAAGCTCGCGCCGGTGCATGTCGCGGCGCTCGCCGACAATGCGGCCGATGCGGCGGCGGCGCGCGCCAAGATGGGCCCGCTTTGCAAGAGTCTGTGCATCGAAGTGCGCAAGGTTTCGCGTTCCGCCGCGCTGGTGCAGGCGGTGCTGCGCGGTGAGCCGGTGTCGAACCGGCTGTTCCGCAATGCCGCACTGGCCGAACATGTCGGCGCGCTGCTCGCGCTGGGGACCGTCACCCATATCGTCGCCTTTTCGGGCCAGATGGCGCAATATCTGCCGGCGCGCTTCGACGGGCCGGTGATCATGGATTTCGTCGATGTCGATTCGGCGAAGTTCGCCACCTATGCTGAGCAGGACAAGCGCCAGCCGCTGAACTGGGTTCATGCGCGTGAGGCGAAAAAGCTGGCGGCGTTCGAGGCCGAGGTCGCGCGCAAGGTCGATGCGAGCCTCTTCGTCAGCGAGGCCGAGGCGGCCTTGTTCCGCGAACGGAGCGGGCTCGGCGGCGATATCGTCTTTGCGGTCGAGAATGGCATCGACACCGATCGCTTCGATCCTGCCCTGTCGTTCGACAGGGCAGGCGAGGGCGAGGGACCGCTTGCGGTGTTCACCGGCCAGATGGACTATCGCCCGAACATCGATGCGGTGCACTGGTTCGTCGCCGACATTTTTCCGTTGATCCGCAAGCAGCATCCGACTGCGCGCTTCGCGATCGTGGGGCGCGCGCCGACCGAGGAGGTGCGCGCGCTCGGCGCGCTGCCCGGCGTCACCGTCACCGGCGAGGTGCCCGATGTGCGGCCCTGGCTTGCCGCGGCGGAAGCCGTCGTCGCGCCGCTGCTGCTCGCGCGCGGGGTGCAGAACAAGCTGCTCGAAGCGATGGCGATGGCGCGCCCCGTGGTCGCGAGCGCCGCCGCCGCGACCGGAATCGACGCGGCGGACGGCGAGCATCTGCTCGTTGCCGACGGTGCCGAGGCGATGGCCGCGGCGGTCGTCCGGCTGTTCGACGATCCCGCTGCCGCCGCCGTGATGGGCAAGGCGGCGCGCGGGCGGATGATCGCGCGCTACGGCTGGGACGCGCGGCTCGCGCCGCTTGCCGAACTGCTGGGGCTGGACGGGTGACGCGCTGGCAGCGGCATCTTTCGGCACTAGCGGGCCTGTGGGCGGCGATCCTTGCGATCTTTCACGCCGATGCCGCTGACATGGCCGGCATCTGGTGGCACAGCTCGACCTTCACCCACTGCCTGCTGATGGTGCCGATGATCGGCTGGCTGGTGTCGCAGCGGACCGCGCTGCTGAAGCCGCTGACGCCGGCATATTGGTGGCCCGCGCTGGTCTGGATGGCGGGGGCGGGGCTGGTCTGGCTGGTCGGCGAGGCGGCGGGGGTCGGGCTGTTCCGGCAGTTCGGACTCGTGCTGATGCTGCAAGGGGCGGTCGGCGTCGCGCTCGGCGAAAAGCTCGTGCGCGGGCTGCTCTTTCCGCTCGGCTATGCGCTGCTGCTCGTGCCGTTCGGCGAGGAACTGGTGCCTTTGCTCCAGACGATCACCGCGAGGATCAGCATCGTCCTGCTCCATCTGTCGGGAATCGCCGCCGAGATCGAGGGGGTGTTCATCACCACCCGCGCGGGCTTCTTCGAGGTCGCCGAGGCCTGTTCGGGGGTCAATTTCCTGATTGCGATGCTCGCTTATTCGGTGTTTGCGGCGCACCTCTGTTTCCGAAGCTGGACGCGGCGGATCGCCTTCGTGGCGCTCGCGCTCGCGACGACGGTGCTCGCCAACGCGCTGCGCGCTTATGGCACGATGGCCGCCGCCGAAATTTGGGGGATCGAGCGCGCGAGCGGGATCGACCATGTCTTTTACGGCTGGATCTTCTTCGGGCTCGTCATCCTGCTCATCATGCTCGTCGCGCGGCGCTGGTTCGACCGGCCCGCGAACGACGCTGCGGTCGATGTGGCGGGGCTCGACGGACTGCCGCGGCACGGGGGGGCTGCGAAGCTCGTCCTGCCCGCGGCACTCGCGCTGCCCTTGCTCTTCGCCGCGTGGGGCTGGCTCATCGGCGGGCGCGCGGCGCCGCTGCCCGCGACGATGGCGGTCGCGGCCCCGGCGGGATGGAGCGCCGCCTCGTCGGAGCAGCGGGGGTGGATGCCGCGCTTCGACGGCGCCGACCAGCGGCTCGCGCGCGATTTCACCGATGCGAAGGGGCGCCGCGTTACCGTCGCGATCGGCGGTTATGAACGGCAGGACGAGGGTCGCGAGGTCGTCGCTTACGGGCAGGGCGCGGTCGATCCCGACAGCAAATGGGCGTGGAGTGCGGCGCTGCCGCCGGTCGATGGCGGCAAGACCGACCGGCTGCTCCATCCGGGCCCGGTGCTGCGCGACGCGGCGAGCTGGTATGTCGTCGATGGCCGCGCGACAGGGAGTGCACGGGGAGCCAAGCTTGCCGGCTTGAAGGCGCGGCTGTTCGGCGGCGACCCTCGCGCGCTGTCGCTGATCGTGTCGAGCGAGGAGGGCGCGGGCGGCCGCGATGCGATCACCGCTTTCGTTTCCGCGTCGGGCGGAGCGCAGGCAATGGCTGACCGCGCTCTGAAACTACGCTAGGAACGTTTCCTATATGTGTGGGATCGCCGGAATTTATCATCTCGAAACGGCGAAGCCGGTCGATCCCGCGCGGGTTCGCGCGATGCTCCATCCGATGAGCCATCGCGGTCCCGACGGGTCGGGCGACTGGATCGCGCCGGGGGTCGGGCTCGGCCATCTCCGTCTCTCGATCATCGACATCGCGGGAAGCCCGCAGCCGATGGCGAGCGACGACGAAGCGGTGACGCTTACCTACAATGGCGAAATCTATAATTTCCGCGAACTGCGCGCCGAGCTCGAGGACCGCGGCCACCGCTTTCGCACCAACGGCGATACCGAGGTGATCATCGCGGCGTGGCGGCAATGGGGCGTCGAATGCCTGTCGCGTCTCAACGGCATGTTCGCCTTTGCGATCCACGATCATGCGCGCGGCTGCCTGTTCCTCGCGCGCGACCGGCTGGGGGTGAAGCCGCTTCATCATGTCCGCCTGTCGGACGGCTCGATCGCCTTCGCGTCGGAACTGAAGGGGCTGCTCCGCCACCCGCTGCTCCGGCAGGAGGCCAATCTGGCGGCGGTCGAGGACTTCCTCGCGCTCGGTTACGTCCCCGACGATAATTGCATCGTCGCGGGGGTCGAGAAATTGCCCGCGGGCCATTATCTGCTCCTCGAACGCGGCAAGCCCGTTCCCGCGCCGACGCGCTGGTGGGCGCCCGATTTCTCGAAGCGGGTCCGCGCGAGCGAAGGCGAGGCGGCCGAGCATCTGATCCACCTGATGCGCGCTGCCGTCACCGACCGGATGGTTGCCGACGTGCCGCTCGGCGCCTTCCTGTCGGGCGGAGTGGACAGCAGCGCGGTCGTCGCCTTGATGGCCGAAGCGAGCGCGAAGGCGGTCAAGACCTGCACGATCGGCTTCGACCAGGCGGCGCTCGACGAGACGGCCTATGCGCAGCAGATCGCCGAGCGCTTCGCGACCGACCATCGCACCCGCACCGTCGCCGCGGGCGATTTCGCGCTGATCGACCGGATCGCCGACATGTTCGACGAGCCCTTCGCCGACGCGAGCGCGCTCCCGACCTACCGCGTCTGCGAACTCGCGCGCGAGCAAGTGACCGTCGCGCTCTCGGGCGACGGTGCCGACGAAGCGTTCGCCGGATACCGCCGCCTCGTCTTCCAGCATCAGGAGGAACGGCTGCGCGGGATGATCCCGCGTTTCCTGCGCAAGGGGCTGTTCGGGCCGCTGGCGCGCGTCTGGCCGCAGATGGACTGGGCGCCGCGTCCCTTGCGCGCGCGCGCGACGCTGGCGAGCCTGTCGAAGAGCGGGGCGGAAGGCTATGCCGAGGCGGTCGGGGTGACCGGGCCGGCGCAGCGCGCGCGGCTGTTCAACGATGCCGCGGTCCATGCGCTCGGCGACCATGTCGGCGAGGCGCGCTACTGGAAGGCGATGGCCGAGGCGCCTGCCGCCGAGCCGCTCGACCGCGCGCAATATGCCGACCTCAAAATCTGGCTGCCCGGCGACATTCTGACCAAGACCGACCGGATGAGCATGGCGGTCAGCCTCGAGGCGCGCGAGCCGCTGCTCGACTATCGCCTGATCGAATTCGCCGCGAGCCTGCCCGCGTCGATGCGCGTCCACGGCGGGACGGGCAAGGCGATCCTCAAGAAGGCGATGGAACGCTATTTGCCGCACGACATCCTCTATCGCCCCAAGATGGGGTTCGTGACGCCGGTGTCGGCGTGGTTCCGCGGGCCGCTGGTGGAGCAGGCGAAGGCGCTCGCGACCTCCTCGACGCTCGCGCGCTCGGGCTGGTTCGACATGGCCGAGATCGAGCGCATCGTCGCCGCACACCAGTCGGGCCGCCGGGATCACGGGCGGCTGATCTGGCAATTCTTCATGCTCGAAAAGTCGCTGGCGAAGCTGTTCGGGATTTGAGGCCTGATGGCTGGCTTGGGGTGGGAAGCGGACGCTGCCCTTTCTTTACTTCGTCATCCCCGCGAAAGCGGGGACCCAGAGCATGCGTCGGCCGACCCCACACTGGGTTCCCGCTTTCGCGGGAATGACGAAGGGAGAGAGTGCGGCAACTCCCGGCCGGAACCGGCCATTTCGGTATGCGGAGGATGATGGAAGGCTTAGACGAATCGCCACGCCCTCTTAACGCTTCGCTGCTAGGCTCGCTGCCGATGACGGTTCATCCAGCCTTTCCGGTCCAATCCGGCGCCGCGCCGCTGACCGTGCGGATCGCCGATCCGCTGGCGCTCTCCGACGGCCTCGCCGCGGCGTGGGACGGGCTCGCGCATGAGGCGAGCGAGCCCAATCCGTTTGCCGAGCGCTGGTGCCTGCAATCGGCGCTGCACCTGCTCGACCCCGAGCGGCAGGCGCGGCTGGTGATGGTGCAGGCCGATAGCGACGGGCCGCTGATCGGAGTGATGCCGCTGGCGCCCGCGGCGAAATATGGCCGCCTGCCGTTGCGGCACGTGACCGGCTGGGCGCATCCCAATCATTTCCACGGCGCGCCGCTGGTGCGCGCGGAAATGGAACCGCTGTTCTGGTCGATCCTGCTCGGCTGGTGCGACGCGGCGGGCTGGGCGCATACGCTGCTCCAGACGGCGCGGCTGACCGAGGACGGACCGCTGCACAAGGCGCTCGCCGAGGTCGCGCGGCTGCGCGGCGGCGCGGCCGAAATCGTCCACCGCGAGGAACGCGCGCTGCTCGAAAGCGACCTGTCGCCCGACGCCTATTGGGAGGCGGCGGTGCGCGGCAAGAAGCGCAAGGAGCTTCGCCGCCAGGCGAACCGGCTGTCCGAAGAAGGGCGCGTGTCGTTTCGCCGCTGGCAGGCGAGCGAGGCGGTCGAGCCGTGGATCGATGCCTTTCTCGACCTCGAGGCGCGCGGCTGGAAGGGGCGCGCGGGATCGGCGCTCGCGAGCCATGGCGATACCGAGGCCTGGTTCCGCGCGATCGTCGCGGGCGCCGCGGCGGCGGGGAAGCTCGACATGCGCGTGCTTGCGCTCAACGACCGGCCGCTCGCGATGCTCGTCAGCTTCCTCTGCCCGCCGGGCGGCTTTTCGTTCAAGACCGCGTTCGACGAGGATTATGCGCGCTTCTCGCCCGGCGTGCTGCTGCAGCAGGCGAACCTCGACCTGCTGGGCGATCCGCGCATCGAGTGGGTCGACAGTTGCGCCGCGCCGGGGCATCCGATGATCGACAGCGTCTGGCGCGAGCGCCGGCGCCTCGTCTGGGTCAACGTCCCGCTCGCGCGCGGCGCCGACCGGCTGCGTTTCCGGGCGCTGGCCGGGGCGGAGAAACTCTGGCGGCGCTGGAAACGTCCCGCGCCCGTGGAGCATGAGGAATTGCAAACGCCATGACGGCCGAACCGACCATCGAGCAGCGCGTCTTTCCGGCCGAAACGCTCGCGCGGATGGCGGCGCTCTATCCCGCGGCGGCGGGGCTGCTCCACCACCGGCTTCCCGACCATCCCTTGCTGTCGCTCGAAGCGCTCGCGACGCTCGGCGAGAGGCTGCCGGAGGGACAGGTCGAATATAATCCCGGCGACGTGCCGATCGGGATCCGGCCCGAGGATGTGCCCTCGAACGGCCTGTCGATCGGCGAGACGATCCGCACGATCGACAGCAATCGCAGCTGGGCGGTGCTCAAGAATATCGAGAGCGAGCCTGCCTATCGCGCGCTGCTGATGAACCTGCTCGGTGAACTTCAATCGGTGGTCGAGCCGCGCACCGGGGCGATGCTGACGCCGCAGGGGTTCGTCTTCATTTCCTCGCCGGGGTCGATCACGCCGTTCCACTTCGACCCCGAGCATAATATCCTGCTGCAGCTGCGCGGCACGAAGACGATGAACGTCTGGCCCGCGGGCGACGAGCGCTTCGCGCATCGCATCGAGCACGAGCGCTATCACACCGGCGGGCACCGCAACCTGCCGTGGGAGGAAAGCTATCGCGAGGGCGCTGAGCAGGTGCCGCTGGGACCCGGCGACGCGGTGCTGATGCCGGTGATGGCGCCGCATTTCGTTGCCAACGGCGATGCGCCGTCGATCTCGCTGTCGATCACCTGGCGCAGCGAGTGGAGCTATCGCGAGTCCGAAGCCCACGCCGCCAACGCCGCGCTTCGCCGCATGGGGATGAACCCCGCGATGCCGCCGCGCTGGCCAAGCTATGCCTGGGCGAAGACGGTGGGCTGGCGGGTGGCGCGGAAGTTGCGGCTGGTGTCATAGGTTCGCGCGGAGACGCGGAGGCGCGGAGCGGTCGCGCCAGCCGCGCGGCGGCATTCTTTTTTCGTATCGCGTCATGCCGCATCGTCGAAAGGATAAGGGGCATGCCGGCCCACGCAAACCCCTCCGCGCCTCCGCGTCTCCGCGCGAATCTTTTCATTCAAATGTCTCGGAGCGCTCCTGTGACAGATTGCTTTCAATTGGCGCCGATTGGCGTTATGGGCGCGCATCCTGATATTATGAGCTCCTAGAGGATAGATGGCCAAAGAAGAACTTCTGGAAATGCGCGGCCAGGTGGTCGAACTGCTCCCCAACGCGATGTTCCGCGTGAAGCTGGAAAACGACCACGAGATTCTGGGCCATACGGCCGGCAAGATGCGCAAGAACCGCATCCGCGTGCTGGTGGGCGACGAAGTGCTCGTCGAGCTCACCCCCTATGACCTGACCAAGGGTCGGATCACCTATCGCTTCAAGTGAGCGGCGCGGTAAAACATCCCGCGCCCATGCGAAAACTGGTTCTCGCTTCGACCTCGCCGCGCCGGCGTGAATTGCTGGCGCGGATCGGCCTGGCGCCGGCACGCGTCGCGGCTCCCGACATCGATGAAACGCCGCTGAAAGGCGAACTGCCGCGCGCTTATGTCGCGCGGCTGGCCGAGACCAAGGCGCTCGCGGTCGAGCGCGCGCCGGGCGAGGTCGTTCTCGCGGGCGACACCACGGTCGCGGTCGGCCGCCGCATCCTCGAAAAGCCCATCGACGAGGTGGACCTCCGCCGGATGCTCGGGCTGCTGTCGGGGCGGCGTCATCACGTCTGGTCGGGGGTTTGCGTCGTCGGCGCCGACGGCAAGCCGCGCGTGCGCGTTGCCGACACGATCGTCGCCTTCAAGCCGCTGAGCGCCGCCGAGATCGACTGGTATGTCGAAAGCGGCGAGGGGATGGGCAAGGCGGGCGGCTATGCGATCCAGGGCCGCGCCGAGGTGTTCGTCCGCTTCCTGTCGGGCAGCCATTCGAACGTCGTCGGCCTGCCTTTGTTCGAGACGCGCGCACTGCTGAGCGCCGCCGGGGTGCCGCTTGGCTGAATGGCTTTACGAGGCGGGCATCGGCGAGCGTCGCGCCGCGCTCGTCGAGGACGGTCGCATCGTCGAGGCGCGGATCGAACGCGACGGTGAGGGGTCGCGCGTCGGCGCGGTCGTCGCGGCGCGGCTCGTCGAGGCGGGGAAGGGAGCGCTCGTGACGCTCGACCTGCCGGGTGAGCCGGTGGCGGCGATTTCTTCGGTGCCGCCGGGAACCTCGATCGGCGCGACGCTGACCGTCGAGATCGTCCGCATGGCGCTGCGCGAACGCGGGCGCGACAAGCCCGCGCGGGCGCGGGCCGTCGATGCACCGCTTTCGGACGGTTCGGACCTGCGCGCGCGCATAGCGGCGACGGGCCTGCCGCTGGTCGAGCTTGCGCCCACAGGCCCGGATCGGCTCGAGGAAGCCGGCTGGTCCGAACTGATCGACCAAGTCCGCACCGGATATTTCCCCTTCGCCGGCGGCGCGCTGTGGGTCGATACCACCCCGGCGATGACGCTGATCGACATCGATGGCGAAGGGGATGCGCTCGCACTTGCCAGGGCGGGCGGCGCGGCGGCTGTGGATGTCATCCGCTGCTGCGGCATCGGCGGGTCGATCGGGATCGACTTTCCCTCGCTGCCCGGCCGCGCCGAGCGGCAGTCGGTCGATGCGCTGATCGACGAATTGCTGCCGCCGCCGTTCGAGCGCACCGCGATCAACGGCTTCGGCTTCCTCCAGATCATCCGCCGCCGCGAGCGGCCGTCGCTGATCGAGCAGGTGCGATTCGATGCGATTGCGACCGATGCCGCGCTGCTGCTTCGTCGGGCCGGGCGCGCGGTCGGCGCGGGCGCGTTGCAACTCGTCGCGCGCCCGGCCGTTGCCGATCATATCGCCGCGTATCCCGGCTGGATCGCCGCGCTGGAAAGACGCACCGGCCGGCCCGTCGAGATGATCCGCGACGGCCAGGTGAAAGGAGCGGGCCATGCCCAGTGAAATCCCCGCCAAGCCCGCGAAATGCCCGCTCTGCGGCAAGCCGCGCGTGCAGGCATATCGCCCCTTCTGCAGCCGCGGCTGCCGTGACCGCGATCTCAACCAGTGGTTCGACGAAGGCTATCGTGTGCCCGCGCACGAAGGCCCCGACGGCGGCACCGACGACGATCGTTTTGCGGGCGGCTGACGCGCGAAATTAGCGCGACAAAGGCTCTGGACAGGACCGAAAGCCCTGCCTATAGCCGCCGCTCGCCAGCAGGCCGACCGGCCTTGCGAAGCCCGTGCCCGGGTAGCTCAGTTGGTAGAGCATGCGACTGAAAATCGCAGTGTCGGCGGTTCGACTCCGTCCCCGGGCACCACTTCCTCGTCATACGATATTCTATTGACCGTTGGCGGCGAGCCGCGTGCGAAGCCGCTGCAGTTCCGCGGGCGCGACCGGGGTGAGCGCCGCGGCGGGTTTCCCTTCGCGCAGGCGCTTGCGGTCCTTTTCGTTCGGTTCGACCCGGCGCACGCGCACCGGCGCATGGCCTTGCGCGCGTACCCCGAGCTGTTCGGCGGCGCCGCGCGACAGGTCGATGATCCGCCCGTTCCGCGCGAACGGGCCGCGGTCGTTGACCCGCACGAGGATCCGGCGGCCGGTGTCGAGTGCGGTCACCTCGACATAGGTCGGCAGCGGCAGCGTCGTGTGCGCGGCGGTGATCCAGCCGGGGCGAAACTGTTCGCCGTTTGCGGTGCGGTTGCCGGATTCGTTGCCGTACCAGCTTGCATAGCCGAGCGCGTCATAGGCCGGCGCGGCGGCGGGGACATAGGTCGTCCCGCGCACCGTATAGGGCGGGCCGATGCGGACCGGCGCGTCGCTGACGGGGCGGAAATTGCCGCCGGCGCAGGCCGAGAGCATCGCCATGACAGCCGCCATGGCTGTCGAACGGATCGGCAATCCCTTCATGCCCCAAGCTGTAGGGACCGGGCGGCCCGAAATAAAGGCCCCTTCGCTGCGGCGATTTCGCGCGCTGCGCCGTAGCGTCAACTGTTGCTTTTTGGCCACTAAGCGACGGAAAATCGGGCTTTTGTCGCCGCGCGCGTTGACGCGGCGGGGCGGGGCGATAGAGCGACCGGTCACTGCCGGAGCATCTCCCTCCTCAGGCCCAGTGGGCCGCGTTCCGGCGGTTTGGAGAGAGAGACCATGACCTTGCGCAACATATTGTTGGGCGCCACCATGCTGTGCGCCGCTACCCCCGCCTTTGCTCAGGAAGCAGCCCCCGCCGACGATGCGGCCGCGGCGCCGGATGCCATCGAATATGGCAACGACATCATCGTCACCGCGTCGAAGCGGTCGCAGACGCTGCAGGACACGCCGATCGCGGTTTCGGTAACCTCGGCCGCCGACATTCAGAATGCGCAGATCCGCGACCTCATCGACCTGCAGTCGGCGGTGCCGAGCCTCCGCGTCTCGCAGCTCCAGTCGAGCGCGAACACCAACTTCATCATCCGCGGCTTCGGCAACGGCGCGAACAACCCCGGCATCGAGCCCTCGGTCGGCGTCTTCATCGACGGCGTCTATCGTTCGCGTTCGGCCGCCCAGATCGGCGACCTTCCGAACGTCGAGCGCATCGAAGTGCTGCGCGGTCCGCAGTCGACCCTGTTCGGCAAGAACGCCTCGGCGGGCGTCATCAGCATCGTCACGCAGAAGCCGCAGTATGAATTCGGCGGCTCGGTCGAGGCGAGCTACGGCAATTACGACGCCTTCGTGATCAAGGGCGACATCACCGGCCCGATCAGCGACAAGATCGCCTTCTCGCTCGGCGGCAACTACAACCGCCGCGACGGCTATGCCAAGGACATCAACCTCGGCACCGACGTCAACGACCGCAACCGCTGGGGCGTGCGCGGCCAGCTGCTCATCGAGCCGACCGACGCGCTCTCGATCCGCCTGATCGGCGATTATGACAAGATCGACGAGAATTGCTGCATCGCCGGCAACGTCATCGCTGGTCCGACCGTCGCGATCACCAATGCGCTCGCGGGCGGCACCAGCGTCGATGCGAACAATCCCTTCTCGTACCGCGTCTACAATAATTTCCTGTCGTCGAACCTGATCAAGAATTACGGCGGGTCGGGCCAGATCGACTATGACCTCGGCAATATGTCGCTGACCTCGATCAGCGCCTATCGCGAGGTTCGCGCCAACACCAACCAGGATTCGGACTTCACCAGCGCCGACCTGATCGGGCAGAAGTCGGACGATACCGCGATCAACACCTTCACGCAGGAACTGCGTCTGGCGTCGGATTTTGACGGCCCGATCAACTTCCTCGTCGGCGGCTATTATTTCAACGAGAAGATCAAGCAGCACAGCCAGATCTATTTCGGCGACGACTTCCGTTCCTATGGCAATGCGCTGATCCAGGCGGCGAGCGGCGGAGCGCTGAGTGTTCCGACGCTCGAGGGAGCGCTCGGCGCCTATGAAGGCAACCCGGCGAAATATGCCGGCTCCTTCTTCCGCGCTGGCGACGGCATGGATGAATATTATCGTATGAAGAACACCGCCTGGTCGATCTTCGGCACGCTCGACTTCGAGGTGACCGATCGCCTGACGCTGACGCTTGGCGGTAACTACACCAAGGACAAGAAGCGTTTCTCGACCGACGTGACGAGCACCGACGTCTTCTCGGGCATCAACCTCGACGCGCCGGCCTATGCGCCGTTCCGCAACCAGCTGCTGCTCGGCGGCGCGCTGCAACAGGCGGGCGTCAATCCGAACGATCCTGCGGCTGTCTTCGCATTCGCGACCAACCCGGCAACCGCAGCGACCTTCGCGCAGTTCCAGGCCTTCGCGAACGCCAACCAGAACAACCCGGCGGCGAACCCGCTCAATCCGCTGAAGGCGTTCCAGTTCCTGCCGCCGTTCCTCGACGTTCCGAACAGCGTCGAACCCGGCAAGACCAACGACGGCGATTTCAGCTACAGCGCGCGTCTCGCGTACAAGCTGACCGACACGGTCAACGTTTATGCCACCTACGCGACCGGCTTCAAGGCGAGCTCGGTCAACCTGTCGCGCGACAGCCGTCCGCTCGCCAGCGACCTGCCGGCGATCATCGCGGGCGGTCTCGGCACGCCAAACCTCGTGTCGGGCACGCGCTTCGCGAAGCCCGAGGAATCGACGGTCTACGAAGCAGGCCTGAAGGCGCAGTGGTCGGTCGCGGCGCTGAATCTTGCGGTGTTCAAGCAGTCGATCAAGGGATTCCAGTCGAACGTGTTCAGCGGCACCGGCTTCAACCTGGTCAATGCCGAGAAGCAGTCGACCTGGGGTGTCGAATTCGACGGGTCGGTGCGTCCGGCGCGCGGGTTGAACCTGACGCTGGCGGTCACCTATCTCGATCCGAAGTATGACAGTTTCGTCAATTCGTCGTTCGGTGACCTGTCGGGCAAGAAGCCCGCGGGCATCCCCGACCTGTCGGTCTCGATGGGCGGCACGTATACGCACGAATTCGCGGGCGGGACCAAGGCGATCGCGCACATCGACTATCAGTATGAAAGCCCGACGCAGATCGTCGACGGCCTGCTCGGCCTTCCCGCGACGGTCGCGCAGAATCTGAAGCGCGAAGTGAACCAGCTCAACGCCTCGTTCACCATCGCGCTGACGAACGGCTTCGAACTCGGCGTGTGGGGCCGCAACCTCACCAACGCGCAGTACCTTACGACGATCTTCAACGCGGTCGCCCAGTCGGGCAGCGTGTCGGGCTATCCCAGCCAGCCGCGCACCTATGGCGTGACCGGCCGTTTCAAGTTCTGATGACCCAGGGCGGGGCGGCTTGCCGCTCCGCCCGCCGGTTTGCGGATAAAAGAAACCCCGGCCTCTCGATGGAGAGGCCGGGGTGTTTTCTGGCGTTGCCGCCGTGGCGGCTTTTAGAATTTGGCGCCCACCGCGACACCGTAGCGCCGCGGTTCGACCGTGAAGATGTTGGTGAACAGACCGGAGGACTGGTCGGTCACATACATGCCGGTGGTCGCATTGGTATTGCCGAGGTTCTGGACGAAACCGCGGATATAGAAGCGGTCGTCGGGGGCGTTCACCTGAATCTGCGCGTTGATCACGGCATAGCCCTTGATGCGATCGATCGGGCTCCGGTTGAAGATCGTCCCCCAGCTCGAGCCGGTATAGTTGAGATCGGCGCGCGGTACGATCGTCCAGTCACCCGCATCGATCGTATATTGCGCCCCGACCGCCCATTTGAAGGTCGGCGCATTGGGCAGGCGATTGCCGCGAACATTGACCGGCACCCCGCTGGCATCGACCACGAAGGGCAGCGAACCGGCGGCGCCGCCGTTGAAGGCGGCCTGCAGCGGTCCTTGCAGCGGAGCGAGGGCCGGGTTGAAGCTGCCGACCGAACCCGCCGCAGCCGCCGCCAGGATCGAGCAGACCGAATACGCGCCGGTGGTATTGGTGCCCGGGACCGCGGTCGGCGCCTGGAGGCCCAGGGCGCCGTTGACCGCGCCGACGAAGGCATTGACCTGCGCCGCGGTGGCGTTCGATCCGGCGGCGGGCCGGATCGCGCAGTTGGAGGCGTTGAACAGATCCTTGATGATCACCGCATCCGACCGGCCGCCCGACGGATCGCGCGGATTGGCGAGGAAGCGATCGTCCGACACCTTCGACTTCAGATAGCTGAAGTTCGCGTTGACGACGAACGCCCGGATCGGGCTGATCACGGCTTCGGCCTCGATGCCATAGATATCGGCATTGATATTGTCGTTCACCGAGGTGCGGGCGACGATTCGGCTGAGCTGCAGGCCCTTGTATTTATAATAGAAGCCCGTGAGATTCAGCCGCAGTTGCCCGTTGCCGAAGGTGTTCTTGGAACCGATTTCGAAGGCATCGACCTTTTCCGGCGCGAAGCTGGTCGGCACCGCGAAGATCGGCGACAGTGGCGGATTGATACCGCCCGATTTATAGCCCCGCGAATAGGAAGCATAGATCAGATTGTCGTCGGTGATCTTGTAGTCCAGCACCGCGCGGCCGGTTACCTTGCCGAAGCTGACCGTATTGACCGCGAACGGCTGATTGCCGGCCCGCGACGAGTCGAAATCGAAAGCGGGGTCGTTGAGATAGCTGCTGGCATCCGTCGAGCCATAGGGAACCAGGATATTGGTGCTGGCGCCCGACGTCGTGATGATCTGATTGCCTTCGCGATCCAGCAGCGGTGCGCCGCCTGCCCCGAGCAGGACGCGGCTCTTGGTGTCCTGGAACAGGGTGGTGCGTGCGGTAACGGTCTTCTTGTCATGGTTGTAGCGGAGGCCGACCGTCAGCTTCAGCTTGTCGTTGAACTCGAAATAGGTTTCGCCGAAGATGCCGTAGGATTTCAGGCGGAATTCCGGGGTGTTGTTGCCGTAGAAGGGCGTTGCCGCAAACGCCGTTCCGCCGCTGAGCGCGCTGCCCAGAACGCCCGAGGCATAATCCAGCCCGAAGCTGTTGACGAAATAGTCGTTATTGGTGGCTTTGCTGTCGAAATAGATGCCGCCGAGCAGGAAGTTGAACATCCCGTCGAACGAGCTGTCGATATGGGCTTCGGCCGAATATTGACGGACGTCGACGCGTGAGCGGTCGAAATCGAGGCTGGTCGGGGCGCAGATGGTGTTGCCGCCATAGACGCCCACGCCGTTCGGGTCCGCCTGCGACTGGCACAGCGTCCCCGGCCCGTTGGGAATGAGAGCCTTGCGCATATTATTGAGCACTGCCAGCGGGCCGCCCGGAACGGCGGCGGCGTTCAGCACCGCGAGCCCCGGGTTGTTGGCATAGGAGTTTTGAACCGCGAGGTTGTAGTCCGACGTCGAATCGACGCTGTTCTTCATATAGCCGCCGGTCAGGTTCAGGCTCACCGGGCCGAAGTTGTGGTACAGCTTCATCGTATATTGCTGTTCTTCGGTAAAATAGGTCGGCGTAGCGTCGATGCGGACGGTTCGGACGTCCGCCGGATTGACGACGCCCGTGAAGCTGTCTCCGTCGGTGGAATAGATGCTGTTGAGCGCGATCGGTGCGAGCGCGCCGAGGCCCGCCGCCGTCAGGAATTCGCGACTGGTGAGAAGGCCAGCCAGCGTGGCGTCGCCGTTGAGCGTCTCATAGGCGAGCTTGTCGGGCAGGCAGCCGAGAACGCCGGTCGGGTCGCGATGGCAGAGCTGTTTCTGGATGCGGCTGCGATTGTCCTTTTCGTGGAAATAATAGCCGATCAGGTCGATGCGCGTGTCGTCGGTCGGCTCCCACGTCAGCGAACCGCGAACGGCGTAGAGATCGCGGTCGTCGATGCGCGTGTTGTTGTAGATGTTCTTCGTATAACCATCGCGGTTCAGCCAGGTGCCGGCAACGCGAATACCCAATGTGTCGCCGAGCGGCACATTGACCATCGCCTTCACGCGCTTCGAATCATAATTGCCATATTCGAACTCGCCCGCCGCATGGAAACCCGAAAGGTCGGGTTTGGCCGTGATGAAATTGACCACGCCCGATGTCGCGTTGCGGCCGAAGAGCGTCCCCTGCGGGCCGCGCAGCACTTCGACGCGTTCCAGGTCGAAGAATTCGCTTTCGAACAGGCGGGTGCCGAGCAGGGGCATGTCGTTGACGTGAATCGCGGTCGCGCTGTCGCAGGTGGTGCCGACGCAAAGGTCGCCGATGCCGCGGATGGTGAAGCTGGATGACGTGAAGTTCGTCTTGGTGAAGGTGACGTTGGGGAGCGTCTGCTGCAGCGCCGAGGGGTTGACGATCTGCTGCTTTTCCAAGGATTCGGCGGAAAAGGCGCTGACCGCGATCGGCACGTCCTGCAGGCGTTCGGATTGACGCTGTGCGGTCACGACGATTTCGGTGCCATAGCCTTCGTTTTCGGCATTCGCATTCTGCGCATAGGCCGGTGTCGCCACCGCCATCGCCAGAACCGACGACCCGATCAGTCCGTTGAACTTCATCTACATCCTCCCTTTTTCGAACCCGCATCTACGGGCCGCCCAAATCGCTTTTGTGCTCAAAGGGGAGGGGCAGTAACCAGACGTGGCAAAGGGCGCCGTACCGAAACGGCTGGATGCCTGCGGTAATCCCTCTTGCCAGCCGTGCTGGTCATCGTCCTCTCCCACCGGCGTCGGGGAATACGCCGGCATCTCCGGATTACGGCCCGCTTGGGCGGGCTCTGTAATGGCCTCAAGGTGCGCCGAGTTGACGAAAGCGTCAAGTCACTTGTTGGTGGCTAAAAGTCGCGGAAAATCAGGCGAGTCCCAAAGCTGGAAAAGCCCAGATTCCGCAACGTAAACTTGGCCGGAGCCTCGAATTTCTTGCGTCCGCGGGGTTGCGTATCGCGCTTTTCGCGTCGAAATGTGCGGCATCGATGCAACAGTGAAGGCAGGGCGATGACAAAGGTGGAACTGGGCCCCGACGGCAAGCCGGTCGTTCCGGCGGAAGTGCTGGGCGCGGTCCGGACGCTGATCGAATGGGCGGGCGACGACCCGTCGCGCGAAGGACTGGTCGATACGCCGCGGCGGGTCGCGCGGGCGTGGCTCGAATATTGTCAAGGCTATGGCGAAGACCCGGCGATCCACCTGTCACGGACGTTCGAGGAGGTCGGCGGTTATGACGAGATCGTCCTTTTGCGCGACATTCCGTTTCAGTCGCACTGCGAACATCATATGGCGCCGATCACCGGCAAGGCGTCGATCGCCTATCTGCCGCGCGACCGCGTCGTCGGCATCTCGAAGCTCGCGCGCGTGCTCAACGGCTTCGCGCGGCGCTTGCAGGTGCAGGAACGGCTGACCGCCGAGGTCGCCAAATGCATCTGGGACAATCTGCATCCGCAAGGAGTCGCGGTGGTGATCGACGCGCAGCACGGCTGCATGACCGGCCGCGGCGTCCGAACCCCCGGCGTCGGCATGGTGACGAGCCGCCTGCTCGGCTGCTTCCTCGACGACGAACGCAGCCGCAAGGAAGTGCTGGCCCTGATGGGATATTGAGGGGCGCAACATCCCGGCACGGCGGCATCGAGGTCCGGTTCGTCGACGCCGACGGACGCGACGTGGCGGTCGGGCAGGCAGGTGAACTGCTGGTGCGCGGGCCGAACGTCATGCAGGGCTATTTCAACGATCCCGACGCGACCGCGGCGGCAATCGACGCCGACGGCTGGCTGCGCACGGGCGACATCTCGGCGGGCAAGGTGCAGAAGTTTTTGCTCAGGAAGTGACCGTTTGCGACCGGGAGTTGCCGCCCTCTCTCCCTTCGTCATTCCCGCGAAAGCGGGAACCCAGGGATGGGTAAGCGGACGGACGCTCTGGGTCCCCGCTTTCGCGGGGATGACGAAGTAAAGAAAGGGCAGCGTCCGCTTCCCACCCCAAAGCGGCCAGGTCATCCCTGCGGGTAAAAGCGGCTGATCGTATCGACGACGCACGCGGGCTTTGCCTCGCCCTCGATCTCCACCGTCACGCGCACAACCGCCTGGACGCCGCCCTTGGCTTCTTCGGCCTTGACCAGTTCGCCGACGCCGCGGATGCGGCTGCCCGAACGCACGGGGTTCAGGAAGCGGAGGGTGTCGGTGCCGATGTTGATCCCCATCGCCACGCCGCGCACCTCGACGAGATCGGGGAGGAAGCGGTTGACGAGGCTCATCGTCAGGTAGCCGTGCGCGATCGTGCCGCCGAAGGGGCCGTCCTTGGCGCGCTCGGGGTCGACGTGAATCCACTGATGATCGTCGGTCGCCCGCGCGAACAGGTCGATGCGATCCTGTTCGATCGTGACCCATTCGGTCGGCTCGAAGCGTTCGCCGACCGCGTCCAGCAAGGCCGCGGGCGTATCGAAGATGCGCGCGCTCATGCCTGCTGGCTCGACACGGCGACGACTTCGCCGGCCATGTAGGACGAAAGGTCGCTGGCAAGGAACAGCATGACGTTCGCCACCTCCCACGGCTCGGCATAGCGGCCGAAAGCCTCCTTTTCGGTCAGTTCCTCGAGCAGGCCCGGCGGCGTCACCTTCGACAGCGAGGCGTGCATCGCAAGGCTGGGCGAGACCGCATTGATTCGTACGCCCTGTTCGGCGGCTTCGAGCGCCGAGCAGCGGGTGAAGGCCATCACCCCGGCCTTGGCCGCGGCATAATGCGCCTGCAATTTTTGCGCGCGCCAGCCGAGTACCGAGGCGTTGTTGACGATCGCGCCCTTCTGGCGCTCGTACATGTGCGGCAGCATCGCGCGCGTCATGCGAAAGACGCTGGTCAAGGTCACGTCGAGCACCTTGTGCCATTGCTCGTCGGTCATCTCGACGACCGGCGCGGCGCCGCCGAGCCCGGCATTGTTGATCAGCACATCGACATGTCCCATCGCGCCGATCGCGCCCTGTACCAGCGCCTGCACCTGCGCCTCGTCGGTGACGTCGCAGGCGAGCGTGCCGGGGCGGGCGAAGCCGAGCGCCGCGATCCGGTCGGCGGTCTCGCCCAGCCGCCGTTCGTGCATGTCGGAGAGGAACACGGTCGCGCCTTCCTCGGCCGCGCGCTGCGCGACCGCGCCGCCGATGCCGCTGCCCGCGGCGGCGGTGATCAGCACGGTCTTGCCCTTGAGGAGGCCGGTCGGGGTGGGATAGTCGGGTGCGGGTCGGGCCACGCGGTCGTCTCCTTTACTTGAGGTCGCCGCGCGGCTCGCGCGGGAGGCCGAGCGCGCGCTCGGCGATGATGTTGCGCTGGATCTCGTTGGTGCCGCCATAGATGGTGTCGGCGCGGCTGTAGAGAAACAGGTTGGGGAGCGCGGGGAAGGCATAGTCGCCGCCAAGCACGGTCTCGCCCGCCTGGCCGAGCACGTCCATCGCGAGCTCGCCGAGGTCGCGGCGCCATGTCGCCCACTGAATCTTGTAGGTGAGCGCGGCGGGATCGAGCTTGCCGCCTTCGGCGTCGGTGAGCATCCGCAACGCGCCATAGCGCATCAGCTTGAGACCGATCTCGGCCTTGGCGATCCGCTGGCGGGTCAGCGGGTCCTGCGCGGCGCAATTGGCGCGCGCCGCGGCGATCACCGCATTCAGCTCGTTGCGAAAGCCCATTTGCTGCGCGAGGGTCGAGACGCCGCGCTCGAAGCCGAGCAGCCCCATCGCGACCTTCCAGCCGTCGCCGGGTTGCCCAAGGATATTCGCCGCATCGGTGCGGGCGCCGTCGAAGAAGGTTTCGTTGAACTCGGCCTCGCCGGTGATCTGGTGGATCGGGCGGACGGTCACGCCCGGCTGATCGACGGGCACGAGCAGGAAGGACAGGCCCTTCGGTCCCTTCGATCCGTCCTCGCTGCGCGCGATGACGAAAATCCAGTCGGAAAATTGCGCGAGGCTGGTCCAGACCTTCTGCCCCTCGATCACCCAATCGTCGCCCTCGCGCCACGCGCGGGTGCGGACATTGGCGAGGTCGGAGCCCGCGCCGGGCTCCGAATAGCCCTGGCACCAGATTTCCTCGCCCTTGGCGATGGCGGGGAGGAAGCGCGCTTTCTGTTCGTCGGTGCCGAAGGCGAGGATCGTCGGGCCGGCGAGCTCGATGCCGATATGGTTGAGCCGCGGCGGCGCGCCCGCACGCGCATATTCTTCGGCGAAAATGACCTGCTCGGCCAGCGTCGCGTCGCGTCCGCCATAGGCTTTCGGCCAGCCGACGCAGCTCCACCCTGCTTCACCGAGCCGCTTTTCCCAGTCGCGGCGGCGTTCGGGCGCGTCGGTCAGGCTGGTGAGCCCGCGCACATCGGCGAAGGGGCCGTCGAGTTCGACTTTCAGCCAGGCCGCGGCCTCGGCACGGAAGGCTTCTTCGTCGGGTGAGAATCCCAGCTTCATGCGGCGTCGTCCAGTCCGGCCATTTGCGCGATCCGCTCGCGGTGCCAGTCGGGGGTGCCGAGCAGGCCGCGGTTGCTGCGCGCGCGCTTGAAATAGAGATGCGCGTCATGCTCCCAGGTGAAGCCGATGCCGCCGTGAAGCTGGATCATCTCGCCCGCCGCGTCGCTATAGGTGTCGCAGGCGAAGGCCTTGGCGGCGTGAACCGCGAACCCGGCCTCGTCGGACCCTTCGTCGATCGCGCAGGCGGCCCAATAGACCGCTGAGCGCGCCTGCTCGATCGCCACCATCATGTCGGCGAGACGGTGCTTGACCGCCTGGAAGCTGCCGATCGCGCGGCCGAACTGAACGCGCTCCTGCGCATAGGCGACGGTGCGGTCGAGGCACGCCTGCGCGCCGCCGAGCGCATCGGCGGCGATGGTGAGCGCGCCGGTGCGCCGTGCGGCGGCGAGCGCCGCGGCGGGGTCGGCGAGGGGTTCGGCCGCGACCGCGCCGAAATCGAGCCGCGCATAGGGGCGGGTCTGATCCATGCTGGTGAGGGGCGTGACGGTCAGGCCGGGGGCTTCGCGTTCGATGAGGAGAACGGCCTCGCCGACTGCGACCACGAACAGGTCGGCGCGCGCGCCGTGCGGGACGTGCAGCGCGGCGCCGGTCAAGGCGCCGTCGCTCCAGCTTGCGTCCGGATCGGCCTCGGCGAAGCTCGCGACCAGTTGGCCCGCGGCGAGGCGGGGAAGGAGGCGTGCCTTCTGCTCGGCGCTGCCGCCGGCGAGGATCGCGGGGATGGCGAGGCCGACGCTCGCGAGCAGCGGCAGCGCAGCGACATGCCGCCCCGCCTCCTCGGCGAGGATGGCGAGTTCGATCATGCCGAGCCCGACGCCACCCTCGGCCTCGGGCACCGCGACCCCGGCGAGGCCGAGTTCGGCGGTGAAGGCCTGCCACAGGGCCTCATCGACGCCGGTCGCGGCCATCGCGGTGCGGGTGCGCTCGCTCGTCGCCTGCTCGGCAAAGAAGGCCTTCGCCGTTTCGGCGATCATCGCCTGTTCGTCGGTGAAGGCGAAATGCATCCTAGCTGCCCCAAACCTTGCGCGGCTCGCGGCGTTCGCCGAGCAGCTTGTCGACGGCCGCGCCGACATCGGCGGGGTTCCACTTGGCGTTTTGATCGACCGTCGGGCCGAGGTTCCAGCCGTCTTCGATCGTGATCCGTCCGCCTTCGAGCTCGAAGACGCAGCCGGTGACATGCTTCGACGCCGCGGAGCCGAGCCACACGACGGTCGGCGCGATATTGTCGGGGTCCTGTACGTCGAAGCCGGTTTCGACCGCCGCCATCTTGTCGGCGAAGGCCTGTTCGGTCATCCGCGTCCGCGCCGCCGGGGCGAGGGCGTTGGCGGTGATGCCATAGCGGCCGAGCTCGGCGGCCTGCACCAAGGTCAGCGCCGCGATGCCGCCCTTCGCGGTCGAATAGGCCGCCTGCGCGATCGAGCCTTGCAGCCCCGCGCCGCTCGTCGTGTTGATGATCCGCGCATCGACGGCATTGCCTGCCTTTTGCTGTGCGCGCCAATAATCGACCGCGTGGCGGGCGATGCAAAAATGGCCGCGCAGATGGACGTGCATCGTCGCGTCCCACTCCTCGGGCGTCGCCGACACGAACATGCGGTCGCGCACGATGCCCGCATTGTTGACGACGACATGCAGGTCGCCGAACGCCGCGACCGCGGCGTCGACGATGCGCTTCGCGGCGTCCCAGTCGGTGATGTCCTCATAATTGGCGATGGCGTTGCCGCCCGCCGCCTTGATCTCCGCCACCACGCCGTCGGCGGCCGAGGTGTCGCGGCCTTCGCCCGACAAACTCGTCCCGATGTCGTTGACGACGACATTCGCGCCCTCGGCGGCGAAGGCGAGCGCATAGGAACGCCCGAGCCCGCGCGCTGCGCCGGTGATGATGACGGTGCGTCCTTCGCAGATACCCATGATGCTTACAGCCTTTCGATGATGGTGACGTTGGCCTGACCGCCGCCTTCGCACATGGTCTGCAGGCCATAGCGGCCGCCGGTGCGTTCGAGCGCGCCGAGCAGGGTGGTCATCAGCCGTGCGCCGGTCGCGCCGATCGGATGGCCGAGCGCGATCGCGCCGCCCTGCACATTGACCTTTTCATGGCTGACGCCGAGTTCCTGCATCCACGCCATCGGCACGCTGGCGAAGGCTTCGTTGCATTCGAACAGGTCGATGTCGTTCACGCTCATCCCCGCCTTTTCGAGCGCATATTTCGTCGCGGGGATCGGGCCGGTGAGCATCCACACCGGATTGTCGGCGCGCACCGACATATGATGGATGCGCGCGCGCGGCTTCAGCCCGTGCGCCTTCACCGCCGACTCGCTCGCGATCAGCAGCGCCGCGGCGCCGTCGCAATTCTGGCTGGCTATCCCTGCGGTGATCACGCCGCCCTCGTTGACGGTGCGCAGCGTCGCGAGACCCTCGGGGGTCGTCTGCGGGCGGACGGTCTCGTCCTGCTCCAGCCCTTCGAGCGGCGCGATCTCGGCCTTGAACCAGCCGTTGTCGATTGCGGCCTGCGCGCGGCGGTGCGATTCGGTGGCGAAGGCTTCCATCGCTTCGCGGCTGATCTGCCACTTATTGGCGATCATCTCGGCCGATTTGATCTGGTTGACTTCCTCGGTGCCATAGCGCGCGTTCCAGCCCTTGGCGCCGATGAAGGGGCTGTCGAAGCCATAGGGCTGGCCCGCGAACATCGCCGCCGAAATCGGGATCGCGTTCATCGCCTGACTGCCGCCCGCGACGACGAGGTCCTGCGTGCCGCTCATCACCCCCTGCGCGGCGAAATGCACCGCTTGCTGCGACGATCCACACTGGCGGTCGATCGTCGTCCCGGGGACATGCTCGGGCATTCCGGCGACGAGCCATGCGGTGCGCCCGATGTCGCCCGCCTGCGGGCCGATCGTGTCGCAGCAGCCCCAGACGACATCGTCGACCAGCCCCGCGTCGATGCCGGTGCGCGCGACGAGCGCCTTGATCGGATGCGCCGCGAGGTCGGCGGGGTGGACGGCGGCGAGGCTGCCCTTCTTGCGCCCGATGGGGGTGCGGACGGCGTCGATGATATAGGCTTCAGCCATGGTGTCGTTCCTTATGCGAAGCTGTGGCCGGGGCCGATCGGCAGCGCGCCGCCGAGGACGGCGGCGTCGATGCGCGCGAGGTGGAAGGCGCGGTCGCCCCATGCGCCGGACAGCGCCCAGGCGCGCTTCATCCAGAAATGGAGGTCGACCTCGTAGGTATAGCCCATCGCGCCATGCGTCTGGATCGCGGTCTCGCTCATCGCCCAGGCGGCGTCGGTGGCGGCGAGCTTGGCGTGGCTGACGTGGACGGGCGCGCTGGCCGACCCTTCGGCGAGCGCCACTGCGGCGCGCTGGATCACCGGCTTGGCGAACTCGATCTTCACGACCGCGGTCGCGAGGTGATGCTTGACCGCCTGAAAGCTGCCGATCGGCTGGCCGAACTGGCTGCGGTTCTTGGCATATTCGGTTGCCTGTCCGAGCATCGCGTCGGCGACGCCGACAAGCTGCGCGGCGGCGATCAGCGCGGCATGGTCGAGAAGGGCGTCGGCCGAACCGACCGCGGTGCCCGCAGCTTCGATGGGGACATAGAGACGGCGGAGCGGATCGACGCTGTCGAGCTGTTCGGCATCGCCGCCATGCCCGGCGAGGAGCAGCGTGCCGTCCCTGACCGACAGGACATGGCTCGCGCCGCCCAAGTCGGCGACCCATGGATTGACCGGATGCTGGAGCGCGACTTTCGCGTCGCCGCCGGCAATCGCGGCAAGCAGCGCTTCCTGTCCACCCGCTTTCGCGAGCAAAGGCGCAGCGACGAGCGCGGTTTCGGCGAGCGGTTCGGCAACCCCTGCGCGGCCCAGCTCGGCGGCGATCAGCACCGCGTCGAGCAACGACAGGCCGAGCCCGCCTTGCGCTTCCGGGATGAGCAGGCCGGGCAGGCCCATTTGGACGAGACCTTGCCAGACGTCCGCCGAGCGGCGGCTGTCGCTGGCGTCGAGTGCGCGCAGCAGTTCGGGCGCGTGGACGCCCGTCAGATAGTCGCGCACGCCCTGCGTCAGCGTCGCCTGATCTTCGGTGATGGTGAAATCCATGGCCGCTTACCTCGGCAGGCCGAGCAGGCGCTCGGCGATGATGTTGCGCTGGATCTCGTTCGACCCAGCATAGATCGGGCCCGAGAGTGAGAAGATATAGCCTTCGAGCCACATGTTGAGCGCGCCGCCGTCGAGGTGCCGCAGCTCGGCCGACGCGCCCAATATCTGCATCGCGGTGCGGTGCGCGGCACGGTCGAGTTCGGACCAGAAGATCTTGTTGAGGCTCGCCTCGGCGCCGATATGCCCGCCCGCCATGATCTTCGACGCGACCGCATAGGTGTTATAGGCATAGGCCTGCGCGTCCATCCACGCCTGCATCACCTGCTCGCGCGCGGCGGGTGCGGCCTTGTCCTCATGCTGGCGGAACAGCTTGACGAGCCGCTCGGCCGCCGCCTGGAAGCGTGCGGGCGAGCGCAGCATCAGCCCGCGTTCGAAGCCCGCGGTCGCCATCGCGACGTTCCAGCCTTCACCTTCGCCCGCGATCCTGTTTTCGACCGGCACGCGCACTTCGTCGAAGAAGAGTTCCGCAAAGCCCGGATCGCCGTGAAGCTGACGGATCGGGCGGCGCGTGACGCCGGGTGCATTGAGGTCGAACAGGATGAAGCTCAGCCCCTTGTGCCGCTTCGATTCGGGGTCGGTGCGGAACAGGCCGAAACCCCAGTCGGCGAAGCTTGCGCGGCTCGACCAGGTCTTCTGGCCGCTGATCACATAATGGTCGCCATCGCGGATCGCCTTGGAAGTAATCGCCGCCATGTCCGACCCGGCGTTGGGTTCGGACCAGGCCTGCGCCCAGATCACCTCGCCCTTTGCCATCGGGGTCAGGAAGCGCGCTTTCTGCTCGTCGGTGCCGAATTCCATGACGGTCGGGCCGAGCAGGAAGATGCCGTTCTGGTTGACGCGCAGCGGCGCCCCGGCGCGATAATATTCCTCCTCGAAGATCAGCCACTGGATGAGGTCGAGCCCGCGCCCGCCATAGGCCTCGGGCCATGTCACCATGCCCCAGTTGCCGCTCGCGAGCTTGCGCTCCCATTCGACATGCTGGTGATAGCCGTCCTCGCGCTCGAGGGTGACGAGCGGCTCCTTCGGAACGTTCGCTTCCATCCACGCGCGCACTTCGGCGCGGAAATCCTGTTGCTCGGGTGTGTAGGCGAGGTCCATCAGAATTTCGCCGCCTTGCCGGTCTCGACGAAGGCGTCGCGCGATTTCTGGCTGTCTTCGTGCATATACATTTCGAGCGTGAAGCCCTGTTCCCAGCGATAGCCGCGGTCGACATCGCGTTCTTCGAGGCCGTTGAGCGCTTCCTTGGCGATCACCAGCGCCTTGCGCGACTTGCCCGCGATGACGGCGGCAAAGGCGCGCGCTTCCTCGACGAGCGCGGCGCGCGGGACGATCTTCTCGACCGCGCCTAGCCGATACGCCTCCTCGACCGGGATGTTGCCGCCGGTGAAGAAGGCCGCGCGCACCTTGTGCAGCGGCAGCATCCGCGAGAGGTGCGACGCACCGCCCATCGCGCCGCGATCGACCTCGGGCAGCGAGAAGAAGGCGTCGTCGGCAGCGATGATCGTGTCGCTCGCGCCGCAGATGCCGATGCCGCCGCCGATCACGAATTTGTGGACCGCGACGACCACCGGAACCTCGCAGTCGCGCACCGCCTTGAAGGTCAGGTAATTGCCGCGGTTGAGCAGGGTGATGCGCTCGGGATGCGCCTGCATCTCCTTGATGTCGACGCCGCCGCAGAAGCCGCGCGCGCTTTCGGCGGCGCGGATCAGCACGACGTTGACCTCGGGATTGCTGCCCGCCTCGCGGATGATCGCGGGCAGGCTGTTCCACGTTTCGCTGTCGAACGCATTGACCGGCGGGACGTCGAAGACGATCTCGGCGATGCGGTCCTTGATCTCGGTATGGATCGGCATGGGTCAGACCCCTGTTGACGAGGAAGAGGAGAGGGCGGCGAGGCGCGCGCGCGCGTCGCGTTCGATATCGCCGAGCAGCTCGGCGCAGCTCGGCAGATCGTCGAGCCGCCCGGCGACGAGGCCCGTCGCCATCAGCCCGTGGTCTGGATCGCCCTCGACCACCGCCTTCTGGATCAGCATCGGCGCCGAGGCGGCCATCATCGCCTGCGGCAGGGTGAGCCCGCCGTGGCTCGTCATGCCCTTGGCGGCGCGCAGCAACTCGCCGAACGAGGCGCCCGTCTGGCGTTTCATCGCGAGCCCGCTTTCGACCGCGCGGCGCCAGATACCGAGCCCGGTCGAGCGCTCGATGCGACCCAGCAGCGCATTCTTGATCATCCGCTGCGGCAGGCCGTCAACCTTGGTCGAGACGAGGATGTCGTCGGTGCCCGCGCCGACATAGCGCGCCTTGGTCACGTCGGGAATCGGGCTTTCGCGGGTCATCAGGAAGCGCGTGCCCATCGCGATGCCGACCGCGCCGAACGCCAGCGCCGCCGCGAGCCCGCGCCCGTCGCCGAAGCCGCCCGCGGCGATCACCGGCACCTTCACCGCGTCGAGCACCTGCGGCAGCAGGATCGTCGAGGCGACCGACCCGGTATGCCCGCCGCCTTCGCCGCCCTGCACGGTGACCATATCGACGCCGAGTTGTACCATCTTCTGGGCGTGTTTGACCGCGCCGACGGTCGGTACGCACAGGATGCCTGCATCCTTGAAGCGCCCGATCATTTTCGCATCGGGGCCGCGCCCGAAGCTGACCGCGCGGATCTGGTCGCGGTGCTTCAGGATGATCTCGACGATCTCCGCCGCGCCCGGCTGGAACATGTGGAAATTGACGCCGAAGGGCTGTTTCGTGCCCGCCTTGACCGCGAGGATCGCGGCTTCGAGCTCGGCGGGCTGCATCACCGCGCCCGCGAGGAAACCGAAGGCGCCCGCCTCACTCGACGCGATCACGAGCCCCGGCGTCGCGATCCAGCCCATCGCGGTCTGGATCACCGGCAGGCGGCAGCCGAGCCGTTCGGTCAGGATGGTGGCGAGCGCGTCGGCCATCACTTGTCCCCGGCGTCCTTCTTGTTCGCCGCGGCCATCTTCTTGCCGTCGAACCCGGCGATATAGTCGCCCTTGACGAGGCTGTTGTTGGCGTGGGCGAAATGGTGATAGCCGAACGCCGCGTCGATCCCGGCGTTCTTGCCCGCCAGCGTCTCCATATGGTTGCACGCCTGCTTCGCGAGCTGGAGCGCGAGACGCGGCTGCGTCGCGATCCGTTCGGCGACGCGCTTCACCTCGTCCGCGAGCTCGGCGCGCGGCACGACGCGGTTGACCATCCCGGCTTCGCGCGCGCGTTCAGCGCTCATTCGTTCGCCGAGGAACAGGAATTCCTTCGCCAGCCGGACATTGAGTTCATGGCAATGCGCGAAATATTCGAGGCCGGGGAAGCCCATCTGGAGCACCGGGTCCTGAAAGAAGGCGTCGTCCGATGCGATGATCAGGTCGCACACCCAGGCAAGCATCAGCCCCCCGGCGATGCAGCCGCCGTGGACCTGCGCGATGGTCGGCTTGGGAATGTCCCGCCACCTCTTGCACATGCCGAGATATTGCTCATGCTCGCGGGCATAGGCCTTTTCGGCGCCCGCTTTGGTCGAGTGATCGTACCACATCAGCCGGCGCTCGACGCGCGAATGAAAATCGCGCCCCGGCGTGCCGATGTCGTGGCCGGCGCTGAAATGCTTGGCGTCCGATTTCAGGACGATGACCTTGACCGCATCGTCGTCGACGGCGCGGAAGAAGGCGTCGTCGAGCGCATAGGTCATCTGGCTGTTCTGGACATTGTGATATTGCGGGCGGTTGAGCGTGATCCACGCAATGCCGTCCGCCGCCTCATAGAGGATCGGGGTGTCGGTCTCGTAAACCGGCGCTTCATCGACCGGCGGGACCAGTCCGTCATTCTGATCGCTCATGGCTCAGCTCCTCTTGCCCGCGGGATTGTCCTTGATCACCGTGGCGCGCAGATTGTGCGGGTCGAGCTGCGCGATGATCGCAAGCTGCTCTGGCGTGGGGGCGGGGGTCGTCCTGATCTCGTCCGCGGCTTCGAGCGCGAAGCCGGTCGCGTCCTGCACCTGATCGAAAGTCACGCCGGGATGCAGCATGACGACGCGGATCGCATTGTCCTTGCCGCCGAAGTCCATGACGCAGAGATCGGTGACGATCAGGCGCAGATCGACGCGGCTGAAATTCACGCCCGGCGTGCGGCGCGCCGGGTTGTAGCCGACGCTCGACACCATATCGACCTCGCCCTCGACGAAGACGCGCTTCGAGTGGGCGGGAATGAACATCGAATTGATGTGGCAGATGCTGTTGCCCGGAAAGCCGCGCGCGCCGAGCATCTGGACCTTGGGCTGCGCGTAAGTGCCGCCGAGATAGGAGATGTTCGTCTGGCCGAAGCGGTCGATCTGGCTGGGCGTCACCATCGCGTGGCGCTTGCCCGACCAGACCGCGGCGTCGAAGAAGCGCGAGAAGGGCAGATAGCCCGCCGCCTTGCGGTCGTCATAGCCGCGCGGGCCGAGCGGCACGGGGTCCTCGACCAGAAAGGCCTCGCCATCGGTCATCATCAACTCGGGGGTGTGCGTGAGCTTGGCGAGGCCGGCGGCGAGGCGCGGCGCGGGGCCGATGCCGGTCGCGACGAGTTCGCCATTGCCGCGCCACGCCTCGGACGCGGCGACGATGAGCTGTTCGCAAAGGGTGAAATCGGGTGCGGTGGTCATGTCGTCCGCCTCAGAAGATGGGAAGGGGAAGGGCGGCGACGGCGTCCTTGCCGCCGACGCGCTCGAGATAGCCCGCCTCGTCGGCGCCGATGACGTCGGCGGCATAGGCGTCCCAGCCGCCATCCTCGCGCGCGCTCGCGGCATAGGCCTTGAGCTGTTTCATATCCCAGCCATAGGCTGGCGGCATCGAGGTCGGATGCGCGCCGAGCGGCGCCTCGATCACGGCGTGGACGAAGCAGCGCTCGACGATGTTGGCGCGCGCATCCTCGGGGTAGCTGTGGTCCATCCGGTCCACCACTTCCTCGGCCGAGACGAAGGTCCGGTCGGCGGCGCGCGCGAACCATTCGTCATAGTAAGTGTCGGGCCCGAGCGCCTGGATATTGCCGAGCCTGTCGGCGCGCTGAACGTGGATCAACGCCGCGTCCAGCTTGATCGCGGGCATCGCGAGCAGCACTTCGCCGTCGGCATAAGGCGACTGCACGGTCTTGAAGCCGCCATGCGTCATCACGTCGGTGCCGAGCCCGACGTGCGTCGGCAGGAAAGGCAGGCGGAACGCCGCGGCCTTGAGCCCCCATTGCAGCATGCCTTCGTCGAGTTCGAGGATGTCGAGCCCGCCGGCCTCTCGCGCCTTGCGGAAATAGGGTTCGAGCGGGATCGCGTCCATCGAGACGAAGCCGAAGACGACCTTCTTTACCTTGCCCGCGGCGCACAGCATCCCGACGTCGGGGCCGCCATAGGCGACGATGGTCAGGTCGGTGAGGTCCGAACGCAGGATCGCGCGGACGAGCGCCATCGGCTTGCGCCGCGGCCCCCAGCCGGCGATTCCGATCGTCATCCCGCTCTTCAGCGAGGCGACGAACTGCTCGATGGTCAACTGCTTGTTCAATTCCCTCTCCAGCGCTCGTGCGGCGACGCTGCGCGTGCCTCCACCATTGCCTGGATGATTAGGGACTCTGGCGGCGGGTTCGATACCGCCATATGGGGGGAGACTTTCTTGCGCCCGGAGCGAAGAGGTCGGCCGAACGATGGAGGCGGAGATGATGGACGGAAATCGGCGCGTGGCGCTCGTTACCGGGGGCGGCAAGGGCATCGGCCGCGCGATTGCGCAGCGTTTGCTCGCCGACGGCTTCGCAGTCGTGATCTGCGGCCGCAATGCGCCGGAGAATCTGCCGTCGCACAATGGCGCCGTCGCCGAGTTCGAGGCGTGCGACGTGCGCGACGCCGACGCGGTGCAGGCGATGGCCGAGCGCATCTTCGCGCGCCACGGCCGGCTCGATCTTGCCGTCAACAACGCCGGCGGCTCGCCCGAGGCCGACGCCGCGACCGCTTCGCCGCGCTTTTCGGAGCGCGTCCTCGCGCTCAACCTGCTCGGCCCGCTGCACGTCGCACAGGCGGCGAACCGGATCATGCAGGCGCAGGCGGAAGGCGGCAGCATCGTCAACATCGCCAGCGTGTCGGGGGTGCGGCCCTCGCCGGGGACCGCGGTCTATGGCGCGGCGAAGGCGGGACTACTCAGCCTCACCGAATCGCTCGCGATGGAATGGGGGCCGAAGGTGCGCGTCAACGCGGTCGTCGTCGGGCTCGTCGCGACCGAAGCGGCGGCCGATCATTATGGCGGCGAAGAGGGGATGAAGCGCATCGACGCGATGCTGCCGCTCGGCCGGATGGCAACGGGCGCGGACATTGCGGGGGTAGTGAGTTTCCTCGCCTCGTCCGACGCCGCCTATGTCAGCGGCGCGCGCATCGCCGCGCACGGCGGCGGCGAGCGGCCGGTGTTTTTGACGCTGGCGAGCGGCGGCCAAGGATAAGCGCAATAATAAGAACCGCTTGCCCTGAGCTTGTCGAAGGGCCGTCCTTTCTGCCCTCGTCGCAGAAAAGAACGGTGCTTCGACAAGCTCAGCACGAACGGGAAGGGTGACGGATCAGCGCAGCATCCGCTTGCGCAAGCGCTGGATCGCCACGCGATCGACCCCGAGTTCGCGCTTCAGATAATTTTCGACGCTGCCATAATCCTTGTCGATCTGATCGAAGGCCGCGTTAAGGTAGGCGGGCTCGACGTCGAGCAACGGCTGGATGACGTCGGCGGGCAGCGCCGCTGCCGCGGCTTTCAGCCCCGCATCGGCACGCAGCTTGTCCATGTCGAGCGCACTGTTGCTCAGCAGATAGTCGCTCATGATCGTCTCGCGCGGAACGCCGAGCGCGCTCAGCACGAGCGCGGTGGCGAGGCCGGTGCGGTCCTTGCCCGCGGTGCAATTGACGATCACCGCCTTGTCGGAATGGAGCAGCCGGTCGAACAGCATGCGGTAGGAGGCCGCCTGCTCCTTCGGAAAGCCGCGATAGCCCTCGATCATCGCGCCGCGCATCGTCGCGGCGTCGATCTTGGCGCCCTTGGCGAACAGCGCGCCGAGGTTGCCGCCCGACAGGTCGTAGTCGCGCGTCCAGTAACCGACGCCGGCGTTCTGCATCCACGGCGACTTGTCCGCCTGCCGCTCGCGTGTCGAGCGCAGGTCGATGATCGATCCGACCGACAGCGCGCGGATCAGCGCCTGATCCTCGGCGGTGTAACGCCCGACCGACGCCGATCGATAGAGCTTGCCCCACACCACCTTGCGGCCGTCCGCGGCGCGATAGCCGCCGATGTCGCGGAAATTGTCGCCGCCGCTGAGCGTGAATTCGCGCGTCACCGCCGTCGCGGGATCGGCCGCCGCGGCGACCGGCGCAGCTTGGGCCATCGCCATTGCGGGCGAGAGCAGCAGCAGCGCGAAAAATGCCTTCTTCATATCCTCTTCCTTTCAAAACCGCCCGGCGGCAACCACCCCGCCGGGCGGCTCCCCCCTCAGAACTTCACGCGAGCTTCGAGGCCATAGGTACGCGGTTCGTTATAGAATGTCGCGGTCGTCCGGCCCGGAATGCGGAAATCGAGCAGATTGTAGGTCGTGTTGGTCAGATTTTTGCCCCACACGGCGATTTCCATCTCGCCGCCGCCGAGTGCGATCTCGCCGAGCGACAGGCGGCCGTTCAGCAGCAGGGCCTTTTCCGCCTTGGTCGTCACAGTGCCGTTGGGAATATAATCGCCCGCGGTGTCGAGCCCGACATGCGCGCGAAGCTGGCCGAAGGAAAAGGCCGGGAACGCATAATCGACCGAGAAGGAGCCCGAATGCTTCGGCGTGAAGGCCGAGAACGTCTCCTCGATCACGCCGGTGAAGATATTCCGCACCGGCGTCGGCGGGGCGTCGGTGTAGACATAGTTGACCGCCAGCGACAGGCCGCGCACCGGCACCAGCGTGATGTCGGCCTCGATCCCCTTGATGTGCCGCTTTTCGGGGGCGTTCACCGTTTCGGTGTTCGAAATGAAGGCCGGGTTCAGGAAATCGACCTGCTGGTTGGACAGCCGGCTGGCATAAGCGGCCAGATTGACGCGCAGGTGGCGGTCGAAGAGGTCGGCCTTCACGCCCGCCTCCCACGCCGTCAGTTCTTCCTCGCCGAAGGTCCGCAGGATGGTCGAGCGCGTGTTGGCGCCGCCGGCGCGATAGGCGCGGCTCCATTTCACATAGGCGTTGATGTCGTCGCTGACGTCATAGGCGACCGTTGCCATCGGATCGACGCGCTTCGAATTGAAGACGAACGACAGCTTCGGATCGGCGCCCGCGATGAACAGCAGGCGGCCGTCCTTGTGATCGTCGGTGTAGCGCGCGCCCGCGGTGATGTGCAGTCCGCGGATCGCTTCGGGCGACCAGGTCGCCTGTCCGAACAGGGCTTTCGAACGGACGTGGACCTCGGCGGCGCGGTCGGGAAGGCGGGTCGCCCCGCCGTCGGGCGACAGCGCGGGGAAGAAATTGACCCCCGTCAGCGCCGGATTGAGCGTCCCCAGCGAATAGACGATCGCCTCGTCGCGGCCGTTTTCCTTGAAATAATAGCCGCCGAGAACGAAGTTGAGTTCGCCGAGATCGCCGACGAGCTGCACTTCCTGGCTGAACTGGTTCTGCTTCACATTGGCATAGCTGACGCGGCCGAAGCGGCGGTTCGGTCCCCAGGTCGTGTTCGACCCCTCGTCGCCGTCCATCTGTGTCGAATCGAGCCGCCGCCACGCGGAGATGGAGCGGAGCGTCAGCGCGTCGCTGACCTCCCATTCGGCGGTCAGGCTATGCCCTTTCGCTTCCTGCGGATTGCGGTAGAGCGGGAGGCCGATCCGCCCGGTTTTGACGCGGCCGGTGTCGAGCTTGATGAAGGTCGGGGTGTTCGCCGCCGGCTGGCTCGACGCGGTGATATAATGGTAGAGGCCCGTCGATTTGTCGCGCGAGAGATCATAGGAATAGAGCAGCGAGACATTGTCGGCCGGACGCCAGAGCGCCGAGATCTTGAACCCGTATTTCTTGATCTCGCCATAATCGCGCGCATCGCCGCCGAGCGGATTCTGCACGATCCCGTCGCGCCCTTCGAAGACGCCGTCGATCTTGACGCTGAACCCCGCCGCCTCGGGCAGGTTGATGTGGGTGGCGAAGGACCGGCCGCGATAATTGCCGATTCCGGCCTTCATGTCGAAGCCGAGCTCGCCGGTCGGTTTCTTCGACACGATGCTGATCGCGCCGCCGATCGTGTTCCGCCCGAACAGCGTGCCCTGCGGGCCGCGCAGCACCTCGATCCGTTCGATATCGGCGAGCTCCATGCCGAGCCCCGACACGCGACCGAGGTAGACGCTGTCGACATAGATGCCGACCGTCGGGTCGCGCGTGACTTGCGTCGCGTCGACCGGGACAAGACCGCGCATGCCGATGCTGACCGCCGATACACGGCCGACGAAGGGGGCGATGCGGATCGACGGCACCGTGCCCGTGAACAGATCGGACAGCGAGCCGATGCCCTTCTGCTCGAGCGCCTCGGACCCGAGCGCGACCATCGAGATCGGCGTGTCCTGCAGATTTTCTTCGCGCTTTTGTGCCGTCACCACGATGTCGGCGACGCCGACGTCCTGCGCCGGCTGGCTTTCCTGCGCGCTCGCCGGCGTTGCCGCCAGCCCCATGACTCCCATGGCAGCCGAGGCCGCCAAAGCCACGCGCGTCAGACCCGTCTTTTCCCTGACCATAAACACCCTCCCATTATCGCGGTTTGTCCGCATTTTGACTCGCCTACTGACGAGTAGGTGAATGTCTAACCGCGAGTCGGCGAATTGCAAGAGCAAAGGGAATCGGCCACAGAAGGCCGATGGAAATGACCATTTCGATGCCGGCGACGCGCAAGGAGCGCGCCGATGCGACCCGCGAGGCGATCCTGCGCGAGGCCGAGCATGTCTTTGCGATCATGGGGTTCCGGGCGTCGCGGCTCGAGGACATCGCCGATGCCGTCGGCATCCGCCGGCCCTCGCTGCTCCACCATTTCGCGACCAAGCAGATGCTCTACGACGCCGTCGAGGAGCGTCTCTTCGCCGATATGAGCGCAGCGAGCGAGTCGCGGGTCGCGGGCGTCGCGGACCCGATGGAGCGGCTCATCGCGCACCTCGACGCATGGCTCGATTTTTTCCTCGTTCGGCCGTCAGCCGCGCGGATTCTTCAGCGACTGGTCGCCGATACCGCGGTGCGGCGGGGCAATCCGGTTCAATTTTCCTATCGCGTGCTGGAGGATATGGACCGCACGCTGGCTTATGGGATCGAGGAAGGCGCCTTCGCCCCCATCTCGACGATGATGTTCGTCAACGGCGTCGGCGCTGGCATCCTCTTCTTCATCTGCAACAGCCGCCAGGTCGGCGAGCAGCGCAATTACGAGCCGACCGACCCGGCGGATCTGGCGACCTTCCGCACCCTGTTGCACAAGCTCGCCCGCACCGCTGTGCTGGTCTGATACTCCGCTTTTCGCCTGCGGTGCGGATCAGCGGTGGCGGGCCTTCCACGCCCGGACCGCCGCCATCGTCTTTTCGATATGGGCCTGCGGCTTGGGGTCGGTGTAGCTCAGCAGGATGGACCCGTTCGGTGCGATGACGAACGACGTCCGGTTGGAGATCGTCCCCCGGCCCGGAACCGGCATGCTGGTGTCATATCGTGCCGCGACCTTGGCGCCCGGATCGGCCGCGACGGCGAATTTGTCGCGGCATTCCGAGCGCGAAAATTCGGCGACCCGATCGATGTTGCCGGCGGTGACGCCGATGATGCGCGCGCCCAGCTTGTTGAAGTCGCCGCTCGCTTCGGCGAACAGATGCGCTTCGACCGTGCAGCCGGGGGTGAAGGCGGCGGGGAAGAAATAGAGGACGACCGGCCCCTTTCGCAGCGCCTGCTTCAGCGACAGGCTGAACGGCTTGCCCGCCAGCGCGGCGTTCAGCGTGAAGTCGGGCGCCTTCGCGCCCTGCTGGAGCGCCGCGATTCCCGGGACGGGCAGGGTCGCCAGTGCGACGCCAAGGCCAAGCGCCATCGCAAATATCTTCCGGCCATTCATCGGCTGTCTCCCATCTTGCTCTTCATCCGCACCCGGCAAGGTTCAGGATGAGGAAAAATCGGGGTGGCGTCCAGAATTACCTCTGCTCATTCCGCGCGGGGCCGCCCGGAAGTCGGCAACAGCATCGTCGCGACGCCGAGCAGCGGCAGATAGGCACAAAATTTATAGACCCAGACGATCCCGTAAATATCCGCGAGCTGTCCCAGCGCCGCCGCGCCGATTCCGCTGATGCCGAACATCAGACCGAACATCAGCCCCGACACGAGGCCGACGCGGCCCGGGACCAGCTCCTGCGCATAGACGACGAGCGCTGCAAAGGCCGACGACATGATGAGGCCGATCGAAATCGCGAAGATCGCGGTCCAGAAAAGATTGGCGTGCGGCAGAATCATCGCGAAGGGCGCAACGCCCAGGAAGGACACCCAGATCACCGCCTTGCGCCCGATGCGGTCGCCGACCGGGCCGCCTGCGAAGGTCCCGGCGGCCACCGCCGCGAGGAAGCAGAAGAGGTAGAATTGCGATTCGCGGACGCTGAGATCGAAGCGCTCGATCAGGTAGAAGGTGAAATAGTTGGTGAAGGCGCCGATATAGATGAACTTGGCGAACATCAGGATGCCGATCGCCGACAGCGCACGGACGATGTCGCGCCGGCTGTGCGGCGAGGCCTGCGACGTACCGGCCGGAACTGCTTGCGTCACGGCCTTCGTCATCCGCCATCTGGTGACGGCGAACAGCACCCAGATCGCGGCAATCGCCGCAAAGGCGAGCCAGCCGACCGCGGTCTGGCCGAACGGCAGGATGAAGGCCGAGGCGATGATAGGGCCCAGCGCGGAGCCCGTGTTCCCGCCGACCTGGAACGCCGACTGTGCCGTGCCGAAGCGTCCGCCCGACGCCATGCGCGCGACGCGCGAGGCCTCGGGGTGGAAGGTCGCCGATCCGACCCCGATGACCGCGGCCGCGACGATCAGCGCGGGATAGCTGGTGGCGCCGGCGAGCCCGACGATCCCGAACAGCGTGACGAACATGCCGAGCGGCAGCAGATAGGGCAGGGGGCGCTTGTCGGTGTAGAGCCCGACCCACGGCTGGAGCAGCGAGGCGGTGAATTGATAGACGAGCGCGATCCAGCCGATCTGGCCGAAGCTCAGCCGGTATTTTTCCTTGAGCATCGGATAGATGGCCGGAAGCACGGCCTGGATCAGGTCGTTCAGCAGATGGGCGACCGCGACCGCGCCGACGATCTGGATGACGAAGCGCGGTCCATCGTGGCGCGGCGCGGTCGGCGGCAGTGTGTCGGGGGAGGCGGCCAGGCTGGCGGAACTGGTCATGATCGGCTCTTTCGATTTTTCGGAAGGGAGCCCCTAACCGTCGCATATCTTTCCCGCTTCGTTGTATGAGCCAATCATTTCTGCGATTGGGACAATATGCCTTATTATCCCGACGAGAATGATCGCATCGCCCGTCCCGTCATCGCGATCGGGCACGATTATCCCGATTCGTTCGAACTGGCGGAGCATTGGCACCGCCGCAGCCAATTTCTCTATGCGGCGACCGGGGTGATGGCGGTGAGCACACCGTCGGGGGCCTGGGTCGCGCCACCCGAACGCGCGGTCTGGATTCCCGGAGGCACGCCGCATTCGGTCCGCATGGTCGGCGCGGTGCAGACGCGCAGCGTCCTGATCGAGCCGGGCGAATGTCCCGGACGCGGGACCGAGTGCCAGGTGGTCGGCGTCTCGTCGCTGCTGCGCCACCTGCTCGGTGCCGCGGCCGAGGTTCCGCCCGAATATGATGTGTCGGGACGCGACGGGCTGGCCATGCGGTTGCTGATGGCGGAAATCGACAGCGCCCCGATGATTCCGCTGGCGGTGCCCTTTCCTTCGCACGCCGCGCTTGCGAAGCGCTGTCACGCTTTCCTCGAGCGGCCGCGCGCCAGCGCGACCATCGACGAATGGGCGGATGCGCTGGCGATGAACCGGCGCAGCTTTACGCGCCTTTTTCGCCGCGAAACGGGAATGAGCTTCGCCGAATGGCGGCAGCAGGCCTGCCTCTCGGCTGCGCTGCCGAAACTCGCGGCGGGGGAGGCGGTGACCTCGATCGCCTATGATCTCGGCTATGATGGCCCGGGCAATTTCTCGACGATGTTCAAGCGGGTGCTCGGCGTACCTCCCAGCCGCTACCGGATGCCCTAGGGCGGATCACCATTTGCAGCCCGCCATCTCCCAAATGTCGATCCGCCCTAAGCCGTTCCGGCGCGGATCGTGCATTGACCGCGACCCCAAAGGCGTTCAGCCCCGGCTGCGAGGCGCAGTCCAAGCCTGCGCGACGGGAGACGATGATGAGCCGTTCGCCGCTGTTCTTGCTGTTTCCGATCGTCGGCGCTGCGGCCTTGCTGGCTTTGGCTGCTTGTGGAGCCGCCCAGTCCGGCGACAAGCAGGCCGTGGCTGCTACCCCCCGCAAATGCCCCGGCATCGCCGACACGCCGGTGAAGCTTGCAGGCGGCACCTTCGACATGGGCGAGGACGACGTTTATGACGAGGAAGGGCCGGTGCGGAAGACGACAGTCCACGGTTTCTGGATCGACCCGCATGAAGTGACCAACCGCCAGTTCGCCGCCTTCGTGAAGGCGACGCACTATGTGACCATCGCGGAGAAACCCGTCGATCCAAAGCAGTTCAAGGTTCCCGCAGACCAGATCCCGCCCGACATGCTGAAGCCTGGATCGGCGGTGTTCACCCCGCCCGATTTCCCCTCGAACCGCTACACCGACTGGTGGAAATATGTCCCCGGCGCGAACTGGAAAAAGCCCTATGGTCCGAACGGCCCCGACGCGGTGGCAAACGAGCCGGTCGTGCATCTCGCGTGGGACGATATGGTCGCCTACGCGAAATGGGCCGGCGGGCGCATCCCGACCGAGGCCGAGTGGGAATATGCGGCCAGCGCCGGCCAGCGGTCGAAGAATGTCCAGCCCGAGGAGGCGAATAGCTGGCAAGGCGCTTTCCCGAACTACAATGCCGAAACCGACGGCTTCAAGGGCGTCGCCCCGGTCGGCTGCTACAAGCCCAACGCCAATGGCCTCTACGACATGGTCGGCAATGTCTGGGAAGTGACCTCGGACTTTTTCCGGCCGGGGCACGATCCCGCCGAGCAGGATAACCCCAGGGGACCGGACGAGGGCCATGCCTATGATCCGTTCAGCCCGGACACGCCTTCGCGCACCGTGAAGGGCGGCAGCTATCTCTGCGCACCCAACTATTGCCAGCGCTACCGCCCCGCGTCGCGGCAGGGGCGCGATCCGGGCATGGGGACGAGCAATGTCGGTTTCCGTCTCGTCTACGATCGCGCGCCGAAGGCTTGACGGCGCCGCCGGGAGCAAAATGACCAAAGTGTAATGCGGCGGTCATCCGCCGGGCAGGGGCGGCGGTCTATCCCATGTTCGTCGGGTTGAGCCGGTCCGCTCCATCCCCCTGACCCTGGCAATGGACCGGCTCGCCCTGGCTTCGTCCGCGACGATGCGGCGGATCAACTGACTAGGAGTGAATCCATGCGTAACTTTGCCAAACTCGCCGCCGCCGGTGCCCTGTCGCTCGCGATCGTCAGCGGATCGGCTTTCGCCGCGACCGCCCCGGCCGCCCAGCCGGCGAAGGCCGCGACCACCAAGAAGGCTCCGGTCAAGAAGACCGCGACCCACGCCGCGAAGAAGGCCGAAACGAAGGCCAAGTAATCGGCCGCATCCTGTTTCCGTCCGGAGGGGCCGGTCCGCACGCGCGGGCCGGCCTTTCTTCTGCGTGGGTGCTGGATGCCCCGCCTCCACATCGAGACGTAGGAGAGAGGAAGGCGGGGCGGGCGCGCTTATGCAGGGTGCGGATTGCGGGAGGATGAACGGCTTGCGATGTCCTCGAATCAATCCGGAACAGTGAACAGGCTATGACGCCCACACCTCGGCATAAAGTGCCGCCATCTCCTCCACGTCGGGCACGCGCGGATTGTTCGCGGGCGATCCCGATGCCGCCGCCTGCGCGCACATCGTCGGGACGAGCGCATCCCAGCGCGCGGCGTCGATGCCCCAGGCGGCCGGTCCCGGAACCTCAAGCTCGCGGTTGAGCGCGGCCAGTTCGTCGAGCAGTCGCGCCACCGCCGACTGGTCGCCCTCGGCCTCGTCCGCCACCCCCATCGCCCGCGCGCAGTCGGCGTAGCGGTGCAGCGCCGCGGGCGCCGACCAGGCGGTCACCGCGGGCAGCAGCATCGCGTTCGACAGCCCATGCGGGACATGGAAATGCGCGCCGATCGGCCGGCTCATCCCGTGCACCAGCGCGACCGAACTGTTCGAGAAAGCGATCCCTGCCTGCATCGCGCCGAGCATCATCGCCTCGCGCGCCGCCGCGTCCATCGGGTCGCGGCACACGCGGCGAAGATTGGGCGCGATTGCGCGCATCGCGAGCAAGGCCATGCCGTCGCTGAACGGGTTCGCGCGCTTCGACACATAGGCTTCGATCGCGTGGGTCAGGGAGTCGATCCCCGTGTCGGCGGTCAGCCGCACCGGCTTGGTGAAGGTCAGTTCATGATCGACCAGCGCCGCGACCGGCAGATAGGCAAGGCCGGGGCAGAGCATCTTCTCGTCGGTCGTCTCGTCGGTGATGATCGTGAAGCGCGTCGCCTCCGACCCCGTGCCCGCGGTGGTCGGGATCGCGATCACCGGCAGCCCAGGCACGTCCTGCACATGCGGCGCCTTGTAATCGGCCATCGCGCCGCCGTGTTCGGCGAGCAAGGCGATCGCCTTCGCGCTGTCGAGCGGGCTGCCGCCGCCGAAGCCGACGACGCAGTCATGCGCGCCTTCGCGGAGAAAGGCGACGCCCGCATCGATCGACGCGACCGTCGGGTCGGGCACCGTGTCGGCAAAGACGCGCGCCGCGATCCCCGCAGCGGCCAGCCCGCCCTCCAGTTCGGCCACGCGCCCGCTGCTCACCAGCCAGCCGTCGGTGACGATCAGCGGCCGCGACAGCCCCAGCGTCGCCAGCACGTCGGGCAGTTCTTTCGACGCGCCGCCGCCGATGCGGAAGATGCGGGGCAGGGCGATGCTGGCGATACTCAACGGACCATCTCCTCACGGGATCGAGGCGAGGGCGCCGGGCCGGATGACGATCATCGGCGCCCGCTCGCGGGCGACCCTAGGGCATGACGATCCTCGATTGAACCGCTTTCAAAAGCTCGCGTGCCCCCGCTTTCGCGAGGACACACGGCTCGTCCGCTTAGAACTTCACGCTTACCCCCGCGGTCAGGCGGCGGTCGGTGAGCCCCTGGAAGCAGAGCAGCGCCTTGTTGTTCACGCAATATTGGTTCTGGTCGGCGCGGAGCAGGTTGATGCCTTCGACCCCGATGTTGATGTGGTCGTTGATGTCGTAGTTGATGCTGGCATTGAGCTGCCCGCGCGCACCGTTGATCAGCGGCAGACCGAAGAAGAACGGGTCGTTCGACACATAGCTCGATCGCCACGTATAGCGCAGCCGCGCGTTCAGCCCGTATTTGTCGTAGAACAGCGTCGCATTATAGGCATATTTTGACAGATTCGTCAGCGAGATCAGGTCCTGCGAGTTCGGATAGCCGAGCTGCGTGAAGACGGTGCGCGGGCCGTCGGCGGTGCGATATTCATGCGCCGAGCCCCCGGTCTTCTGATAGGTGAAATTGCCGATGAAGCCGAAGCCCGAGGCGAAGCCGAGGACGTCCTCCCATGCTGAGAGATCGTGCTGGAAGGCGATTTCGACGCCGGTCTGCGTCGTCGATCCCGGAACGTTGAAGGTCGAGCTTTTGGGCACGCAGATGCCGACGCCCTGAATCGGGTTGTTGATGTTGCGGTTCGCGACCGGATTGTAGATGCCGCCGCCGGGGCACGACGGGTCGATCGAGACGTTGAGATTGCCGTTCGCGTCGAGGTTCGGCGCGGGGTCTTCCTGCCGCTGCGCGAACAAATTGGTGCGGCTCTTGTGTGAGGATCAGCGTGCAATAGGCACCCCCTTCGTGGGGTGATCGGCGTGCAAAAAGGACCCCTTCATCCCGGGGATATAGTCGGCCGACTGGTTTTGATCAGTTGGCGAGAACGGGATGTTGATTGTGGAGACAGTGGTTC
>NZ_JAYSAH010000074.1:0-26462 GCF_041916015.1 Sphingopyxis sp. | reverse complement strand
GGCCGCACCGCAGGCGCCGGCGCCGGTCCGGGCCGCCGAAGCCGCGCCGTCGCAGCCGGCCGTTCCGGCTCCCGCCGCACCCGCAAAACCTGTCCTCGACGCCGGTGCTTCGATGACCGTGCTCTTTGCGCAGCCCGATCTTCAGGGCGCCGCGCCGCTGACCGAAGCCGCCAAGGCCGCGCCGGTCGCCGAGCGGGTGCTCGACATGGGCAGCGACGACCAATGGATCGCCCAGCTCGCCGCCGACATCGCCGCGACCAAGTCGGACAAGGGCGACATCAGCTTTCGCCTGATGCCGCGCCATCTCGGCCGGCTCGACGTGTCGATGCTGACCGGCGACGCGGGCGTGACGGTCAAGCTCGACACGCAGCATGAGGCGACCGCGACGATCGTCCAGGCGGCGCAGCCGCGCCTCGTCGAGGACCTCCGCCAGCAGGGCGTGCGCGTCGCCGACGCGCAGGTCACGCATACCCCGGCGGAGACGGGCCGCCAGCAGCAACAGCCGCAGGGCCAGGGCCGCCAGGCCGCGCCCGATGCCAGCCATCTCATCGAAACCGCCCCCGAGCGCTCCGGCGCCGACAGCGAAGACCGTGCCGCGGACCGCCGCGGCCGCTTCGCCTGACCAGAAAGGAGCTCGCCATGAGCAAGGACAAGACGACCGAAGCCGAGCCGAAAAAGGGCGGCAAGATGAAGAAGATGCTGATGCTGGGTATCGGCGGCACCGCGTTGATCAGCGCGGGCGCGGGCGCCGGCATCTATCTGGGCGGCGGTCTCGGCAGCCATGAGGCGAAGCCCGAGGATCATTACCCCAAGCTCGTCGTGCGCAGCGAAGGCGGGGAAGCGGCCGCCGAGGGCGAAGGCGGCGGCGAGGGCAAGGAAGCGGCGCTGAAGGTCGGCACCGTTTCGGTGCCGAACGACCATTTCAAGGTCGATCCGCGCAAATATGAGATCACCTATTATCCGATCACCGACGCCTTCACGACGAACCTCGCCGACGGGTCGGGCTTTCTGCAGGTCGGGATCAGCCTGTCGACCTATTATGACGGCAAGGTCATCACCAACATCAAGAACCAGAGCGTCCCGATTCGCTCGGCGGTGCTGATGGTGCTCGCCGAACAGGACCCGGCGCTGCTCTCGACCTCGCAGGGCAAGCAGCAGCTCCAGCGCCAGCTCACCGCCGCGATCAACGACGTGCTGCGCGACAAGGAAGGCTTCGGCGGCATCGACAACGTCTATTTCACCTCGCTGGTGATCCAGTGAGCCTCGAGCCGAAACCCGTCGATGCCTCGGCGAAGCAGGCCGCCGACGCCAAGGCGTCGCTGCTGCTCCGCAAGTCCGAGGGCAGCTATGCCTTTCCGGTGCTCGACAGCGTCGGCAACCAGTTCGCGCGGTCCTTGCGCGATCTCATCCGCGCGCTCGGCGCGCCGACGGTGCAGGTCGAGCGCGAGGCCGCGGTCCAGATGCGCTTCGCCGACTGGTGCCAGGCGGTCAGCCCCGGCCTCTTCTGGCGCTATCATGCGCCGCCGCTGAAGGGTCCGCTGCTGCTCGCGGCGACGCGGCCGCTGCTGCTCCAGCTCGTCGACATCTTCTATGGCGGCAAGGGCCAGCTCGCCGGAGAACGCGAGGATCTGACCGACGCCGAGGAACGCTTCGCGGCGCGGCTCGGCCGCGACATGGGCCAGCAGCTCGCCGCCGCGTGGAAGCTGGGCATCGAGCCCGAACTCGACTGCGTGACCAGCGACCCGGCGAAGCTCGCCGCGGTGCGCGCCGACGACGAACTGCTCGTCCAGCGCTTCACCCTGCGCGGCGGCGTGTTCGAGGGCCGCACGATTCTCTGCGCCTATCCGCAGGCCGCGCTGCGCGGCATCGCGGGCGCCGAGCCGGTTCCGGATACGCGCGACGCGCCCGCGATCGACCCCGCCTGGACCGCGACGCTGAACAGCGCATTGAAGACGGTGCGGCTTCCCGTGCGCTCGGTTCTTGCCCGTCCCGAAATTTCTTTGGTCAAACTCCTCTCTTTGGAGGTCGGCGATATCATTCCGTTAACCATTCCGCGCAATGTTCCGGTAACCGTCGCCGGCCGCAGTTTCGCGTCCGGGGGCATCGGTGAATCGAATGGCAACGCCGCCATCATGATCGAACATATCGAAGAAGGACCCGACAATGACTGACATGGCCGAAGCACCGCCCCGCGCGGACCGGCGCGACCGGAGCATCGCCGGGGCGCCCAATTTCGACCTGCTTGCCGGCGTCTCGCTGCGCGTCTCGGTCGAGGTCGGCTCGACCTCGATGACGCTCGCCGAACTGCTGTCGCTGTCCGAGGGCAGCGTCGTCGAGCTCGACCGCGCCGCGAACGAGCTGCTCGACATCTATGCCAACGGCACGCTGATCGCGAAGGGCGAGATCGTCAGCATCGACGGCCGCTACGGCATCCAGATCGCCGAAGTCGTCGCGCCCGCGCAAGGGTTCGCGGGCTTCGAGCGGAGGGGCTGATGCTCGAATATATTCTCCGCCTGCTCATTCTGCTGCCGCTCGTCGGCGGCATGGCGTGGGGCAGCCTGTGGCTGTGGAAGCGCGTCCAGATGGGCGTGCCGCTCACCGGCGCCGCCAAACAGGCGCGCGCGGTCGAGATGGTCGGCGTGCTGCCGCTCGGCCCCGGCACCAAGCTCGCGGTCGTCGAATTCGCGGGCCAGCAGATATTGCTCTCGGTCTCGCGCGGGCAGGTCACCCGCCTCGCCGACAACAGCCAGGGCGACTTCCATGTTGGCTAAGACGCCGGCCAAGAGCCTTTCACCCCGCGCCCGCTGGATGCGCCGCGCCGCCCTCGCAGGCGGCTTTGCGCTGCTCGCCGTCGCCGCGCCCGCGCTCGCGCAGGATGCCGGGGGCAGCGGGCTGACGCGCGCGGTCGCCGAAATCGGCGGCAACGGCCGCCCGCTGTCGCTGTCGCTGCAGATCCTCGTCCTGATGAGCCTGCTGACGGTGCTGCCGTCACTGCTCCTGATGATGACCAGCTTCACGCGTATCATCATCGTGCTGTCGATCCTGCGCCATGCACTGGGGCTCCAGCAGACGCCGCCGAATCAGGTGCTCGTCGGCCTCAGCCTGTTCCTGTCGCTGTTCGTGATGCAGCCGGTGCTGAGCGAGGTGAACCGCGTCGCGATCGAACCCTATGGCCAGGAACAGATCGACATCGGCACCGCGGTCAGCCGTTCGGGCGATGCGCTGCACGGCTTCATGATGACGCAGACGCGCAAGTCCGACCTGATGATGTTCGCGAAGATCGCCAAGGCACCGGCCTATGCCAGCCCGAAGGACGTACCCTTCTCGATCGTGCTGCCCGCCTTCGTCACCAGCGAGCTCAAGACCGCCTTCCAGATCGGCTTCCTGATCTTCCTGCCCTTTCTCGTCATCGATCTGATCGTCGCCTCGGCGCTGATGTCGCTCGGCATGATGATGCTGTCGCCGACGGTCATCTCGATGCCCTTCAAGCTGCTGCTCTTCGTCCTCGTCGACGGCTGGGCGCTGACGATGGGGTCGCTCGCCTCCTCCTTTGGAACCTAGACGATGGAAGCCGATTATTTCGTCGGGGTCGCGCAACAATCGCTGTGGGTGCTCGCGCTCGCCGCGGCGCCGATCCTGATCCCGATCCTCGTCGTCGGCGTGCTGCTCGGCATGGTGCAGGCGGCGACCTCGATCAACGAACAGACGCTGAGCTTCGTGCCCAAGCTGATCGTCACCGCCATCTGCCTTGCGATCTTCGGCAGCAGCATCCTCGTGCTGCTCACCGATTTCACGCAGGACATTTTCGCGCAGATCCCGAACCTGGTCCGCTAGCGGCGCGATGAACCCCGCCGACGTCCCCAATATCGAGGCGATGCTCCAGCTCTGGATGCTGGGGATGATCCGGCCCGGTGCCGCCTTTCTGGCCGCGCCGGTGTTCGGCGCCGCGAACGTGCCGGTACAGCTACGCCTCGTCGTCGCGCTCGCAGTCGGCGTGCCCGCGGTCGCGGCGTCGGGGATGGCGCTGCCCGCGGACGGGATCGTCTCGGTCCCCGGCCTCTTCTTCATCATCGGCGAGGCGGTGATCGGCCTTGCGATCGGCTTCGTGCTCCAGATGGGGCTCGCCGCCGCATTGCTCGCGGGCGAGGCGATCAGCAATGCGATGGGCCTCGGCTTCGCGTCGATGGTCGATCCCCTGAGCGGCGCGTCGAGTACGGTCGTCGGCCAGTTCCTGTCGATGCTGGCGACCGCGCTCTTCCTCGCCGCCGACGGCCATCTGCTGCTGATCCAGATCATCGTCGACAGCTATCGGGCGCTGCCCCCCGGCAACGCCTTTCCCTCCTTCGCCGCGATCGGCGGGCTGCTCCGCTTCGCAAGCCTGATGTTCGCGGCCGGGCTTACCATCGCGCTGCCGGTCGGCTTCGTGCTGATCCTCGTCCAGATGATCATGGGCGTGATCGGCCGTTCGGCGCCGGCGATGAACCTGTTCGCGGTCGGTCTGCCCGCCACTTTGCTCGCGGGCGTCGTCCTGCTCGGCATGGCGACCCCGGCGATGGCCGAGGCGATCGCCCGCTTCCTCTCCGACGCGCTCGATGCGGCGCGCATGATTGCATCGGGGCGCTGAGCGATGGCGGGAGCGACCGAAAAGGACCAGAAGACCGAGCTTCCAACCCACAAGAAGCTCATGGACTCGGCGCGCGAGGGCGACGTGCTGATGTCGAAGGAACTCGCGACCGCGCTGATGATGCTCGCGGGCGCCGGCTGGCTGCTCGCCGCGGGCGGCTGGCTCGTCGATTCGGCGGGCGAACTCGTCCGCCGCGGGCTGACGCTCGATGCCGGCGACATCGCGCATTTCGCGCCCGGCGAGGCGGTGATGCGCAACGGGGTCGAAATCCTGCTGCCGCTCGGCAGCCTGTTCGCGCTCGCCTTCGCAGCAAGCATCGCGGCGCCCGCGATGCTCGGCTCGCTCGGCTGGCGCGGCAAGGCGCTCGGCTTCAAGGGCAACCGGATGAATCCCCTGTCGGGGCTCAAGCGCATCTTCGGGCCGCAGGGTGTCATCGAGCTGATCAAATCGCTCGCCAAGGTACTGCTGCTCGGCACGATCGGATACTGGCTCGTCGCGAAGACGATGCCCGCGATCATGTCGCTGGCGCAGGCCGACCTGCAGGCGGCGATCGGCCTTGCGGGGCGTTCGGTCGGCCATGCGATGCTCGCGATGGCGGGCGGACTGGTCGTCATCGCGCTGATCGACGTGCCCGCGCAATGGTATCAGCGCACTCGCCGCCTGATGATGAGCAAGCAGGAAGTGAAGGAAGAAATGCGCCAATCGGACGGCGCCCCCGAACTCAAGCAGGCGCAGCGCCAGCGCGCGCACGAAATATTGAGCGGCTCGGCGCGCAAGGCGGTGTCGGATGCGACCGTCGTCCTTACCAACCCCACCCATTTTTCGGTCGCGCTGCGCTATCGCCCCGGCCAGGACGCCGCGCCGGTCGTCGTCGCGCGCGGGCGCGGCGACGTCGCGCTGTCGATCCGCGAACTGGCGCGGGGCGCAAATGTCCCGATCCTCGAATATCCGCAGCTTGCCCGCGCCATCTATTTCACCGCGCGCGCCGGGCGGACGATTCCGGAAGAATTGTTCGTCGCGGTCGCGACCGTGCTCGCCTTCGTCTTCCAGCTCGAACGCGCGGTGGCGGAGGGGCTGCACCAGCCCGCGATCGACGTGCCGCCGACGCACCGCTTCGACGCCGAGGGGCGCCGGCAAAACTGACCGCGCAGCCCTTAATCCTGCGCCCCCGCCGCCGTTAAGAGGTGCGAAGGATATTCGCCATGGTCACCTCTATCGCCTCTTCGCTCGGCTACGGCTCGGGAATCGACATCCCCAAGCTGGTGAGCGACCTCGCCAGCGCCTCGCGCGATCCGAAGGTCGCGCGGCTCACGACGCTGACCCAGCAGAACCAGGCGCGGGTCAGCGCGGTCGCGCAGGCTCGCTCGGACCTCGAAGGTTTCGCCGATTCGCTCGAACAGATGATCGCCGACGGATCGCTCCGCAGCACGCCGACGGTCTCCGACGAGAGCGTGCTGGCGGCGACCGCGCGCGCGGGGCTCAGCGCCGACAGTTTTTCCGCCACGATCGTCGTGAACAGCCTCGCCCGCGCGCAGACAGCCTATTCGGGGGTCGTCGCCGACAAGAGCGCCGCGATCGGCGCCGGCACGATGACGCTGAGCGTCGGCGGAGTGAACAAGACGATCACCATCGACGCAGCGAACAACAGCCTCGAAGGCCTGGCCACCGCGATCAACGCCAGCGGCGCGGGCGTCACCGCCTCGATCGTCGCCGATACCGGCGGCAGCCGCATCGTGCTGAAGGGCGCGACGGGCGAGGCGAACGCCTTCACCCTGACCGCCGACGCGGGGGCCGACCCGGCGCTCGCTACCTTCGGCTATGGCGCGGGCGGCGGCATGACGCTCGGCCAGTCGGCCGCGAACGCCACCTTCACGATCGATGGCATCGCCTACAGCCGCGCGACCAACAGCGTCGACGACGTGATTCCGGGGATGGCGCTGACGCTCAAGAAGGCCGCACCCGGCCAGCCGGTCGATATCGGCGCGAGCCGCCCGCTCGACATGATCCGTCAGACCGTGGGCGATTTCGTCTCGGTCTACAACCAGCTCAAGAAGAGCCTGACCGCCGCCGCCGGCCTGTCGGGCGCCACCAGCTCGCTCCGCGCGCTCGAACGCGAGCTCAGCGACATGGTCAACAAGGTGCTGACCAGCGGGAGCAGCATTTCCAGATTGTCGGACATCGGCATTACGTCGGCCAAGGACGGCACCCTCACGGTCGATTCGGCGAAGCTCGAAAAGGCGCTCGCCTCCGACGCCGGCGCCGTCGAGGCGCTGTTCAGCCCGCGACGCGACGCGACGCACACCACGACGAGCGACCCCGGCATCGCCGGTATCCTCGACGCGATCCGCGACAAGGCGGTGGCGAGCGATGGCGCGATCGGCCGGGTGACGAAATCGCTCGCCGACAAGAGCAGCTCGCTCGCCGATCAGCTCGCGAAGGTCGAGGAGCGCGAGGCCGCCTACAAGGCGCGGCTCGAAAAGCAATATAGCGCGCTCGACGTGAAGCTGAACGCGTTCAAGGCGACCAAGGCCTATCTCGAGCAGCAGATCGAGATGTGGTCGAACCAGAAAGACTGATGATTCCCGCCATGGCCGCCACTGCTTCGACCGTCCGCGCGACGGGTCTCTATCGCCGCTTGCAGCACGAAAGCCGGGCGGCCGCCGCCGATCCGGTCGAGCTCGTCACCATGCTCTATGACGAGCTGGAGACGGCGGTCGGCGTGCTCGCGTCGATGGTGCGGCAGGGACAGCGCATTTCGGCGACCGATCCCGCACATCGCGCCCGCACGATCCTGATCGGTCTCGACGTCAACCTCGACCATGAGGCGGGGGGCGATGTCGCGGTCGCACTCTCGCGCGTCTATCGCAGCATGCGCCGCAAGCTCGACGATGCGGTGGCCCAGAACAGCGCCGAGGCGCTCGACGAGCTGTTGAATGGCATCGTCACGATCAGCTCCGCCTGGCGGCAGATCCGCTAGGAGCGACCAAATATCTTACCGTCCGTTTGTGCTGAGCTTGTCGAAGCACTGTTCTTCCTTTCGGCGACGCTAAAGGGAAGGACGGCCTGTCGACAAGCTCAGGGCAAACGGATTTGGTCTAATTTATAGGCCTTTATAAAAAAGGTTCGGCACCGGCCGCTTCCCTGCTGCCGCCAAAGGTGGGGACAGGCGGCAGAGGGAAAATGCGGCCGGTGCCGAATTCAGCGGCGCCGAAAACTGGTGGGGTAGTCGTCAGGCGGCCTGCTGCTGAACTCCATATTTGCGCATCTTCTCGATCAGCGTCGTCCGCTTCAGCGTCAGCAGGCGCGCGGCCTCCGAAATGATTCCGTCGGCAAGGTCGAGGGCGTTGTGGATCTGTTCGAGCTCGATCGTCTCGATCTCGCGCTTGAGGTCGATCGGGCGGCCGGGCGCGGGCATTTTGGCGAAGGACGCCGCCGCCTGTTGCTCGTCGTGCGAAAAGTCCGCGGCCGGAGCGGCCGGACGCAGCGCCAGCGCCGCGGTCGGGTCGAACAGCATCGCGACATCGTCGGCGCCGAGCGTCTCGCCGCCGTAAAGCACGCTCGCGCGCTCGACGAAGTTGCGGAGTTCACGGACATTGCCGGGCCAGCGGTGCTGCATGAGCAGGGCGATTGCGCCCTCGTCGAAGCGGCATTTGGCGTCGGCGGGCATCTGGCGCTGGAAATGGCGGATCAGCGCCGGAATATCCTCGACGCGCGCGGCGAGGCTCGGCACCTGGAGCACGACGACGCCGAGCCGGAAGAACAGATCCTCGCGGAAGCGGCCGCCGGCGATCGCGGCGCCGAGATCCTGGTGAGTTGCCGAAATCAGGCGGATGTCGACCGGGCGGACCTCGCTGCTGCCGACGCGGACGATGGTCCGCTCTTCGAGCACGCGGAGCAGCTTGACCTGCATGTCGAAGCGCATGTCGCCGATTTCGTCGAGGAACAGCGTGCCGCCGTCGCTCGCCTCGAAATGGCCGATGCGGCGGGCATGGGCGCCGGTGAAGCTGCCCTTTTCATGCCCGAACAATTCGGATTCGATGAGGTCGCCGGGGATGGCGCCGCAGTTGATCGCGGAAAAGGCCTTGCCCGAACGGACGCCTTCGTCGTGGATGGCGCGGGCGACGAGTTCCTTGCCCGAACCCGAGGGGCCGCAGAGCAGCACCGAGGCATTCGACCGGGCGACCCGGCGGATCATTTCGCGCAGCTGCTGAACCGCCGGGCTCTGCCCGATGATCAGCGTTTCCAGCGCGGATTGCGCGTCCTTGCCTTGCCCCACAGTCATGCTCGTCTCCACCGCGCCCCCCATTCGGCGCTCTTTCGATGCCGTCAGAGATTGAGGAAAATGGTAAACGAAAGATTAGCCATTCGGACACAACTCCTTGAAAACAAAGAGTTATTGCCAGATTGGCGGCAATGTCGGCCAAGTTGCGTTGTTAAGGCTTGTTGATACTGCCAGATTGGCACTAATTCCCGGGCTCGACCCGCCAGCCCAGCGTGATCGAGATACGCCGGTTGCGCGGGTCGAATCGATCGACGGGGTTGTAGGGCTCGCGATCGGCGACCCCTTCGATCCGCGCATAGCGATCCCCGGCAACGCCCCGATACTCGAGAAAGTTCCGTACCACCTCCGCGCGATCGACCGACAGGCGCCAGTTGTTCATCCCCGTTTTCGCCGACCAGGGCGCCGCATCGGTATGCCCGCGGATCATCAGCCGGTTGGGCGTCTCGGCGATCGGCTTCGCGATTTCGCTGAACAGCCTGGCGCCTGCGGGGGTGAGCTGGCTGGTGCCGCTCACGAACATCGAGAAGTCGGCATCGTCGACGACGTCGATCCGCATTCCCTCGGTCGTGACGGTGAAGCGCAGGTTGCGCGCGAGCCGCTTGAGCTCGCCCTTCTGCTGCACCCGCTCCATCATCGACTTGGCGACCTGCGCGAACTTTTCCTTTTCCTTCTCGCGTCCCGCGGCTTCCTTCGGTCCGCCGACGGCATCCTTGGGGATGGTCAGCGACCGCGAGCCGGTCTGGCCGGCGCGGTTCGGATATTTGTCGGCCGAGACGATCGAATCGCCCCCGAACAGGCCTGATCCGCCCGCAGCATCGGTCTTGGTCTTGATCAGCGTCGGCGCGAAATAGTCGGCGAGCGCCTTGCGCTGCTTCTCGGTCGTCGCGCCGAGCAGCCACATCAGGAGGAAGAAGGCCATCATCGCGGTCACGAAGTCGGCATAGGCGACCTTCCAGGCACCGCCATGGTGGCCGCCATGACCTTCCTCGATCACCTTCTTGACGATGATCGGCCGGACGAGATTGGGACGCGCGGCCACGTCAGCGCCCCCTCATCCCGTCGAAGACTTCGGCGAAGCTCGGTTGGTTGCTATGCTCGACCCCCGAGCGCGCCGCCTCGATCACCAGCGGCTGCGGATGACCGTGGAGCGAGGCGATGATCAGCTGCTTCACCGTGTGATAAATGGCGGCGTCGCTTTCGATCACGGTCTTGGCGCGCGTGGCGAACGGCCCGACGAGGCCATAGGCGAGCAGCACCCCCAGAAAGGTGCCGACAAGCGCCGAGCCGATCATCGCGCCGAGGATCGCCGGCGGCTTGTCGATCGAGCCCATCGTCTTGACGACGCCGAGCACCGCCGCGACGATGCCAAGCGCGGGAAGCGCGTCGGCAAGGCCCTGCAATCCCTCGGCGGGCTTCAGCGCATGATGGCGGTGGCTCTTCAGCGCATTGTCCATCACCTCCTCGACGGCGTGCGGATCGAGCGTGCCCGACGAGACGACGACAAGGCGCAGCGTGTCGCAGATCAGATGGACGAGCGTGTCGTCCTTGAGCAGCTTCGGATATTGCTGAAAGATCGGCGAGGCCTTCGGGTCCTCGATATGCGGCTCGACCGCGACCGGGCCTTCGGTGCGCATCATCTTCATCAGCGTCGAGACGAGGAGGATGCAGTCGAGATAATCCTGCTTCTTGTACGCCGGACCCTTGAACACCTTGCCCATCCCGCCCGCGAGCGCCTTCAGGTCGGCGCCCGAATTGCCGATGATCAGCGATCCGACCGCGGCGCCGCCGATGATCAGCATTTCGTGCGGCAGCGCATGGAGCACCGGGGTCAGATTGCCGCCGGTAAACGCGAATCCCCCGAACACCAGCAGGATCAGAACGACGATGCCGATTACGGGAAACATGCGCGGACAACTCCATTGGGGGATGAACCCCCGGCAAATTCAAAGGACGTCTTTATGCTTAACGGCAGCGCGCCGCCGAAGTTGAGCGCGTCAGGTCAAAAGATCGAACAAAGTCTGCCGGTTGATCTTGGCAAAGGCCGCCTGCGCGGCGCTGAGCGTCAATTCCTGGGCATTGAGCTGCGCGATCGCGGTGTCGAGATCGGTCTCCTCGATCGACTGGCGCTCGTCGGCGACGTCGATGCCGCGCGCCGCGATCGACTCGCCGATACGCTCGAGCCGCCCTGCTGCAAGGCCGATCGCGGCATTCTGGTTCGCGACATGATCGATCGCGCCGGTCAGCGTCGTCAGCCCGGTTCCCATCGCCGCCTTGTCGCCCGCCGCGACCGCGGTCGCGATGTCGCGAAGGCTGGTCGACAGGCCATTGCCGCCGAAGACGAACGTGTCGGCGGCCGAGGGAACCGCTGCGAAGCTGATGTCGCTGTCGAAGCGCACGACGCGCGCCGCGCCGGCGGCGAACAGCGGCTCGCCGTTCGAATCGCGCGTCGCGGCGAGGCCGTCGATCTGGTCGGCGAGGGTTTTGAGCTCGGCGGCGATCGTCGCGCGATCGGCGGGGCTGGCGGTGTCGCTCGACGCCGACAGCGTCAGTTCGCGCGCGCGGATCAGGAGGTCGCTCGTCGATTTGAGCACGCCGTCGGCCTGCGACGCCTGCGCGCTGGCCGATTTGATGTTCGCCTGCCAGCTCGCCATGCTCGCCTGCGTCGTGCCGAGCGTCTGGATGCGCCGCGCCGCGACCGGGTCGTCGGACATGCGCTGCAGCCGCTTGCCGCTCGAAATCTGGATCTGAATCCGCTCGAGCCCGTCGGCGAGCCGGGACTGGCGCGCGATCTCGCGCGTCATGCGATTACCCACGGCATTGATCATCTGTCGCCTCCCCTTACAGCGAGCTCAGCAGCGTCTGCATCGTTTCGCGCGCGACCTGGATCGTGCGCGCCGCCGCCGAATAGGCCTGCTGAAAGCGCAGCAGTTCGGCGGCCTCATTGTCGAGATTGACCTCGCTCACCGAATCGCGCGCGGCGGCGGCGCCGTCGGCGCGCGTCGTCGCCGCGGCATCCTGCGCACGCGCCGAGGCGGTCGCCTGCGCCTGCGTCGCCATATGGCCCGACCAGGCTGCCTCGGGGTCGTTCGCGCCGCGCATCGCGCCGAGCGCGAGCATATTGCCGTTCGTGCTCGTCGCATCGCCGGCGGCGACCTGGCTTGCAGTCAAGGAGGTGGCGGTCAGCGTCGCCGCGCTCGTTCCGGTGAAGAGCGGCTGTCCGGCGTTGCCGTTCGCATCGACGCCTGCCTGATGCGCGCTGTTGATCTGTCCCGCGAACTGCGTCGCCATCGTATCGAGCCCGGCGCGCTCGTCGGCGATATGGTTCGCCGCCTCGGCAAAGCCGGCGAGCGAGCCCGTCGCATTGGGAAAGGCCGATCCGCCGATCGTATAGGAGAGGCGGCCGTCGGCGGCGGTGGTCATCGCGATCGGCGTCACCACGCCGCCGCCGACGAGCAGATCGCCGCTGCCGGTCGCGCGCAGCGTCACCGCGCCGTTGGCGTCGAAGGTCGCGCTGACCCCGGCCTGCGAGGAGAGCTGGTCGAGCAGCCGGTCGCGCTCGTCCATCAGCGCCGCCTGGTTGGTCGATCCGTCGCGCGCCTTGCGCAGCCCGACATTGATCTTTTCGAGCGCGTCGAGATTGGTGTTGAACTGCGACACGTCGGCAGCGGCCGCCGCCGACACGCCGTCGGACAGGCTCGACAGGCGGTTCGCGGCGGTCTGGAAGCCGGTCGCGATATCACTCGCGGCCTGCAGGAACTGCGCGCGCAGCGTCGGGTTCGACGGGTCGGCGGTGAGCTGGTCGGCGGTCGTGTAGAGCTTAGTCAGCGCGGTCTTGATGCCGTTGGTGTCGTCGCTGAGCGCGCTTTCGACGCGGTTCATCCAGTCGAGCTTCTCCGCCGCGCGTTCCGAATCGCCCGACGAGATGCGCGCGTCGTTGATCAGCCACTGATCGACCGAGCGCACGACGCCCTTGATATCGACCCCGCCCGGCGTGACGCTGCCGCGATAGAGCACCATGTTGCTGCCCGCGGGCACCTCGGCAAGGTCGAGCCGGCGCCGCGCATAGCCCGGCGTCTGCGCGTTGGCGATATTGTCGCCGACGGTCGAGAGCGCCTTCGAATAGGCGCGCAGCCCCGTATAGCCGATGCTGAGGAGATCGCTCACTGCAAGCCTCCGCCGCCCGCCGCCATGGCGCGGCCCTTGAGCTGCGCCTCGACCATGTCGGCGATGCCGAACTGGCGGAGCGCGGCCATCGAGTCCGCGGTCTTGGCATCGGCCATCTCGCGGAAATTGTCGGTCGCGCTCGACCCGAAGATGTCGTCGCCGAGCTTCGCCTGGCGCATCGAGGCCATGAGCTGGCGGAGGATCACCGCCTCGAAGGCCTCGGCCGCCTTGCGCAGGCCGCCGTCGCCGCCGCCGGCCGCGGCGGGCGTGGGGCTGGGCGCACGAAGTGAAGAGATGGGCGTCGTCATATGATCACCAGTTCCGCAGTCAGCGCGCCGGCCTGGCTCAGCGCTTCGAGGATGGCGACGAGGTCGCCGGGAGGAACGCCCATGCGGTTGATCGCATCGACGAGCTGGGAAAGCGATGCGGTGGACTTCACCATCATCATCGGGCGATAGTCCTGATCGACGCTGATATCGCTCGACGGCTCGACCGCGGTCTCGCCGCGGCTGAACGGCGCCGGCTGCACCACCGTCGGCGATTCCTTGATCGAAACCGTGAGCTTGCCCTGCGAGACCGCCGCCGTGCCGACGCGCACCGCGCCGTTGATCACCACCGTGCCGGTGCGCGCGTTGACGATCACCCGTGCCGGGGGTTCGGAGCGGACGACATCGAGATTCTCGATCCGCGACATCAGCCGCATCCGTTCGTCGCCGCCTCCGCTCGCGCGGATCGCGATGCTGGCGCCGTCGATCATCACCGCACTGCCCGGCAGCGCCTGATTGATCGCATCGGTGACGCGCTTCGCATTGGTCGCATCGAACTGGTGGAGGTTGAAGGTCAGCTGGTCGCCGGCCGCAAAACCCGTATCGACCGCGCGCTCGACCGTCGCGCCGCCGGCGATCCGGCCGCTCGACGGGACATTGACCGTCAGCTTCGACCCGTCGGCGGCATCGACGCCGAGGCCGCCGATAACGAGATTGCCCTGCACCATCGCGTAAATCTGGCCGTCGGCGCCGTAGAGCGGCGCGAGGACGAGGGTGCCGCCGCGCAGGCTTTTCGCCTTGCCGATCGCCGACACGGTGACGTCGAGGCGCTGTCCAGGCTTCGCAAAGGGCGGCAGCTCGGCGGTGATCATCACCGCCGCGGCATTTTTGAGCGCCGGATTGATTCCCGGCGGCAGCGTCAGGCCGAAGCGCGACACCGCGCCCTTCATCCCGAGCGTCGAATAGTCGAGACTGTCGTCGCCGGTGCCCGCGAGCCCGACGACGATGCCATAGCCGGTAAGCTGGTTCGCGCGCAGGCCCTGAAACTGGCCCATGTCCTTGATCCGCTCGGCGTGCGCCGGGACGGCGAAGACGAGGCTCATCAGGAACAGGCCGATCAGGGCGATGAGGGTCGGACGCTGGGTCACTTGTTTATCCTCTTAGAAGGGGCTGATGATCGAGAAGAAGCGCTGCAGCCAGCCTTGCTTGCTGGCGCGCGCGATCTCGCCCTTGCCGACGTAGCGGATGTTGGCGTTGGCGACCCGCGTCGAGAGGACGCGGTTGTCGGGGCCGATGTCGATCGCGCGGACGATGCCCGAAATCTGGACGCGCTCGTCGCCGCGGTTGAGCGTCAGGAGCTTCTCACCCTTCACGAGCATCGTGCCGTTCGGATAGACGGCGGCGACGGTCACGCTGACCTCGCCCGACAGCGCGTTCGACTGCGACGCGTCGCCCTTGCCCTTGAACGCCTGGTTGCCGCCCATCGCGACGTCGCTGGGGTTGAACAGCGACAGCGGGCCGGTCGACGGCGGCGTCAGGCCGATATCGCCGTTGCGCTGGGTGTTGGCGGCGTTGCTCTTGGTCGCGGCGGTGCGCTCGACGAGCTGGATCGTGATGATGTCGCCGACCGCGCCCGCGCGGCCGCCCGAGGTCAGCGGTACATAGCCGCCCTGGAAGATCGCGCCGTTGGTCGGCGCCGCCGGCGGCGGCACCGGGACCGAGACCGCAAAGGCGTCGGGCGCAACCTTGTCCTTCGCCCCGGCCGAAACCGGCGCGAGCGCAAGGACGAGGATTGCCAGTTTAGAGAGTCTGCGAGGCATTTTTCATCATCTCGTCGGTGGCCGAGATCATCTTGGAATTGACCTCATAGGCGCGCTGCGTCTCGATCATGTCCACGAGTTCCTCGACGACATTGACGTTCGAGCCCTCGAGCATCCCGCCGCGAAGCGAGCCGCGGCCCTCTTCGCCCGCACCGCCGACCTGCGGCGCGCCCGAGGCGGGGGTTTCGACGAGCAGATTGTTGCCGATCGCCTGCAGCCCCGCCGGATTGGCGAAGCGCGCGAGCTCGATGCGGCCGAGCTCGGTCAGCGTCCCGTCAGGGCCCGTCGCCGAGACGGTGCCGTCGGCGCCGATCGAGACGTTGGTCGCATCTTCGGCGATCTGGATCTGGGGCTGCACCGGCTTGCCGTCCGACGTCACGAGGACACCCTCGGGCGAGCGGCCGAAATTGCCGGCGCGGGTGTAGCCGATGCGCCCGTCGGGCATCTGGACCTGAAAATAGCCGGCGCCGTCGATCGCGACGTCGAGCGAATTGCCGGTCGTCGCGAAAGTGCCCTGCGTGTCGATCCGCGCCGTGCCGCCGAGCGCGACGCCGGTGCCGAGGTTGAGCCCGGTCGCATAGCGGTTTTCCGCGGTCGACGGCGCGCCCGGCTGGGTCATCATCTGATAGCTCAGCGTCTCGAAGCTCGCGCGGTCGCGCTTGAAGCCGGTCGTGTTGACGTTGGCGAGGTTGTTCGCGATCACCTGCATCCGGAAGCTCTGGGCATCCAGACCGGTCCGCGCGACGTGAAGGGCTCCGAAGCTCATCTCATAATCTCCTTATCGGGGCAGCTGCATCAGATTGGCCGTCGCGCTGTCCATGTCGCGCGCGTCGGTGATCATCTTGAGTTGCGTGTCCCAGCTGCGGCTCGCCTCGATCATCTCGACGAGCGCGGTCGTGGCGGCGACGTTCGATCCCTCGATCGAACGGGTGGCGAGGCGCGCCTCGGGGTCGTCGGGAAGAATCCCGCCGCCCTTGACGCGAAACAGGCCGTCGAGCCCCTTGACGATCTCCGAACCCGCCGGGGTCGCGAGGCGCAGCCGGTCGACTTCCTGCGGATTCTGCGGATCGCCGCCCGTCGGCACCGACCAGACCCGCCCTTCGGCATCGATGCTGATCGAATCCGATGGAGGGATGGTGACCGGCCCCTGACTGCCCTGCACCGGGTTGCCGTCGCCGGTGGTGAGCAGCCCGCTCGGCGACAGTTGCAGGTCGCCGCGCCGCGTATAGGCCTCGCCGCCGTCCTTCGCCTGGACGACGAGCAGCGCGTCGCCCTGCACCGCGACGTCGAGGTCGCGGCCGGTTTCGACGACGGTGCCCGCCTTCATGTCGGCGCCGAGCACTTCCTCCGACGCCATCGCGCGGGTGCCCATGCCGCCGCCCTGCAGCCAGAGCGACTGCGCCTCCGCCATATCGGCGCGAAAGCCGGGCGTCTGCGCGTTGGCGAGGTTGTTCGCGATCGCCGTCTGCCGGGCCATGCTGCCCCGCATCGCGGTGAGGCTGGTATAGATGAGGCGGTCCATCGATGGGCTCCCGGCAGTCGGCTAGTCGCGCGTCTTACGTGCGCATGTTGATGATCGTCTGGGTCAGCGTCGAAGCGCCCTCGATCGCCTTGGCATTCGCCTGGAAGTTGCGCTGGGCGCCGATCAGCATCACCAGTTCCTCGGTGATATCGACGTTCGAGCGTTCGAGTGCACCCGAACGGATCGCGCCCATCGGACCGTTCGTCGCGGCGTCGATGCTCGGCACACCGCTTTCGCCGGTCGATTGCCAGTGCGCGTCGCCGATCGGGCGCAGCCCCTCCATCGCGGGGAAGGTCGCCATCGCGACCTTGCCGAGCACCTGCATTTCGCCGTTCGCGAAGGTGGCCGAAACCAGGCCGTCCTGGCCGATCGACACGTTGATCAGCGACGAGGCCGGGTCCGACGGCGCCCCGCTGGGCAGCACGAAGTCCGACATGCCGCCGAGCGTGCGGTCGGTGACGTTGCCGGCGGCATCGACGGGAAGGAGCTGGAGCTTCTGGCCGGTCGAATCGACGATATGGCCGTCGGCGGTCGGGCTGAAGGCGCCGTTGCGGGTGTAGGTCACCTGCTCGCGCGGCGGATCGCCCTTGACGACGAACAGGCCCTCGCCGACGACCGCGAGGTCGAGCGTCTTTTCGCTCGTCTCGTAGCTGCCTTGCGTGAACTGCTGCGCGATTCCGATCAGGCGCTGGCCCTGCCCCGCGACCGTCTTCGTCGACTGGGTCGGCGACGAGGCGAAGATATCGCCAAAGGTCGCCTTGCTGCGCTTGAAGCCGATCGAATTGGCGTTGGCGATGTTGTTGGAGATGACCGACATGTCGGTCTGGGCGCCCTTGAGGCCCGAAAGCGAGGTGTAGAACGACATGGACTTATCCTTCCTGGGTGGTGATCGTGGTCGCCGCCGGGGTGGCGGCCTTGATGTCTTTGAGCAGCGCGGTCTGCGCGGTGAGCTGGTCGGAGATCGTCTTCAGCACGCTGTTGGTCTCGCTGACCCCGGCGAGGCTCGAAAATTGCGCCATCTGCGCAACCATCTGCTGGTTATCGACCGGGTTGAACGGGTCCTGCTGCGACAGCTGCGCGGTCATCAGACGCAGAAAGTCCTTCTGATCGAGCTGCTGCCCTTTGAGCGTCGTCGGCGTGTAGGACGCATATTGCGAGGAGATGGAATCGACGGCCATGATTATTGTCCCAACCGCAGCGTTTCGTTGATCAGGCCCTTTGCGGTTTCGAGGACCTGAACATTGTTCTGATACTGGCGCGCGGTCTCGACCATCTCGACCAGCTCGGCGGCGCTATCGACCGCGGCCTCCCAGACGTTGCCGTCCTTGTCGGCGAGCGGGTTCGACGGGTCGTGGCGCTTCGTCGGCGCCATCTTGCTCGAGGTGACCTGATCGACCTGGACGGTCGCGCGCCCTTGCGCGTCCATCACGGTGCGGAAGACGGGCTTCAGCGAGCGGAACGCTTCCTTCTCGCTGCCCGCGACGGTGCCGGCATTGGCGAGGTTCGACGCGGTGGTGTTGAGCCGCACGAGCTGCGCCGACATCGCGCGCCCGCTGATATCGAAGACGGAGAAATTGCTGGCCATCGTCATTCGCCCTTCAGCGCGCGGGTCAGCGTGTTGATGCGACCCTGGAGGAAGGAGAGGCTCGACCGGTAGGCGAGCGCGTTTTCGGCGAAGGCGGTCTGTTCGGTCGCCATTTCGACGGTGTTGCCGTCGAGCGAGGGCTGAACCGGGACGCGATAGGCCATCGCACCCTCGATCGCGTCGCCCGCCGACGCGCCGTTCTGCGCGAGATCGAGCGCCTTGGAAAAGTCGAGGTCGCGCGCCTTGTATCCGGGCGTCGCGGCGTTGGCGATGTTCGAGGCGAGCATCATCATGCGCTGGCTGCGCAGCTGAAGCGCCGTCGCGTGCAGGCCAAAGAGCTTTTCGGATGCCATCTTCAATTCCTTTTCGCCGGGGTCCGAACCGGGTTGCGGCGCGGACGCGCGGAAAAACACCAAGGCATGATGCAATGGGCGTGCCAATTCGGCTCCAATGTTGATTTTCCGCCGATTATTGGAGGGTCATCGCGACCGGACTGCGGCCTTGCCAGTCTCTCGTCAAAAGATTGACGGCCGCGGCGCAGACCCGCGGCAAAGCGCGACTGGCACGCATCCTGCACTTCGCTCGCCCGAATATTTGGACCAGCAAGGAGTCCGGTCATGCACCGCAAGCTTATCCTGTACCTCGCAGCAGTAGCCGTCGCGCCCTCCGCGAGCGCGCAGCAGGCCAGCGAGGACTGGCAGACGATCGACATGCTGACGCAGGCGGTCGCGAACGCGATGGGACGCAGCGCGACCCCGATCGATCGCCGCATCAAACTCGCGCGCTGCCCCGAGCAGGCGTCGGTCGCCGCGATCGATGCCCAGACGCTCGCGGTCCGCTGCGCCTCGCTCGGCTGGCGCCTGCGCGTTCCGATGAGCGGGCCGGCGGGCGCGGCCCCCGCGGCCGCGGGCTTTGCCGCCGCGCCCTCCTCGGCGCCGGTCATCCGCCGCGGCGACACGGTACGCGTCACCCTCGAATCCGAAACCTTCTCGGTCAGCTATTCGGCGATCGCCAATCAGGACGGCCGCGTCGGCGACAGCATCGCGCTGCGCGGCAGCGACCCGAAAACCATCCTGAGCGCCATCGTCACCGGCCCGGGCCGCGCGCGGCTGCAGGACTGATCCATCCGCAAAAGCCCCACTCGCCCGGCGGCGTCGGCTTTCCGACGCCGCCGGGCTTCTTTTTTCATTTTTCCGGTAACCAGCCCTTAATCTCTCGCGGCGCCGTCCGTTAAAGCCTTTTGAACACGCTTTCCGTCCCAATTTCCGGCGGGCAGCCAAGGAGGCAGAGATGTCGGGTGACAGCAAGATCGGGATCGTCGGCGGCATCGTCCGCACCGCCCCCGTGCGCAAGCTTGCGGCGAGCGCCGGTGCGTCGGCGCAGCCCGCCGCGCCGCGCGCCGCGGCATCCGACGCGATGCCCGCCGCAGGCCTGATCCGTCTCGCGAGCGACCTCGCCGCCCAGCCCGCACCCATCGATGGCGCACGCGTCGCCGCGCTGCGCGGCGCGATCGCCGAGGGGCGCTATGCCGTCGATCCGGCGAAGATCGCCGGCGCGATGATCGACCATCTTCGCGGAAGCACGACCTGATGCCGGCGCCGATCGACGATATCCAGACCAAGCTCAATCTGCTCATCGGCGCGCTCGACGGGCAGGACGCCGGCGCGATCATCGCGGCGACCGAGGAACTGGCGACCGCGGTCATCCTCTTCCGTGGCACCGCCATCCCCGCGGGCAGCGAAGCGCAGGCGCGCACGCTGATCACCGCGACGCTCGCGCAGCTCGAAGCCGCGGCGATCCGCGTCAACGTGCTGAAGGACTGGACGCGTCAGAGGATTGACATGACCCACCAGATCCGCGGGACGCAGCACCGGGGACTCGCCTTAAACTATTGATAAACCATATATTCCGGTGAATTTCCGGAAAATGGCACGATGATTGCTTTTGGTCTTCCGAGACAGCCTGGCTGTATTGGCGGAACCAAAGCATGAACTCGATCAACCCCTCTTTGACACCGGCCGGCGCGATGCCCGTCATGGACGCGGTGCAGAATGCTTCGGCGCGCACCGGGGTCGATTTCGACTATCTGGTCGATGTCGCGCGGGTCGAGAGCCGCTTCGACCCGGCCGCCAAGGCGCCGACCTCCTCGGCCCGCGGCCTCTATCAGTTCACCAAGCAGACCTGGCTCGCCACCTTGCGGCGCCATGGCGCGAGCCACGGGCTCGGCTGGGCTGCGGGCGCGATCGGTCAGGATGCGTCGGGGCGTTTCAGCGTCGCCGATCCGGCGCTGCGCGAGCAGATCCTTTCGCTGCGCGACGATCCCGTCGCCTCGTCGAACATGGCGGCGGCGCTGACCTCCGACAATCAGGACTATATCGAAAGCCGCATCGGCCGCGCCGCCGAGCCCGTCGATCTCTACCTCGCGCATTTCCTGGGGTCGGCCGGGGCCGCGCGATTCCTGACCGCCTGGGCCGACAATCCCGGGCAGGCGGGCGCGACGATGATGCCCGACGCCGCTGCGGCCAACCGCTCGGTCTTCTACGCCGCCGACGGCAGCATGCGCAGCCTCGGCGACATCCGCGAACGCTTCCGCGCCAAGCTCGATGAAGGCGGCGGCGCGCCCGGCACGATGCCCGGCGCACCAGCGGCCGTTCCCGGCTGGCGCATCCAGATGGCGAGCAGCAGCGGCGCAAACGGCGGCGGCCGTCCGCCGCTCCCGATGATGGACATTCAACCCATGCCCAAGACCCTGTCGATGGACTTCGCCGCGAGCGCCTATCGCCGCCTCGCCTCGCTTTCGGGAGGCAGCGCATGAGCGGCGGCTTCTCGCTCGGCAAGCTGACCCGCATCGCGGGCGCCGCGGCGCTGCCCGCGGCGATGCTGATTCTCGTCGCGCTGATGGTGATCCCGGTCTCGCCGATCATCCTCGACATCAGCTTCGTCGCCAACATCATGATCAGCCTGCTCGTGCTGATGGTCGCGCTGCAGGCGTCGAAGCCGCTCGATTTCTCGGCCTTTCCGACCGTGCTGCTGCTCGCGACGCTGTTCCGCCTCGCGCTGAACGTCGCCTCGACGCGCGTCGTGCTCGTCCACGGGCATCAGGGCACCGCATCGGCCGGCCATGTGATCGAGGCGTTCGGGCAGGTGCTGATCGGCGGCGACTATGTCGTCGGCCTGTTCGTCTTCTTCGTGCTGATGATCATCAATCTCGTCGTCATCACCAAGGGCGCCGGACGCGTGTCCGAAGTGTCGGCGCGCTTCACCCTTGACGCGCTGCCCGGCAAGCAGATGGCGATCGACGCCGATCTCAACGCCGGCCTGCTGACTCCCGAGGAAGCCAAGGCGCGCCGCCAGGAGGTCGCGACCGAGGCCGATTTCTACGGCTCGATGGACGGTGCCTCGAAATTCGTGAAGGGCGACGCGGTCGCGGGCCTGCTGATCCTGTTCGTCAACATCGTCGGCGGGCTGATCCTCGGCATGTTCAGCCACGGCCTGTCCTTCTCGGAGGCGGGCAGCACCTATGTCACGCTCGCGATCGGTGACGCGCTCGTCGCGCAGATTCCGGCGCTGCTGCTCTCGATCGCCGCCGCCGCGATCGTCACCCGCGTCACTTCCCCGCACGATTTGTCGGGCCAGATCGGCAGCCAGTTCGCCTCGCCGCATGTCTGGTTTGCGGTCGCCGGGGTGCTGTTCATCCTCGGCCTCGTCCCCGCGATGCCGCAGATGCTGATCCTCCCCGCCGCGGCGATTGCCGGGTCGATCGGCTGGCAGCTCCGCAAGAGCGCCGCCGCAGCCGAAGCCGCACCGCCGCCCGCCGCACCCGTCGCCGACCCGCACCATATCGAGTGGGCCGACGTCAGCGACGCGAGCCCGTGCCAGCTCGAGATCGGCTATGCGCTCGTCGCGCTGGTCGACGAACGCAAGGGCGCGCCGCTGATGACGCGGATCACCGGCATCCGCCGCCAGCTGTCGAAGGAACTCGGCTTCGTCATCCCCGCGGTCAAGGTCGCCGACGACCTGTCGCTGCCGGGCAATGTCTATCGCATCGCGGTCGCCGGGGTGATCGTCGGCGAGGACGAGGTCTTCCCCAACGAGATGCTCGCGCTCGATTCGGGCGACCTCGTGACGCATGTCACCGGCCGCCCGTGCAAGGACCCGACCTTCGGGCTCGACGCGCTGTGGATTGCAAAGTCGGCGCAGAACGACGCCATCGCCGCGGGCTATACCGTCGTCGATCCGGCCACCGTCGTCGCGACCCACCTCAACAACAGCATCGTCGCCTCGGCGTCGGACCTGTTCGGCATCGACGACGCGCAGGCGCTGATCGACACGCTGAAGACCCATTATCCGCAGCTCGCCCAGTCGCTGACCCAGGGCTATCCGCTGCCGCGCGTCGCCGCGCTGTGCAAGGCGATGCTGATCGAGCGCGTGCCGCTGCGCGATTTCCGCAAGATCGCCGAGGCGATGGTTTCGCTCGCCACCCAGCAGCTCGGCGACGCCGATCTGGTCGAGGCGGTGCGCCAGCGCATCGGCGCGCTGATCGTCCAGACGATCGTGCCGAGCCGGATGCCGCTGCCCGTCGTCACCTTCAGCCCCGATATCGAGGTGCTGCTCAATCAGGCGGTGCGCGCCAACCCCGGCGCCGAATGGCCGTTCGAGCATGGCATGGCGATGAAGATCGTCGAACAGATCGGCGAAGCGGTCGAACCGCTGCTCCTCTCGACGCGCAGCTTCGCGCTCGTCGCCTCGCCGCTCTGCCGCTCGGCGCTGTCGCGGCTCGTGCGCGCGACCTTCCCCGAGGTCGCGGTCATCTCCTACCTCGAAATCCCCGCGAACAAGGCGACCGAGATCGTCGCGACGATCGGCGCCGAAATTCCCCGCCTCACCAGCGGCGACCCCGCCCCAATGAAGGACGAACCCCATGAGAATTGAGCCCGCCGATCAGTTCGCGGCGGCAAGCGCCCGCGCGCCGCAGCGCGGTTATGGCGAAAGCGCCGAAGCGCTGGTGGAGGAATATGCGCCGCTGGTCCGCAAGATCGCGTGGCAGGTCCATTCGCGCGTGTCGCGCACCAGCGACCTCGAGGACCTGATCCAGGTCGGGCTGATCGCGCTCATCGAGGCGAGCCGCAGCTATGAAGAGCGCGGCTTCGCCTTCGCCACCTATGCGACGACGCGCATCCGCGGCGCGATGATCGACCAGCAGCGGCGCGAGGCCGATGTCGGCCGGTCGGCGATGGCCGCCGCGCGGCAACTGCAGGCGACCCGCCGCGCGCTCGAACAGCAGCTGATGCGTGCACCGAGTGCAACCGAAATGGCCCGGGCGCTCGATATGTCGGCGGAGGATTATTTCGCGCTCGAGAAGAATGCGACCCATGGCCGCTCGATCGCGATCGAGGATCTGATCGAGGACGGCAGCTTCCTGTTCGCCGACGAGCGGATCGGCGCGGGAGAAGCGTGCGAGCAGGAGAATCTGCTGGCCGCGCTGCGCCAGTGCGTCGGGCGGCTGTCCGAACGCGAGCAGATGGTGCTGCAACTCTATTTCTTCGAAGAGCTCAATCTGCAGGAGATCGGGCTGGCGCTCGACGTCAGCGCGGCGCGCGTCTGTCAGATCAAACGCGACGCGATGGTCCGGATCGACCGGATGATGCGCGAGATGACCGATTGAACGGTTCAGCCGGAGACGCAGGCGCTCCGGCTCGGCCCGCGCCGCTTCACGCCGCGCGGCTATACTCGCCGCGCATCGCAGAGCCGGCCTTTTCGAAATAGCTCGCCATTTTTTCGGTTCCTGCCTCGGTCAGGCGGACGATGGTGCGGCGGCGGTCGCGTTCGTCGATCGTCCGGCGGGCCAGTCCCGCCGCCTCGATCGCGGCGATCATCCGGAGGCCCGACGACAGCGGCACCCCGGCGCCGGTCGCGAGATCGCTGGCGCTGAGCGCGCGACCATTCGCATTCGCCAGCATCAGATCGAGCATCATGTCCCATGTCGGGCCCGACATCTGCGCGGTGCCGAAATGAGTCTTGCGCAGGCGGCGGAGCTGGATGCTGAGCGACAGCTGGTCCACCAGCCGCGGCTGCGGTTCGTCGAGCCCGAACGCCGGGACGGCGGGCCGCACCGCATCGTCGCCATTCTTGGCGAGCATGTCGTGGATCTGGTCGATGCGCGACCGGATCTCGGCAATTTCCTGATTCGAGAATTGCTGCATGGACGGGACCCCTCGGGTGCCTTTCATCGTTCAGGCCGCGGCATTCCCTCTCCGTCTGGTCGAACCCGATGCGTACAAGATCAAAAAGAGGATCGGGTAGGAAATATACATTGAAAGCAGCGCATAGGGACGCGCCAATATCTCCGAAAACATCAATTTCTGGAGATGCCCGAAAATCGCAATCAACTGCCAGCCGGTGATCCAATAGGGCCAGAAGCGATTTGTTTTCAGGGCGATAAACCAGAAACTCGCCAATGCGACAACGTCTATCGCGAAGATATTATATTCAATATGCGACCAATTCGGATTGGGTGCCAGGACCGTGGTGCAGACCGAGGCGAACAGCGCGGTATAGGCTGCCCAGCGTTCCATGGGGCCGCCGCGCCACATCGCGACGGCCACCGTGAGCAATAACACCGCATAATAAGTCGCCACGGTCCACATCTGGATCGTTCGCTCCCGCCGTTACGACGCGCGCGCGAGCGGAAGGCGGGCGACTTCGGCGCCGAGACCATCATCGTCGGTCAGCGACCCGCTGGCAGGCGGCTTGACGCCGGCGCCGAACATGCGGGTGCCGAGGCCGACCTGCTTCTGCGTCGCGGTGAGCGCGAGATGCGCGTCGGTCAGCAGCTGGCGAACCTCACCGGCCGCGGCCAGCGCATGCGCGACCTTCGCCACCGCATCCTGGCCCACGATCGCCGACATGTTGGTGTCGCGGCGCGCGGCGGGCAGCGCCGCGGCGAGCTGGGCGATGCGGATCATCGTTTCGTCGATGGCGTCTTCGGCCTGGTGGAGTTCGGAAGCGATCTTTCTCGCCGCGGACAGTCGTTCGTTCAGCATGTTCCTGGTCCTTGAAAGCGAATGCCGACGGGCCCCCGCAGCATTCAGGTCAACACACGACCAAGACCGACAAGGATCGAATAGAGGGCGGAAAAAGCCAATATGGTCGCAAAGGCGATCAGGATCGGCCAGATTATCCTTTCCATCAACCCGTGCCGGTTGGCCGGCTGGGATGCGGTCGGAAATGGCGAACCGATGTCGAAAAGTCGCCGAAACGAACTGCGCCCCACGCCGGCTTCGTCGGCGGGAGCGGCGGCGCCTAGGTCGATCAATTGATATGTCAAAGGCTGATAGGGAGTAACCTGGTCGAATACACCGTGACGCGCGAGGATTGTTGCGGCTTCTATTCTGTTGGAAACATTAAGTTTTTTTAACGCCCGCCGCACGCGCTCATCGACCGTATGCGGCGACACATCCATAATGCGAGCGATTTCCTTGGAATTTTTGTGCTCAAAAACATGCCGCAACGTTTCGATTTGCGCAGCCGAAAGGAGACTGATGTAATTGTCCGGGTCACCTTGCACGGGTGAGGGCATAGAGCATCGCAACCCGAAATCAAGTTACGTACCTAAGCGATTCGCGTTCATGTTACCCGATTCATGTCGCGACATGGCGCCGTAACCGGCATGATTTTGGCTGCATTATGGACAGCGGCGTCGGACCCGCGATAGGCAGAGGCCATGACGATCGACGAACAGGCAGCGGCGGACCGGGACGCAGCGACGGTGCGCCGGGAGGTCGGGCGCGTGGGCCTCGCCGCGCCGGGCGACGCCGTGCTGATCCGCGACCTCGCCGTCGAAGCGCCGGTTTCGATCGAGGTGAACGGAATCGGCTATGCCGTGATGATGGCGACCCCGACCGATCTCGACGATTATGCGCTGGGCTTCGCGCTGGCCGAGGGGCTCGTCGAAACGGCAGCGGATCTGACCAGGGTCGACGTGCATCCGGTCGAGGGCGGCTGGGCGCTGCGCCTCTGGCTCCCGCCCGAACGCAGCGAACGCGCGCTCGAACGCGCCCGCCGGCGGGTCGGCGAGAGCAGTTGCGGCCTCTGCGGGATCGAGAATATCGAGGAGGTGCTGCGCCCGCTGCCCCCGCTCGCCGCGCGCCTCACGGTCGGGCGCGACGCGATTGCCGGCGCGCTCGCGGCGCTCGGCGG
>NZ_JAYSAH010000073.1:0-36853 GCF_041916015.1 Sphingopyxis sp. | reverse complement strand
GAGCCCGCCGCCCGCCGGACGGCTTGCCGCGCCGCCCTCGGCGGCGAGCCGCGCGACGCGATGGCGCAGCGCGGCGAGTTGATGAAACGACTCGCGCATAATGTTCTCTATATGTTCTTTATAGCGCTTTGCCGCTGGCGCTTGTCAAGGCGGTGGGCGTTGCGTCGGTTTATCTCGCGCAAGGGCGCGAAGAAGAAAATCTCACACAAAGACACAAAGAGGGCAGTTGCCGCCGCAGCGTCGCTTTATCTTCATTTGAGGAAAATGGGCCGGACGTCGTCAAAATTATGCGGGCACAACCGCCCTCTTTGTGTCTTTGTGTGAGACTCTCCGAAAACCGCCCTCGCGGCTAAAGTCTTCGGGCCTTTGCGCCTTTGCGTGAGATAATCAGCGCCCCGCCGCGTCGCTCCCGGCGCCGCTATCCCCGCCCAGCGCGCGGAACAGCGCGATTCGCGTCTGGACGAGCAGCAACCCTGTGCCGATCTCGCTGCGCCGCGCCGCGTAGAGGCTGCGCTGCGCGTCGAGGCTGGCGAGGAAGCTGTCGACCCCGCCCTTGTAGCGCGCGTCGGCGAGCATCGCGGTGTCGGCGGCGGCCGACGTGTTCGCTGCGGCGGCGCGGACGCGTTCCGCTATCGTGCCCTGCACCGCGAGCGCGTCGGCGACTTCGCGAAAGGCGGTCTGGATCGCGCCTTCATAGCTCGACAGCGCGGCATCGCGCTGCGCCTTGGTCGCATCGACCCCGGCGCGGCGGCCGCCGAAGTCGAAGATCGTCGCGCTGGCGTCGCCCCCGGCCGACCAGTTGAACGATCCGCCGTCGAACAGGCTTCCCAGTGCATCGCTCGCGAAGCCGAGCAGCCCGGTCAGCGAAATCGCCGGGAACAGCCGCGCGCGCGCGACGCCGATGTCGGCGTTGGCGGCGCGCAGGCGATATTCGGCCTCGATCACGTCGGGGCGGCGGAGCAAGATCCGCGAATCGACCCCCGGGGGAAGCGACACGACGCCCGGCGTCGCCTCGGCGAGCCCGGCGGGAAGCAGCGCACGGTCGAACTCGGCGCCGACGAGCAGCCGGATCAGATTCTCGTCCTGCGCGAGCGCGGTCTTCTGCTGCGCGATCGAATCCTCGGCGGTCGCGAGAATCTGTTCGGCCTGGCGAAGATCGGTGCGCGGCGCGACGCCGCCGTCGAGCCGCGCCCTGGTCAGCCGCACGCTTTCGCGCGCGTTGGCGGCGGTATCTTCGGCGATCTTGAGCAGGTCGCGGTCGGCGCCATAAGTCGCCCAGCTGTTCGCGAGATCGGCGATCAGGCCGAGCCGGACCGTGCGCGACGCCGCCTCGGTCGCGAGCGCGCTGTTGCGGTCCGATTCGGCGGCGTTGGCAAGACGGCCGAACAGGTCGAGCTCGAACGCGGTGATCCCGCCGCGCAGCGAGAAATCGCCGCTGCCATTTCCGCTTCCTCCACTGTCCGAATAGCCCGCTCCGGCGCTGGCGCCGATTGCCGGAAATTGCCCCGCTCGACTCACGCGGGCCTGCGCGCGTGCCGCGGCGACATTGGCGTAGGCGGTGCGAAGGTCGCGGTTATTTTCCAGTGCCTGATCGACGAGGCGCTGGAGCCGCGGATCGGTGAAGATCGTCTTGTACGACAGGACCGGCAGCGCCGCCTCGCTCTGCAGCAGATAGGCATCGCCCACCGGCCAGCTTTGCGGCACCGGCGGCGCGGGCAGCACCGTCTTCGGCGCGAGCGAGCAGCCGGCGAGGAGCAGCGGCGTTGCAATCAGAAGAAATATGCGCGGTTTCATGCCGTCACCTCGGTCCCACCGTCCTTCTTGCCGAACCGCTGGCGCATCGCCGCGAGCCCGTCGCGCACCCCGCGGCGGACGAGCACGAAGAAGAGCGGGATGAAGAAGATGGCGAGGAAGGCCGCGGTCAGCATCCCGCCGATCACCGCGGTGCCGATCGCGACGCGGCTGTTCGCGCCCGCGCCAGTCGCGATCGCGAGCGGCAGCACGCCGAAGATGAAGGCAAAGCTCGTCATCAGGATCGGGCGCAGACGGATGCGCGCCGCCTCGATCGCCGCCTCGATCACGCGCTTGCCCTTCCGCTCCTCCTGCTCGGCGAATTCGATCATCAGGATCGCATTCTTCGCCGCGAGCCCCATCGTCGTCAAAAGGCCGATCTGGAGGTAGACGTCATTCTCGAGCCCGCGCAGCGTCACCGCGAACACCGATCCGACGAGCCCGAGCGGGATGATCAGCAGCACCGCGAGCGGGATCGACCAGCTCTCGTAGAGCGCCGCGAGGCAGAGGAAAACGACGAGCAGCGACAGCGCATAGAGGAGGGGCGCCTGCCCCGACGACAGCCGTTCCTGATAGGAGGAGCCCGCCCAGGCGACGCTGGTGCCGGGAATTTCCGCCGCCATTCGCTCCATCTCGTCCATCGCCTCGCCCGAACTGGTGCCGGCGGCGGGCTGGCCCGAGATTTCGAAGGCGGGGACGCCCTGAAAGCGCGAGGTGCTGCTCGGCGTCGTCGACCAGCCGATGTCGGCAAAGGCCGAGAAGGGCGACATCTGGCCGTCCGACGAGCGGACATACCATTGGCCGAGATCCTCGGGCTTGGCGCGATATTGCGCGTCGCCCTGAACATAGACGCGCTTGACGCGGCCCTTGTCGATGAAGTCGTTGACGTAGCGGCCGCCCCATGCGGTCGACAGGGTGTTGTTCACGTCGCCGTTGGTCAGGCCGTAAGCGGTCAGCCGCTGCGTATCGATGTCGATCTTGAGCGTCGCGACGTCGGGAAGGTCGGACAGGCGGACCGAGGTCAGCTTCGGATTGGCGTTCGCCATGTCGAGCAGCCGGTCGCGCGCCGCGGCGAATTCCTCGCGGCTCATCCCGCTGCGGTTCTGGAATTCCATCGTGAACCCCGATGTGTCGCCAAGGCCGCGCACTGCGCCAGGGACGAGCGCGAACACCTGCGCGTCGCGAAGTCCCGACAGCGCCTTGCGCGTCCGGTCGGCGATCGCATCGGCGCTATTCTCCTTGTCCGGCCGCGAATCCCAGTCGATGAGGTTGATGAAGCCCTGGCCGGTGTTCTGGCCGACCGCGCCGCCGCCGCCCCCGCCGCCAGCGATGAGGAACAGCGCGCCGACATTCGCCTTTTCCTGCGTCAGCAGATATGTCTCGATCTGGTCGCGTACCTGCAGCGTGCGTTCCTGCGTCGCGCCGGCAGGCAGGCGGAACTGGACCGAGACGCGGCCCTGGTCCTCATTCGGCAGGAAACCGCCGGGCAGCCGCACGAACAGCACCGCGAGCAGCGCGACGATGAGCAGATAGAGGCCGACGAATCGCCATTTGCGATCGACGACCTTGGTCACGCTGCCGACATAGCGTTTGACCATAGTGTCGAAGCGGGTGTTGAAGCCGTCCTGCGCACGTTTCATCGCGGCATGGGCGCGCGGAAAGCGATGCGCGCGCTCGCGCGCTTCGCCGTGCGCCAGCCGGGGTTTGAGCAAGGTCGAGGTCAGCGCGGGGCTGAGGATCAGCGCGACGAGCACCGACAGTGCCATCGCCGAGACGATCGTGACCGAGAACTGGCGATAGATGACCCCGGTCGATCCGCCGAAAAAGGCCATCGGCAGGAACACCGCCGACAGCACGAGCGCGATCGCGACCAGCGCGACCTGCAGCTCCTTCATCGACTCGATCGTCGCCTCGCGCGCCGACATGCCGGGATTTTCCTCCATCAACCGCTCGACATTCTCGACGACGACGATCGCGTCGTCGACGAGGAGGCCGATCGCCAGCGTCAGGCCGAACAAGGTCAGCGTGTTGATCGTGAAGCCCAATATATAGAAGACCCCGAAGGTGCCGAGCAGCACGACCGGAACCGCGATCGCGGGGATCAGCACCGCGCGCCAGCTCTGCAGGAAGACGAACATGACGAGGACGACGAGCAGAATCGCCTCGAACAGCGATTTCTGTACCTCGCTGACCGACAGCTTGATGAAGGCGGTCGCGTCGTTGGCATAGCTGTAGGTCAGCCCGTCGGGAAAGTCGGCGGCGAGTTCCTGCATGCGCGTCTTGACGCGGTCGGCGGTTTCGAGCGCGTCGGAGCCGGGCGACAGCGAGATCGACATGCCCGCGCCCGGGTGGCCGTTGATGCGGACGATCGTCGCATAATTTTCGGCGCCGATCTCGACCCGCGCGATATCCCTGATCCGCACGCTCGACCCGTCGGGCAGCGTCTTGAGGACGATATTCTCGAACTGCTCGGCGGTCTGCAGCCGCGATTGCGCGGTCACCGTCGCGTTGAGCATCTGTCCTTTCGGCGCCGGGGTGCCGCCGACCTCGCCCGCCGCGACCTCGGCATTCTGCGCGGTGATCGCATTGACCACGTCGCCGGGCATCAGCGAGACCGCGGCGAGCCGCTGCGGGTTCAGCCAGATCCGCATCGCGTGCGGCGACCCGAACACATTGACGTCGCCGACGCCCTCGACGCGCGACAGCGGGTCCTGGATATTCGACGACAGGAAATCGGACACGTCCTGGAACGAGCGCGTGTCGGTGGTGTCATAGACGCCGACGAGCAGCAGCGAGTCCGAATTGGCCTTGGTGACGCGGATGCCCTGGCTCTGCACCTGTTGCGGCAGACGCGAGATCGCCGAGGCGATCTTGTTCTGCACCTGCACCTGCGCGATATCGGGGTCGGTTCCCTTGGCGAAGATCGCGGTGATGTTCGCCTGTCCGCGCGAACTCGACTGCGAACTGAAATAGAGCAGCCCGTCGATCCCGGTCAGTTGCTGTTCCAGCACCTGCGTGACGCTGTTCTCGATCGCTTCGGCCGACGCGCCCGGATAGGAGGCGCGGATATTGACCTGCGCCGGCGCGATATCGGGATATTGCTCGATCGGCAGCGAGAAGAGTGCTCCGAGACCGCCGAGCATGACGACGATCGCCAGCACCCAGGCAAAGATCGGCCGATCGATGAAGACGCGCGACATGGGGGTTTATCGACCTTTCGCCGCTGCGTCCTTGCCCGCGGGTGCCCCCAACCGCTGCGGACTGCTTGCCGGAACCGGCTTGATCGGCGCACCCTGTTTGAGGTTGCCGACCCCCTGCGTGATCACCTTGTCGCCGGGCTTCAGCCCGTCGGTGACGACCCAGTTCGCCCCCACGGTGCGCTCGGCGACGACCTTGCGCCGCGCCGCCTTGTTGTCCTTGCCGACCAGATAGACGAAGGCCGACCCGTCGAAATCGCGCTGCACCGCGGCTTGCGGCACGAGCATCGCGGTCGGGTTGATCGCCTGATCGAACAGCGCGGTCACGAACATGCCGGGAAGCAATAGCCCCTGCGGATTGGGGAAGCGCGCGCGCAGCGTCACGGTGCCGGTTTCCTCGCTGACCGTCACTTCTGAAAACTGCACCGTGCCGGCGAGGGGATAGTCGCTGCCGTCCTCGAGTTTCAGCCGCACCGACGTGCCGCCGGGGGTCACGCCGCCGCTGGCGAGCGCCTGACGCAGCCGGGTGAGGTCGGCGCTCGACTGCTGCATATCGACATAGATCGGGTCGGTCTGCTGGATTACCGCGAGCGGGGCCGCCTGGCTCGCGCTGACCAGCCCGCCGGGGGTCACGAGACTGCGTCCGATGCGCCCGCTGATCGGCGCCGCGAGGCTGGTGTAGCGCAGGTTGATCCGCGCGGTTTCCAGCGCGGCGGCATTTTGCGCGACCGCGGCGCGCGCGCTGCGCGCCTGCGCCAGCGCGTCGCTGTAATCCTGCTGCGATACGGCCTGAATTTTCGCGAGCGGCTCGAAACGCCGCGCCTTTTCCTCGGCCGCCTGCACGCTCGCGCGCGCGCTCGCCAGATTCGCCGCGGCCTGATCGACCGCCGCCTGATAGAGGCTCGCGTCGATCTGGTAGAGCGGCTGGCCGGCGCGGACGAAACCGCCTTCGGTGAACAGGCGGCGGCGGATGACGCCGTTCACCTGCGGCCGGACCTCGCTCGTCTCGAAGGCGACGGTGCGGCCGCCGAGCGACGTGGTCACCGGCACGGCTTCCTGCTGGACGACGACATAGCCGACTTCGGGGGTGCGATTGCCGCGGCCTTCTTCCTTTCCCGAACAGGCGCCGAGCGAAAGCGTCGCCACGCACAGGGCTCCGATCAGGAGCAGCGGCTTCTTGGTCGTCATTCGATAAATCCGTCTCGGGTTAGGCCGGGCGGCTGGGGAGTCGGGGCTATTCAGCCCATCGCCCTGCACCATGCAAGTGCTTTCAGGCGCTTGCGACAAAGTGCGACAATTGGATTGCGTGTGAAATCAGCCGGGAACGAGCAGTCCCCGGCTCTCGCGCACCTCGGCATCGAGCCAGTCGATGAAGGCACGGATGCGCGGCTGCGGCGCGATGTCGCGGTGGAGCGCGAGCCAGAAGGCGCGCGCAATCGCCTGTTCCGGCCGGATGCGTACCAGCGCCGGGTCATCCGCGGCGAGGAAGCAGGGCAGGACGCCGACCCCGGCGCCGCCCGCGATCATCCGCCGCTGCGCGAGGATCGACGAGGACCGGACATTGGCGCGCAGCCCCGGCTCGATCTCGCCGAGATAGTCGAGTTCGGGCGCATAGAGGATGTCGGGCATGTAACCGATCACCGGAATCCCCGCGCGCGCCAGCGGCGTACGCTCAGCCGCCGCCTGCCAGTCGGGCCGGTCGGCGGGCGCGTAGAGGCCGAGGCTGTAGTCCGCCAGCTTGCGCGTGATCAGCGGGCCTTTGCGGGGGCGGGCGAGCAGGATCGCCATATCGGCCTCGCGCCGCGACGGGTCGAGGAAGCCCGACGAGGCGACCAGATCGATCTCGAGCTCGGGGTGCGCCGCGACGAAAGAAGCGAGCCGCGGTGCGATGAAGCTGTTGCCGAAGCCTTCGGAGACGCTGACCCGGAGTTGCCCCGACAGCCCCGATCCGCCGTCCGCCATGTGGATGCGCGCCGCCGCCGCCGCCATCGCCTCGGCGTGCGGGACGAGCGCGCGGCCCGCCGCGGTCAGGACGAAGCCGGTCGGCGCGCGCTCGAACAGGGTCTGGCCGAGCGCTGTTTCGAGCGCGCTGACCCGGCGGCTGACCGTCGTCGCATCGACGTGCAGCGCCGCGCCGGCGCGCGCGAGGGTGCCGTGGCGCGCGACGAACAGGAAATATTGCAGCTTGTCCCAGTCCATCTGCCTGCAAATATGCAGCATCGTCCTGCAAGTCTATCCCTTGCAATCGGGCCGCAACTGGTCTGTGGCAGACGCAAGATTTACCGGGAGACTCAACAGCCATGCGACAGATCGACCATCACATCGCCGGCGGTGCCGGCGGCAGCGCCAGCGGTTCGGGGCGCTTCGGCGACGTGCTCGACCCGAACAATGGCGGCATCCAGGCGCAGGTCGCGCTCGGCGACCGCGCCGTCCTCGACCGCGCCGTCGCGGCGGCGAAGGCGGCGCAGCCCGGCTGGGCGATGACGAACCCCCAGCGCCGCGCCCGCGTGATGTTCGAATTCAAGCGGCTGGTCGAGGCCAATATGGAAGAGCTCGCGCAGATGCTCTCGGCCGAGCATGGCAAGGTGATTGCCGACGCGCGCGGCGACGTCCAGCGCGGGCTCGACGTCGTCGAATTCGCCTGTGCCGCGCCGCATGTGCTCAAGGGCGACTATACGATCGGTGCCGGCCCCGGCATCGACGTCTATTCGATGCGCCAGCCGATCGGCATCGGCGCGGGCATCACCCCGTTCAACTTTCCGGCGATGATCCCGCTGTGGATGGGCGCGATCGCGACCGTCGTCGGCAACGCCTTCATCCTCAAGCCGAGCGAGCGCGACCCGTCGGTTCCCGTGCGCCTGTCGGAACTGTTCCTCGAGGCCGGGATGCCCGAGGGCATCTTCCAGACCGTCCACGGCGACAAGGAAATGGTCGACGCGATCCTCGACCATCCCGATATCGGCGCGGTCAGCTTCGTCGGCTCGTCGGACATCGCGCATTATGTCTATAACCGCGGCGTCGCTAACGGCAAGCGCGTCCAGGCGATGGGCGGCGCGAAGAACCATGGCATCGTCATGCCCGACGCCGACCTTGACCAGGTGGTGAACGACCTCACCGGCGCCGCCTTCGGCTCGGCGGGCGAGCGCTGCATGGCGCTGCCGGTCGTCGTCCCCGTCGGCGAGGACACCGCGAACCGCCTCCGCGAGAAGCTCGTCCCCGCGATCGAGGCGCTGCGCGTTGGCGTGTCGACCGATGCCGAGGCGCATTACGGCCCGGTGGTCACCGAAGCACACAAGCAGAAGGTCGAGGGCTGGATCCAGAAATGCGCCGACGAGGGTGCCGAACTGGTCATCGACGGCCGCGGCTTCACGCTGCAGGGGCATGAGAAGGGCTTCTTCGTCGGCCCGACGCTGTTCGATCATGTCACTCCCGACATGGAAAGCTACAAGGAAGAAATCTTCGGCCCCGTCCTCCAGATCGTCCGCGCCGCTGATTTCGAGACGGCGCTCGAGCTGCCGTCGAAGCACCAGTATGGCAATGGCGTCGCCATCTTCACGCGCAACGGCCACGCCGCGCGCGAGTTCGCCGCGCGCGTCAATGTCGGCATGGTCGGCATCAACGTGCCGATCCCGGTGCCGGTCGCTTACCATACGTTCGGTGGCTGGAAGCGCTCGGCGTTCGGCGACACCAACCAGCACGGCATGGAAGGCGTGAAGTTCTGGACCAAGGTCAAGACCGTCACCGCACGCTGGCCCGATGGTTCGCCGGATGGCGGCAACGCCTTTGTCATCCCGACGATGGGCTAGGCAACCCGTGCCCCGCGCCGGACATTTCTCCTGTCGAAGGAGAAAGACGATGATCCGATACGCACTCCCCATAGGGCTGCTGCTGCTCGCCGCGTGCGGTGGGGGCGCCAAGGATGGCAGGGACGAGCAGGCCGTTCCCGACGACAGCGCCACCAAAACGGCGCCGCTAATCCCCGAAGCCGCGCCCTCCGCACCGGCCGCGGCGCAGGAGAGCTTGCCCGACTATATCGCCGACCCTGCGGTCAAGCCGCCCGCGAAGCCCGAGCCCGGTATCGGCACCGGCGAAGCGGTGATCCCCGCCATGCTCCGCGGACGCTGGGCGCTCAAGGCGGCCGACTGCCAGGCCAAACGCGGCACCGACCTGACGGCGCTGGCGATCGATGCGACGAGCCTCGGCTTCTATGAATCGCATGGCGTTCTGGCGCGTATTCGCGAGCGCAGCACGACGCGCCTCGTCGCCGATTACAAGTTCAGCGGCGAGGGCGAGGATTGGGACCGGCTGATGCAACTCACCGTCGAGGACGGCGGCAGGACGCTCGTCCGCCGCGATTATGGCGAGGGTGCCGCGCCCGAGCCGATGCGCTATAGCCGCTGCGCCTGATGGCAAGAAAGGGAGACTCATGATGGATATTCGCCTGTTCGCAATCGCCGCCGCCGCCCTGCCGCTCGCCGCCTGCGCGGGAAGCGAAGGTCCGGCCGAATCGGCCCCGCCGCCGCCCGCCGAAATGACCTGCAACGCCGATGCTGGGCAGAGCTTCGTCGGCCAGACGGCGACGCCGGATCTGGGCGGCGCGATCGTCAAGGCGACCGGCGCCCGCACGCTGCGCTGGGGGCCGCCGCGCTCGGCGATGACGATGGATTACCGGCAGGACCGGGTGAACGCGATGTATGACGACGCGTACAAGATCACGCAGGTCACCTGTGGCTGACGGTTCGCGCCGCAACCATAGTTCCGCATCCCCCTTCGAACCCGTCTATGGCTACAGCCGGGCGGTTCGGGTGGGGAACCGAGTCGATGTCGCCGGCTGCGCGCCGATCGAGCCTGACGGTTCGTCGACCCCCGGCGACGCCGGGGCGCAGGCGGCGCGCTGCCTCGCGATCATCGGCGAGGCGCTCGAAGCGCTCGGCGGCAGCTTCGCCGATGTCGTCCGCACCCGCATGTATATCACCGACGCCGCAGATGCCGACCGCGTCGGCCATGCCCATGGCGCGGTGTTCAAGGACATCCGCCCGGCCGCGACGATGCTCGTCATCCCCGCGCTGATCCGCCCGGAGTGGAAAGTCGAGATCGAGGCCGAGGCGGTGATTTTGTAAGAGGCCATGTTTCCCCGCCCTTCGACCGCCCGCAGGGCGGGCGCTCAGGATAAACTTCAGCCAAAGGCTGAAGGCGGGAATCCATCTCGAACCGTTTCGAGATGGCACCGGCCGGAGATGGACCCCCGCCCTCGCGGGGGAACATGATAGAGATGGCCAGTTCCGAATGGATGCTGACTTTCGTCAGCATGACGACAGAGAAAAGACGACGATGACCGACCAGTTCCAGCTTACCGACGACCAGCTCGCCATTCAGGACATGGCGCGCAAGTTCACCGCCGATCGCATCACGCCCTTCGCGGGCGAATGGGACGAGACGCATCATTATCCTGTCGACGTCTGGAAGGCGGCGGGGGAGCTCGGCTTCGGCGCGATTTACGTCGCCGAGGAATCGGGCGGCATCGGGCTCGGCCGGCTCGAAGCCGCGCTGATCATGGAAGCGATGGCCTATGGCTGCCCTGCGACCAGCGCCTATGTCTCGATCCACAATATGGCGACCTGGATGATCGACCGCTTCGGCGGCGCCGAGATCAAGGCACGCTTCCTGCCCGACCTCGTGAGCATGGAGAAGATCGCGAGCTATTGCCTGACCGAACCGGGTTCAGGGTCCGACGCCGCGGCGCTTAAGACCACCGCGAAGAAGGATGGCGGCCATTATGTGCTGAACGGCACCAAGCAGTTCATTTCGGGCGCGGGATATAACGACATCTATGTCTGCATGGTCCGCACCGGCGAGGAAAAGTCGAAAGGCATCAGCTGCCTCGTCATCGAAAAGGACACGCCCGGCCTCAGCTTCGGCGCGCCCGAGAAGAAGCTCGGCTGGAACGCCTCGCCGACCGCGCAGGTGATCTTCGAGGATTGCCGCGTGCCCGCCGAAAATCTGGTCGGCGCCGAGGGGGACGGCTTCCGCTTCGCGATGGCGGGGCTCGACGGCGGACGGCTCAACATCGGCGCCTGCTCGCTCGGCGGGGCGCAGCGCTGCCTCGACGAGGCGATCGCCTATACGAAGGACCGCCAGCAGTTCGGCCAGCCGATCGCCGATTTCCAGAACACCCAGTTCACCCTCGCCGACATGGCGACCGACCTCGAGGCCTCGCGCGCCCTGCTCTATCTCGCCGCGGCGAAAGTCACCGCAAACGCCCCCGACAAGTCGCGCTTCTCGGCGATGGCGAAGCGGCTCGCGACCGACAATGGCAGCAGGATCGTCAACGACGCGCTGCAATTGTTTGGCGGCTACGGCTATCTGAAGGATTATCCGATCGAGCGCTTCTGGCGCGACCTGCGCGTCCATTCGATCCTCGAAGGGACCAATCAGGTGATGCGGATGATCGTGGGAAGGGACTTGTTGCGCCAATGACCCCCAATTCTACAGACGACGTGCTGATCGCAACCGACGGCCGTGTCGGCCGCCTGTCCTTGAACCGCCCCAAGGCGATCCATGCACTCAACCTGCCGATGTGTCAGGCGATGATCGACGCGCTGCTCAAATGGCGCGACGACGACGCCGTCGAGGCGGTGATCATCGACCATAGCGAGGGCCGCGGCTTCTGCGCCGGCGGCGACATCCGCATGCTCGCGGAGAGCGGCGCGAAGGACGGCAAGGAGGCGCGGGCCTTCTTCCACACCGAATATCGCCTCAACCATCTGCTCTTCACTTACGTGAAGCCTGTCGTCGCCTTCATGGACGGCATCACCATGGGCGGCGGGGTCGGCATCTCGCAGCCCGCCAAATATCGCGTCGCGACCGAACATACGCGCTTCGCGATGCCCGAGACCGGGATCGGCCTGTTCCCCGACGTCGGCGGCGGCTGGTATCTGCCGCGGCTCGAAGGGCGCGTCGGCGTCTTCCTCGCGCTCACCGGCGCGCGGCTCGACGGGGCGGAGTGCCTCGCGCTCGGCCTTGCGACCCATTATCTTCCGTCCGAAAAGCTTGCCGAAGCCAAGGCGCGTATCGCGCAGCACCCCGACCGCATCGGCGGCATTTTGGGCGAGCTCTCGGTCACCGCTCCGCCCGCCGCGATCGCCGGCCGGATCGACAAGATCAACCGCCTCTTCGCGAGCGACACCTATGAGGATATCCTCGCCGCGCTCGAAGCCGATGGCGGCGAATGGGCGGCGAAGGAACTCGACGCGCTCCGCACCAAGAGCCCGCAAACCTGCAAGGTAGCGCTCCGTCAGCTCAAGGAAGGCGGCGAGATGCACGACTTCGCGAGCCAGATGGCCCAGGAATATGCGATCGGCAGCCGCGTCGTCCGGATGCACGACTTCATCGAGGGCGTCCGCGCGCTGATCATCGACAAGGACAACAGCCCGAAATGGGACCCGCCGACCCCCGAGGCTGTGACCGACGACTGGATCGACGCGATCTTCGCGCCGCTGCCTGAAAAAGAGACGTGGACCCCGCTAACCTGACCTTGCCACACATCTTCGTCACCCCGGACTTGATCCGGGGTCCCGCTTCTTAACCGTTGCAAAGCGGGATGCCGGATCAAGTCCGGCATGACGAAAAACCGGAGATAACGAATGACCTACGAGACCCTCCTCGTCGAACAGCGCGGCGCCGTCACGCTGGTGACGCTCAACCGTCCGCAAGCCTTGAACGCACTCAACTCCGGCGTGCTCGACGATCTGATCGCGGCCTTTGCGGCATATGAAGCCGACGACAGCCAGCGTTGCGCCGTGCTCACCGGATCGGGCGACAAGGCTTTCGCCGCGGGCGCCGACATCAAGGAAATGGCCGACAAGCCGGCGGCCGATTTCTACCTCGAAGACTTCTTCTCGAAATGGACGAGCGACTTCGTGAAGAAGGTCCGCAAGCCGTGGATCGCTGCGGTCAACGGCTTCGCGCTCGGCGGCGGGTGCGAACTCGCGATGATGGCCGATTTCATCATCGCGTCGGACAAGGCGAAATTCGGCCAGCCCGAAATCAAGCTCGGCGTCGCCCCCGGCATGGGCGGGTCGCAGCGGTTGACCCGCGCGGTCGGCAAGGCGAAGGCGATGGAAATGTGCCTGACCGGCCGGATGATGGACGCCGCCGAAGCCGAGCGTTCGGGCCTCGTCGCGCGCGTCGTCGACCATGCGACTCTGGTCGATGAAGCGGTAAAGACCGCCAGCCTGATCGCATCGATGCCGCCGATGGCCGCGATGGTGAACAAGGATATGGTCAACGCCGCGTTCGAAACGACGCTCGATCAAGGGCTGATTTACGAACGCCGCCTGTTCCAGATCCTCGCCGCGACCGATGACAAGGCCGAAGGCATGGCCGCCTTCATCGAAAAGCGCGAAGGCGTGTGGAAGGGGCGCTGACATGAAAATCGCATTCATCGGGCTCGGCAATATGGGCGGCGGGATGGCCGCAAACCTTGCGAAGGCAGGTCATGAGGTCCGCGCCTTTGACCTCAGCGAAGAGGCGCTGACGCGGGCGGTCGAGGCCGGTTGCGCACGCGCTGCGTCGGCCGCCGAAGCCGTCGCCGGCGCCGAAGCCGTCGTGACCATGCTCCCCGCGGGCAAACATGTCGCGTCGGTCTATGAAGCCGACGTCTTTCCGAACGCCGCGCCCGGCACCTTGCTGCTCGACTGCTCGACGATCGACGTCGCGACCGCGCGCGCGAATATCGAGGCCGCCACCGCCAAGGGCCTCGTCGCGGTCGACGCGCCGGTCTCGGGTGGTATCGCCGCCGCCAATGCGGGCACGCTGACCTTCATGGTCGGCGGCACCGACGAGGGCTTCGCGCGCGCCGAACCGATCCTTGCGAAAATGGGCAAGGCGGTGATCCACGCCGGCGGCGCCGGTGCGGGACAGGGAGCGAAGATCTGCAACAACATGCTGCTCGGTGCCTCGATGATCGCGACGTGTGAGACGCTCGCGCTCGCGCAGAAGCTCGGCCTCGATCCGCAGAAATTCTTCGACATCGCCTCGGTCAGCTCGGGCCAGTGCTGGTCGCTGACGAGCTATGCGCCGCTTCCCGGTGTCGGTCCGACCACCCCCGCCGACAATGATTACAAGGGCGGGTTCGCCGCGGCGCTGATGCTCAAGGATCTGCGCCTCGCGATGGAAGCGGCGGCGAGCGTCGATGCCGACGTTCCGATGGGAACGAAAGCGCGCGAGCTTTACGAGGCGTTCGTCGAGGCCGACAAGGACGGCCGCGACTTCTCCGCGATCATCAAAACGCTTCAGGGCTGAGGCCATACACCCGAGTTCGTTTGCATCGAGCGAAGTCGAGATGCGTCTGAGGCTGTGCCGGCGTGCCTCGACTTCGCTCGGCACGAACGGGAATTTGGGCTCGTTTCAGTAAAAGTCCGCCGTCTCACCACCATCAGCGCGCGCCGTGCGATGCATCTGCGTCGGCGCGTGGTGGTCGCCGGTTCTGATTTCCAGCCGGTCGCCGACCCGCCGCACCTCGGCGGGCGACAGGATGCGCGCGCGCGCGACACCGACCGCCGTCGCTTGCGGCACGGGCGCCGGCGATGCCGCGGCGTTACCGGCAAGGAGCAGGATGGCCGTCAGAAACATGGCGTTCATGCTCTGCCGTAACGGCCGCCCTCGCCATGGCTTTAACCCTGAATCGCGGATTTATCGGGCCGCGCGTGGCGGCATCGCCATAAAGGAATAGCCGCCCGCCCCGCGCCGGGACAGGCGGCTATCATTTCCTTATCGGCGAGGGGTCAGAAACCCGATTTCGCCTCGGCCTTTTCCTTGAGCAGCGGCGCGACGGCGAAGCCGTGCTTCTCCAGCGCCGCGGCGATCTTGTCGGTGCCTTCGATACCGGCCCAGAACATCGGGCCGCCGCGATAGACCGGCCAGCCATAGCCATAGATCCACACGACATCGATGTCGCTCGCGCGCTGCGCCTTGCCTTCGCTAAGGATCAGCGCGCCCTCGTTGACCATCGGATAGAGGGTGCGCTCGATGATCTCCTGATCGGTGATCTCGCGCTTCTCGACCCCCGCCCGCTTGCGGAACTCGGCGATGATCTCTTCGACCCGCGCGCTCGGCGTGGGGGTGCGCTTCTCGTCATAATCGTAGAAGCCCGCCTGTTTCTTCTGCCCCCAGCGGCCCTCGGCGCAGAGCGCGTCGCGGATGCTCTCGATGCGGTTGGGGTCGCGGTGCCAGCCGATATCGACGCCGGCGAGGTCGCTCATCTGGAACGGGCCCATCGGCATGCCGAAATCGGTGTGAACCTTGTCGACCTGCTGTGGGGTCGCGCCTTCGAGCAGCAGCTTCTGCGCCTCGATCTGGCGCGGCGCGAGCATGCGGTTGCCGATGAAGCCGTGGCAGACGCCCGCGACGACCGCGACCTTGCCGATCTTCTTGCCGATCGCCATGGCCGTGGCGAGTACATCGTCGGCGGTCTTGTCGCCGCGCACCACCTCGAGCAGCTTCATGACGTTGGCGGGCGAGAAGAAATGCATGCCAAGCACGTCGCCGGGGCGGCTGGTCGATGCCGCAATCTCGTTGACGTCGAGATAGGAGGTGTTCGACGCGAGGATCGCGCCGGGCTTGGCGATCTCGTCGAGCTTGCCGAAAATCTCCTTCTTGACGCCCATATCCTCATAGACCGCCTCGATGATGAGGTCGCAGTCGGCGAGCGCGTCGAGTTCGAGCGCGGGGGTGATCAGCCCCATCATCTGATCGACCTGCTCGGGCTTGAAGCGGCCCTTGGCGGCCGAGGCATCGTAATTCTTGCGCACGACGCCCAGCCCGCGGTCGAGCGCGTCCTGTTGCATCTCGACGATCGTGCAGGCGAAGCCCTTTTGCAGGAAGTTCATCATGATGCCGCCGCCCATCGTGCCGGCGCCGATGATGCCGACGCGCTTGATATCGCGCAGCTTGATGTCCTTGGGCAGGCCATCGATTTTCGCGGCCTGGCGCTCGGCGAAGAAAATGTGGCGCTGCGCCGCCGACTGGCTGCCCATCATCAGCTTCATGAATTCCTGGCGTTCGAAGGCGAGGCCCTCGTCGAAGGGCAGCCGCGTCGCCGCCTCGACGCAGGCGAGGTTCGCATAAGGCGCCTCGAAACCGCGCCAGCGCTTGGCGTTCGCCGCCTTGAGCTGCTCGATCACCGCGACATCGCCGAACACCTTGCGCTCGCGCGTCGGGCGCGGGCCGTCGGCGATCTTCGCGCGGGCAAAGGCGATCGCGTCGGCGGCGAGGCTGTCCTCGCCCGCAAGCTCGTCGACGAGGCCGAGCTCCTTCGCCTTGGCGGCGGGAAGCGGTTCGCCGAGCGAGGTCATCGTCGCCGCGGCCTCGACCCCGACGACGCGCGGCAGGCGCTGCGTGCCGCCCGCGCCGGGGAGCAGGCCGAGCTTGACCTCGGGGACGCCGAGCTTCGCCGACGGGACAGCGACGCGATAATGGCAGACGAGCGCGGTCTCCAGCCCGCCGCCGAGCGCGGTGCCGTGAATCGCCGCGACGACCGGCTTCGACGCCGCTTCGATCATGTTCAGCACCGCGTTGAAATCGGGGCCGCGCGGGGCCTTTCCGAATTCGCTGATGTCGGCGCCGGCGATGAAGGTCGCGCCGTCGCAGCGCAGCACGATCGCCTTGACGCCGTCGTCGGCGAGCGCGGCCTCGAAATTGTCCTTCAGGCCCTGACGGACGTGCCACGAGAGCGCGTTCACCGGCGGATTGTTGACGACGACGACGGCGACGTCGCCGTCCTTCTGCATCGTCACGCTGACGGGGGTTTCATCGGACATGGGAGAACTCCTTCAATCAATGGCCCGTCCGCGCGCGGCGAACGGAAAGGGGTGTTGCATTTCAGTCGTCGAGCGCGGCGTGGACGAGGGTCTTGACCTCGCGCCGCACGGGATAGGTGGAGGAGGGCATGAGCTGAGTCATGAAGACCATGCAGATTTCCTCGACCGGATCGACGAAGAAGCCGGTCGAGAACATGCCGCCCCAATAGAAGTCGCCCGCCGACCCCGGAATGCCCGCGGCCGCGGGATCGAGCGTCACCGCGAAGCCGAGGCCGAAGCCGACTCCGGCATTCTCGTCTTCCGAAAAGATGCCGACGCTGTGCTGCGTCAGGTCGCCGCCGCCGACGAGATGGTTCGACGTCATCAGGTCCAGCGTCTTGCGGCTGATGATGCGCGTATCGCCCAATTTGCCGCCGCCGAGCAGCATCAGGCAGAAACGATGATAGTCGTGGAGCGTCGAGGCGAGCCCGCCGCCGCCCGAATGGAAGCTCCTGTCCTTCGCCCAGCGGCTGCGGTCGCCGGCGTCGAACTGCTGCATCTTGTCCTTCGGGTGAAAGGCATAGGCGTCGGTCAGCCGGTGCTGCCGGTCGGCGGGCACCTTGAAGCCGGTATCGACCATGCCGAGCGGCCCGAAGATGCGCTCTTGCAGCACCTCGGCAAAGGGCTTGCCCTCGATCCGCTCGATCACCGCGCCGAGCACGTCGGTCGCCATCGAATAATTCCAGTGCGCGCCGGGATCGAATTGCAGCGGAATCTTCGCCAGCCCCTCGATGAAGCTGTCCATCGTGAAGGCGGCGTCGAAATCGTCGATCTTGGTCTTGCGATAGGCGGCGTCGACAGGCGTGCGCTCCTGAAAGCCATAGGTCAGCCCGGAGGTGTGGCGGAGCAGGTCGACCATCAGGATCGGGCGCGCGGGCGGGCGCGTCAGGAAGGGGACGTTGCCGCCTCCCGCGACGAAGACACCGGTGTCCCTGAACTCCGGGCAATATTTCACCAACGGATCGCTGAGCGCGACCTTGCCCTCCTCGACCAGCATCATGAAGGCGATACTGGTGATCGGCTTGGTCATGCTGGCGATGCGGAAGATCGCGTCCTCCTTCAGCGCTTCGCCCGGCCGCGCATCGCCGATGCACGACAGATGCGCGATCTCGCCGCGCCGCGACACCAGAGTCGCCGCGTGCGGCAGGCGGCCGCTGTCGACATATTTCGCTTGCAGGAAAGCCGGGATGCGGTCCAGCCGCTTGGTATCGAAACCGTGACCCATATTGTCTTCGTCCTAGTGCGAGGTCTGACCCAGAAGCTGGCGCGTCACCGGGTGCGAGCTGGTGAGGCCGCCATCGACTGCGATCGCCTGTCCGTTGACATAGCTTGCCTGGTCGCTCGCAAGGAAGAGCGCGACGTTCGCCAGCTCCTCGGGCTGTGCGGCGCGGCGCAGCGGATTGAGCTGGCCGAGCTTGTGCGTGACCTCCTTCGCCTTGGCATAGTCGAAGGTCGGCTTGGTCATCCCGGTCTCGGTGAGGCCGGGGCATACCGCGTTGACGCGCACGTCGCTCGTCGAAAGCTGCTGCGCCGCGACCTTGGCAAGGTTGATGACCCCCGCCTTCGACGCCGAATAGGCGCCCGGACCGGCGCCCGAATTGAGCCCTGCGACGCTGGCCGTCAGCACGATCGCGCCGCCGCGGCCCTGATCGACCATTGCCTTCCCGGCATGCTTCACCATCAGTGCCGGGCCGATCAAATTGACGCGCAGCGTCTCGGCCCAGGCGGCGGGGTCGAAATCGAAAATGCCGCCCATGTCGCCGATGATCCCGGCGTTGGCGAAGGCGACGTCGAGGCCGCCGTAGGTTTCCTTCGCGGTGGCGACGAGCTTTGCGACATCGGCCTCGACCCCGGCGTCGATCTCCAGCGCGACGGCCTCGCCGCCCGCGTCCTTCACCGCCTTGGCGGTGTCATGCACCGCCGCCGTCTTGTCGCCGATGACGAGCTTCGCGCCCTCGGCGGCGAAGCGCAGCGCGCTCGCGCGGCCGATGCCGCTGCCCGCGCCGGTGATGATCGCGATCTTGCCGTCCAATGCGCCCATCATGCGCCTCCCGAAATTGTGGCCCCGCCATCGCAGACGATGGTCTGGCCGGTGGTGAAAGCCCCCGCCTTGCTGGCGAGGAAGACCGCGGCGCCCGCGATCTCGTGCGGTTCGCCGATCCGCTTCAGCGTCGATGCGGCGGTCGAGCGCCGCAAATTCTCTTCATTTTCCCAGAGCGCGCGCGCCATATCGGTGCGGATCAGGCCCGGCGCGATGCAATTGACGCGCACGCCGGCCTCGCCGAGTTCGACGGCGAAGTTGCGCGCCATCTGCATGTCGGCGGCCTTCGAGATGCAATAGGCGCCGATGATCGGCGAACCTTTCAGGCCGCCGATCGAGCTGATGATCGTGATCGCGCCTTCGCCGCGCGCGACCATCTCGGGCGCGACCATGGAGATCAGCCAGTGGTTGGACAGGATGTTGTTGTCCATGATCTTGCGGAACTGCTCGTCGGCGATGCCGAGGCCGGGGCCGTAATAGGGGTTCGACGCGGCGTTGCAGACGAGCGCGGTGATCTTGCCGAAGCTTTTGCGCGTCGTATCGACGAGATTCTGCAAATCCTCCTTCGACGAGATGTTCGCCGGAACTGCGATCGCGGTGCCCTCGCCGAAGCGCGCGTTGATGTCGGCCGCCGTCGCCTCGCACGCGTCGGCCTTGCGGCTCGAGATCACGACTTTCGCGCCCTGTTCGGCCATCGCTTCGGCGATCGCCTTGCCGATGCCGCGCGACGATCCGGTGATCAGCGCGACCTGACCGCTCATATCGAAAAGGCTCATGCTCCGGCTTTCTTTGCAAAGTCCCATGCTTTTTGCGCGAGCGGGAGGACGCGTTCGGACATCGCCTTGGCATGGGCCGAGGAGGCGGTGCCGTCGATGACGCGCTTCTTGATCCCCTGCATGATCCCGGCGAGGCGGAAGAAATTATAGGCGAAATACCAGTTCATGTCGGGCACCCCGTCACGGCCGGTGGCAGCGCAATAGCGTTCGACGACCTCGTCGAGCTCGGGGATGCCGAGGCCCACGCGGTCGAGGTCCATGACGCCCGACCGCCCGCCATTCTCGGTCACCCACGCCATTGCGACATAGGTGAAATCGGCGAGCGGATCGCCGAGCGTCGAAAGCTCCCAGTCGAGCACCGCGAGCACCTCGGGCCGGTCCTTCGCATAGATCATATTGTCGATGCGGTAATCGCCATGGACGACGCTGGTTCGGGTCTGCTCGGGCAGGGTTGCGGGGAGCCAGGCGATCAGCTGCTCCATTTCGTCCATCGTCTCGGTCTCGGAGAGCTTGTACTGCTTGGTCCAGCGGTCAACCTGGCGGCCGAAATAATTGCCGGGCTTGCCGAAGTCTGACAGCCCCGCCGCCTCGACATCGACGCTGTGCAGCGCGGCGAGCGTATCGATCATCGCATCATAGGTGGCGCGGCGGTTCCCGGGGGTCGATCCGGGCATCGATCCGTCCCAGATGGTATGGCCGTCGACCATGCCCATGACGTAGAACCAGCTGCCGACCACATCGTCGTCGGTGCAAAGTCCATATTGGCGCGCGACCGGAAAGCCCATCTTATAGAGGCCGGCCTGCACCTTATATTCACGGTCGACCGCGTGCGCCGAAGGAAGCAGCGGGCCGAACGGCTTGCGGCGGAGGACGTAGTTCCCCGAAGGCGCCGAAATCTTGTAGGTCGGGTTCGACTGGCCGCCCGCGAACTTGCTCTGCGTCAGCGGACCCTCGAAACCCTCGACATTCGCTTCCATCCACGCCGTCAGCTTCGCCTCGTCGAGGACGTCGGCGCCTTCAGGCGCAACCGTGCCGCTGAAGGCCTTCTGCGCGTCGAGACCCGTCGTCATCGGTCGAACACGATCACCGACCGCGCGGCATCGCCTTTCTTCATCTTGTCGAACCCTTCGTTGATTTTTTCGAGCGGAATCGTTTCGGCGACGATGCTGTCGAGGTCGAGCAGCCCGCGCAGGTAGAAATCGACGAGGCGCGGAATATCGACGGGGAAGCGGTTGCCGCCCATGATCGCGCCCTGCAATTTCTTGCTGGCGAGCAGGTCCATCGCGCTGAGCCCGACCTTTTCCGAAAGCGGCATCATGCCGAGGATCGTCGCGGTGCCGCCGCGGCGCAGCGAGGCGACGGCGAGGCTGGCCGAGGCCGGACGGCCCACGGCCTCGATCGCGTGATCGACGCCGCCCCTGGTCAGCTCGACGATCTGCTTCGCGGCATCGTCGGCGAGCGCATCGACGACGTCGGTTGCGCCCAGCTTCTTCGCGAGTTCGCGTTTCTCGGGAACCGGGTCGGCGGCGATGATCCGGCCCGCGCCGGCGATCTTCGCGGCGTTGATCGTGGCGAGCCCGACGCCGCCGCAGCCGACGACGGCGACCGTTTCGCCAGGCGTCACCTTGCAGGCGTTGAAGATCGTTCCCGCGCCCGTCGTCACCGCGCAGCCGATCACCGCGGCGCGGTCGAGCGGCATGTCGGGGTCGATCGCGACGCAGGCATGTTCGTGGACCAGCATCACCTCGGAAAAGGCCGAGAGATTGAGCATCTGGTTGACCGGCGATCCGTCGGGGCGCGTGATTCGCGGCGCCGACCCGACGGCGCGGCGCGTGTCGCCGCCCATGCACAGCGACATGCGGCCGCTGACGCAGAATTCGCAATGGCCGCAGAAGGCGCTGAGGCAGGTGACGACCGCGTCGCCCGGCTTCACCGTGCGCACCTCGCTGCCGACCGCTTCGACGATCCCCGCCGCCTCATGGCCGGGAATCGCGGGCAGCGGATGCGGATAGGCGCCGTCGATGAAATGCAGGTCCGAATGGCAGAGGCCACACGCTGCGGTGCGGATGCGCACCTCGTGCGGGCCGGGCTTGTCGACGATAATCTCTTCGATCTGCAGCGGTTTGCCCGGTTCGATCAGGACGGCGGCTTTGGTCATCACAATCTCCGTTCGTCCCCCTCCCGCTTGCGGGAGGGGCTAGGGGAGGGCATGTCGAACTCGAAGCGGAACAGGCCCTCCCCCGGCCCCTCCCGCAAGCGGGAGGGGAGGCTAGCGCGAAACCCCGATATCGCCCGACGAAAAGCCCGGATCGCTCGCGGGCGCATGCTTGGCGAACTCGATCCGCGCGATCGCGCGCGCGTGCACCTCGTCGGGTCCGTCGGCGAGGCGCAGCGTGCGCTGGCCGGCGTACATCTTGGCGAGCCCGAAATCGTCGCTGACGCCGCCGCCGCCATGCGCCTGGATCGCATCGTCGATGATCTGCAGCGCCATGTTCGGAGCCTGCACCTTGATCATCGCGATCTCGGCCGCGGCCGACTTGTTGCCGACCTTGTCCATCATGTCGGCGGCCTTGAGGCAGAGCAGCCGCGTCATTTCGATGTCGATGCGCGCGCGGGCGATGCGCTGTTCCCAGATGCTGTGCTCGGCGATCGTCTTGCCGAAGGCGGTGCGCGACTGGAGCCGCTTGCACATCTTTTCCAGCGCTTCCTCGGCGGTGCCGATCGTGCGCATGCAATGATGGATACGGCCCGGCCCGAGGCGTCCCTGCGCGATCTCGAAGCCGCGGCCCTCGCCGAGCAGCATCGCATCCTCGGCATTGACGCGCACGTCCTTGAGCTCGATTTCCATATGGCCGTGCGGTGCGTCGTCATAGCCGAAGACCGGCAGGAAGCGCTTGATGTGGATGCCGGGCGTGTCCATCGGCACCGCGAGCATCGACTGCTGCGCGTGGCGCTTGGCGCCGAAGTCGGTCTTGCCCATCACGATCGCGACCTTGCAGCGCGGATCGCCCGCGCCCGACGACCACCATTTGGTGCCGTTGATGACATAATCGTCGCCGTCGCGCTCGATCCGCGTCTCGATATTGGTTGCGTCGGACGAGGCGACCGCGGGTTCGGTCATCAGGAAGGCCGAGCGGATCTCGCCCTCCATCAGCGGCTTCAGCCATTTGTCTTTCTGCGCGCGCGTGCCGTAGCGGTGGAAGACCTCCATATTGCCGGTGTCGGGCGCCGAGCAGTTGAACACCTCGCTCGCGAAGCCAACGCGGCCCATTTCCTCGGCGCAGAGCGCATATTCGAGGTTGGTGAGGCCGGGGCCCTCGAATTCGAACGTCTCGTCGACATGGTGGTGTGCGCCGCTGCGCGGCGGCATGAACAGGTTCCAGATGCCCGCGGCCTTCGCCTCGGCCTTCAGGTCCTCGACGACCTGGATCACCTTCCAGCGATCGCCCGCGGCGTCCTGTTCCTTGTAGGTCGGATAAGCGGGGCGGACCTTGCGCTCGATGAACTCGCGGACCCGGCCCTGCCAATGTTTCTGCCGGTCGGTAAGATCGAACTCCATGCGCCTTCCTTCCCTTTACGTTTACGTAAACCTTTGGACCGATTCGCCGGCCTTGCCAAGTCCCGCCGCCCATAAAATTGCTCGCGTGAGGGATGCGGCGCAATCTTCCGTTACGGCGCCCGGCCTTCGCGGTCGGCGGCGGCCGCGAGCTCGGCGAGCCGCGCCTCGTGGCTCGCGCGGTCGATCGCATAGCGGCTGAGCCCCGTCGCGGCCGCGGCGGCGATCAGCACCATCAGCGCGGCGAAAATCCATCCCATCGTCGCCGCGGCGCTCGCGGGCCAGTCCTCGGGTTTCACCTGCCCGCCGAGTCCCACATAGGCGACGAGCTGGCCGACGAGAAAGATGCCCAGCGCCTGCCCGAACTTCTGCACCATCAGATAGCCGGCGAAGAAGACCCCTTCGATCCGCGTGCCATGCGCGACCTCGTGCGCCTCGACGATCTCGGCGACCATCGACGAGGAGGAGATGTTGGCGACGATCTGCCCGAACAGCGCCACGGTCATCAGCGCGAGCAGCAAGGTCATCGACGTCCAGCCGCCGAGCTCGGGCCACCAGCCGAGATTGCGCGCCGCATAGGGAAGAAAGGCGACTACACCGCTCAGCAGCACCGCACCGATCGCGGTGTCGCGCTTGCCGAAGCGGCGATGCGCGATTCCCACCATCGCAAAGGCGCCGAACACCGCGATCGCGAGGCCGAGCGGATAGAGGCGGAGCTGCGCGTCGGTGAGTTGCCAGACATAGAGCATCATATAGTTGATCGCGGCGATCGTCGTCGCATAGCCGGTGATGATGAACAGCGCGCCGCCCGCCAGCGCGACGAAGGCCGGGTTGCGAAAGGCGAGCGCGATATCGGCGAGCATCGACTTGCCGTGCTGCGCCTTGGCCGCGACCGGCAGCGACAGGATGCGCCGCTGCTGGCCGAGCGCCGAGCCGAGCGTCGTCAGCAGGATCAGCACCGCGCCGAACAGCCCGAAGGCGGTGTAGCCCGCGGGATCGAGCAGCCCGCTCTTCGCCGGATCGTCCGATTTCAGGAAGACATTATAGGCGAGCGCGGTCGCCAGCAGCCCGCCGAGCCAGCCGAAGAGGAAGCGGTAGCGCACCAGCGTGGTGCGCTCGTCATAATCGCGCGTCAGTTCGGCGACGAGCGAGATCGACGGAATCTCGCATGCCGAAACGAGGATGCGCACCGCGACGACGTTGAGCATGAGGCCGAGCGTCGAATGCTTCGCGATGTCGGGCGAAACCCAGAGCAAGGCCCATGCGATCGCCATCGGCAGCGCGGCACCATAGAGCCAGGGCAGCCGCCGCCCGAGCCGCGTCCGGGTCGCGTCGGACAGGCGGCCGATCAGCGGATCGGCCATCGCATCGACGAACATCGCCCCGATCAGTACGAGCGACACGGTGCGCGGATCGAAGCCGAGCACCTGATTGTAATAGAGCATGAAGAAGGTGGTGAGCCCCGCCTCCTTGATCCCGAGCGTAACCGACCCGAGCCCGTGCGCGAGCTTGATCCGCGCCGGCAGCGCATGGGAGGCCGGCTGTGCGGTCATCGCCGATCGCCGCTTTCGGCCGCGGCAAGCGCGGCGACACGCGCCTCATGATCCTCGCGGTTGATCGGATAATAGCGGAAGATCAGCGAAGAGAGGATCGCGGCCAGGATGACCAGCACGCAATAATAGAAGGAGAAATTGTCGATCACGCTTTCGGGCACCTTCGCGGGATCGGCCTTTTCGGGAATCCCGGCGAGATCGACGAGCAGTCCGGTGGCGAAGATGCCGAGCCCGGTCGCGCATTTCTGCATGAAGAAATTGCCCGCGAAGAAGGTGCCCTCGCTGCGGCGCCCGGTTTCGACTTCCGACGCCTCGACGATGTCGGCGATCATCGACCCGCCCGAGATCATCACCGAAACGCTGAACAGGTTGGCGAGGAAGAAGAAGACAAACAGCCCGGCGGTCGAAGCCGTGCTCCCCTCGACGGGCCACAGGTGGAGGTGGCGCAGCACGAAGGGCGTGACCCAGAAGATCATGCCGATCATCCCGCCCGCGATCGCGGTGGTCCGCTTGCCGAAGCGCTGGTGCGCGGGACCGACGAGCAGGAAGGTGCCGACGACGCTCGCGAACAGCACCCATGGATAGATCATGAAGGCCTCGGGCGAGAAGCGCCAGATGAACAAATAGAGATAGTTGGAGATGGAGAAGGTGATCCCCTGGCTCGTATAGGCGATCGCTCCTGCCGCGAGCAGGATCAGGAAGGCCGGATGAGTCAGCGCCTCGCGGATTTCGCGAAAGGCGGTGACGGGGCTCAGCGCAGAGGGCTTGCGATCGGGCCAGCGCGCCGCCCAGCGATGCTGTCCCGCCGCGGAGACCAGCACCGTCGCGGCCATCAGCAACCCGCCGAACAGGCCATATTGATAATAGCCATCGACCGCGAGCAGCGACTTTGCGAGGAAGACGTCATAGGCGAGGAACAGCATCAGCAGCCCCCCCGCCCAGCCGAACAGATAGCGATAGCGCATCAGCGTCGTGCGCTCGTCATAGTCGCGCGTCAGTTCGGGGAGCAGCGCGACCGACGGCACTTCGCAGCAGGAGACGAGGCTGCGCACGATCACCGCTACGCTGACGAGGTGCCAGAAGCCCGGCGTTGCGCCGGCCTCGGGCGTCCACAGCGCGAACCAGGCAAAGGCGAGCGGGATCGGTGCGATATAGAGCCACGGCAGCCGCCGGCCCCAGCGCGTGTGCGTCTGGTCGGACAGATAGCCGATCACCGGGTCGACGAAGGCGTCGAGGACGAGCGCGAGCATCAGCGCCAGGCTGACGAGCTTCGCGTCCATGCCGAGCACCTGATTGTAGAACAGCAGCAGGAAGGTCGAAAAGCCGTTGTCCTTGATGCCATAGGCGACGCTGCCGAGCCCGTGATACAGCTTGAGTTTCAGCGGCAGACGCGCGGGCGCCGGCGTCGCGGCGCTCACGCCGCGGTTCCGGCCTTGGCGGCTTCCTCCATTGCGGTCAGCGCATCGAACATTCCCGGTTCATTGGGGTCCCAGGCATGGCGCTGGCCGATCGTCAGGCCGCCATCGACGAGCATATGCGTGCCGGTCATGAACGATGAATCCTCGCTCGCCAGATAGGCGACGGCGTTGGCGATATCCTCGGGCTGGCCGCCGCGCGCGACCGGCTGCGCGTGCGCGCTCATGTCGGCGATGATCGCCTTGGCGGCGTCCTTGCTTTCGTCGGGTACTTCGAGCGACGAGGTGAAGATATTGGTGTTGATGAAGCCGGGACAGATCGCGTTCACCCGGATGCCATATTGGGCAAGGTCGGTCGCCGCGACCTTGGTTAGGTGGAGCACGCCCGCTTTCGCCACCGCATAGGCGGTCGGCGAATAGCCCGCGCCGAGCGCCGCGACGCTGGCGGTGTTGACGATGCTCGCGCCTTTCCGGCCCTTCATGTGCGGGCTCGCATAGCGGATGCCCATCGCGACCGATTTCAGGATCAGGTCCATCGAGCGGTCCCAGCCTTCGGGGGTGATCTCGTCGATCGGGGCGCGGTCGCCGCCCGCGGCGGCGTTGTTGAAGACGATGTCGATCCCGCCCGCCTTTTCGGCGGCGGTGTTCATCAGCGCCTCGATGTCGGCGGGCACGGTCACGTCGCAGCGGACGAAATCGATCTTGCCGTTCGACTGCTCGGCGAGCGCCTTGCCGCCCGCTTCGTCGATGTCGGCGGCGAAGACATGCGCGCCTTCGCCCGCGAGTTTCAAGACCGCCGCCTTGCCGATGCCCGATGCCGCGCCGGTGACCACGGCGACCTTGCCTGCGAATCGCATATCTCTGCTCTCCCGTTTTCTTTTGCCACCTAGCTTAGGCGCCAAAGGTGACGCGTCAACGGCGGTCGATCCGACGTTACGGCGCCGTAACGGCAGGTATGTCCAATCAAGTTGACGCTTGCGTAAAGTAGCAGTCAGGCCTTAGTTTCGGGATCAGAAGAGGAGCCTTGAAGATGAGCGATCTGGACGCCTTCCGCGCCGAAGTGCGCGCGTGGCTGGAAGCCAACTGCCCCCCCGAAATGCGCGAGCCCGTCCGCGACGAAGGCGACGTGTGCTGGGGCGGCCGCAAATGGGTGTTCAAGAACGACGCCCAGAAAGCGTGGCTCGAAGCCTGCGTGTCGAAGGGTTACACGGTCCCCGACTGGCCGAAGGCCTATGGCGGCGCCGGCCTCTCGCCCGAAGAGACCAAGATCCTCAAACAGGAAATGAAGCGCATCAACGCGCGTTCGCCGCTCGACAGCTTCGGCATCTGGATGCTCGGCCCCGCGCTGCTCCAGTTCGGGACCGAGGAGCAGAAGGTCCATTATCTGAACCAGATCGCGCGCGGCGAAATTCGCTGGTGCCAGGGCTATTCGGAGCCCGGCTCGGGCAGCGACCTCGTCAGCCTGCAGACCTTCGGCGAGGAAGTTTCTGATCCGGTGGGGGGCGATCACTGGGTCGTCAACGGGTCGAAGATCTGGACCAGCTACGCCGACAAGGCCGATTGGATCTTCTGCCTCGTCCGCACCGACAAGGCGAATAAATATCAGGGCATCACCTTCATGCTTTTCGACATGGAGAGCAAGGGCGTCACGACCAAGCCGATCCTGCTGATCAGCGGCAACTCGCCCTTCTGCGAGACCTTCTTCGACGATGTCGAGGTGCCCAAGACGCAGTTTATCGGCGAGATCAACCGCGGCTGGGACGTCGCCAAATATCTGCTCGGCCACGAACGCGAGATGATTTCGGGCGGCGGTGCGGGCGGCGACATGGTCAGCATCGGCGGCGCCTTCGCCAAGGCGATCGGCAAGAACGACCATGGCGAGCTCGACGACCCGATCCTGCGTGCCGAGATGGCGGCGTTCGACGTCGACGTCTTTGCCTATCGCGCGATGGGCGAGCGCTTCATGGATATGTGGAAGACCGGCCGCGCGCACCCTGCGTCGTCGAACATGATGAAATATGTCGGCACCGAGCTCAACAAGCGCCGCCACGAGCTCGTCATGGCGGGCGGCGGCAGCGACGCGCTCGAATGGGACAGCGAGGAGAGCAAGGGCGGCGCCCGTGCGCGTACCTGGCTGCGCACCAAGGCCAATTCGATCGAAGGCGGCACGAGCGAAGTCATGCTCAACGTCATCGCCAAGCGTATCCTCGACCTGCCCGGAGCCTGACCCATGCCTTTGTATCACAACGACGACCAGGCGATGCTCAAGGACAGCGTCGCCCCCTTCGTGGCCGAACAGGCCCCCGTTTCGCATCTGCGCAAGCTGCGCGATGAGGCCGACGCGACAGGCTTCTCGCGCGACCTCTGGGCCCAGTTCACCGTAATGGGCCTGCCTGGGATGCTCGTTCCCGAGGCGCACGGCGGGCTCGGCATGGGGCATATGGAGGCGGGCATCGTGCTCGAGGAAATCGGCCGCAACCTGACCCCGTCGCCTTTCCTGTCGACCAGCGTCGGCGCGGTCGCCGCGCTCGCGAAGGCGGGCGGCACGCAGGCGGGCCGCTGGCTCCCCGCGATCGCGGGCGGCGAAGCGATCGTCGCGCTCGCGATCGACGAGGGCGCCAAGCACCGTCCCGACCGCATCGCGACCACCGCGACGCGCGCGGGCAACGGCTTCCGCCTCGACGGCAAGAAAAGCTTCGTGCTCCACGGCCATGTCGCCGACATGAGCATCGTCGCGGCGAAGACCGACGGCGGCATCACCCTGTTCGCGGTGCCGAAGGATGCCAAGGGCCTGACCGCCGACCCGCGCCGCCTCGTCGATTCGAGCCTCGCGAGCCATGTCACCCTCGACGGCGTCGCGGTCGATGCCGACGCGGTGATCGGCGAAGTCGATGCCGGCGGCGAGATCCTCGACGCGCTGCTCGCCGCAACACGCACCGGCGCGGCCGCCGAAATGGTCGGCGTCGGTCAGGGCGCAATGGACATGACGGTGAATTACCTCAAGGAGCGCAAGCAGTTCGGCAAGCTGATCGGCGAGTTCCAGGGCCTCCAGCACCGCGCCGCGCATCTCTATGGTGAGATGGAAGTCGCGCGCGCCACCGTGATGAAGGCGCAGCAGCTCCTCGACGAGGGCAGCGAAGGCGCCAAGCTGATGGTCTCGGTCGCCAAGGCCAAGGCCGGCCGCGCCGCGAACCTCGCGGTGCGCGAGGGCGTGCAGATGCACGGCGGCATCGGCATGACCGACGAATATGACATCGGCCTCTATATGAAACGCGACCGCGCGCTCGCCGAATATATGGGCGACGTGCATTATCACATCGACCAGGTCGCCCGCATGAACGGATATTGAGTTGAACCCATCCCCTCCCGCAGGCGGGAGGGGCAGCGAGACTTACCGGCTTGCCGGCTAGTCGCAGCGGGGAGGGCCTGCAACATGCCCCACCCCAACCCTCCCCTAAAGGGGAGGGAGTCGAAAGGATGATCCTATGAACCTCACTGACATGTTCGGCCTCGACGGCCGCATCGCGCTCGTCACCGGCGGCTCGCGCGGCATCGGCAAGATGATCGTCGAGGGCTATCTCGCCGCGGGCGCCGCGCGCGTCTACATCTCGGCGCGCAAGACCGCGCAGATCGAGGAAGCCGTCGCCGATTTCGAGACGCGCTATCCGGGCAAGGTCATCGGGCTCCCCGTCGACCTTTCGACCGTCGAGGGCTGCCGCGCGCTGGCAAAGGAACTCGAGGCGCGCGAGGAACGGCTCGACATCCTCGTCAACAATGCCGGTGCCGCATGGGGTGAACCGTTCGAGGGCTTCCCCGAGGCGGGCTGGGACAAGGTGATGGACATCAACGTCAAATCGCCCTTTTTCCTCACGCAAGCGCTCCACGGCCTGCTCAAGGCGGGCGGCAGTGCCGAACGCCCCGCGAAGGTGATCAACATCGGCTCGATCGACGGCATGCGTCTCAACCCGTGGGAAACCTATAGCTATCACGCGTCAAAGGCGGCGATCCTCTATCTGACCAAGCGCCTCGCGGCGCGGCTGGTGACCGACAATATCCTCGTCACCGCGATCGCGCCGGGCGCCTTCCAGTCGGACATGAACAAGGCCGCGCGCGACCATGGCGACTCGGTCGCGAAGAGCATCCCGGTCAAGCGCATCGGCGTCCCCGAGGATATGGCCGGCGCCGCGATCTTCCTCGCGTCGAAGGCAGGCGACTATGTCGTCGGCGACACGATCGCCGTCGATGGCGGGCTGGTCCACGGCGACCTCAAGACCAGCATCGACGCCTGACCGCCTTCGTTTCGATCGTCACCCCAGACTTGATCCGGGGCCCCGCTAATCGCCTTCAAAGAAGCGGGATGCCGGGTCAAGCCCGGCATGACGAAAAAGGGGCGAGATTGACTCGGCTCGCCTCAAGGTGTATTATTTAACTAATGCACCAAGGAGATGTGCCATGCGCTTTGCCTTTCTGATTCCCCCGATGATGCTCCTCGCCGCCTGTGGGCAGGGCGGGGACAAGAAGGATCAGCCCGAGGTTTCGATCAACGCCGGCGACGGCAAGGGCGGTGTCCAGATCAGCACCGGCAAGGACGGCAGCGGCCGGATCAAGATCGGCGGCGAGGGCGCCGGAATCGACATGAAGCTCCCCGATTTCGCCAACCTCGACATCGAGGGCGATTTCGACATCGACGGGGTGAAGCTCTATCCCGGCAGCAAGGTCACGACCGTTAACGTCGATGCGAACGCCAGGGACGGCAAGGACGACGCCAAGGTCGAACTTGGCTTCACCTCGCCCGCGGCGCCGGCCAAGGCCGCCGACTGGATGGCGGGTGAGTTCGCCAAGAAGGGCGTGAAGATCACCCGAACCGGCGACACGCTCGCGGGCAAGAGCAGGGACGGCGACGATTTCACGATCGACTTCGCCCCCGACGGCGCGAATGCCAAGGGCAAGGTTCTGATTACGAAGAGCTGACGTCTACGCCTTCGTCATTGCGAGGAGCGAAGCGAAGCAATCCAGAGGCGCGTAAGCCGCCCTGGATTGCTTCGCTTCGCTCGCAATGACGCAGTGATAACATCTACCCGCTGTTCCTGAGCGCCGTCGCGATCGCATTGATCGTGAGCTGGATTCCCTCGGCAACGCGTGGGTCGGTTTCGCCCGCGCGGTGGCGCTTCATCAGTTCGATCTGCAGCAGGTTGAGCGGCTCGATATAGGGCAGGCGCAGCCGGATCGATGCCTCGAGCGCCGGATTCTTCTCGAGCAGCCGGGTCTGCCCGGTAATCGCGAGCAGCCCGTCGTGCGCGCGATGCCAGCCGTCGCGGACCGCGGTGAAGATCGCCTCATGCCCTTCGACGTGACTCGCCAGTTCGGCATAGCGCGCCGCGATCCCCATGTCGGATTTGGCGAGCACCATCTCCATATTGCCGAGCAGCGCCGCGAAGAAGGGCCAGCTTGCCGCCATGTCGGCGAGCAGCGCCTGATCGCCGAAGTCCGCGAAGGCCTCGCCCGTTCCGTACCATCCGGGCAGCATCGTGCGCGCCTGCGCCCAGCTGAACACCCAGGGAATCGCGCGCAGATCCTCGATCGCGGTCGATCGGGTGCGGCTCGACGGGCGCGATCCGATCTTGAGCGTTGCGATCTCGGCGATCGGGGTCATCGCGCGAAAGAAATCCTTGAACGCCGGCGTGTCGTAGACGAGCCCGCGATAGGCCGCGAACGCCGTGTCCGACAGCGCGTCCATCGCCGCGGTGAAGCGCGCGCAATCGGCGCCCGCCGGTCCTTCGGGTTCGAGGCTGGCGAGCAGGCTCGCCGACACCATCGCCTCCAGATTGGTCGCCGCGCTGTCGGCGGTGCCATATTTCGCCGCGATCACCTCGCCCTGTTCGGTGATGCGGATGCGGCCCTGCACCGTCCCCGCGGGCTGCGCGCGGATCGCTGCGAAGGCGCTGCCCCCGCCGCGCCCGACCGCGCCGCCGCGGCCGTGGAACAATTGCATCGCCGTATCGGCGGCCTCGAACACCGGGGTCAGCGCCGCCGACGCCTGATGCAGCCCCCAGGTCGAGGTCAGGTAGCCGCCGTCCTTGTTCGAATCCGAATAGCCGATCATCACTTCCTGATGCCCGCGCGCGGCGACCTGCGGCGCGATTTCGGGCAGCGCGAAGTATCGCGCCATGATCGCGGGCGCGTCGCCCAAGTCGGCGATCGTCTCGAACAGCGGCACGACCATCAGCGTGTCGCTGCCTTCCGCCGACCACAGCCCTGCCTCGCGCGCGAGGACATGGACCTCGAGCAGGTCGGACAGGCTTTCGGCCTTGGAGATGATCCATTGCACGATCGCGTCGCTGCCCAGCCGCGCGCGGATCGCGGCGGCGGCGTGGACGATCGCGAGTTCGCCTCGAGTTTCCTCGCTCCATTGATGCCACGGCGCGGCGAGCGGGCGGTTGACCGCGAGCTCGCGGCGGAGCAACGCGACGCGCGCTTCCTCGTCCAGCGCCAGATAATCGTTTTCGACCCCGGACACCTTCAGCAGTTCGGCGAGCACCCGCTCGTGCACCGCGCTGTTCTGCCGCATGTCGAGCGTCGCAAGGTGAAAGCCGAACACCTCGACCGCGCGGATCAGCCGTCCGAGCGCGCCGATCCCGCCGAGCTGGCCTTCGCCGCTCGCCGACAGCCCGGTCGCGATCGTCAGCAGGTCGCGGCGGAAATCGGCCGGCGCCGGATAGGCTTCGCCCGCCAGCGCCGACGGGCGCGGCGGCGCCTTGCCGACGATAGTCGCATAGGTCGCGCAAATCCGCGCATAGATGCCCGACAGGGCGCGGCGATAGGGCTCGTCGCGGCGGCTCGGCGCGGTGTCGCCGCTCGCCTCGGCAAGCACCTCGACCGCCGCCGGCACCGGCGCCAGTCCCGACGACACCGACAGTTCGGCGCCGAGCGCGTGCACCGCGTCGGCATAGTGGCCGAGCACTGCCGCCGCATTGCGCGCCGTTGCCATGTGCAGCGTTTCGGCGGTGACGAAGGGGTTGCCGTCGCGGTCGCCGCCGATCCAGCTCCCGACGCGCAGGAAGCTCGCAGGGCGCGTCCCCAGCTCCTTTCCCCAGCGCGCATAGAGCCGCGGCACCACGGGCAGGAAGACATCGCGCAAATAGGTCAGCGCATTGTCGATCTCGTCGGCGACGAACAGTTTTTCGGTGCGCAGCGGGCGCGTCTGCCACAGCAGCACGATCTGCCGCCGGATCGCCTCCTCGACGGCATCGCCTTCGGGGGTCTCGTCCTGCCCGGCGTCGCGCAGCGTCATCAGCTCGGCGATACGGTTCTTGTGGTCGAGCACCGACTTGCGCCGCACCTCGGTCGGGTGCGCGGTCAGCACCGGCGCGACGAGCGCGGCGTCCAGCAGCGCGGCAACCGCATCGCTCTCGATCCCGTCGGCGCGGAGCTTTTCGAGCGCTGCCGCGACGGTCGCCTCGGGCTCGGCGGCGACCCCCTGCCGGTCCTCGGCAAGGTTCGCCAGCATCGAAAACAGCATGAAACCGCGCACGAAAGCGATCGTGTCGTCGAGTCCCAGCGCGTCGAGCCCCGGATCGATCGCCTCGGCCCCGGCGATGCCGCGGTGCCGGTCGACGCTCGACGATCTTATATATTCGGTCTGCCGGAACAGCTTCTCGCCGCCATAAGCGCGAATGACGTCGCCCAATATCCGCCCGAGATAGCGGATGTCGGGATTTTGCGAGATCTGGATCGGTGGGCCCATGAGCCCAGCTTGCTGCACCTGCGAAGGCGCAGGGTCAAGTCGGAGGACGCGCGCGCATAGCTATGCGCGCGCGTTCCTTTCCTTCATCAGCGCGTCCGCACCATCACCAGCGTGCCGAGATCGACCCGCGGGCGGCCGTCGAAGGTCACGCCATTATGGGTGTCGGTGATGAACATCAGTCTCCCCGACGCATCGGTGATCCGCGCCGACACCGCATAGCGCCCGCGCGCGTCGAGCTTGCGCTGGTCGATGGTCAGCGAAAAGGCAAAGGGCACCTGCCGCCCGTCGGCGGTGAACGCCTGCTGCGCGATCGTCTTCGACGGTGCGTCCATCAGGCTGACGTCGCTCAGCGTGACCTCGACCTGCGCCGTCGGGGGCAGCGCCATGCGTTCGCGATAGGTGATGCTGCCGGTGACCGACACCGGCTCTTCGGACGGCGGCATCAGCGTCGCGCAGGCGGCGAGCGGGAGGGTGGCAAGGCTGAGCGCAAGGGCGCGTGCGGAACGGACCATGGTGGTTCTCCTGTTTCTGAAGGGTTGGCGGCCCATTGGATGCGTGCAGGTGAACTTACGCTGTCTGTCCCGTTCGGGTTCCGGTCAGCCTTCCAGCTCGACATCCCAGTACAGCCAGTCGATCCAGCTTTCATGGAGATAGTTCGGCGGGAAGCAGCGGCCATTGTCCTGCAGCTGCCAGCTCGTCGGGCGCCACGGCTGCTGGTGCAGCGGCATATGCGCCTGCTGCGGCGTCCGCCCGCCCTTCTTGAGGTTGCACGGCGCGCAGGCGGTCGCGACATTCTCCCACGTCGTGCGCCCGCCGAGCCGGCGCGGGACGACATGGTCGAAGGTCAGGTCCTTCCCCGACCCGCAATATTGGCACGCGAAGCGGTCGCGCAGGAACAGGTTGAAGCGCGTGAACGCCGGATATTGCGACGGCTTCACATATTGGCGGAGCGCGATCACGCTCGGGATCGGCATCGTCCGCGTCGGCGAATGAATCTCGCGCTCGTAATTCTCGACGATCGTGACGCGGTCGAGGAAAACCGCCTTGACCGCGGTCTGCCACGGCCACAGGCTCAGGGGGTAGTAACTGAGCGGCGTATAGTCGGCGTTCAACACCAGCGCAGGACAGCTATCGGGATGCCGGGCAAGATCGGGATGGAACATGGCTTGGTAACGCAGCCCCCATTGCTTCACGGGATGGCGCGCCACTGCCTCCCGCACGTGACACCGTCATTACATGACGCATCAGATTCTGGCGTCAAGGGGGCATCTTCCGCAAGATATGGAATGATTCCCCTGCCCCCCGCACAGCATATGGATTCCTCTCCCCGGCCATGCTGACCCGCTTCGCGCCCAGCCCGACCGGCGAGCTGCATCGTGGCCATGCCTATAGCGCCGTACTCGCGCATCGCGCGGCGCGTGAAGCCGGCGGCGCTTTCCGCATCCGCATCGACGATATCGACGGCAGCCGCTCGCGCGAGGACTATGTCGCCGCCGCGCTCGCCGATCTTGCCTGGCTCGGGCTCGACCGGGACGGCGATCCGGTGCGCCAGTCGGCGCATCTCGGCGACTATGCGGCGGCGCTGGAGGATCTGCGCGCGCGCGGCCTCGTCTATCCCTGTTTCTGCACCCGCGCCGATATCGCCGCCAGCCTCTCGGCTCCCCACGGTCCCTCAGGGGCGATCTATCCGGGCACGTGCCGCGATCTCGCCGAAACCGAGCGCGCGCGCCGCATCGCCACAGAGCAGCATTGCTGGCGCCTCGACATGGCGCGCGCCGTCGCGCTCGCGGGCGATCTGCGCTGGGAGGAGCAGGGGCAGGGGCCACGCCGCGCCGACCCGCTTGCGCACGGCGACGTCGTCCTCGCGCGCAAGGATGCGCCCGCCAGCTATCATCTCGCGAGTACGATCGACGACGCCGCGATGGGCGTCACCCATGTGATCCGCGGTGCCGACCTGATCGCCTCGACCGACGTCCACCGGCTGCTTCAGGCGCTGCTCGGGCTGCCGACGCCGCTCTATCGCCATCACGCGCTCGTCTGCGGCCCCGACAGCAGGCGCCTCGCCAAGCGCGATGCCGCCGCCTCGCTCGCCGCGCTGCGCGAAGCCGGCGTCGATGGGCGTGCGCTCGCCGAAGATTTGCGGCAGGGGCGGCTTCCCGCTGGCTATTCGCTGCAAAATCCCTAAAGTGGAGGGATGCAGATTATTCTCGTCCTTGCGGTCGTCGCGGCCGCCGGCCTCGTCCTCTTCTCGCTCGCGCGCGGGCTCATCTATTTTGCGCAGGGGCACCGCGCGGCGATGAACGGCACCGTCCACGAAAATCAGGTGATGCAGAACAAGATGATGATGGCCCGCGTGAAATGGCAGGCGATCACCATCATCCTGCTCATCATCATCGGCCTGACCGCCGCCGGCTCTTGAACAAATGCGGCACCGGCCCACGCCCCCACCCGGCCTCCCAAACAGCGTAACATGTCATTGGGAGGCCGGGTGGGGGCGTGGGCCGGTGCCGAGCCCCCGCTAGGAATATGGTCAAACTCAACAAGATCTACACCCGCACCGGCGACGACGGCACCACCGGCCTCGTCGATGGCTCGCGCATCGCCAAGTCGGCGCCGCTGATGACGGCGATCGGCGACGTCGACGAAGCGAACAGCGCGGTCGGCCTCGCCGCCGCCGCGCTCGATCCCGCGAGCGACGAGGCGGCGATGCTGTCGCGTATCCAGAACGAGATGTTCGACCTCGGCGCCGACCTCGCGACCCCGCCCGACATCCAGTTCGGCTTCGGTCCGCACGAGATGGCGCTGCGCATCGTGCCGAGCCAGATCGCGCGCCTCGAGGACGAGATCGACCGCATGAACGACCGTCTCGACGCGCTTAAAAGCTTCATCCTGCCCGGCGGAACCGAGGCGGCGGCGCGCCTG
>NZ_JAYSAH010000072.1:0-16373 GCF_041916015.1 Sphingopyxis sp. | reverse complement strand
GGGGCGGCGCTCGCGCCGTCCGCGGGACGCGCGAGCAGGTCCGCGGGCTTCAGCGAAATGCCCTTCACCAGCGTGTCGGCGGGGCCGATCGGGCCGACGTCGCGGCCGCCGACGGTGACTTTCAGCGCCTGCGGGATGCTGGTGCGGAGGGTGAACTGCTCGATATAGTCGGCGGGCACCTGATAGACCTCGCCGGCGTCGAGCGTGCGCCAGTTTTCGGTCTTGCCCTTTGCGTCGTCGAAGCCGATCCAGACCTCGGAGAGGCCGGTGAGGACGACGGGGGCGTTCGCGGGCACAGGCGCTCCGGCCTTGGTCGGTGCCGTCGCAGGGGCGCCCGCCGCGGGGGCTTCGGAGGCGTCGGCGGCCTGGTTCTGCGCCGCGATTAGCGCCTCGTCGGGCTCGACCGACAGGAAGCGCCAGACGCCATAGGCCGAGACGAGCAGCAGCGCGACGATGACGAGCGTCCAGGTGAGGCGCGCGGTCGGCAGGCGCGCGGGATCGGTCGGCTCATAGGCCTCATAGGCCGGGCGCGCGCCATATTGATCCTCGTCGAGCTCGCGGCGGACCGAGGCCGCGATTTCGGCCTCGGGCAGATCGATCGCGCGGGCATAGGCGCGCGCGAATCCGGTCACGTAGGTGCGGCCGGGAAGCTCCGAGAATTCCGATTTTTCAATGGCTTCGAGATGTCTTTGGGTGATGCGCGTGCGCGTCGCCACGTCGGCGAGCGACAGGCCGGCGGCTTCGCGCGCCAACCGGAGCTTGTCGCCGGTACGCGTAATCGCCAACTCGCCCTGCGCCGGGGCGGTTTCCTCGTCTGCCATCGCTGTCTCCTTGCCGGCCGATGCAACCCGGTTCGACCGCGCGGGGCGTTCATCGCATTGACGGCGCGCGAAAGTCAAATGAAGTTCGGTAAACGGCCGGTCGAAATGAAGCGGTTAGGGGGTGGCGGGTCGTTGGCCTGAGTGTGGGGCCGGGTGTTGCCCAGCCACCTTCGTCATTCCGGACTCGATCCGGAATCCACTCTTCCTGCGCTGGAGGAATGGACCCCGGATCAAGTCCGGGGTGACGATGATTTGGGGTGCCGCTCCGCTGCCGTCACACCCCCTCCAGCGACGCGCCGATCGCGCTCCACACCTGCGCGAGGTCGCCGGGCGTCGTGCAATAGGGGGCATCACGTAGATGGTGTTGCCGAGCGGGCGGAGGAGGACGCCGTTTTCACGGTAGAAGGCGATCAGGCGCGGGGTGAGCGACGAGAGATAGCCGCCGTCGGGCACCACGACGTCGAGCGCGGCGATGGTGCCGAGGCGGCGCGGGTTCCGGACGCGCGGATCGGCGCCAAGCATCGCGAGATGCGCGGCCTGCGCGTCGGCGAGCGCATCGATGCGCGCCTGCACCGGCTCGTCGCGCCAGATCGCGAGATTGGCGTTGGCGGCGGCGCAGGCGACCGGGTTCGCGGTGTAGCTGCTCGAATGGTAGAAGGTCTTCGCCCGGTCGGTCGAATAATGCGCCGCGAAGATCGGCTCGATGCAGAGCGTCGCGGCGAGCGGCAGGCTGCCGCCGGTCAGCCCTTTCGACAGGCAGACGATGTCGGGGATCACCCCCGCCTGATCGCAGGCGAAGCGGGTGCCGGTGCGGCCCCAGCCGGTCATCACCTCGTCGGCGATGAAGAGGACGCCGTGGCGCGCGCAGATCGCGCGCATTTCGGCGAGCACCCAGGCGGGATAGATCAGCATCCCACCCGCGCCGAGGATCAGGGGCTCGACGATGAAGGCGGCGGGTGCGCTATCGTCTTTTGGCACGCAGGCGGCTTCGAGCGCGTCGAGCGTCGCCTGTTCCATGCCTTCGTAAGGGAAGGGGATCGTATCGACGTCGAACAGCAGGGGCTGCCAGGCGCGGTTGTAGACGCCGCGCTCGCCGACCGACATCGTGCCGATCGTGTCGCCGTGATAGCTGTGATCGAGGACGAGGATGCGGCTGCGCGCCTCGCCGATGTTGAACCAATAGCCGAGCGCCATCTTCAAGGCGACCTCGACGCTGGTCGAGCCCGAATCCGAGAAGAAGACGCGGGTCAGCGGATCGGGAGTGATGCGAACCAGTTCGGCGGCGAGCGTCTCGGCGGGCTCGTGGGTCCAGCCGGCGAAGATGAGCTGGTCGAGCTTTTCGGACTGTTCGCGGATCGCGGCCATGATGCGCGGGTGCGCGTGGCCGTGGGTGGTGACCCACCAGCTCGAGATCGCGTCGATCCAGTGATGGCCGTCGGCGTCGTAGAGCCGCGCGCCGTCGCCGCGCGCGATGAGCGGGATCGGATCGCCGAGCCCATGCTGGGTGAAGGGATGCCAGACGGGCGAGGGGGCGTCGCTGCTCATGGCGCGCCCTTACACGCCTTCGCCGCCCGCGTGAACGCACGAATGCTGCGGCCTGCGCCGGGCGAAGGGGCCGGTTTCACCGTCCGGCGCGCCCGGGACACGGGAGACCCGATCGTCGCTTCCCTTTTGCGATGCCGCGTCCCTAGGGTCGGGCGATCGACGATAGAGGAGCGAAGTATATGAGCGCCCTTCCGGCCCAGGGCGGAGGCTCTCCGTCCGCGCACGACGCGCCCGGAGGCGGCATGGCGCCGACAACCGCCCCGACGGCCACTGACGTCGCGCTCGGCCTCCAGCTTTGCCGCGCGGGCATAATGTCGCTGACGCGGCTGCAACTCGCGCTCGATCGCGGCGACCGGTCGCGGGCGATGGAGACGGTCGACGATCTGCATGCGCTCGATATCAGCATCGCGCGAACGGTCGCGGCGCTGCCGGCCATGCCTTCCGACGAGCGGCTGGCGGCGGCGGCGCGGCGGCTGCAGGACGAGAAGATGGCGCTGGCCTTTGAAAAGCTGACGCTGGCGAGCGGGGTCAGTGGGCCGGGATTGTCTTCCGGGTCGCCGCGCCGCCTCGGGCGCGAGATCGTGCCGGACAGCGAGCCCGCGGACGACGGGCCGGTGCGGGCGCCGCGGCTGGCGGCGCGGTGGTCGGGTCCGGCGCTGCGGGTCGCGGCCTTGCTTGCCATCGCGGCGGGGACGGTCGGGGTGCTGGTGATGGCGCTTTAGGGGATGACTTTGGCTTAATCCATTTCGTCATTGCGAGGAGCGCAGCGACGACGCAATCTCCAGCTGGCGTCTGGAATGAGCGATAGCTGGAGATTGCTTCCCCCGGCTTTCGCCGGGGTCGCAATGACGCGAGGAGATTCTAACGAAAATCCGCGAGGTCGAAATGGGCCGCGAAGGCCCGCGCGAGGCTGTCCGGGGCCAGCGGATCGAGGACCGGCAGGCGGCCGAGCCGGCGGACGCCGCCAAGCTTTGCGATGATCGCTTCGCTGTCGGGAACCGCTTCGCCGAGGAAGGCGAGGCCGTGGATCGGCACGCCGCGCGCGCGCAGCGCCTCGATCGTCAGCAGGCTGTGGTTGATCGTGCCGAGGCCGGTGCGCGCGCAGACGATTACCGGGACCTGCCAGCGCGCGAACAGGTCGGCGTAGAGGATGTCGCGCGTCACCGGGACGAGCACGCCGCCGGCGCCTTCGATCACCAGATTGCCCTCCGGCGGCGTCAGCGCGTCGACGTTGATGGTCACGCAGTCGATCTCGGCCGCGAGGTGCGGCGAGGCGGGGGTGACGAGGCGGTATGCCTCGGGAAAGGCGGGGACATTGGCGAGGCGCGCGACGGCTTCGCTGTCGGTCTCCTCCTCGAGGCCCGACTGGATCGGCTTCCAGTAGGGCGAGCGGAGCGCGCCTGCGAGCGCGGCGGAAAAGACGGTCTTGCCGATGCCGGTGCCGGTGCCGGTGACGACGAAGCGCCGCATCAGGCGTCGGCCATCGCGGCGGCGAGAACATCGACCATCGCGTCGATCTCGCGCGTCCCGACGTTGAGGGTGAGGGCGATGCGGAGGCGCGCGGTGCCGTGCGGAACGGTGGGCGGGCGGATGCCGCGAACGTCGAAGCCCTCGGCCTGCAGCGCCGACGCGATGCGCATCGTCCGGGCGTTGTCGCCGATGACGACGGGGACGATCTGGCTGCCGCTGGGCGCGATGCCGAGCGCGGCGAGGCGCGTTTCGGCGTGGCGGACGAGGCCGTGGAGGCGCGCGGCGCGTTCGGGCTCGTTCGCGACGATTTCGAGGGCCTGGCGGACGAGCCATGCCATCAGCGGCGAGGGGGCGGTCGAGAAGATGAAGGGGCGGCCGCGGTTGACGATGAAGTCGCGGACGATCTGCGGGCCGCAGAGCAGCGCGCCTTCGCAGCCGAGCGCCTTGCCGCAGGTGTGGAGGGTGATCAGATTGTCGCGGCGGCCGAGGCCGTGCGCGAGGCCCTGTCCCGCGGGGCCGTAGACGCCGGTCGCGTGCGCCTCGTCGACGATCAGCACGGCGTCGTGGCGGTCGGCGACCGCGGCGAGATCGGCGAGCGGGGCGCGGTCGCCGTCCATCGAATAGAGGCTTTCGACCGCGATCCACGGCGTGCCGCTGCCGCCGCCGGCGCGCCAGCGTGCGATGATGTCGTCGAACGCCTGCGCGTCGTTGTGGCGCGCATCGACGCGGCCGGCGCGGCCGAGCTTCATGCCGTCGTGCGCGCTCGCATGGATGAGTTCGTCATGGACGACGAGATCGCCGCGCTGCGGCAAGGTAGCGAAGAGGGCGGCGTTGGCGGCGAAGCCGGTGGGGAAGAAAAGCGCCGCCTCGCTGCCGTAATGGCGCGCGGCATGGGCTTCGAGCGCTTCGTGCTCGTCATGATTGCCGCGCAGCAGCCGCGAGCCGCCCGAGCCGGCGGGAAGCCCGCGCTGAAGACCGGCGGCGAGCGCCTCGTTCAGGGCGTAGGAGCCGGCGAGCGCGAGGTAGTCGTTCGAGGCGAAATCGGCGCCGGTGCGTGGGGCGAGGGCGCGGCGCCGGTCGTCGGCGGCGAGCGCGGCGAGGTCCTTGCGGTGGGCGTGAAAGGGGGAGGTGGTCATTCTGCTTCCCTTGTCCGTCGTGGCGCGCCATTCGACTGCGTTGCAGGCGGTCAGGACTGATTGCGCGAAGCAATCCAGAGCGGTTTACGCACTCTGGATTGCTTCGTCGCTGCGCTCCTCGCAACGACGAGGAGGGATGAGGGGGCTTAGTTGACCGCCTTGTCGACCAGCTTGTTCTTGGCGATCCACGGCATCATCGCGCGAAGCTGCGCGCCGGTCTGTTCGATCGGGTGCGCGGCGGCGGCCTTGCGGCTGGCCTTCAGCTCGGGCTGGCCGGCCTGGTTGTCGAGGACGAAATCCTTGACGAAGCGGCCCGAGGTGATGTCGGCGAGGACGCGCTTCATCTCGGCCTTGGTCTCGTCGGTGATGATGCGCGGGCCGGTCTTGATGTCGCCATATTCGGCGGTGTTCGAGATCGAATAGCGCATGTTGGCGATGCCGCCCTCATAGAGGAGGTCGACGATCAGCTTGGTTTCGTGGAGGCATTCGAAATAGGCCATTTCGGGGGCGTAGCCCGCCTCGACCAGCGTCTCGAAACCCGCCTGGATGAGGTGGGTGACGCCGCCGCAGAGCACCGCCTGCTCGCCGAACAGGTCGGTTTCGCACTCTTCCTTGAAGGTCGTCTCGATGATGCCGCTGCGGCCGCCGCCGACGGCCGAGGCATAGGAGAGGGCGAGCGCCTTGGCGTGGCCGTTGCCCCCCAGAGCTTTACCATCGCTGCCGCTGGCTTCCTGCGCGACCGCGATCAGGCAGGGGACGCCGCCGCCCTTCTGATATTCGCTGCGCACCGTGTGGCCGGGGCCCTTCGGCGCGACCATGAAGACGTCGATGTCGGGGCGGGCCTCGATCAGGCCGAAATGGATGTTGAGGCCGTGCGCAAAGGCGAGCGCGGCGCCGGGCTTCAGATTGTCGGCGAGGTCGTCGGCATAGATTTTCGCCTGATGTTCGTCGGGAGCGGCGATCATGATCACGTCGGCCCACGCCGCGGCTTCCTTGTTCGACAGGACGCGGAAGCCCGCGCCTTCGGCCTTCTTCGCGGTCGCCGAACCGGGGCGGAGCGCGATCGCGACCTCCTTGACGCCGCTGTCGCGCAGGTTCTGCGCATGGGCGTGGCCCTGGCTGCCATAGCCGAGAATGGCGACCTTCTTGTTCTTGATCAGATCCTGGTCGGCGTCGCGATCGTAATAAACCTGCATGTCCGTAACCCCTTCATATGTTCAGTTGATCGTCATCCCCGCGAAAGCGGGGACCCAGAGCGTGCGTAGGCTGAGCCTTCCCTGGGTTCCCGCTTTCGCGGGAATGACGAAGGTTGGTTGAATGACTAAAGCGCCTCCGCGCCGCGGGCGATGGCGACGACGCCGGTGCGGCCGACCTCGACGAGGCCGCATTCGCGCATCAGGGCGATGAAGCGGTCGACCTTGTCGCTGCTGCCGGTGATCTCGAAGATGAAGCTCGACAGCGTCGTGTCGACGACCTTGGCGCGGAAGACGTCGGCCATGCGCAGCGCCTCGATCCGCTTGTCGCCGGTGCCCGCGACCTTGACCAGCGCGATCTCGCGCTCGACATGCGCGTCCTGATCGGCGAGGTCGATCACCTTGTGGACGGGCACGAGCCGGTCGAGCTGCGCGATGATCTGGTCGATGATCGGCGGCGGGCCCGAGGTGACGATGGTGATGCGCGACAGCGCATGGTCGGCGGTGATGTCCGCCACCGTCAGGCTTTCGATATTATAGCCGCGCGCGGTGAACAGCCCGGTGATCTTGGCGAGCACCCCGGCCTCGTTGTCGACGGTGATGGCGAGCACATGGCGCTCGCCGGTTTCGGTGGTGATTTTCATTATTCCTCCCCGGAACGGGGAGGGGGACCACCGAAGGTGGTGGAGGGGCACCCTCGCCCAAATGCTGCTTCATGGGGCACGTGCCCCTCCACCATGCTTCGCATGGTCCCCCTCCCCCGATGGGGGAGGATCGCTTCGCTTTTCATCATCACACCAGCGCTTTCGCTTCGTCGTCCATCGTGCCGATGACGTCGCTCGGCTGGAGGATCATGTCGGTGTGCGCCGCTCCGCTCGGGATCATCGGGAAGCAGTTGGCGAGCTTGGCGACGCGGCAATCGACGATCACCGGGCCCGGCGTGTCGAGCATCGCCTTGATGCCGTCGTCCAGCTCGCCCAGCGTGTCGATGCGCAGGCCGGTCCAGCCATAGGCTTCGGCCAGCTTCACGAAATCGGGCAGGCTGTCCGAATAGCTGTTCGAATAGCGGCTTTCATAGGTCAGTTCCTGCCACTGGCGAACCATCCCCATCCATTCATTGTTGAGGATGAAGATCTTCACCGGAAGGCGGTACTGGCTGACCGTGCCCATTTCCTGAATGTTCATCTGCAGACTGGCCTCGCCCGCGATGCAGACGACGAGGCGGTTCGGGTGGGCGATCTGCGCGCCGACCGCGGCGGGGAAGCCGTAGCCCATCGTGCCGAGCCCGCCGCTGGTCAGCCAGCGGTTGGGGGCCGAGAAGCCGAAATGCTGCGCCGCCCACATCTGGTGCTGGCCGACCTCGGTCGTGATGATCGGGTCGCGGCCGCGGGTCGCGTCGAACAGCGCCTTGACCGCGCGCTGCGGCATGATCTCGGCGCCGGCGTCCTTCTTTTCGGGGAAGTCGAGGCAGCGCGTCGCACGCCAGCCGTCGATGCGGCGCCACCATTCGCCATAGTCGCGCGCCGCGAGCCCCCGATCGGTCCACGCCGCGACCAGCGCGTCGAGCGCGCGGCCGGCATCGCCGAGGATCGCGAGATCGACGGGGACGATCTTGTTGATCGAGCTCCGGTCGATGTCGATGTGGATCTTTTTCGCCTCGGGCGCGAAGGCGTCGAGGCGGCCGGTGACGCGGTCGTCGAAGCGTGCGCCGACCGCGATGATCAGGTCGGCGCGGTTCATCGCCATGTTCGATTCATAAGTGCCGTGCATGCCGAGCATACCAAGCCACTTCGGATCGTCGGCGGGAAAGGCGCCGAGCCCCATCAGGGTCGAGGTGATCGGCGCGCCGGTCAGGCTGACGAGCTGGCGCAGCGCCGCGCTCGCGTCGGGCCCCGCGTTGATCACGCCGCCGCCGGTGTAGAAGACCGGGCGTTCGGCCGCGGCGATCAGGTCGATCGCCGCCGCGATCGCTTCGGCATCGGGCTCGATCTGCGGGCGGTAGCTGTTGTGCTGGATGATCTCGGGCACCGTATAGGTGCCGGTCGCGACCTGCACATTCTTCGGAATGTCGATCACCACCGGGCCGGGGCGGCCGTGGGTCGCGATATGGAAAGCCTCGTGCATGATCGGCCCCAGCCGGTCGGGGTCCATCACCAGATAGTTGTGCTTGGTGCAGTGGCGGGTGATGCCGACCGTGTCGCATTCCTGGAAGGCGTCGGTGCCGATCAGCGTCGTCGGAACCTGACCCGTGAGCACGATCATCGGGATCGAATCCATCAGCGCGTCGGTGATGCCGGTGACGGCATTGGTCGCGCCGGGGCCCGAGGTGACGAGCACGACGCCGGGCTTGCCGGTCGAGCGCGCATAGCCCTCCGCCGCGTGGGTCGCCGCCTGCTCGTGGCGGACGAGGACATGCTGGATCGTCGGATGGTTGAAGAGCGCGTCATAGATGGGAAGGACCGCGCCGCCCGGATAGCCGAACACCGTATCGACCCCGAGGTCGACCAGCGCCTGAACCACCATGTCGGCACCACTCATTTCCGTCACGACACTCACTCCTTTCTGCCTATCCAAAAGCCCGAAGGCGCGCGCGTTGTGCGCCGCAACAGGTCGGCGGGCAATAGGTGTATGATTCTATCCTGTCAACAGTCTATCACGTAATATTATTGCCAATTTATCGATAGAAGCGATGTTTAATGATTCTTCATGGCGGTGCCAGCCGGCGGGCGGCTGGTGGCGGAACCAGGTGAACTGGCGTTTCGCATATTGGCGGGTGGCGGCCTGCGCCGCTTCGAGCGCGGCATCGCGGGAGATTTCGCCGCGCAGCCAGCCGGCGATCTGCGGCACCCCGATCGCGCGCATCACGGGAAGATCGGGATCGAGGCCGCGCGCGAGCAAGGCCTCGACTTCGGCGGCGGCGCCGCGGTCGAACATTTCGGCAAGGCGTGCATCGCAGCGGGCGCGGAGCCAGTCGCGCGGGGGCAGGAGGATCAGCGGCGCAAGCGCGATAGCGCCGGCAATGCCCCCCTCGCGCGCTTCCTGCCACGCGCCGAGGGTGCGGCCGGTCGATCGCGCGACTTCGAGCGCCCGCGCGACACGGGTGGCGTCGGCGGGGTTGAGGCGCGCGGCGGCTTCGGGATCGGCTTCGGCGAGCGCGGCATGGGCCTCGGCGACGGGCAGCGCGCGGACCGCCGCGCGGATGGCGGGGTCGATGTCGGGAACCGGCGCGATCCCGTCGAGCAGCGTCCGCATATAGAGGCCGGTGCCGCCGGCGAGGATGGGAATCGCCCCGGCGCCGTGCGCCGCGCCGATCACTTCGCGCGCCTCGTCCGCCCAGCGCGAGGCATTGTGCGCCTCGGCGCCGTCGACATGGCCGAACAGGCGATGGGGCACGCCCGCCATCTCTTCCTCGTCGGGGCGTGCCGAGAGGATGGCGAGGTCGGCATAGACCTGACTCGCGTCGGCGTTGACGACGACGGCTTGCCGTCCCGCGTCGGCCAAGGCTTTTGCGAGGCTTACCGCCAATGCGCTCTTGCCGCTGGCGGTCGGTCCGGCAATAAGCGCGAGAGGCGGCCGCCGATTGGATGAAGAAGGAGATGCCATGTTCGTAGCCACGCTGATAGCAGCCGGAAAGCTGACCGACGAGGTGGTTCGCGAGGCGATCGACCGTCTCGACGCCACGGGCCACGACGTCGGCGCGCCGCACTGGATCGACGAGCATGACGCGGCGGACATTTTCTTTCAGGGCAGCCTGGTCAGCGCGCGCGCCGAACTGGCGAAGATGGACCATGGCGCGCTCGACGTCGTGGTGCAGCCGTTCGGCGACCGCGCCAAGAAGCTGATCATCGCCGACATGGATTCGACGATGATCAGCTGCGAATGCATCGACGAACTCGCCGACTATGCCGGAATCAAGGATCAGGTCGCGGCGATTACCAAGAAGGCGATGCGCGGCGAGGTCGATTTTCGCGGCGCGCTGACCGAGCGCGTCGCGCTGCTCGCCGGGCTGGCCGAAGGCGTGCTGACCGAATGCCGCATGGAGCGCGTCCGGCTGACGCGCGGCGCGCGCACGCTCGTCCAGACGATGAAGGCGCATGGCGCGCATTCGGTGCTGGTGACGGGCGGCTTCACCGCCTTCGCGGGGCCGGTGGGGGAGGCGATCGGGTTCGACAAGGTGGTCGCGAACGAACTGGGAATCGAGGGCGGCAAGCTGACCGGCACGGTGCGCGGGCCGATCGTCGACAAGGATGCGAAGCTGGAGACGTTGACGGGCGAGGCGGCGAAGCACGGCCTGCCGCTCGGCGAGACGCTGGCGATCGGCGACGGCGCGAACGACATTCCGATGATCACCGCGGCGGGACTGGGCATCGGCTATTATCCGCACCCGGCGGCGGCCGAGGCGGCGGATGCCGTGATCCGGCATCACGACCTGACCGCGCTGCTGTGGGCGCAGGGCTATCCGCGGCGGAGCTGGGTGCTGGGGTAGGCGACGTTCGGGCGGATGCGGCGCCGGCATTCCCGTAATTGCGTCATTCCCGCGAAAGCGGGAACCTAGGGCGGGGTGAGTCGACGCACGCTCTGGGTTCCCGCTTTCGCGGGAATGACGCCGGTTGGAAGGCGGCGGCCTCAGGCTGTCTCCATTTCTTCCGCCAGCCATGTCTTGAACCGCCGCATCGCGTCGCTTTCCGCGCGCGACATCAGACGGGTGAGCCAGTAGCGGCCGGCGTCGATGGTGGTCGCGAAGGGCTGGACCAGTTGCTCGGCCGCGAGCTCGCGGGCGAACATCGAGGGCGGCGCGAGCGCGACGCCGTGGCCGGCGGCGGCGGCACTCGCCATCAGCGCGCTGCTGTCGAAGACCGGGCCGCGGAGGACGGGGGCGGGGATGCCCGCGGCGGCGAACCAGCGCGACCATTCGTCGGGGCGGTACGAGCGGAGCAGGGGTTCGTGGAGCAGGTCCGCGGGCGATGTCAGGCGCGCGGCGGCCGCGGGCGCGCAGAGCGGGCTCAGCGGCGCGGCGAGCAGGGGGGCGGCGTGGGTGCCGTGCCAGGCGCCGTCGCCGAACCGGATCGCATAGTCGAGCGCTTCGCCCGCGAGATCGACGCGGTTGTTGTTGGTCGAAATGCGCAGGTCGATGCCGGGATGGGCGCGCGCGAAGCCGGCGAGGCGCGGGAGCAGCCAGCCGGTCGCGAAGGTGCCGACGACGCCGACCTTGAGCGCTTCGCGGAAGCGGCCGCCCGCATATTGGTCGAGCGTCGCGGCGACGCGGTCGAAGGCGTCGGCGACGACCGGGACGAGCGCATGCCCCTCGTCGGTGAGCGCGAGGCCGCGCGGCAGGCGGTGGAAAAGGCGCGTACCGAGGCGGCGTTCGAGCTCGGCGACCTGATGGCTGACCGCGCCCTGGCTGACGCAAAGCTCGATCCCGGCGCGAGTGAAATTGAGGTGGCGCGCCGCCGCCTCGAAGGCGCGGAGGGCGTTGAGCGGGAGTTGGGCGCGGTCCATCGCGACGTTCTGAGAAAATCTCATGGCTTTGTCGAGAAATGATGCTTTGTGGGCGGCCCCGGCGCTTGGCATCCCTTCGGGCGAAGGGAGACGGAAGGATGATGAGGGCGTTGGCGCTGGCCTTATGGATGATCGGGACAGCTGGCGCGGCGAAGCCCGCCGCCGGCGATCCGCTGACCCGGCCGATGGCGGTGGATCGTGCGGAAGAGTGGCTCAAGCCCTTGCCGCCCGGGAAAATTTTCGGGACGAGCTATCTCGTCGGCTTCGGCGGGCTGTCGGTCGCGCTGATCGACACCGGCGACGGGCTGGTGCTGATCGACGGCGCGCTGCCGCAGGCGGCGCCGATGATCCTCGCCAATGTCCGGTCGCTCGGTTTCGACCCCCGAGACATTAAATTTATTCTGAGCACTGAGCCGCATTACGACCATGCGGGCGGGCTGGCGGCGCTGGCGCGCGATACCGGCGCGACGGTGGTCGCGAGTGCGCGCGGCGCCGAAGGGTTGCGTGCAGGCGCGCTTGCGAAGGACGATCCGCAGCTTGCCTATGGCGGAACCTGGCCCGCGGTGACGCGGCTGCGCGTGGTCAAGGGCGGCGAGGTGCTGAGGCTCGGCACGGCGGCGATCACCGCGCATGCGACGCCGGGGCACACGATGGGCAGCATGAGCTGGAGCTGGAACGCTTGCGAGGGTGGGACGTGCAAGGCGATCGTGTTTGCGTCGAGCCTCAATCCGGTATCCGCGGACGGCTATCGCTATACGGCCAAGTCGAGCGCGCCGATCGTCCGCGGGTTCGAGGCGAGCTATCGCCTGATGGACGCGCTGCCGTGCGATATCTTGATCGCGGCGCACCCCGACAATGCGGGGAGCGGGCGGTACAGCGACGCGCCCGGCGCCTGCCGCGCCTATGCCGACCGTTCGCGCGGGCTGCTCGCGAAGCGGCTGGCGGCGGAGCGGAAGGGCGAATGAGTCCGCAGGATTCCGCGACGGCGCGCCGTCGTTATTTGCTCACCACCATGCACGCCTGACCGCCCTTGCGAAGGTCGGCGCAGAAGGCGTCGGCGTCGGCCTTGCCCGCGAAGCCGGTCGCGTGGAGGCGGGTGATGCTGCCCGCCTTGACATAGGCGGGCTGGCGCGCGGCGACGGCGGGATATTTCTTGCCGAGCGAGGCCCAGAGGTTGCGCGCGTTCGCTTCGACCCCGAAGGCGCCGAGCTGGGCGCGCCAGGGACTCGTGCCCGCGTGGACGGTGACCGCCTTGGCAGGCTGGGGGGCGGTGGGCGCCGGTTTGACGGGCGCCGGTTTGACGGGCGCGGGCTTGGCGGGCGCGGGCTTGGCCGGTTCGGCCTTCGGCGGCAGCTTGCCGCTTTCGGGCGGTGCTGCGTAGGTCGTGCCGGGAGCGGTCGCCTTTGCGGCGGTCGCGGCGGCGGTCGCTTCGCTCGCGGCGGTCGCTGCGGCGACGGCGGCGGGGGTCGAGAGCGTCGGCGCGGGCTTTGCGGGGGCCGGATTAATGACTGGCGGCGGGGTGTAGCTGGCGCCGGGCGCCGAAGCGGGAAGGCTCGCCGTCCTGATCGGCGAAGGCGCGGGTTTTTCGGGCGCGGGCGGGGCGGCGGCATTGACCGCGGCCAGCCGTGCGCGTGCCTCGTCCTTCTCCATCTCGGGCAGCATCGCGAGGCCCGCCTGGCGCTGGTCGAGCGGGATCAGGCTGTCGAGCTGCGCGAGGCGCGCCGAGGCGAGCGAAAGCCCGGCGTCGCTCGCGCGCTTGGTCAGCGCATAGGCGCGCGGCCAGTCCTTCGCGGCATAGTCGCCGTTGAACAGCGCGGTGCCGAGAACATATTGCGCGCGCGGTTCGCCGCGCGCCGCCGAGGCGGTGATGTAGGGCATCGCCTCGTCGCGCTTGTTTGCGGTGAACAGGATGAGGCCGAGATTGTCCTCGGCCTGGAGATGGCCCTGCTTCGCGGCGCGGCGATACCAGCTTTCGGCCTGGACGAGATCGGCGGGGACGCCGCGGCCGAGCTTGTACGCCTGGCCGAGGTTGAACTGCGCGTCGGCATCACCCGCAACGGCGAGCGGGCGCCATTCGGCGACCGCGGTCTGATAATCGCCCGCCTGCCACGCATCGACGCCGCTTTTGACATCGGCGAGCGCGGGCGCGGCGGACAGGAGGAGCGGCAGGGCGAGACAGGCGGCGGCGCGGAATGAACGCATCATATTCTCCAATGACTTGCGGCGCGCGAGCGGCACCGGCAGTCCCGGGACAGGCGTTTACCCATAAATGGCTAACAGCATGTTAGCACCCTCTACGGGTGAACCGACTCCGTGCCGGATCGGGACATAATCGTGTCAACCTTGCCTTTACCATGGATGCGAACGGGTCGTTCACCTTCTTTTTATCATCGTTAACCCAATTTTAGCGCCCTGCATGGCATCTCTCGCCCCGATTTTGGTTTTCCAGGGGGATGGCTGTGCGCGTTTTGGCATTGGCTTCACAAAAAGGCGGGTCGGGCAAGACGACCCTGTCGGGGCACCTCGCGGTGCAGGCGCAGCTTGCCGGCGCCGGTCCCGTCGTGCTGATCGACATCGATCCGCAGGGCTCGCTCGCCGACTGGTGGAACGAGCGCGAAACCGACCTTCCGGCGTTCGCCCAGACCACCGTCGCGCGGCTCGCCTCCGACCTCGAAATCTTGCGCCAGCAGGGCTTCAAGCTCGCGGTCATCGACACCCCGCCCGCGATCACCATGGCGATCCAGAGCGTGATTTCGGTCGCCGAGCTGATCGTCGTCCCGACGCGCCCCAGCCCGCACGACCTGCGCGCCGTCGGCGCCACCGTCGATCTCTGCGAACGCGCGGGCAAGCCGCTGGTGTTCGTCGTCAACGCGGCGACGCCGAAGGCCAAGATCACCAGCGAGGCCGCGGTCGCGCTGTCGCAGCACGGCACCGTCGCGCCGGTCACGCTGCATCACCGCACCGATTATGCCGCGTCGATGATCGACGGCCGCACGGTGATGGAGGTCGATCCCAACGGCCGCTCGGCCGAGGAGATCCGCCAGCTCTGGACCTATATCAACGACCGGCTGGAAAAGAATTTCCGCCGCACCGTCTTCTCCTCGCCGATGCCCGCGCAGCCGGGTTATGGCGCCGTGCGCCCGATGGGCGGTGGCTTCGGCCGCCGCATCGCCGGCCAGTAAGGGGAGGGGATGATGGGCGAACCCAAACCTCTCGCATCGCTGTCCGCCGGGCTGCTGGCCCGCAAGGGCGGCGCGCGTCCGGCGATGCGCCGCGCGCCGATCGGCCTTGGCCTTGCCGCGCCGATGGCGGGCGAGGGCTATGACGATCTCGGCTGGAACGACATGGGCTATGACGTCGATCCCGACCAGAATGCCGCCGCCGAACCCGCCCGTATGGTCGATCTGAAGCCGCTGCTCGCGGGATCGGTGCTGACGCACAATGCCGAGGCCGAACAGGCTGTCGACGACGCGCCGGGTCATGATCTGGTGCCCGATCTTTCCGGCACGTTCGCGCCCGAGGCCGCCGACGTGCCCGAGATCGTCCGTCAGCAGGAATCGCTGCTCGATCGCGTCGCCGCCGTGGCGCGCAAGGTCGAGGCCCAGCCGGCGCCGAAAGCGAAGAAGGACCGCGCGCCGCGCGCGCTGCGCGCCCGCGAGAAGGCGGCGTTCACGCTGCGGCTCGACGCCGAGCGCCATCTGCGCCTGCGCCTCGCCAGCGCGGTGACGAACCGCTCGTCGCAGGTCATCCTGACCGACCTGCTCGACGAATATCTCGCTTCGCTGCCCGAAATCGACGCGATGGCGAGCCGCCTGCCGGCGGCGCGGCCGACGCGCCGGACGATGCAGTCCTGACAATAGGGGGACCGACGATGAACCGCAAACTGCTGAGAAACCTTGCCGTTTCGGGCTTCGCCTTGAGCGTCGTCACCGGATGCGGCGGGATGGCGAAGATGGCGAACGCCGCGCCCGAATCGAACCGCGCGCCGGCGACCGCCGCGAAAGCCGCCGACAAGGCGCGCGACGCGCTGGAAGCGGGCAAGCCGACCAAGGCGGTCGCGCTCGCCGACGCGGCGGTCGCGGCGAGTCCGCGCGACGCGGGCTATCGCGCATTGCTCGGCCAGGCCTATCTCAACGATGGCCGTTTCGCTTCGGCGACCTCGGCGCTGAGCGACGCGATGGACCTGGGTGCGAAGGACGGAAACACGGTCATCGCGCTGACCCTCGCCTATATCGCGCAGGGCAAGAACGATCAGGCGATGGACCTGCTCAAGCGCAATTTCGACGCCGTGCCGGCGTCGGACATGGGTCTCGCGCTCGCGCTGGCCGGTGACACCAATTCGGCGATCTACATGCTGACCGAAGCCGCGCGGGCGCCCGAGGCGACGGCGCGGACGCGGCAGAATCTGGCGCTCGCCTTCGCCCTGTCGGGCCGCTGGGCGCAGGCGCGCATTCTGGCCGCGCAGGACCTGTCGCTCGACAAGGTCGAAGCGCGCATGGCCGAATGGTCGAAGCTGGCCGAACAGTCCGATGCGCGCCTGCGCGTCGCGAGCCTGCTCGGCACCGCGGCGCAGGCCGATGCCGGGATGCCGGTCCGCCTCGCGCTCGCCAATAGCGGCACCGGGATGGCCGCCGCCGACGCACCCGTCGAACTCGCCAGCGCCGATCCGGCGCCGGTCGCCGCCTATGCGCCGCCGCCGCCCTGCCGCG
>NZ_JAYSAH010000071.1:0-11273 GCF_041916015.1 Sphingopyxis sp. | reverse complement strand
TATCCGCTGATCAAGCATTGCATGAACCAGGGCTATGACGTCGTCGAGTTCATCAACGGCAACACCGGCCTGACCCCGGCGGATGAAAAGGATCTGGCGGCGATCTTCGCGGCCCTGCCGCAGCAGAAATCGGTCAGCGAATGGCTCGACTATCTGCGCGAGCGGGTCCGCATATTCGCCGACGTCTCGCCGCTCCAGATGCGCGAGTTCATGCTCGATTCGAAGGTCGCCTTTTACCGCAAGGGCGACATCGTGTTCGAGAAGGGCGACCCCGGATCGTCGCTGTTCGCGATCGCCGACGGCCATGCCGAGGTCGAGGTGGCGCCCGGCGTCACCGTGCCGATCGAGCAGGGATCGATCTTCGGCGAGGTCGGTCTGATCTCGGGCCGCAAACGCGGCGCGACGATCCGCGCCGGGGCGGACAGTATCTTCGTCGAGGTGTCGCGCACCGCCGCGCTCAAGCTGATGGGGTCGGTGCCGGGCGCCAAGCGCGCGATCAACCGCATCTCGCTCGAACGACAGCTTCTCCAGATTTTCAAGGGCGGGCTGACCGTCGAGGATTTGGGTCCCGTGGTCGATGCTGCCGAGGTCGAGCGCGTGCCCGCGGGCAAGGTGGTGCTGACCGAGGGCGAGCAAGGCGACGATGTCTATGTCATCCGCTCGGGATCGATGGTCGTCGAGAAGGACATCGGCGGCAAGCCGATCTTCCTCCGCTATCTGCCCGCCGGCAGCTTCTTCGGCGAGATGGGCGTGCTGAGCGGCGCGCCGCGCAACGCCACCGTCAAGGCCGCGGTCGGCGCCGAACTGATCAAGCTGACCGGCGAGAGCTTCCGCAAGATGCTCGCCGCGCGGCCGCAGGTGCGCGAAGCGACCGAGGCCGCGGTCGCCGAGCGCGCGCAGATGAACAGCTTCATCGAATCGCGCAAGGCGAGCTATTCGGGCGCGGTCGATCTTTATTCGGACACCGCCAGCTTCATTATGAAAGAGGGGCTGGGCGAGGCGACCGACGCGCTGCTGATCGACGAGAATCTGTGCGTCGGCTGCGACAATTGCGAGAAGGCGTGCGCTGACAGCCACGAGGGCCTGTCGCGGCTCGACCGCGAAGCGGGCAAGACCTTCGCGCATCTGCACGTCCCGACGAGCTGCCGCCACTGCGAGCATCCGCACTGCATGGCCGATTGTCCGCCGAACGTCATCCACCGGGGGCCCGACGGCGAAGTGTTCATGGAGCCCGGCTGCATCGGCTGCGGCAATTGCATGCGCAACTGCCCCTATGGCGTGATCCGCATGGAGGCGGCGCCGCCGCAAAAGCCGGGCCTGCTGCGCTGGCTGCTCACCGGCTTCGGCCCCGGGCCCGGCGAGCCGTCGCCCAAATGGACCAAGAAACAGCTCGGCGATGAAAAGCCCAAGAAGATCGCGGTGAAGTGCGACATGTGCAAGGGTATTGCGGGGGGCCCCGCCTGCGTGCGGGCGTGTCCGACCGGCGCCGCGATCCGGGTCTCGCCCGAGGAATTCCTGTCGATCGCGCGGCTGCAGGAGGATGCGGGCTGATGGCGAGCCTGTTCCAGCGGCGTCGCAGCAAGGCGACCCAGACCGAGCGCGTGCGCGAGCGGCGGCACGAGGGCTTCCTGCGTTACGCCAATTTCCGCTGGGCGAAGATTTCGGGCGGGCTTTGCCTGCTCATCATCGTCAGCTACGCGCTGATCGACGTGACGCCGCGGCCCAATGGCGGCAGCTGGTACGGCTATACGCTTGGCACGATCGGCGCGCTGCTGATCCTGTGGCTGACCGCGCTCGGCTATCGCAAGCGCAAGATGACGAGCGATCACTGGTCGCTGAAAGCGTGGACCTCGGCGCACGTTTATCTCGGGCTCAGCCTGATCGTCATCGGGACGTGGCACACGGGCTTTCAGCTTGGCTGGAACGTCCACACGCTCGCCTGGGTGCTGATGATGCTGGTGATCCTCTCGGGGCTTTACGGCGTTGTCGTCTATGCGACCTTGCCCGCCGCGCTCTCGAACAATCGTGACGAGATGACGCAGATGCAGATGCTCGAGGCGATCCGCGCCTTCGATCGTCAGCTGCACGCCGCGGCGCAGCCGCTGACGCCCGAGGACACCGCGCCGGTGCTCGCGGCGCTCGACGAGGACCCGTTCGCGGGCGGCATCGGCGCGCGCCTGTCGGGGCGCTACCCCCGATGCGCCACCGCCGCCGCGCTTGGTGCGCTCCGCGTATCGCGCAGCAGCGATGCCGACGCGCGCGAGAAGGTGATCGGGCTGCTCTCGCAGAAAGAGGCCGCACTCGCGCGGCTGCGCCAGCATCTCCGCATCCGGGCTTTGCTCGAAATCTGGCTTTACGTGCATGTGCCGCTGACCTTCGCGCTGATCGCGGCGCTGTCGGCGCATATCATCAGCGTCTTCTTCTACTGGTAAGGCGGGGAGAGGGAGACCATGAGCTTCATCCTGCGCCGCATCTCGACGACGAAGACGGGCAAGCAGATCATCCGCGACCAGGCGCTGCCCGGCGACACGATCACGCTCGGCCGCGACGCCGGCAACATCATCCATATCGCCGATCTGGCCGTGAACCCGCAGCACGCGGCGATCACAAGCGCCGATGGCCGCCATGTCCGTGTCGCGGCGAGCGAAGGGCTGGGGTTCGACTTCAACGGCCGCACCGTCGAGGTCGCCGACATCGACAGCGCCGCGGGCGCCGAATTGCGCTTCGGCGGCCACCGCCTGACGATCGCGCGCGAAGGCGATGCCATCATCCTGCTCGTCGAGCGGATCGACGAATTGTCGCAATCGTCGAAGGACGTCGATGAGGCGAAAGCCTTCTCGCTCGCCGGGGTGATGCCGGGCAAGCGGATGGGCGCCTGGACCTTCGGCGTCATCGTCCTGCTCGCCTTCCTGATCGGGCCGATCTGGGCGTGGCACAGCTTCAAGGCTGTCGATGAGCGGCCGCAGGGCTATCACGCCGATATGGCCTGGTCGCCGGGGCCGCTGTCGAGCGCGCACGCCAGCCTCAAGAACGACTGCCAGTCGTGCCACGTCCAGCCCTTCGTCGCGGTGACCGACAAGGCGTGCGTCGGCTGCCACACCGGCGAGCATAAGGCGATGAGCATGGCGCACGCCAATGCGCCGACCGCGATGCTGCTCGCGGCGCGCCATCCGCCGGGGGTCGGCGAGCGTATCCTCGCCGGGTTCGCGAAGACTTTCAACAAGCCGCAGGGGCGCTGCGTCGGGTGCCATACCGAGCATGAGGGCGCCGGGCCGATGCCCGCGACACCGCAGAAATTCTGCGCCGACTGCCACGACGGGATGAAGGCGCGGCTGATCGAGGCGGGCTTCAAGCCGACCGTCGCCGATGCCGCGGATTTCGGCACGCTCCATCCCGAATTCCGGCCGTGGGTCCATCCCGCGCCGGGCGCGAAGCCGGTCCGCGCGTCGGGCAAGGCACCGCTCGACTATAACGGTCTCAAATTCCCGCACGACATCCACCTGAGCGCGACCGGCGGCGTCGCCCGCATGGCGGCGAGCTTCCGCGGCCGCTATGATTTCGGCAACAAGCTCGAATGCGAAAATTGCCACCGGCCCGAGAGCGACGGGGTGCGGATGAAGCCGGTCGAGATGGAGCGCGATTGCGCGATGTGCCACAGCCTCGCCTTCGAGACCGTCGGCGGGGTGACGCGCACTTTGCGCCACGGCGAACCCGATCAGGTCGTCGCCGACCTCTTCGCCTATTACCGCTCGACCCCGCCGAGCCGCCCGCTGCAACTCGGCGGGATGGAACGGCGGCGGCCCGGCGCCTATGCCGAGGGGCAGGTTTACAACATCTATTTCCGCGAGGTTGCGGTGCGCCCGAGCCGCGCCGAGGATGCGGTGCGCGCGGTCTTCTCGAAGGGCGGGGCCTGCTACGACTGCCACACCGTCTTCGCACCGGCGTCGGGCAACAGCTGGCGCGTCCAGAAGGTCGTCCAGTCGCCGCGCTTCCTGTCGAAGGGCTGGTTCGATCATGCCGACCCCGGCCATGCCAAGGTCGAGTGCGCGACCTGCCATACCGAAGCGCCCCGATCGCAGCGTTCCGAGCAGCTTCTGGTTCCGGGACTCGCGCCGTGCCGCACCTGCCATGTCGGCGAGAACGGTGCGACGATCGCGAAGGTGAAGGAGCCGACCCGATCCTCGTGTGCAATGTGCCACGAATATCATTCGGACGGCGGCAAACCGTGGATGCCCGAGCGTCAGCGCAAGAAAAATATGTCGATGGTTACCGATCGTCCACCCCGCGGCGTCTATGCTGTGACATCGATCACAGGACCCGAGGCGCGGGGCCTTTACGATGTGACGTGGCGCACAGCGGCGATTCGGGCCGCAAAACGGGGCGGATAAGGACGGGCGGTCGCAAGCGGATGGCCGGAGCAGGGGGCAGGAAACGGACATGCTGATCGCCCAGATCACCGATATCCATATCGGGTTCGATCCCGACAATCCGGCCGAATATAACCGCAAACGGCTCGACGACGTGCTCGACCGGCTGATCGAGGGACCGAACCGGCCTGACCTGCTGCTCGCGACCGGGGACATCACCGATCGCGGCGACGCCGACAGCTATCGCCGCCTCGCGACCGCCTTTTCGCGCTGCCCCTTTCCGGTCTGGCCGAGCGTCGGCAACCACGACCTCCGCGATAATTTCCATGCGCAATTTCCTGGGTTCGACGACGGCAACGGCTTCATCCAGTACGCGATCGACCTGCCCGAATTGCGGCTGGTGACCGTCGATACGCTCGAGGAAGGGCGCCACGGCGGCGCCTTTTGCGAAGCGCGCGCGGCGTGGCTGGAAGCCGAACTGGCGAAGGACAAGGCCAAGCCGACCTATATCGTCATGCACCATCCGCCGGTCGAAAGCGGCATCGAATGGATGAATACGCATCCCGACGAGCCGTGGGTCCATCGCTTCGGCGACGTCGTCCGCCGCCACGACCAGGTGCGCGGGCTGATCTGCGGTCATCTCCACCGCGCGGTTACGGTCGCGTGGGAAGGGCGGACCATCGCCATCTGCTCCTCCACCGCGCCGCAGGTCTCACTCGACCTCAGGCCGATCGACGAGAACCACCCCGACGACCGCCCGATGATCGTTGCAGAGGACCCTGCCTATGCGCTCCACCGCTGGAACGGGCGCGAGCTGGTGAGCTTTTACGACCATGCGGGGGCGCACACGATGCTCGCCAAATATGACGAGCGGCTGCAGCCGCTGGTGCGCGAGTTGAAGAACGAACGGCCGGTCTAGTAACCGAGCGAAAGATCGACACGCGGCTCGACGCTGTCCCCGCGATGCCAGCGGTCCAGATTGTCGAGAAAGCGCTCGGCTGCGCGAACGAACATCTTGTCCTGCGCGCGGCCCGACAGGTGCATGGTGACATGCGCATTGTCGAGGCTCCACAGCACGTCGTCGGCGGGGAGCGGTTCGGGGGTCGTCACGTCGAGGAAGGCCGCGGCGATCTGTTTCGCATCGAGCGCCGCGACGAGGGCCTCCTGATCGACCACGGCGCCGCGTGCGATGTTGATCAGGGTCGCGGTCGGCTTCATTGCCGCGAGCTCGGCAGCGCCGATCATATGGTCGGTTTCGGGGGTTGCGGGCACTGCGAGGATGACCCAGTCGAACTCGCCCAGCCGCGCGCGCCACTGGTCGGGGGTCAATGTATTCGGCCCCGCCGAGCGCCGCACGACGGTGACGTCCACGGCAAAGCCCTTCAGCCGCTCCTCGATCAGCTTGCCGATTGCGCCATAGCCGAGGAGCAGCGCCTTCGACCCGTAAAGCTCGACCTTGCCCGGCGATTCGATCAGCCATTCGCGCCGGTCCTGCGCGCGCACGACCTCGCGATATCCCTTGGCGACGGTCAGCATCCCCATCACGACATATTCGGCGATGGTGATCGCGTTGATCCCCGCGCCGTTGGTCACGACCGTGCCGCGCGTCTGGAGCAGGTCGAGCGGCATCCCGTCTACCCCGGCGTAGATCGAATTGAGCCATTTCATCCGCGTCGCCGCAGTGATCGCGGCCGCCATGTCGCGCTTGTCGTACATGTCGAACCAGCCGATCTCGGCCTCGGGCGCGAGCGCCATCGCCTCTTCCTTGGATGCGAAGAAACGCGGTTCGACCCAGTCGGGCAGGCGGGCCTCGACGAGCGGCCGGATCAAGCCGGACAGGACGGTGACGGTTTTGGTCATCGGGCAGTTCTTCCGTTCGGTTTTGCAACCAACCATGCCGATGTCCCGCGGCACCCGCAAGCGGGGCAGGGCGATTAATTGTCCAGCCGCCAATCCCAGCCGAGCGGATCGCCGTCCATCACTTCGACCCCCGCCGCGATGAGCTGGTCGCGCAGAGCATCGGACGCGGCGAAATCCTTTGCGGCGCGCGCTTCCCTGCGTTTCGCCAGCGTCACCTCGATCTGATTCTCGCCGATCGTCGCGTTCTTCGGTCGCACGCGCAGTTCCTCGCGCGAAAGCGTCAGGAGCTGGAGCCCCAGCACGTCGTCCATCGCGGCGAGCGCGCTGCGCTTCTGCCCGGCGTCGATCTTTTTCAGCGCCGCCGCCTCCTCGATCAGCGTCAGCGCGACCGGCGTGTTGAGATCGTCGGACATTGCCGCATCAAACCTGGCGAGCAGGTCGACGAGACGGCGATCCGAAACCGCGCCCGCTTCGACATCGCGCACCGATGCCGCCGCCATCACCAGCCGCTTCAATCGCGTCAGCGCCGCGCCGAGGCCTTCCCACGAAAATTCCAGCTCCGACCGATAATGCGCCTGCAGGCACATCAGGCGATAGGCGAGGGGGTGGTAGCCCTTGTCGATCAGCAGTTGCAGCCGCAGGAACTCGCCCGAGCTTTTCGACATCTTGCCGCTGCGCTCGACGAGGAAATTATTGTGCATCCACATCCGCGCGCCGCTGTCGGTCGTGCAGGCGTGCGCCTGATTCTGCGCGATCTCGTTCGGGTGATGGATCTCGCGGTGATCGATGCCGCCGGTGTGGATGTCGAACGGAAAGCCGAGCAGGGCTTCGGACATCACCGAACATTCGAGATGCCAGCCGGGCGCGCCGCGGCCCCAGGGCGACTCCCATTCCATCTGGCGTGTCTCGCCCGCGGGGGTCTTGCGCCAGATCGCGAAGTCGGCGGGGTGGCGCTTGCCATCGACGGGATCGATCCGGCTCTCGCCTTCATCGGTGGCGTGGCGCGCGAGGCGGCCATAGTCGGCGACCGTCGTCGTGTCGAAATAGAGGCCGCTGTCGAGTTCGTAGCAATGCTGGTCGGCGATGGTCCTCGCGAACTCGATCATCTGCGGGACATATTCGGTTGCGATCGACCAGTGCGCGGGCTGGCGGATGCCGAGCGCCCGCACATCGGCCCAATAGGCCTCGGTATAATGTTTCGCGATGTCCCAGATCGATTGGGCGCGCTCCGCCGCGGCCTTTTCCAGCTTGTCCTCGCCCGCGTCGGCGTCGTCGGTCAGGTGGCCGACGTCGGTGATGTTGATGACGTGAGTGAGCCTGTGGCCTTTGTGCGTCAGCGTCCGGCCGAGTGTGTCGGCGAAGACATAGGCGCGCATATTGCCGATATGCGGATAGTTATAGACCGTCGGCCCGCAGCTATAGACGCGCGCCTCGCCAGGGTGGACGGGCTGGAAGGTTTCCAGGCTGCGCGTCAGGCTGTTGAACAGCCGCAAGGGGGCAGGGGCGTCGGTCATAGCCGTGCCCTTGCCCCGCGCGAAGGCGCCGCGTCAACGAAAGACTTACGGCTGCTGGCTATCGGTGATCGGCGTCCACAGATCGTCGTTGCCCGCGCCGGTGACCGGATCGTCGAGCAGCGGCTCGCCGCTCAGCGGATCGAGGTCGCGCATCGTGATCAGCGCGGTCGGCAGGCTGGTGCCGTCGCCGCTGTCGCCATCGCTGTCGGCCTCCTCCTCGACCACGTCCTGAACCGGAAAGAGGGTGCCGGGGTCGAACGAAACCGCGGTGCAGCTTCCCGTGTTGGCGATCAGGCAGCCGTTGAAGGTCGATCGCGGATCGAAGCTTCCCGGCGTACCCGTCGAACCGGGCGCGATCGTCAGCAGTGGGATGGTGTCGAGCCCGGTGACCTGTCCGTTCGGGCCGAGGTGGACGCCGTTGATGACGATCCGCGACGGTCCGCTGGTCTGAATGGTGAGCCCGCCCGCGCCGAAGGTCAGCCCGCGGCGCTGGCCGAAATCGGTGCCGGCCCCGCTGTTCTGGACATAGACGCCGCCACCGGCGCTGAACCGGATGCCGCGTGCAAACAGCGCCCCCTCGTCGAGGGTGACACCGTCGTTCTGGCCGAGCCGCGTGTTGATCGCGTCGGTGGTGGCCGCGTTCGCGACATCGGCGATGGCGGCCTCGGTCGCGACGATGATGTCGTCCGACGCCATGTTGAGCCGGCCGCCCGGTGCATTGTTCGCGCCGAGAAGCCGCACACTGCCCTGACCCAGAATGACCTCGAGCGCGTCGTCTGCGATCAGACCCAGCGCATTGTCGTCCGACAGGCCGGTCAGCTGGACATTGCCGACGACGCGCATCTTGCCCGGCGTGCGGATCGTCAGCGAGCCGCCCGCGCCGAGGTTCGATCCCTGCGCGCCGCCAGTCATGGTGAAGCTGTCGACGATCACGTCGGGGGGCGTGGGGCTGCCGACGGAAAGTGGGCCGACCGCGTTCACTGCGGGCGCGAAGACTCCGATGTCGGTGCCGAACAGGCGGGTCAGCTCGTCGGCATCGATATGATAGCCATCCTTCGAACCCGTTCCGCCGACGAACGTCTGCTGCCCGTCGTCATTGTTCGCAAGCGTCAGCCCCTGCGTCACACCCGCGGTGCCGACACGCCCGCTTGCTGCGATGTCGATATCGGCCGAGGCCAGCGAGATGTTGCGGCCGGTCACCACGCCGTCGATCGCGATCGTCGTGCCGGCATCGGCGCTCAGGTCATTCGTCACGCTGACGCTGGTCATCGAGAGCATTTCGTTGGCGTTGAACTCGGCGGCGGCGGCGGTCAGGTTGCGGATGATCATGTGCTCGCCGCTATTGCCGAAGCGCGCGGTGCCCGCGATGGTGGCATTATCGACGATCAGCCGGTTGTTCGACCCGATCGTGGCATCGCCGACGTCGGTGACGATATTCGCGAAGGTGATCGGCCCGTTGGTTCCGATGTCGAGGCTGTTCGCGCTGACGCTGACGTCGCCGAGCGAGCTCAGGCTACCGACACGAACGGCGCCATTGTCGGCAGTCAGCGTCGTCGTGCCGCGGCTGTAAAGCCGGTCGGCGTCGATCCCGGTGATGCCGGTCAGGGTCATTTGGCCGCCGGCGCCACTCTCGCCACCGGTGATCGCGATCGATCCGGCGGCATCCAGCGTCAGGTTGCGGCCGGCGTTCAGGGTGCCGCCGCCCGAAATGTCGGATGCGGAGGCGATCGCAATATCGCGCCCGGCGCGGATCGTGTCGATCGGGTCGCCGCTCGATGGAATGTCCGCCAGCGTCACGGCGTTGGCGGTGATCACGACGTCATTCCCCGCCACGAGGGGCCCCGCTGCCGTGAGCGCGCCGGCTGCGGTCGCGGTCAGATTGTCGAAGGCGTTGACGTTGGCGGCCGTGATGTTCGCGCCGCCGGACAGCATGATGTTCGACAGGTCCGCCGGCGTCGCCGCGGTCTGCAGGAACAGGCCGGGTGACGGGCTGCTCGATGCATAGACCACACTACGGCCGTCGGGACCGGTTCCGGTCGTCGCGGCGTTGGTGACGCTGATTGCTCCGGGCGCCTGGACGGTCAGGTCGTCGCCCGCCGAAATGTTCGATAGCGTCGCGGTGGTTCCTGCGAGGACGAAGACATCCTCGCCCGCAGCCGCGCCGTTCAGGCTCGCCGCGCCGCCTGCACGGACGCCCAGCATCGTTGCGGCGCTGCTGTCCGTCAGCGTCGCATTGCCGCCCGCATCGACGAAGACATAGCCTTCGGACGCGGGGCCGCCCGTCGGCGGGGCATAGCCGCCCGCTGCGTCGGCTTCGACGGTCGCATTACCGCCGGCGACCAGGTTGATGTTGCCGCCGGCGCGATAGACGCCCGACAGATTGGTCTGGGCGAAGATCGAGATGTCGCCTCCCACTTCGGCCAGGCCGAATGCCACGTCGCCGGCGGTTCCGGTGGCGCGGAGCGCGGTGCCCGCTCTCAGCGTGCCGGTGACGCCGATTCTCGGCGCGATCATGGTGATGCTGTTGGCCTGCGCGGTCAGATTATTGCCGAAGATGCCGTCTCCGGCGCCGGTTCCCAGCGCGAAGAAGTTGACGAATGTCCCGGCGGTCACCGTGTTGAAAGCGATCGATTGTCCCGCAGCATAGACCGATCCGCCCGCGGTCGAATTGCCGAGATCGATCGTTCCGGCTGCAGTGACCGAGATGTCGCCGCCGGTGATGATCGTATTGAGCCCGGTGCGGAAACTTCCGGCATTCGCGGTGAAATCATCCACCGCTTCGGCATGTCCGATGCCGGCGAGGCCGGCGGTGGTGACGACGATGTCGCCTCCGGCAAGCCGGTCGACGCCGATACTGGCGCCGGCGCCGGTGGTTGCGAGCGTCAGCGTGTTGCCGGCGCTCAGCAGCGAACCGGGCGCACCGCTGATGCCGGTCACGGCGGATATTGCGAGGTTCCCGGTCGCGAACAGGGTCGGATTGGCCGCCTCGCCGCGATTGTCGTGGCGGATGTCGACCTGATCACCCGCATCGATGGTCAGGTTGCCGCCCGCGCTGACCTGCCCGCCGCTCTGGCCATAGACGCCGATCGAGCTGTCGGTCCGCAGCGTCATGTCGCCTGCCGTTGCCGTCGAGATCGTTCCGCCGGTGGTGGCGAAGAAGATCCCGGCAGGAGCCGCGCCGGTGTCGTTGTTGGTCGGGTCCGCAAGGCCGAGTGCCTCGGCGGTCAGGCTGTTCATCGCGATACTGCCGCCGCTACGCATCTCGATGCGCCCTGCAAGGCCGCCATTGGCCTGAATCACCGTGTCGCCGAGATTGATCTGGCCCGGGTTCGATGTCGCCAGCGCCTCGAAGACGACGCGGCCGCCCTGATCGACCACGGTCGAACCGCCGGCGCCATTGCCCCCCGATCCGGTGCCGCCGTCGCCGCCGATGCCCGAGACGCCGCCTGCCGTGACGGTCAGCGGGGCGCCGTTCGAGGTGATCGTGCCGCCGTCGGCGACCAGATGGACCGTGCCGCCGACCGCGCCGCCG
>NZ_JAYSAH010000070.1:0-6459 GCF_041916015.1 Sphingopyxis sp. | reverse complement strand
TCATGCTGCACGCGCGCGCGCCGTTCGGGGTCTAATCCAGCGTGATAGGCCGCGACCGGCCGCCCCGTCGCCGCCGCGAGCTTCGCCGCCATCCGCTCGGTCCCGTCGCGTGTCGGGCAATAGACGATCCCCGGCCCCGGAGTGGCGGCGATGAAGTCGGTGAGCTGCTTCGCCGGGCTGACGCGCGGCGCCACCCGATAGCGGATGTTCGGCCGGTCGAACCCCGCGAGCACCAGCCCCTCGGCCGGAATGCCGAGCTGGAGGAGAATATCCTCGCGCGTATGCTTGTCGGCGGTCGCGGTCAGCGCGAGCCGCGGCACCTCGGGGAAGGCATCGAGCAGCGGCCGCAGCAGGCGGTAGTCGGGCCGGAAATCATGCCCCCATTCCGAAACGCAATGCGCCTCGTCGATCGCGAACAGCGCCGGTGCGCGCGCCTCCATCAGCGAGCGGAATCCCTCACCCGTCGCGCGCTCGGGCGCGATGTAGAGCAGGTCGAGTTCGCCGTTACGATAGGCCTGCCGCGTATCGGCGAAATCGGCATCGACGCTGGTCAGGCTGGCGGCGCGAATCCCCGCCGCGCGCGCACCGCGAAGCTGGTCGTGCATCAGCGCGATCAGCGGCGACACGACGACGACGCAGCCGTCCAATGCCACCGCCGGAAGCTGATAGGTCAGCGACTTGCCCGCCCCCGTCGGCATCACCGCCAGCGTCCGATCGCCCGCCATCACCCGCGCGACGACCTCGGCCTGGCGGCCGCGGAAGGCGTCGAAACCGAAGGTGGATTTGAGCAGCGGGAGGAGCGCGTCGGCGGACATTGTGCGGTGGCGATAGGGCGGATGGTCGGGAGAGGGAAGCCCTCCGCCTCCAATTTCGTCATTGCGAGCGCAGCGAAGCAATCTCCAGCTCTCGATCCTGCTCCGCGCCGATAGCTGGAGATTGCTTCGTCGCTTCGCTCCTCGCAATGACAGCGTTAAACTCCCGCCAGCATCGCCCGTTCCGCCATCCGCGCCGCGGTCTCGCGCTCGGCCATCACGACATGGTCGGCGCCGCGCCGCACCAGATCGTCGACTTCCTCGTCCGAATGCGCGCGCGCGACGATGACGAGCTTCGGGTTGATCGCCCGCGCGCGCCGCACGATCGCCCCCGCCTCGGCGCCCTCGGGGATCGCGACGAGCAAGGTTCGCGCCGTGTCGAGTCCCGCCTTGCGCAGCACGCTTTCCTTGGTCGCGTCGCCGACGATCACCGTCGCCCCCGCCGCTTCGGCGGCGGCCGCCATGTCCTTCTGATCCTCGATCACCGTCAGCCCCGTGCCGCGCCCGCAGATCAGCCCGCCGATATGGCTGCCGACGCGGCCGTATCCGATCAGCACGACCCCCGCATCGCACGGCGTCGGCGCTTCGCCCTCCGGCACCCCGGCTTCGGGCACATCGTCGGCGCGGCTGCGCCGCACCATCAGGGTGAAGAAGATCGGGTTGAACAGGATCGACAGGATCGACCCTGCCAGGATCAGGTCGCGCGCCTCGGGGGGCATCACCTTCAACCCGACACCCAGCCCCGCCAGAATGAACGAGAATTCGCCAATCTGCGACAGGCTCACCGCGACCGTCATCGCGGTCTGGTTCGGATGGCCGAAGGCGCGCACGATCGCATAGGCCGCGAGCGATTTGCCGAAGACGATGATCGCGACCGTCGCGATCAACGGCAGCGGCTGCTCGACCAGCACCTTGGGATCGAAGAGCATCCCCACCGACACGAAGAACAGCACCGCGAAGGCATCGCGCAGCGGCAGCGTCTCCTCGGCGGCGCGGCGGCTCAATTGCGTCTCGCCGAGGATCATCCCCGCGAAGAAGGCCCCCAAGGCAAACGACACGTCGAACACCACCGCCGCCCCGAACGCGACCCCCAGCGCAATTGCCAGCACCGCCAGCCGGAACAGCTCGCGCGATCCCGAATGCGCGACCCAGTGCAGCACCCACGGCAGCACGCGCCGCGCGACGATCAGCATGAAGGCGACGAAGCCGACGACCTTCACCAGCACGATGCCCGCCGACTGGAGCAGCCCCGCGCCGCCGCCCTCATCGCCGCGCGACCCGAACATCGCGGGCAGCAGGACGAGCGCGAGCACCATCGCCAGATCCTCGACGATCAGCCAGCCGACCGCGATGCGTCCCTTTTCGGTCTCGACCATGTCGCGCGCCTGCAGCGCGCGGAGCAGCACCACTGTGCTCGCGACCGACAGCGCCAGCCCGAAAACGATGCTCCCCTCGACCGACCAACCGAGCCAGAGCCCGAGCATCATGCCGAGCGCGGTCGCGACCGCGATCTGGGCGATTGCCCCCGGCACCGCGATCCGGCGCACCGACAAGAGGTCCTTCAGCGAGAAATGCAGCCCGACCCCGAACATCAGCAGGATCACGCCGATCTCGGCGAGCTGGAGCGCCAACCCCGTGTCGGCGACGATTCCCGGCGTGAACGGCCCGACCATCACCCCCGCGAGCAGATAGCCGGCGATCGGCGAGATGCGCAGCCGGTGCGCGAGCGCGCCCATCAGAAAGGCGACGCCGAGCCCGGCGACGATGGTGCCGATCAGGGTGGTGTCATGCGGCATAGGGCAGCCTAAGGGGCGCCGCGCCGCGCGGTCAACCCGATGGTGCGATTTTCAGCAGCAGCAGGTCCGTCCCGCGCCGGTAGGCGATGCGAAAACCCGCCGGCGGCGCCACCGACGCGGGGTCGGCGCCCGCGATCCACATCGCGGTAAAGCCATCGCGGACCATCCGCGCCATGCGTGCGCGCAACGCCGCGCGATCGGGCTCACCCTGCGGGCAGAGCACCGGGATGTCCTGCGACTGATCGAACCAATAGGCCTGATCCGCGGGTCGGCGCAGCGTCATCAGGTCGGACCCCGGAATCTGAAACAGCGTGTTGGCGAAGCTGTCGCGCCGCGTGACGGCATAGGCGCCGAGCTTGCGGTCGGGCGCCAGCGTCCAGCTCCGGCATTTCGTCCCGACCGACAGGAAGCCGACACGGCTTCCCCGCGGCACCGCATCGAGGATCGCGAGCCGCGCCTCCAGCACCCGTCCGGCCTGCCACCATTGCACCGACGTCCACCCGGCGCGGAGCGCGAACAGCGCCGCGCCCAGCGCGACCAGCAGGCGCTCGCGGTCGGGGCGCGCCGCCGGACCGATAGCCATGATCGCGACCATCACCGCGACCGGAGTCAGGCGCAGATCGGCGCCCCAGCTCCCGAAGACGGTCTCGGGCAACACGATGGCCGCGACCAGCAACAGGCCGCCGCTCATCGCCAGCCGCGGCTCGAGCCTGCGGCCGCCCGCCCAAAGCAGCGCCAGAAGAGCCGCAGCCCCGATCACGACCGTCATCGCAAGGTCGAGCGGCACCGACAGCCCCTTCAGCATGGTGACGAAATTCATCACCTTGAAGTGCAGGACGTCGCGGCCGTACCAGAACATCGGCTGGTCGCCGCTCCCGCGCCAGATCAGCAGCGGCGCGAGCGGCGCGAGGAGCGGCAGCGCGCGCAAGGTCCGGACGGCCAGGTCGCGCACGCTTCGCGCCGCCGCCAGTTCCGCCCCGGCGACCAGAATCAGGAAGATCGCCCACCCCATGACGTGCGCCGTCCACACGCCGACCGCGCCGATGCCGAAGGCGAGCGAGCGCCACAGGCTTCGCCGCTCGCCCGAAATCCACGCGGCCGCAAGGATCAGCGCCAGCGCCACCGACAGGCAATAGTTGAGGAAACCATAGAGGAACGGCTGCGCGAACGCGAAGGGCAGCGCCAGCATCGCGCTGCCCGTCACCCGCCCGTGCGCCGCGCGCGCGAGCATGAGGATGCCGGCGACGGTCAGCGGCGCGATCAGCGCGCTGACGAGCCGCGTCGCGGTCTCGATCCCCAGCCAGGGCGCGAGCAGGACCGCGGGAAGGTCGACCCCCAGATTGCCGACCCAGCGCCAGTCGACCGCGAAAAAGGCATCGAGCGGCGTGCCTCGCCCGATCTCGGCCAGCACATGATGCCGCGCGAGATGGTTCGGATAGTCCGACGCGCTCGGCACCGACGTGATCAGCATCGGCAGCGCGGCCAGGATCAGCAGCGCAGCGATCGAACCGCGGGACAGCCCGGTTGCGGGAATCGAAGGCACCGGATTTCCGCTTTTGATCATCGCAGCGTTTCAGCCCCTCGCCCTGCCCCAACTCTGCCTGCCGTCCTTGGAGAAAAGGGATGGCATGTCAAAGGATAACCATCGGGCAACCGGCTCGCGCCCTAAACCGTTCCCTCTTCCTTTTCCGCCTGCTGCCGCGCCCACATATCGGCATAGAGCCCGCGCATCGCGAGCAGCTGGTCGTGCGTTCCCGTCTCGGCGACGCGGCCCTTGTCCAGCACGATGATCCGGTCGGCGTTGACCACCGTCGACAGGCGGTGCGCGATCACCAGCGTCGTGCGGCGTTCGGCGATGCGCTCGAGCGTGTCCTGAATCGCCGCCTCGGTGCGGCTGTCGAGCGCGCTCGTCGCTTCGTCGAGGATCAGGATCGGCGGGTTCTTGAGCAAGGTGCGCGCGATCGCGACGCGCTGCTTCTCGCCGCCCGACAGCTTCAGTCCGCGTTCGCCGACCTCGGTTTCATACCCCTGCGGCAGCATCGCGATAAAGCCGTCGATCGCGGCGCCCTTCGCCGCGTCCGCGATCTCCTCCGCGCTCGCACCGGCGCGGCCATAGGCGATATTGTAGCCGATCGAATCGTTGAACAGCACCGTGTCCTGCGGAACGATGCCGATCTCGGCGCGCAGGCTCGCCTGCTGGACCGTCCTGATATCCTGCCCGTCGATCAGCACCCGCCCGCCCTGCGGGTCATAGAAGCGGAAGAGCAGCCGCGCGATCGTCGACTTGCCCGCGCCCGACGGCCCGACGATCGCCAGCGTCTCGCCCGCATCCACGGCGAAGCTCACGCCGTTCAGGATCGTGCGGTCGGGCTCGTAACCGAAAACGACATTCTCGAACGCCACGGCGCCGCCGTTCACGACCAACGCCGGCGCGCCGGGCGCGTCGCTGATCTCGGGCGGGGTGTCGATCAGCCGGAACATCGCCTCCATGTCGATCAGCCCCTGGCGGATCGTGCGATAGACCATGCCGAGCAGGTCGAGCGGGCGGAAAAGCTGCGCGAGCAAGGTGTTCACCAGCACGACGTCGCCGACCTTATACTCGCCGACCGACCAGCCCCACACCGTGTACGCCATTGCCCCCGCCATCGCGGCGTTGGTGATGAAGCTCTGCCCGACGTTGAGCCAGGCGAGGCTGTTCTCGCTCTTCACCGCGGCGCGCGCATATTGGTCGGCGACGTCGCGATAGCGTGCCGCCTCGCGCGCCTCGGCGCCGAAATATTTGACCGTTTCGTAATTGAGCAGGCTGTCGACGCTGCGCCCGACGGTCAGCGTGTCGAGGTCGTTCATCCGCGTGCGGAGCGCGGTGCGCCAGTCGGTCACCTTGCGCGTGAAGATAATATAGACGATCACCATCAGCGCGGTCGCGCCCGCGAGGCCCGCGCTGAACTTGGTCCAGAAGATCGCGATCACCGCGACCAGCTCGATCAGCGTCGGCGCGATGTTGAACAGCAGGAAATAGAGCATCGTGTCGATGCTCTTGGTGCCGCGCTCGATCACCTTGGTAACCTCGCCCGTCCGCCGCGCGAGGTGAAAACGCAGCGAGAGGGCGTGGAGATGGGTGAAGGTCGCGATCGCCAGCTCGCGCGTCGCATCCTGTCCGACGCGCTCGAACACCACGTTGCGAAGATTATCGAACAGCACCCCGGCGAAGCGCGCACCGGCATAGGCGACAACGAGCCCGATCGCGAGCGCCGCGCCGTCTTCCATCCCCGGCGCCATGCGGTCGATCGCGGCGCCATAGAGAAAGCCCATCGAGATCTGCACGCCCTTCGACGCGAGCACGATCAGCGCGGCCAGGACGATACGGACCTTCGCCCCGGTCTGCCCCGCGGGCCACAAATAGGGCATGAAGCGCCCCAGCGTCGCCAGGATCGGCGGCTCGCGGGACTTGTCGGCGGTGGTGGAGGTATCGGGCGGCATGCGCGCCCCATGTAGGGCGGGAGGATGCGGAGGCCAAGCGTTTCGCAGGAAAAGGCGCGACGGCTGCCGAAGCGCCCACTTTATCGCCTGCTAACGACCGGAAGGGGAAGCCAAACCTATACTCCCGTTCGTGGCGAGCGAAGTAGAGACACGCGAAGGCTTGCGCTTCCCAAGCGTGTCTCGACTTCGCTCGACACGAACGGAAATGGAGGACGGTCCGCTTTCCACCCTATTCTGTTGAAAAACTCCCGCTTGCAGTGAAGCGCGGGGAATGATTCAGTTGTCTTGTTATCGGGAGACTGCTGATGATGGGCGAGCGGAAGGTGATGCAGGAGGCGCTGTTTTACAGCTTCAGCCTTGAGGATCATGTG
>NZ_JAYSAH010000069.1:0-1741 GCF_041916015.1 Sphingopyxis sp. | reverse complement strand
AGCACGCGGCCCGCGCGGCGGATCGCGCCGCGGATGCGCGGATAGGTGCCGCAGCGGCAGATGTTCGTCATCGCCGCATCGATCTCGGCATCGCTGGGGTTGCTGTTCTTGCGGAGCAGCGCGGCCGCGGCCATGATCATCCCCGACTGGCAGAAACCGCATTGCGGCACCTGTTCGGCGACCCACGCCTGCTGCACCGGGTGGCTGCGGTCGCGGGTCAGCCCCTCGATCGTGGTGACGAAGCGGCCCTCGCACTCGGCGATGGTGACCATACAGCTGCGAATCGCTTCACCGTCGATATCGACGGTGCAGGCGCCGCAGTCGCCGGTGCCGCAGCCATATTTGGTGCCGGTCAGGTTCGACGCATCGCGCAGCGCCCACAGCAGGGGCGTTTCGGGGTCCATGCGATATTCGACCGGGCGGTCGTTGACCGAGAATCGCGTCATAAGGCCTCTAGTAGCGGCCCGGCGCGATTAGTCACGCCAGCTTGTGTCGATCTTGTCGACCTTGCGCACCATCGCCTCGAACTCGGCCTTGCCGGCGCCGCCGGGGATTTGTGCCTGATACAGGTCGCGCTGGTGGACCTTGACCACATCGTCGCCGATCAGGATCGGCTTGCCCATGCTCATCGTCGCGAGCTGGATCTCGCAGGCGCGCTGGAGCACCCAATATTTGATGAAGGCCTCGGGCAGCGTCCGGCCCATGACGACCGGGCCGTGGTTCCGCAGCATCAGGATGCGCTTGTCGCCGAGATTCTCCAGCAGCCGCTCGCCTTCTTCCTCGCGCACCGTAATGCCCTCGAAATCATGATAGGCGAGCTGGCCCATATAGTTGCAGGCATAGAAATTCGTCGGCTGCAATCCGCCCTCGAGGGCGCAGACCGCCATCGTCGCGGTCGTGTGGGTGTGGATGATCGCGTGCGCGTCGGGCAGGGTGCGGTGGAACAGGCTGTGCTGGACGAAACCCGCCTTGTTGACGTGCCAGGGATTGTCCGCATCGACCTTGTTGCCATCAATGTCGATCTTGATCAGGGTCGAGGCGGTGACCTCGCTGAAATGCATGCCATAGGGGTTGATGAGGTAGCTGCCGTCCTCGTCGGGAATCTTCACCGTGATATGGTTGAAGATCATCTCGTCCCAGCCCATCATCGCGAAGATGCGGTAGCAGGCGGCGAGTTCCTGCCGCGCCGTCCACTCGGCTTCGCTATATTTGCTGTTGCGCTTGAGCTGGGTCGCCATGGCCTGATCCTCTTCCTGTATCGGTTTCGTCCTGCTACCTATGCCACAGGGCGAGGGGGCGGCACAATCCCGCCGCAAGGGTTTCGGCGGAGGCTGTGAGCGCCCCGTCGCGCGGGGGCTTGCATTTCGGCGCGAATCCCTTTAGTTGGCGCAGCATCGGAACGTCGCGCTTTCGCGGCGCTCTTTTTATTGCCCGAATATCGGCGGTTTTCGGCCAACCGGAGCATCCGGTGCCTGACCGTTTTGACGAACAGGAGACGACACGGCGTATGCAGATCATCGTTCGCGACAACAATGTCGACCAGGCCCTTCGCGCGCTCAAGAAGAAGCTGCAGCGTGAGGGCGTGTATCGCGAAATGAAGCTGCGTCGTCACTACGAAAAGCCCAGCGAAAAGCGCGCGCGCGAGCGTGCCGCCGCTGTCCGCCGCGCCCGCAAGATGGAGCGCAAGCGGATGGAGCGCGACGGTATCAAGTAAGACCGTTTCCCGTTCGGGATCCTGATT
>NZ_JAYSAH010000068.1:0-52308 GCF_041916015.1 Sphingopyxis sp. | reverse complement strand
CGCGCGCCTCCGGTCGGGCTACGCCCGCCCTCCGCCGCACGCAGCGCAAGGCCATCTTCAACAAACCAGCATCATATCCGAAAAGGGGGTCCCTCTTCGACGCCGATCGGGGGTCCCTTTTGAACGCCGTTTGACAGCCAAGAGCGAGGTGTCCAAAATATCACCTCCATGTGGAGGCTCGGATCGGTGCGGCACGCACCTCGGGTTGCGCCAGACCTGACGGTCGGCGCTTCAAATGCTGAGCAACCACATGAGAGCGCGGGAGGGAAGACACCGAGAGATGGAAAAAGCATCTGCATCGAGTCTTCCGGCACTGCTGGAGCGATTGGCGCTCAAGGGGCATTATTGGTCCCAACTCCTCAATGCCTGCGCGCTTATCGGCAATCGAACCTAAAAGTCCGTTACTCCATCTGACGGCCTACGCATGTGACCGGGATGGAAAAGCTGCCGCAACCACATCTCGTGCGGTCCTTTGCTGTCGAGCCGTTCACCTCTGGCCACGCTCAGGCCAAAGGCGTAATCGCAGCGCGCGGCAAAAATGCGCGTATGGCGACGCGCTTTTTTCAGCAGGCGGAGGATGGCTATGAGGCCGCAGGCAAATGCCGACAGTCTCCCCCTGGAAAATCTGCGCCGCCTGAAGGATCGGCTCCAGCCAATCTGACGTCCACACGATCCGTTACCTCGGTCATCGCGTCGCGAAGTAGCGAGGCGTATGGCACGAGCAGTTCCGACTCCTTGCGTCCAACAAGAAAGGCAGCGACGTCCTCGCACTCCACTTGCATGGAGACAATCATCGGCTCCCGCTCGATGCCCCATCGTTTAGGCCAGTCTAATGCATAAAATTTGGCAATCTCGAGGTCCAACGTCCAGCTGATACCCTGCGCAACCTCGTCGATGCTGCCGGTCCCTCCCCGGTATGCGGTGAGGGGGAATTCCATTGCCTCGAACTTCTCCTCCTCTTCGGGGGTCATCAGGCTCGGTCCCCAGTCTTCGGCAAACTCGTCCATGTCGTCGCCCTCGCCGTGCATGAACTTGCTCACGAAGGACCCGCGTCTCATCCCACCCAAGTATGGTTCGCTTTCCCAAGCCTGCCGTAGTGCGCCGCTGGCCATCGCCCGGTTCAGTGGAAGCTCGAACCGCCATGCCCGGATGAGGTCGGAAGTGAGACTGAAGCGCGCCCCATCATCGACGCGCTGGAAGATTGAGACGCCATCGGCAAAGTCCTTGTTCCAGCCCTTCGCACCGCGCTTTGCAGGACGTTCGAAGTCCTTCCATTGTTCGCTGAACATAAACACGCCTGAAACTCCATCTTGCTTGGTTCGAAGGCCAGCTGGCTTCCCTTACTTGTGCCACCTGCCGTGCTACCGGCTTAGGCATTGACGCTGAAGAAAGTGCGAACGCTTCATGGGGGTGCTCGGGATGGAAAAGCTGCCGCGACCGCGTCTCCTGCAACCGGGTGGAGAGGGGAGGAAAAGCCTCGCCTCCGCTCGGCGGTAAGCAAATAGGAGAAAATCCATGACCATCCATAATGACGCTGCCTCGTGCGAGGCGGCGCTGCGGCTCTGCGCGTCGTGCGTGGATGTCCGCATCCTCCGCCGCGTGCGGCCGATTGCCGAACTTGTGAACGACGGACCGCCAATTGGTCGGACGCGGCGCATAGCGATCGTCGATACCGAAACGACATCGGTCGACGTCCAGACGGCCGAGGTCATCGAAATCGCCGCCGCAGTGGTGCTGGTCGATGAGGCCGGAGAAATCCGCGCCATCGATACAGCGCTTCGCGGCCTCCGCGATCCCGGTATTCCGATCCCGGCCGAGGTGCAGCGGCTGACCGGAATATCGGACGACGACGTGGCGGGGCGCGCGCTGAACGTGCCGCGCTGGGAAGCACTGCTCGGCGGATCTGACCTGATTGTCGCGCACAACGCGGCCTACGATGCCCCAATTGTCGAGCGCCTGTTGCCCGGGATCAAGGGCCATGCCTGGGCCTGTTCGATGCGCGAAATTGATTGGGCGGCGCATGGATTCGATGGCGCCAAGCTCGGCCACCTCCTGATGCAGATCGGCTACTTCAGCACCGGGCACCGGGCGGACGCCGATGTGATCAGTCTCGCGCATCTGGTGACCCATCGTCCGGACGGCGCGCGCCCGCTGATCGCGGAGCTGCTTGTGCGGGCAGCGCAGTCGTCGTTGCGGATCGAGGCAACGGGCGCGCCGTTCGACAAGCGCCATCTCCTCAAGGCGCGCGGCTATCGCTGGGATGCGCGCGAGAAGGTGTGGTGGCGCGAGATCACCGAAGCTGCGCATGAGACCGAGGCGCTATGGCTTTCGCGCGATGCGGAACTGCGCGCAACACCGCGCGTGCGCCAGCTCAGCTGGCACACTCGCTATCGGTAAGGGGGAAGGCCTCGCTGCTCTGGTCGCGCGAGCAGCGAGGCCAGCGAGTGTCGCTATGCCGCGACGCTTCGCTTGAAGGTGAGGTCGCAACCTCTCCGTTCCCAGAGCCGCTTAGCCTCCAATCTTCAAAATCCGGTAAATCGACGGCCTCTGGCCATTGCTGGCGCCTGCAGGCGCAAGCCTCCGCCAATGCGGCGGGATTGAGCACCGTGAGAGAGCGGAAAAAGGCTCCGGCCAAAGCGGCCGTCACCCAATAGTAAGGAAGATAGAATGAACGACACCATGATGCGCGCGCTGCAGCACGAGAAACACGCCTGGGCTCTGCGCCACGAAATGGGCTTCCCGGCGGACGCCAAGCTAACTCCGTCAACCGAATTCGGCACCGGTGGCGCGATCGACGGTGGCATCGTGCGCGAACTGGTTCTCCGCGCGATGGAGTGGGACCAGGACATTATATATGTGGGTCTGGCACATGCCGGCATGTCCGGACCGCGAGAATATCTGGCAGTCATGCGCAACCAGCATCTGATCCACATCTTTCGCTGCCGACCTTGGTCCGGCGACAACAATGCGCCGGTCATCCTGGTGTCGGAATGTGGAAAAGTGACGATCCGGCTCGGCAGTGATGGCGCGTTCGAGTGTCTGGCGGGAGCGCCCTCCGACATCGCGGGCGGACATTGTCGAGCCTTGGCTCGCATCGAACGCGTCGCCGCCGAGACGCGCTCTCGGATCGAGACGCACACGTTCCAGCCGCGCTCCAGCGCCGATTAGTCTCGGTCGGTTCTGGCACCCGTCATTCTCAAAACCAATGCACACCGCGGCAGGCCGAGCCTGCCGCGCATTCCAAGGAAATATCCATGAAATACGAACCCCGTGTCGGCGTCGAACGCCGACCGCGCAGCTATATCGTGCTCGACGTCGAGTCCGCCGTCATCGAAGAAAGCGGCCATCGCCGCTATCAGGCCACGGAGCGATATAACCCCGGCAACGACAACAACCAGCCCACGCGCCGCGGTTATACCCGCAGCGAAGATCCGCTGACGTGTCCGCGCTGGGTGTTCCAGACCATCGTCACCGCCTCTATCATGGTGCTGACCGAGCATGCTGACGGTAACCTGGACATCGCGCAGTTCGTGACGTTGAGCCAGCCGGATCATGACGAGCGGGCGATCGTGTCCGGCCTTTTCCAGCTGCTGCAGACCTGGCCAGACGCCGAGCTCGTGACGTGGGCAGGTATGGTGCACGATATTCCGCTGATCATGATGGCCGCCTACAAGCACGGCCTGACCCTTCCCCGCGGTTGGCGCTGGCTGTCGTTCGGCGGCAACGATCCTGCTCGCCACCTGGACTTCGCTCGCATCGTGACCGGCGGGTTCAAGATGAAGCCGATCCATCTGGCCGAGGTCTTGGCTGCGCTCGATATTCCGGCCAAGATGACCGCACCGGCGTTCGCGGTCACGGGGCTCATTTACGCGGGCAAGTGGGATGCCGTGCAGGAAGCCTGTGAATGCGACACCATTGGCGTTGCGTTGCTACTCGCACGCTGGCGGCGGTGCCATGATGGTCGCGCCGATATCAATGTCGCGACGGATCGCCTCCTTCGACGGATGATCGAATTGCGCGATGGTCGCGGCTATGTTGCGGAACTGCAGGCGCGGCGACGACGGTTTCTGGCTGAAGCCACGCGGCACATGATGGCGGCCTAGCCCATCCTTTGTAATTGGGAGGTTGAGGGCAACGGGCCTCATGGACCGCGAACTGACTGCGATGGGGCGGTTGTGGCCTGGGTCATTAATGCCGTGGAAGCGGCCAACGGAAGTTGGCTCGTCATGCCGCACCTGCACCTGTGCGTGACCGCCAAGATGTGGCGGCATAACAGCCGCCATGGACGGCGTCACATATCTTGGCTTGGAAAGTGGGCGCGGCAGCGTTCCTTCGAGTTTGCCTGGCGAAGGGCGTGCCGAGCGTGCTGGACCATCGGATCGACCGCCCAGCACCTCGAACGCATAGATTAGCTTGAAATGGAAGAGTGCGCGGACAGCGGGGGAGAATGACAGATCATCCGCGAATGCTTCGCGTCAGACCGGATTTTGCGCTCGCGAGGCGATCCCACTCGCGAGCGCTCGTCCAGCGGTAAAAGCCGTAACGGGGCGCGATCGAGGTGCCCCGTTATGATTGGCACGTAGCGCCCCATAAACTCGAGGCGCTCCCGCAGGATCACGTCGAGACCCTCGGTCTGCATGCGCTTAGAATAATGCTTGCCGTTGGTGCCGGTCCGGGCATGACCCATCACATCGGCGCGGAGGATCTCGTTGACGCCATCGACTTCGTAGAAGCTGCTCCCCAGCGAGCGGATTGAATGAATGTCAGCTCCCTTGCCGTTTGAAGGAGGGGGAAGCGGCATTTGAGCGGCGATATAATCGACCATGTGCTTCCAAGCGCGCTCGTAGAAGAATGCGCCTCCGCGCTTCTTCGCGGCGACATAGCATTCGGGAAACAGGGCCACATGGCCCTCCGCGGCGATGGCGCGAACATATTCGGGAAAGCCAAGGCGAATAAGCTCCCTGGGGAGGGGCAGATGCCGATTGCGCGCCGCGCGCTTCTCCCCGGCCTTTTCGCCATCCTGGCCACGCGTAAAATTGTCTCGGATGTGCAAATAAGGCGTCTCGTGATCGAGCTCGATGTCGGCGACCTCAAGCCCGCAAATTTCCTCACGGCAGGCCGCGGTGTAATACCAGATCAGCGGAGCGAAATAGGCCGCATCATGATAAATGACGAGTTTCCGTCCGCTGGCCTTCAGCCGCTGTTTTGGACCGTCCCCGCCAGTATATATGGGCGAAGCAAAGAGACACTCGAGATGGGCGCGCTGCCATGGCGGACGTAGGTCACCCCCTTTATCTTTAATCGTGAGCCGGGCGGCACCGAAGTCGAGAACAAGGGAAGTCGCGCTGCGGCTCTTCCAGCATGTTTCCGAAAGATGCTTCGATACCGTCTGCAGGAAGGAGAGGTCGCGGTTTATCGTTTTGGGATCACGGCGCGTCGCATCGGTCAGCGCCGGCAGTTCGGCAACGACCTCGGCAAACGGCCGCGTCATCGCGCCTTTCTCCAATGTGCCGTAAGAAAACTTCAGGGGGATGCGGAGCAATCCCTTCTTGAAGACCGCCACGTCAAGGTGATTATATTCCCCAAGCGGTTTGTTCCCGGTGATCCACGCGAAGGTCTGCATGATCCGTCGCTGCTGCGACGTATTGCGGCTCCAGATTCCTTCCGCCTTGAGCTCGGCAATTACGTCATCGATGACCTCGCTGAACCGGCGAGCCTCATAAACTACGAACGGGTTGCCTCGACCGTTTGCGGTAACCGAAGGCAGCGCTGAAGTTCCCGGATGCTGGATGATCTGCGCGCTACCGTTCGATGGTCGCCGTTCAAACCCGGCGATAATGGCAGTCGCCGGATCGGGCGCATCGAGAACATCGTCGTCGAAGGCCCGCTGCACGAGATCTGCTCCGACTCCCATGCCGCGTATGATATGCGTCCTGGCCGGTTCAAGAATTCCAGCGTGCGCCTGCACACCGATCGCTCGAAGAAAGGCCGCGACCTGTTCGTCGCCAAGGTTTGAGACGATTTGTTCGGCGTAAAAGTCGGGACCGTCGAGATGGGCGAGTTCTCCCGGTTCCGGATCTTCGTCGCGCCGCGAGTCCTTCGGGCTGAAGGGTCGGTTCGGTCGCCGCAGGTTTCGGCACGCCTCAGCGATTTCCGTGGCAACGTCCAAGACCGACCCTGACCACGGCTGGTTTCCATAGGCATCGTTGAGCAAGCTATTCAGCTCGTCCTCGAGCGCGCGCCGAAAAATCCCTTCGATCTGTTCCCCCGTCAGCGCGGGACCTGTTTCCAACATGCAATCGACCTTCGCCTTCACCGTCATGAAACGCACCGAAAGCGAGGCGGAGCGCTGGCGGGCCGCTGATGGCGAAGCGGTCCGCATGGCGAGGCTAACATGCTTGGAGATAATATTTCGGAAATGGAGGCGCCGCCTATAGACATAGCGGCCATTGATGCGGTTGGCGTAAGGTATTGAGCGCATGGTCGGAGTTCGCCTTTCAGGCGCGGACCGATCATTCGTGGGTAGGGCCCATGTGTATGCATCATGGGCCAAACCAGAATGTCGGACCACGCAAAGTGGCGGAAATCCGTGTAGTAGTCGATAAAGTGGTCGGGGAGACAGGATTCGAACCTGCGACATCCTGCTCCCAAAGCAGGCGCGCTACCGGGCTGCGCTACTCCCCGACCGTGCGTGCGCCTTAGACAGGCTTGGCTCCCAAGTCTATCCCGCAGACGTGGCGATCAGCCGCGCATAGAAATCGATCATCCGCTTGAAGCTGTCGATCGCCATATGCTCGTTGGTGCCGTGGATCATCGCCGATTCCTTCAGCGTGAAGTGCATCGGCATGAAGCGATAGACGTCCTCTGACACCGGTTCCATGCTGCGGCTGTCGGTGCCGCCCACGACAAGCATCGGGGTCAGCACCGCACCCGGCGCGTCAGCGCGCGCGGCGGCGGCGATCCATTTCCAGCCCTGCGAGCTGGTCGAGGACACGCGCGATGGTTCGCGCGGCGGCTTGACCCAGGCAAGATCGACCTTGGCATCGCCGACCGCCGCCTTCGCGCGCGCCATGATCTCCGCCGAGCTGTTCCACGGCGCGATGCGATAGTTGATCAGGGCATTGGCCGCTTGCGGCAACACATTCTCTTTCGGGCTCCCTTCCAGCATCGTCGGCGCGATCGTCGTATGGAAGGCCGCGGCGACCGAGGGGACGGCGCCGAGCTGCCGCTTCAGGATCGGGCCGAACAGCCACTGGTTCGCGACCGCCATTTTCGTCGTCCCGCCCTTTTTCGCCGCGAGCACCTCGATCATCGAGGCGCCGGGGCCGCGCACTTCATAGGGAAAGGGATCGGCCGCAATGTCGAGCACCGCCTTCGCCAGAGTCGTAACACCCGTTTCGGCGGGCGGCATCGAACTGTGCCCTCCAGGCGCGTTCGCAGTGACCTTCAGCGTCGCATAGCCCTTTTCAGCAATGCCGATCATGATCGCCGGCCCGTTGATTACCGGCGTATCGGTCAGCACGAGGCTGCCTTCGTCGATCGTATAGATCGCCTTGACCCCCTCTGCCTTCAGCTTCGCCGCAGCGGCGATCGCGCCCGATCCGCCGGCCTCCTCGTCGTGCCCCGATACCAGATAGATTCCGCGCTTCGGCTTGAAGCCGTTCTTGGCAAGCGCCTCGAGCGCTTCGAACAAGCCGATCAACGATCCCTTGTCATCGACTGTCCCGCGGCCCCACACCGCTTTCTCGGCGATGGTGCCGGCAAAGGGCGGGTATTTCCAGTCGCCCTCGGTGCCCGGCGTCACCGGCACCACGTCCTGATGGGCCATGACGATGATCGGCGCCGCGGTGGGATCGCTCCCCGGCCAGTGATAGATCAGCGTCCTGTTCGGCAGGATCGTCCGCTGCATCGCGGCGTGAACGGCGGGATAGGTCGAGGCGAGCCAGCCATGCAGCCTGTCCCATTCGGCGATCTGGTTGTCGGCCACATTCTGATGCGAAACTGTCGGAATCTGCGCCGCCTCGCTGAGATGCCGAACAGCGGCGTCGATGTCGTAGGCCGGCGCCGATGCCAGTTTGACGTCGCTGCCATCCGCGATGTCCTTTGGCGCAAACGTCGCGGTGCGAACACCGACCACGCCCGCCACGACAGCCATGACGGCAACGCCGCCCCATATGATCGTCCGACCCTTGCCCATCGCCCTCTCCCTCTTTTCGCAGACAGAAGACCGTGAAAGATCGCGATATGCAACCCAATTAAACATGGACGAGCGAAGCCCGCAAATCGTGATGGGACAGTGCGCGGGCTGATATCAAACAGGAAAATGGCAGGTTCAGGGGCCACCCGCATTATGACATAATCTGCTCAAAAATGATATATACTCACCCCTCCGGCGGACGACACCCTTCCCATGCCGCGACCGATGATCCGCCAATGGGATACCGGGGCGATGCGCGAACGGCGGTGTTCGGCAGCGGCGGCGATGATCTCCCCTGCCTTCCCGGAAAGCAAGCCGGTCTGAACGAAACCCTCCCGAATCAAGCCTGCTCCACGGCGATACAGACATATTTCACCTCGAGATAATCCTCGATACCGTAGCGCGATCCCTCGCGGCCAAGGCCCGACTCCTTGATGCCGCCGAAGGGCGCGACTTCGGTGGAGATCAGGCCGGTATTCACCCCGACGATGCCATATTCGAGGGCCTCGGCGACACGCCAGACGCGCGACAGATCGCGGGCGAAGAAATAGGCGGCAAGTCCAAAACGGGTGTCGTTCGCCTGCGCGACGACATCGGCCTCGTCCTCGAAGCGGAAGACCGGGGCGAGCGGGCCGAAGGTCTCCTCGTGCGCGACCGCCATCGCGGCGGTCACGCCGGTCAGCAGGGTCGACTCGAAGAAGGTGCCGCCAAGCGCCGAGCGGGCGCCGCCGCAGACGACGCGCGCGCCCTTGGCGACCGCGTCGGCGATGTGGCGCTCGACCTTCTCCACCGCTGCTTCTTCGATCAACGGCCCGACTTCAACGCCGGCGTCGGCGCCATCGCCAACCTTCAGTCCCCTCACCGCCTCGGCGAGCTTCGCAACGAAAGCGTCGTGGATGCCCGCCTGCACATAGATCCGGTTGGCGCAGACGCAAGTCTGACCCGCGTTGCGATATTTGGACGCGATCGCGCCCTTGACCGCTTCGTCGACGTCGGCGTCGTCGAAGACGATGAAGGGTGCGTTGCCGCCGAGTTCGAGCCCGAGTTTCTTCACCGTGTCGGCCGACTGGCGATAGAGCAGCTTCCCGATCTCGGTCGATCCGGTGAAGGACAGCTTGCGGACCAGCGGGTTCCCCGTCATCTCCGCGCCCACGTTGCGCGCGTCGCTAGTCGGGACGATGCTCAGCAGCCCGGCGGGGAGTCCCGCCTCCTCGGCCAGCACGGCAAGCGCGAGCGCCGACAGCGGGGTCTGCGCGGCGGGCTTGACGACGATGGCGCAGCCTGCGGCGAGCGCCGGGCCGACCTTGCGGGTGATCATCGCGGCGGGGAAATTCCACGGCGTGATCGCGGCGACGACGCCGACCGGCTGCTTTAGCACGAGGATGCGCTGTCCGTTCTGGGTCGCGGGGATAACGTCACCATAGGCGCGTTTCGCTTCTTCGGCGAACCACTCGATGAAGGAGGCGGCGTAGCCGATCTCGCCCCGGCTTTCGGCGAGCGGCTTGCCCTGCTCGGCGGTCATCAACCGCGCGAGGTCCTCCTGGTTCGCCATGATCAGGTCGAACCAGCGGCGCAGGATCGCCGCGCGCGCCTTCGCCGGGGTCGCGGCCCAAGCGGGCATCGCCGCCGCAGCGGCGTCGATCGCGGCGCGCGTGTCGGCGGGAGTCGTATCGGCGACCCCGGCGATCAGCGCGCCGGTCGCGGGGTTGGTGACGGCAAGGCGGCGGTCGCTTGCCGTCCAGTGCCCCCCGATGAAGGCGTCGGTCCGCAAGAGGTCGGGCCGGATCAGGGTCGGGACGTTGCTCATAGCGCACTCAAGGCCTTCTCGAGGATCGCCATACCTTCGTCGATCAGCGCGTCGGACGCGGTCAGCGGCATCAGCAGGCGGATCGTCTCGCCATGGATGCCACAGCTCAGCAGCACGAGGCCGAGTTCGAGCGCGCGCGCCGTCACGCGCTTCGCCGCCGCGCCGTCGGGTTCGTCGCTGCCGCGCGCCGCGAGCAGGTCGAAGGCGACCATTGCGCCGGGACCGCGAACATGGCCGATGGGAAGCAGGTCGTTACGCGCCGCGAACGCCTCCAGCGTCGTCCGCAGCTTGTCGCCGAGGGCGTTCGCGCGTTCGATCAGCCCCTCCTCCTCGATCACGTCGAGCACCGCGAGCGCGGCTGCGCAGGCGACGGGCGATCCGGCATAAGTACCACCGAGCCCACCCGGCTGCGCTGCATCCATGATCCCGGCGCGGCCGATCACCCCCGACAGCGGGAAGCCGCCGGCGAGCGACTTGGCGACCGTCATCAGGTCGGGCTCGACCCCGCCATGCTCGATCCCGAACATGCGGCCGGTGCGCGCAAAGCCGGTCTGCACCTCATCGGCGATCAGCAATATGCCATGCTCGTCGCAGAGACGGCGGAGCGCCGCGAGCAGATCGGGCGGCGCCATGTGGAAACCGCCCTCGCCCTGCACCGGCTCGACGATGATCGCGGCGACGCGCGACGGCTCGATGTCGGCGGCGAACAGCAGCGACAGCGCACGCAAGCTGTCCTCGACGCTGACGCCATAATGGGGAATCGGGAACGGCAGGTGGAACACCTCGCCAGGCAGCGGGCCGAAGCTGCGCTTGTAGGGCAGCACCTTGCCCGTCATCGCCATCGTCAGGAGCGTGCGGCCGTGGAAGCCGCCGCCGAAGGCGATAATGCCAGACCGCCCGGTGGCGGCACGGGCGATCTTTACGGCATTCTCGACCGCTTCGGCGCCGGTGGTGAAGAGGATCGTCTTGGCGGGGCCCGAAAAAGGCGCGAGCGCGTTGAGCCGTTCGCAGAGTTCGACATAGGGCTCATAGGCGGCGACCTGAAACGCCGTATGCGTGTAACGGTCGAGCTGGTCGCGCACGGCCGCGATCACGCGCGGATGGCGATGCCCGACGTTGAGCACCGCGATGCCGCCTGCGAAGTCGATGTAGCGGGCACCGTCGGCGTCCCACAGCTCGGCATTTTCGGCACGCGCCGCGAACAATGGCGTCGCACTCGCGACCCCCTGCGGAACCGCGGCGGCACGGCGCGACAAAAGAAGGGCATTATTGCTCATCATGGGACCTCGTGGGTTTGGGGTTCAGGCTTGGGAAGGTTGGGCGCGGTCGAGCAATCGCGCGGGCCACGCCGCCGCGAGACCGCTCAGCAGCAGAAGCAGCACCGCCGCGACGATCGTCAGCGGATAGCCGCCATGATCGAGCAGCAGCCCGGTCAGGAGCGGCCCGCTCGCCAGCCCGAGTTTCGAGCAGAAGCCGCCGAGCGCCGCAGTGCGCCCGACCTTGTCGAACGCCGCGGCGAGGCCGAGCAGATAGGGGATGGTGAAGGCCCAGACGATCGCCGAGCCGATGTTAGCGGCGACATAGACGGCCGGAAGGTCGGACCACCAGAAGGCGGCGGTGAAGATCAGGGTCAGCGCGATCGAGCCGAGGATCGGCTTTGCTCGACCGAAACGCGCGCCCATCGCGACGACGAGGACCGACCCCACGGCGCCGAGCCAGTTGGCGGCGGCGAGCGTCGGTCCGATGAAATCCTGCGACAGTCCCGCATTGCGCCCGAGCCCGATGATGAAGGCGGCGAGCCCCATATTGCCCGCCTGGAACAGGAAGATGGCGGCGAGCGTCGCGGCGAGCGGTTTCCGCGCGATCGGCGGGGCCTCGGCCGCCGCGGCATTGTCGGCGGCGACCGGATAGGCAGGCAGAAAGGGCAGCATCGCCAGCGTCGCGAGGCTGAAGGCGGCGAGCGCGAGGAAGAGGATGCCGGTGCCGTACTGCGGCACCAGCGGCGGCAGCGCCCAGAGGCCGATGCCGCCGATCCCGAACTGGACGACGAGCAGCATCCCGAACACGCGGTCGGGCGAACGGGTGCGCGCGATCACCGCAAAGGCGATCCCGACGAGCAGCCCGCCGATCATGCCGTGACAGGCGCGGATCACCGTCAGCGCAGCCACCGACACGAGCTGCGTCGAAACGAGATCGACCGCGATCAGGCCGAGCAGCGCCGCGGTCGCGGCGACGCGCCACGCGATGCGCCGGACCAGGAACACCGCGATCAGCGCGCCGACCGCCGCGCCATAGACATTGGCCGAGGCGATGAGCCCCGCGCTCGCAGGCTTGATCCCCAGCCCGTCCGACAGGCCGGTGACGAGCGCCGCCATGATATTGACGTAGAAGAGCCCGGCGGTCGCAAGGAAGGACAGCAGCACCGCGGCGGGCAGGCCGTCGGGTGCGACCTTCGGCAGCGTATCGGTCAGCCGCATGGTGCATCCTTTCCGGCGAGCGCCACGGCGGCCGCGCTCCAGTCCCAATGATCGCTGTCGCCGAAGCTGTAGAAAAGGGCGTCGCGGCCGGGCAGCATCGCGACCGAAATGCCGCCGAACCCCGACATCGCCGGAACCCAGAGCGAGCCGGGACAGCCGAGCTTAACCCCCATGTCGCGCGTCCAGAAGCCGGCGCGGTAGCGAAAGCCCGGGAAGCCCGCGGGAAGCCCGCCGCCACGCGGCGCGCGCTGCATCGCAGCGTCGAGCAGACGCGGGTCGAGCAGCCCGTCCGCGCCCTGCATCAGCCAGCGCGACAGCCGCGCGATATCGTCGGGCTGATAGGTCAGCCCCCAGCCAACGAAGGGCTGCGCCGCCGCACCCTCGCTGCGCCGGGTCGTCGACAGCGTTGGGCTGAGCTTGAGACCATCCCACAGCGGCCGGACGAGATCGTCGTAGAGATCGGCGTCGAGGCGCTTTCGCTTGCGCAGGATCGCGCCCATCGCGGTGCCGAGCAGATAGGTGTCGCTGGTGTGATAGACCCATTTGGCGCCCGCCGCCGTCCGCCGCGGATAATGGGTACAGGCGAAGGCGATCTTCGCCGCATGACCCTCGGGCTCGAAGAAGCCCGCGATCGACGGATCATCCTCGTCGGCCATATAGGCGTCGGAGCGGTAATGGCCCGTCGTCATGTCGAGCGCCTGTTCGAGCGTAACCCCCGCCCAGCCGCGCGCGCAGGCGGGGACATACGCCGCGATCTCCGCCGCCGCGCTGCCGGGATAGAGTTTTTCGAGCCGCATCAGCGCGACCCCGCCGAACACCGACTTGGCGGTCGAATAGGACGGCAGATCGATCACCTCGCACGCGGGATAATCGCCGTGGCGCGTCGCGCAGGCGCTGCGGTAATGGACGCCGTCCACCACCGCGCCATAGACGGTCGGCTCCGGGCCCGCCGCAGTGGCGAAAGCTAGCGCATCGGGCCGTTCCTCGATCGGCCGCACCGGCAGGCGTGCCGCGGCCGCCTCCTCATCGCGCCGCACGATCGCGTCGGCGCCGGAAACCACGCCCGGCGCAAGGCGCGCAGCGACGAAGCCCCAGGCGTCGAACTTGCGATAGCGGCAGGTTTCGCTTGCAATCTCGAAAGCCGCGTTGCTCACCGTTCCATCTGCGCCGAACAGGAAGGTGAGCATCCCGTTGTGGGTGCAATTGGCGTTGCGCTCCTGAAGCGCGAAGGGCAGCGCGGCGCGGGTCAGCCCGTCATCGCCAGGTTCGGACCAGACGCGGCCCGGCTCGACAATCCAGTTCCAGTCGGGGTGGGTCGATGGAATCAGCCCGCGCTGCGCGGGGATCAGCGCATCGCCATGCTGGACGAGGTCGATGGCGAGATCGGGGAGCGAGCGGACCGTATTGCCGCGTTCATAGCCCTTTTCCTCGGCGATCATGCGAAAACCCGCCATCGGTCCGCCTGTCAGATTCAGGCGACCCGCGAAGGTCGCCGACGGCTTCGCAGCGTCGGCAGCCGGCGCGAAAGCCGACAGATCGACCGGGCCATCGAAGCCCTCGCCCGCCAGCAGCGCGGCGCCGCCAAGCGCCCGCCTCGCACCCGAAGCCGCGGCGTTGGCGATCCCCGTCACCACCACATCGTCGAACCAGCAGGTCGCGCGCTTGCCCCGCGCCGACAGGCGGAGCCGCAGCCCGCCATCGCCCTCGGCGAGCGCCTGTCCGCCCGGCCACAGCGTCACCGCATCGGCGCGCGCCTTGCCGACCGAGAGGATCGGCATCCATGTCGCACCATCATCGCGCGAGGCTTCGGCCGTGCAGACCGCGTCATCGTCCAGCGCATCGGCGGCGATCTTGACGGTCGCATAGAGGCGCCGCTTGTCCGTGACCGGCACTGCGACCTCGGCGCTCGCCCCGGCGGTGAGGCGCATCGAGACATTGCCCGCGAAACTTGTCAGCCGCACATCGCCCATGCCTGCCGCGCGCCACGGGTCGGCGCTGCCCTGCTGGAAATCGCTGCGCAGCAATTCCTCGGCCGCCGCGCTGCCGGGCGCCGCGAGTGCGATCAGAACGAGCGGCCAATATTTCACAGCGCGATGCCCGCCTTACCCAGGGCGTCGGCCAGCGGAGCAAGCCCCGCCTCATAGCGCCGCCAGAGACCGACCGAGCGATCGTGAATCGGCGCGCGCACCTGTACCGCGCTCGCGGTCGCCACGGGCGCGGGATTGCTGTGGAAATCGAGGCAGGCCTCTTCCCAGCCGAGCCCGCACGCCGCCACCAGCCGGCGGCTCTCGCCCTCCTGATCGGCGATCAGCGCCTCATAGTCGATCCCGATCATCCGGCCGGGCAAGGCCTCGTGCCAATGCGCCATCAGCCGCTCATAGGCGATGCGATAAGCGGCAAGGTCGCCGAGGTCATAGCTGAACGGATAGCCCATGCGGAACAGCGTCTTGTACATCGCATAGCAGCCGTCCATCGCCCCGCGCCGGACATGGACGATGCGCGCGTCGGGCAGCGCGAGCGCGATCAGGCCGATGTAGAGAAAGTTGAGCGGCGTCTTGTCGATCGCGAAAGGCGCGCCGGGATCGCGTTCGGCGATACGCGACCGATAGGCGCGGCCGAGTGCGGCATGATCCATCGCGGCGCTGCGGCGGATAAGGTCGGCCTTGTCCCGCGCTTGCCCGGCGCCCGCGATCAGCGCGAGCGCGAAATCCTGAATCTCGCCGAGGCTCGCGACTTTGCTATGCGAGGAGAGGATGCGGTCGACCAATGTCGTCCCGCTACGCGGCAGGCCGAGGACGAAGATCGGCCCCGGTCCGGCGGTCGGTCGCGGAGCCGCGCGCAGGCGCTCGGTCGAAAAGGCTTCGGCGATCGCCGCCATCGTATCGACGTCGTCGGCGACGCGATAGGACAGCCGCGCCCGCCGCGCATCGGCGGCCGCCTTCAGCGCCGCGAATGCCCGGTCATGATCGCCGAGGTCCTCGAGTTCCTTCGCGAGCGCATGGCCGAGCGCGATGCGCGCCTCGGTATTGCTCCCCGTCGCTGCCAGCGCGTTTTCAAGCGCCGCCACATGATTATTGTCCGCGGTCGCGCGGCGCAGCGTCGAGCGGTTGGCCCAGGCGTCCCAGTCGCGCGGATTATCCGCAATCGCGCGGTCGAAATGCGCCTCTGCCGCGTCGATCCGGCCGAGCGCGATCGACGCGGCGGCAAGGTCGTAGCGCGCACGGCCATCGTCGGGCGCCAGTTCGACCGCGCGCGCGCAGCAGCGTTCGGCCTCGACCGGGCGGTTCATATGCCCGTGATATTCGGCAAGGCGGCGCAAGGCATGGGCGTCGTCCCATGCCAGTTCCTCGATCGCGGCGAGAACCGCGCGCGCCTTGCCATAGCGGCCCCGCACCACCGCTTCCCGCGCCTGTGCCAGACCGGCGTCGAAATCGCCGGAACGGTCGTGGGCGTCAGAGGCGGCGGGCCGGGCCGTCATCGTCAGAAACGCACGTCCGCCGACAGGCCGATCGTCCGCGGCAGCGTGATCAGTTCCTTCGACCCGTTGCCATAATAGCCCTGCGATGGCGACGTCCCCATATAGGCTTCGGTGAAGACGCCCGTGACCCCATCCGTGTTGAACAGATTCTTGACGAACAGCGTCAATCCATAGGCCCCCTTGCGCAAGGTCGCCGAGGCGTTCCAGATCGAGAAGCCCGGCAGGCGGACGTTGAACTTGGGCGAGGTGCTGATCGCGTTGCGCGTCGACGACTGGTAGAAGCCATCGCCGCGCAGCGTCAGGCTGGTGTCGTTCCCAAGGTCGAAGCTGTAATCGGCGCTGCCGGTCAATATATGGTGCGCCGAGCCCGGCAAGCGATCGCCGTCGCGCCCGATCAGCACATGGCTGGGATCGGGCGAGAAGAAATCGCGCGTCAGCTTCGCATCGACATAGGTATAGCCGAGCGCATAGTGGAGGCCGCCGCTGCGCCCCTCGATCTGCGCCTCGATCCCCTGCGAGCGGGCCTTGCCCCCGTTCTGGACGACGTAAAAGCCCCAGACCGGAGTCGCTGTGTTGAGCTGGATATTCTTCCAGTCGATGTAGAAGGCGTCGAGATTATAGGTCAGTCCGCTGAGCGCGCCCTTCACCCCGACTTCGTAATTGACCAGCGTGTCGGACTTGTACTGCTGCCACGACGGGTCCTCGGCATAGCGGCCAATCGTCGGCACCGCGTTCGACCCGCCGCGGCGATAGCCCTGCGATACGGTCGCATAGAGCAGCCCGCGGTCGGCGAATTTCCAGGACAGATTGCCCTTGAACAGCGCCTTGTCCTCGCTGGTGCGGAAGGTCGCGTCAGTCGGCTGCGACAGCGAGGGGAAGATCGGGATATCGATCGAAGTGTCGTTGTGCGCCTTGTTCCAGAAATAGCGCACCCCGCCGGTCAGATCGACGGTGTCGGTGGCGTGCCACGTCAGTTCGCCGAACAGCGCGCGGTCCTTGAACGTCTCGTGCCGGCGATAGAAGAAATCCTGATCGCTCGCGACCGCTGCCGGAAGGCCGGTCGCGGCATCCCACCAGCGCTTGAAACCGCGGAGATAGCTGTCCTGCGACGAAAAGAGCTTCTGGTCCTGATAATAGGCGCCGATCACATAATCGAGCGGCCCGCCGCCCTTCGACACGAGGCGCAGTTCCTGCACGAAGCTCTTGTCGCGATAGCTGCGCACCGCCGACGCCATCGGGCGCGGGTAGTTGTAATAGAAGGCGAGGAAGCCCGCCTTGGCGTAGAAGCCGGTATTCTCGCTGACGCTATCGCCTTCATGATCATACCAGGAGGAGCTGGAGGTCAGGGTCGCGAAGCCGAGATCGACGTTCGCTTCCAATGCAACCGAATCGACGTTGCGGGTCGAAGGCTCGAGCTGGATCGACCCATTCTGATAGCCTTCGTAAGGCTTGCCATAGCCGTCGAGCCCTCGCGTAATCTGGCGGCGGCCGCCGACATTATCCTCCTGATGGTTATAGGTCAGCGTCAGGTCGACCGCGTCGCTCGGCTGCCACAGCGCGGCGATGCGGCCGTACCAGACATGGACGAAATCGGCGTCCTTGACGCGGCGATATTCGGCGTCGGGCGCGAGTATCCCGGCGGGGGCGGTCGGGATGCCGTCGCCGTCGAGCTTGTAGACGTTCACATAGTCGGTGAGGCCCGGATAATGCTGGCGGCTACCGACCGCACGGATCGCGAAGGTATCGCCCAGCGGCACGTTGAGCACGACGTCGGCTTCGTAACCGATGCCGTCCGAGCCCTTGACGCTGCTGACACCGCCGGTGACGCGGCCCTCAAAACGGCCGAGCACGGGCTTCTTGAGGATATAGCGCACCGTGCCGCCGAGCGCGCCCGATCCATAGAGCGTTCCCTGCGGCCCGCGCAGCACCTCGACCCGATCGAGATCCTTGAGCAGATAGGCGGCGAACAGCGGCGTGTCGTTGACATAGGTCGAGACCGGCGAAATGCCTGAAACGGCGTAATCGCCCAGCGCGGCGCTGTCGACGTTGATGCCGCGGATCGTCACCGTGTTGATGACGCCTGCGTTGCGGCGGCCGCGATCGACGACCGCGACGCCGGGGATCGAACGGAGCAGCTCGGCCTGATCGCGCGTCTGGTTCGCGTCGATCCGGTCGCCGCCGACCGCCGAGATATTATAGGGAATGTCGATCGTCCGCGCCTCGCGGCGGGTCGCGGTGACGACGATGTCGGTGCCATCATTCGTCGCCCCTGCTTCCTGAGCGAAGGCCGGCGCTGGCATCGCCGCCAGCAGGCCGGTGCAGGCGAGCGATGTCGTCGCCAGAAGTCGCGTGGTGTTGGTCATGATTTTCCCCCCTTATGTGTCATTGCGCGCGCGTCGGCGCCATCCTTGCCGGTGAGCGAAGACGCAGGCTGAACGAGCGGGCCAAGCGCCTGGAGCGTCGGCGAGGCCGCAGGCCCGCGGTCGAAGGCTTCGAAATGCTGCGGCCCGTCGCGCAGACTCTTGAGCGGCTGGCCGAGCCCGTGCCAGCCGCGTTCGCGGCAGCGGCGAACATAATCGAGGTCGAGATCGACCGCGATCACCTCGCGCCCTTCTCCCGCCACATGGATCATCTCGCCGCCCGGCCCCGCGACGCACGAGCGCCCATAGCCGAGGTCGCCCGCGACATTGACCGAGACGACATAGGCCTGATTGGTCGCGGCGGCGGCGCGGACGATCGACAGTTCGACGTCGCGGTCGATCGTGTTGGTCATCACCGGATTGAGGATGACCTCCGCCCCGCGCCAGATCAGCGAGCGGACAACCTCTGGAAACCAAATGTCATAGCAGATGGCGAGGCCGAAGCGGCCGACGCCGGGGACGTCGAATATGGTCGGCTCGATGCCGCCGGTCACCCCCTCTTCATAGGGGTAGAAAGGATATATCTTGCGGTGACGCGCGGCGACACTGCCGTCGGGCGCGAAGACGCTGGTGGTGTTGTAGATCGTGTCGCCCTCGCGCTCGAACAGCGAGCCGTTGACGAGCCACAGTCCGTGCTCGCGTGCCATCGCCGCAAAAGCGTCTTCCGTGGGGCCGGGCAGCGGCTGCGCGTTCGCGGTGGCGGGGCCGAAGCAGGAAAGCTCCCCCAGCACGACCATATCGACCCAGCGGAAGCGGCGGCGAACGAGCCGCACTTCCTCGGCGATGCGATCCAGATTGTCGCCCCGCGGCAGGGCCAGTTGCAGGCCGGCGATCGCGAAATGAGTCATAATCCTCCCCGACGCGCTCATCGGGGCACGTCCGGGAGACAATCTGTCCGCTATGCGGCGCTTACGATAGGTCCAGTTTGCAAACTAGGATGGTGCCAGATCGCCGATGCGGCCGATCAGCGCCCAGTCGACGACGCGCTGTCCGGCGCCGAGCCACTGGATGACATCGCCCTCGATCGCGATCTCGAACGAGGTCGCCTCGCCATAGGACCAGCTTTGCCACTGGCGGTGCCAGCGGTCGCCCTCGATCCACCAGCGCCCGGTGTCGATATCCTCGTCGGCATGGCCCGCGCGCCCGGTCATCGTGCCGTCGGGCAGCAGCAATATGGTGCAGGGATCGCCATAGATGGTGCGGCATTCGAGCCGCGCGCCGCTCATCTTGCGGCGCAGCGCGCGGCCCGTCAGAATCAGCGGCGGTTCCACCTTTTTCTCAAGCACATCGTTGAGCGCCGCGGTCAGCGCCGCGACGCCGGGGCGGATGCGTTCGACGGGCAGGCTCGTGACGCCGAGCCGGAACAAGCCGGGCGGCGCGGTTCCGGCATAATAGGGATCGACCCGCTCGATCAGCACTCCGCGCCGCTCGGCCGCCGCAGCGAGATCCGCAACGTCGAGCCCGGCGGCTCCCCGCACCCACATCGTCGTCCCGCCGCGCACCGGCTGGATCGCAATCGAGCGCGGCAGATAATGGTTGAGCGCATCGCGCAGCGCGATCTGCCGCGCGCGGAACTCGCGCCCAATCCGCCGCATCATCGAATCATAATGGCCGAGCGACAGGAATTGCGCCGCTGCGCGCTGGTTGTTCGGCGGCGGCTGCTTGACCGACAGGCGGCGCAGTTCGCGCAGGTGCGCGATCACCTCGCGGTCGGCGACCATGAAGCCGAGCCTGAGTCCGGGGTCGAGCACTTTGGCGAGGCCGGCGATATAGACGACGCGGCTACCGCCCGCCATGCCGCGCATCGCCGGAAAATCCTCGTCGAGATAATTGGTCTCGCATTCGAAATCATCCTCGACGACGATCAGGTCGTGCGCTTCGGCCGCCGCAAGCAGCGCCCGCCGCCGGTCGAGCGACAATGTCGCGCCGGTGGGCAGTTGATGGCTGGGCGTGACCATGACGAGATCGCAGCCGGGGAGCCGCGCGTCGGTCACCACGCCCGCCGCATCGACAGGCTGCGGCACCCATTGCCCGCGCCGTGCCTCGATCAGCGCGCGCAGCTCGAACAGGCCGGGGTCCTCGATCGCGACGCGGCTGCCTTCGGTACAGAACAGGTCGAGCGCGAGGACGCGCGCGTGATGCGTGCCGAGCGTCAGCAATATTTCGTCGGGGCGCGCATAGATGCCGCGGCGCGGCAATATCTTGGTGCGAATTTCCTCGATCAGCGCCGCATCGTCGTCGGCGATCCCCGACCAGGAAGCGACCTGCCGACGCTTCAGCGACAGGCTCGCCGCCTCGCGCCAGTCGCCGGCGGGGAACAGACTGTCGTCGAAGCAGCCGTCCAGGAAGGGATAGGGATATTGCTGCCAATTCGCGGGCATCGGTTCCGGAAGCGCGGGCAGGAGCGGTAATCGCTCGGACCATGTTACCCCGTTGGCCGTCACCCTTTCGGCAATGCCCGCGACCTCGCCAAAGCCCGATCTTCCCGAGGACAGATCACCCGAGACAAACAGCCCGCTACGCTCGCGCGCCACCACATGCCCCTCGGCCACGAGCTGTTGATAGGCGATCGTCACCGTGTTGCGCGCAACCCCCAGCAAGCGCGCCATCGTCCGCGAAGACGGCAGGCGGTGACCGGCAGGCCATGCCTGCGACCGCATCAGTTCAATCACGCCCTTGCGAATCTGGTCCTGCAAGGTGGTATCGCTGGCGCGATCGAGCATGAAGGAAGGACGCATGCCTCCTTGTGTTCGAATCGCTGCCACCAGATCAAGACCAAACCCTCACCGGCGCCGAGACGGACAGGACGTGATGACGGCAAGCACCCCTGGGCGCAAATTGCTGGATCATACTCGATGATGCCGCGTTTCGCTCCATCTCGACCGAAATGCCCCCAAAAATCCCCCAAAGGGTCTTGGTAGGTGAAATCGACGTGAGCTTGGCTCCATCTTTGATCTGATCTTTGCGAGAAAGACGGATTTCTTGCATCAGGGCGGGCTAGTCTGCCCCGATGCAAAAGCGCACTCCGCCGGGGTTTGGCTACCGAGGGAGCTATGCGGGCGGACATTGTGGTAGTCGTACCGCCATGCCTCACATTTATGCTGGGCGTCGGCCAGGCTCAAGAACCAATACGCGTTGAGGCACTCCGCCCTGACCCGTCCGTTGAACGATTCCGCGAAGGCAGTGTCGGTCGGCTTTTCCCGCCTGCTGAAGTCCAGCGCGACGTCGTGCTGGTAGACCCGCGGATCGAGATACTTCGATATGAACTCCGGCCCCTGAGCGCGTACGCTCCGGCATTTTCAGCGCAGAGCGCGCGGGCTTTGGCTATCGCTGGCCGATAGCGGACATTTAGTGGATGCGAAGCAAGCCGAATTTTTACCTTCCAAAGCTGGCACATAATGTCCGCTACCAGGCGGCTGAGCTGCCAATCTTCGTCCCCCAGCCACACTTTTGCATGGTCGCCCCCACCCCACCAATCTATGGTATGCATACGGTACAAAATGCGGGTGTTCCGTTGAGTTTGCTGGACTAATACGGACCACTGAAGACGGCTACGGACCAAAAATTGGATCGAGGGTTCGAATCCCTCCCGCCCGCTAACTCCTCGGTTCACCCCGCTCACCCTGCGCCGATGCCCGACAGGACACAGCTTTCTCAATAGCTCCTGGGCATGCCGAGGACATGTTCGGCGAGGAAGGAGAGGATGAGGTTCGTCGAGATGGGCGCGACCTGATAGAGGCGCGTCTCGCGGAACTTGCGCTCGACGTCATATTCCTCGGCAAAGCCGAAGCCGCCATGCGTCTGGATGCAGACATTGCCCGCCTCGACCGACGCATCGGCGGCGAGCATCTTCGCCATATTGGCCTCGGCGCCATTAGGCTGCCCGGCCTCGTAGAGGCGCGCCGCTTCGTGGACCATCAGCTCGGCGGCACGCATGTTGGCATAAGCCCTGGCGATCGGGAAAGAGATGCCCTGGTTCTGGCCGATCGCACGGCCGAACACCTTGCGCTCGTTCGCATAGTCGGCCGATTTCTTCGTGAACCATTTTGCGTCGCCGACGCATTCGGCGGCGATCAGCGTGCGCTCGGCATTCATGCCCGAGAGGATGTAGCGGAAGCCCTTGCCCTCATCGCCGAGCAGGTTGGCGGCGGGGATGCGCATATTGTCGAAGAAGACTTCGGTCGTCGCATGGTTCATCATCGTGCGGATCGGGCGGATCGTCAGCGACCCATCGGCAAGCGCCTTCTTCATGTCGACGATGAAGGTCGAGAGCCCCTCGGTCTTCTTGGCCGCCTGGTCCTTCGGCGTGGTGCGCGCGAGGAGCAGCATCAGGTCGCTATGCTCGGCGCGGCTGGTCCAGATCTTCTGGCCGTTGACGACATAATGATCGCCGTCGCGCACCGCGACGGTGCGCAGCGCGGTCGTGTCGGTGCCGCTCGTCGGCTCGGTGACGCCGAAGGCCTGCAGGCGGAGCTCGCCGGTCGCGATCTTGGGGAGATAGGCCTGCTTCTGCTCCTCCGACCCGTGGCGCAGGATCGTGCCCATCGTGTACATCTGCGCGTGACAGGCGCCGCCGTTGCAACCTTCGGCCTGGATCGTCTCGAGGATTGCCGCCGCCGCCGACAGGCCGAGCCCCGAGCCGCCATATTCTTCGGGGATCAGCACCGAGAGATAACCCGCTTCGGTCAGCGCCTTGACGAACGCGGTCGGATATTCGCGCTTCGCATCGAGCTCGCGCCAATATTCCCCCGGGAACTCGGCGCAGAGGCGCCGGACGCCTTCGCGGATCTCGGGGAAATGTTCGCTGTCATAGGGGCTAAGCTGCATGGTCATTCCTGCGTTCGATGCGAAGGATATCGACGTGCCGCAAGATTAACGCCCGGTCCAGTTCGGCTTGCGCTTTTCGGCGATTCCCGGTTCTTCGCCACGACCGGGCAAGTTCGCTTGACACGCTTTTCGCAAAGCTTTCAGAGATCAGACGATCTCTCCAGCGAAAGGACTTTCATGCGAACCGCCGCCTCTCTTGCCCTGACCGCCCTGTTGTTTTCATCCGGCACGGCAATGGCCGCGGCCGGTGCGAAACCCGAAGCGGTCTTGAAGAGCAAAGGATATGAAAAAGCCGCCGAAATCCTGAGCCGCGATCATGATCGCCTTGTCGCGGAGATCGTCAAGCTCACCGAGATTCCAGCCCCGCCCTTCAAGGAAGCCGCGCGTGCCGCGGCCTATCGCGATATGCTGGTGGAGGCCGGCCTGACCGACGTCGAAACCGACCCGGAAGGCAATGTCATGGGTGTCTATCGCGGCACCGGCCCTGCGGGCGCTCCGGTCGTGATGATCGCCGCGCATCTCGACACGGTTTTTCCCGAAGGGACGCCGATCAAGGTCCGCCGCGAAGGGACCCGCCTTCATGCCCCCGGGATCGGCGACGACACGCGCAGCCTCGCCGTGCTGCTCGCCTATGCGCGGGCGATGAAGGAGGCTGGCGTCAAGGTGCGGCAGGACATCGTCTTCGTCGGCAATGTCGGCGAAGAGGGTCCCGGCGACCTGCGCGGCGTCCGCTATCTGATGACCAAGGGCAAATATAAGGACCGCATCGGGACCTTCGTCTCGATGGACGGAACCAACCCGGCGCGCGTCGTGACGGGCGGCGTCGGGTCGAAGCGCTACCGGATCACCTACAAGGGGCCGGGCGGACACAGCTTCGGGGCGTTCGGCCTCGTCAATCCGATGGTAGCGATGAGCCAGACGGTCGTCGATTTCTACAGGATTCCGGTGCCCGCGACGCCCAAGACCACCTATTCGGCGAGCGTCACGAGTGGCGGCACGTCGGTCAACTCGATCCCCAACGAAGCCTTCATGGAATTCGACATGCGGTCGGAGAACCCCGAGGAACTCGCCAAGCTGGAGCAGGCTTTCCTCGCGATCGTGAAGAAGAGCGTCGAGGGCGAGAATGCCGCGCGATCGACCAAGGAAGGCCCGGTCACCGCCGATATCAAGATGATCGGCGACCGGCCGGCGGGACAGACGGCCGCGACCGAGCCGGTCGTGCGCAACGCCGATGCGATCATTCGCGCCAAGGGTCTGACCCCCGAAATGTCCTTTTCATCGACCGATTCGAACATGCCGATGAGCCTCGGGATTCCGGCGATCACCATCGGTTCGGGCGGCCATGCCGAGCGCAGCCATTCGCTCGACGAGTGGATCGACGTCGAAAAGACGCAGAGCGTGCAGGGTGCGAGCGTCGGCCTCGGCATCCTGCTCGCCACCGCGGGTGTTCAGTGATCGGATAAGAATCCCCCTTTCGGGGCAGCAAAAAAGGCGGGCATCGCGCGATGCCCGCCTTTTCCTTGCCACTGATCTGGGGGGATCAGAGACGGAGCTTGGCGCCGACCGTCACATAGCTACCGATCGAGTCATAATGGATCGATCCGGCCGGGCTGAGCGGCGGATCGCGATCGAACAGATTGTTGACGTTGGCGAAGAGCGTGAAGCGCTCATCGACATTCACCTGCGCGTTGAGGTCGACATAGACCCGCGCCGACGTGTCGTTGTTCGCGATATTGAGCAGATGGTTATACTCGCCGCCCCCGACATAGCGGACGCGCGCGGTAAAGCTCGCATTGTCGCTGCCATAGGTGACGCTGCCGGTCCCGCGCCAGTGCGGGGTGCCGAAGCTCACGTCGCCGACGTCGCCCGCCCGGTCGATGACCGAAATGCCGTCGTCGATCACGACCTTCGACACATAGGTCGCCAGCGCACGCAGGCGAAGCGTTCCGCTGCCGACCGGCCGCTGATAGCTCGCCTCGATATCGACGCCGCTGGTCTTGTACTGCGCGAGGTTCAGATAGGTCGAGTTGATCTCGGTCGGGCGGCCCTGGCCGTCGCGCGTGATCTGCGAACAGGCGTTCTGATTGCCGTTGCCGCACGCGGTGATCACGTCCTGGGCGTTCGGCGAGGTGATCGCGTCGCGCAGCTTGATGTCGAAATAATCGACCGCAAGGTTGAAGCCCGGCAGGAAGGTCGGGGTAAAGACCGCGCCGAGGGTCAGCGTGCTGCCGACCTCCGGCTTCAAATTCGGGTTGCCGCCGCCGTAGCGGGTGACGCTGTACGACTGGCCGTTCTCCGAGACGGTCGAGAAGGTCGTGGTCCGCGTCGTGAACAGTTCGGCGAGACTGCCCGAACGGATGTCGCGCGAGCGCGACACGCGCAGCAACAGATTGTCGAAGATACGGTCGGTGGCGCCGAGCTTCCACGACCAGATGCCGCCGCTGGTGCTGTAATCGCTGTAGCGCGCGGCGGCGCTGAAATCGAGCTTGCTGAATGGCTGGTCGAGCAGCGGCACCGCGACTTCGCCGAAGCCTTCCTGCACGTTGAACCCGCCGTCGAGCGGCGAGAAGTTGAAGCGGCTGAACCCGCGCGCCGTCGAAATCGGGTCGATGCTGTTCGTCACCTGCTTTTCCCAGCGCGCCTCGCCGCCGAACGCGATCGAGACCGGACCGGCCCAGGTCGAGAAGGGGTCGCCGCGCAGGCTGGCGCCCATGCTGTCGAGCTTGGTCGTGTAGACGACCTTGGCGAGGTCGCCGAACACATAGTCGATCGCCGCCGGATCGGCGCGGCCCGAGCCCAGGATGTTGAGCGGACGGCAAGCGGTGTTCGGGTCGGTCAGCGCGACCGCGCAGACGATGTTGCCGCCGACGCGGACCGCGTCGAGCGCCTGCGTCATCTTCGCGCCGACGATCTGGTTGTGATAGCTCTGCATGTTCCGCAGTTCGCCATGGTTGTAATAGGCGGAATAGCGCCATGCGCCGTCGGCGAAGCTGCCGTCGACGCCGATCCCGCCTTCGGCATTCTGGCGGTAATAGTCGAAGGTGCGCATCCCGTAATCTTCGAAGACGCGGCCGATCTTGACCGTCGTCTCCCCCGCGCCGAGCTGGCTGCGGATGCCGTCGAGATAGGGGTTGGACGCCTTCAGCGTGTAATTGCCATATTCGGCGTAGAAGGGATATTTGGCCCAGATGCGGCTGTACATGCCGTCGATCCAGAAGGTCGCATCGCCGACCTCGAAGCTCGCGCGGGCATAGCTGTTGACGCGCTGATAGGGGTTGGCGAGCGACTTCTGGTCGCCGATGCCGCGGCCTTCGCCGCCGACCATCAGCGTCCCGTCGGCGTTGATCATGCTGCCGTACTGATAGGGACGGAGCGAGCCGTCGGCCGCGAAGGTCATGCCCTTGAGCGCGCCGGTGGTGATCAGCCCGTCGAGGCCGGTGTTCGCCGGATTGACGTCGCGGACGAGGATCTGCTGCGCGCTGCCCGCAGGCGTGAACAGGTCGGCGCTGCCGACATTCTTGCGCGCGTTGCGGCTGAGGATGCCCTCATCGTTCTGATATTCGCCGCCGATCATGAAATGGCCGCGGCCGCCGGCGAATTCGGTGCCGAAGCTGCCGTTGATGCTGTAGCGAAAGCCGTCGCCGCGCGTCGACATGCCGCTCTGGACGCCGAGCTTCAGGCCGGTCAGATTGTCGTCGAGGATGATGTTGACGACGCCGCCGATCGCGCCCGAGCCCCAGGCTGCGCTGGCGCCGCCGGTGACGATCTCGACGCGCTTCACCATGTCCTGCGGGATGCTGTTGAGGTCCGACGCGCCGTTGAAGCGGCGGTTGTTGAGCAAGGTCAGCGTGCGGGTCGCGCCGAGGCCGCGAAGGTCCATCGCCGAGGTGCTGGAATTGGTGTTGGCGTTGGTGCTGTTCGGCGACACGGTCGCGCGGAATTGCGGCAGGTCGTTCAGCACCTGCGCGATGCTGGGACGCGCCCCCTGCGCCAGTTCGGATTCGCCGACGACGGTCGTCGGGGTCGGCGCGTCGAAGCCCTTGCGGTCGATGCGCGAGCCGGAGACGACGATCGCATCCGTGGCATCGCCCTCGTCGGCCGCCGCCTCCTGCGCCGCCGCGGCGCCGCTATAGGCCAGCGCGAGCATCAGGCTCGCCGCGGCGCTGCCGCTCCTCAACAGGCCCTTCAGCCCGGTCCGATCGTTACGCATAGATAATCCCCTTGTTGAATGTCGCTGGATGAATCGTCGGTCAGTCTGCCCGCGTGAACAGCAGGTCGTATGCACGGCTCTCCCCAAAACGCAGCGCGGTGACGGCGCCGCCGGCGTCGCGCTGAAACTTCACGACGACGCGCGAGGCGCGCGGCGCGGCGTCGCCGGTGAATACGTCGCGATAGGCCGGTGCGAGCGGCTGGCCGGTCCAGCGCGGGCCGCTGTAGACGAGCTGGCCGCCGCGGGTCTGAAAGCTGAGGCAGGTGCCGGTCTCGGCCGAACAGAAGCGCCCGGCATAGGGGGCCGGATCGACCGCGGTCACGGCATCGACCTTGCGATAGGGAATCTTCTCTCCCTCGCGCGTTTCGCGGATCAGGCCGCCCTTCGCGCCGAAAGCGAAGACATCTTCGCGCAGCATCCAGCGCCCCGGCCCGACCGGAACGAGCGCGCGGCCGTCGGCTTGCAGGCCGCCCTTGCCGTCAGCCTCGAAGCGCAGCGGCGCGCCGCTGACGCTGTCGGCATAAAGGCCGGTCGGCACGGGGCCACGCGGCGCATAGGGTTGGGCGCTATCGGGCGGCAGGAAAAGATCGGCGGCGGCGCGCCCGAGCACCGGCGTATCGGCATCGCCCGCATTGCAGAGCAGCGACACGGCGAGCCGCTGCGCCGGATAGCGCGCCATCCAGGCGCGATAGCCGCCGGTCGAGCCCGAATGGCTGACCTCCTGCTGCCCGCGATGGTCGAGGTTCACCAGCGCAAGCGCGTAGGCGATCGGTGTGCCGTCGTTGAGCTTGGTCGTCTGCTGCATCTGGGCGGTGAAGCCCGGCCCGAAGGCATCGCTGTCGAGCGCGGCCTGCCATTTGACGAGATCGCCGACGGTGGTGAGCAGGCCGCCATTGCCATAGGCGTCCTCGATCACCTGCTCGTTGCGCCAGACGCCGTCCTCGAACTCATAGGCGCCGGTGCGGCCCGGCACGATGTCGCCATGGTCGTCGCGCCAGCGCGTGCTGGTCATGCCGAGCGGCGTGAAGATGCGATCGCGGGTGAAATCGGCGAGCGACTGCCCGCTGACCCGGTCGACGACGATCGCCAGCAGATTGTAATTGCTGTTGCTGTAGAGATAATGGCTGCCCGGCGCGAAATTGAGCTCGGTCTGGCGCGCGGCGATTGTCAGCACATCGTCGTTGTTCGCGGTGCGCGAATTGCGCGGCCAGCCCTCGATCGCGGCGACCGATCCCCAGTCGCGCAGGCCGCTGGTATGATGCAGCATATGCGCGATCGTCACCGGCGCGGCGTAAGCGGGCAGTTCGGGAAGATATTTGCGGACGTCGTCGTCCAGCGACATCCTGCCCTCGCGCACCAGCATCAGGATCGCGGCGGCGGTGAACTGCTTCGAATCTGACCCCGCCTCGTAGATGCTGTCGGCGGTCGCCGGAACGCCGAGTTCGAGGCTGGCCATGCCATAGCTTCGAACCGCGATCGGCTGTCCGTCGCGCGAAATCGCGATCGAGCAACCCGGCGTATCGTCATGCGCCCAGCGCGCAAACAGCGCATCGAGCCGTGCGCCGGCGGCGTCGGGACCCGCCGCCGGCGCGGCCGCGGCCGATGGCGCTGCGGCACATAGGGACAAGGTGGCTCCCGCGATCAGCAGGGGCAGACTGGTCTTCATCTTCCGATTCTCCCTCGGTGCCGCGGGCAAGGCGCGAACGCGGCCGCCTTACCGGGCGTCGCTGTCACGAAGCTGACACCAGGCGCGGGAGCATCGCTTTGGGGCAATGAATGGAAAATTCTCTGCCTCAAGCGTGACATTTTCATAGGCGGAGATAGAGCAGGCTGTAATTTCAGATGCGAAACCGGGGAGGCGGAGCGAGGTCGAACATGCGCGTGCTGGTGGTGGAAGATGACGAGCGATTGGCGCGCGGCATGGCGGCCTCGCTGGAAGCGGCGGGCTTCGCAGTCGACAGCCTCGCCCATGGCGAGGATGCGCTGCAACTCGCTGACCGTGAACCCTATAGCGCCATCGTCCTCGACCTCGGATTGCCCGACATCGACGGGCTCGATGTGCTGGGGGCACTCCGCGCGCGCGGGGTCGCGACGCCGATCCTGATCCTGACCGCGCGCGACATGATCGACGACCGCGTCACCGGCCTCGACCGCGGCGCCGACGATTATATGGCGAAGCCGTTCAGCCCGCGCGAACTCGAATCGCGCCTGCGCGCGCTCGTCCGGCGCAGCCAGGGCACCGCCGACCCGGTGCTGCGGATCGGCGCGCTGGAGTTCGACCGGTCGAGCCGCACCGTATCGCTCGACGGCCGTATCATCGACCTGCGCCGCCGCGAGCTGGCGGTACTCGAAACGCTGATGGGGCGGCCGGGCAAGGTGATCCCGAAGGAAAGGCTGGCGGCGGAGGTCTTCAATTTCGAGGATGCGGTCACACCCAACGCGCTCGAGGTCTATGTCGGCCGCCTTCGCCGCAAGCTGCAGCCGTCGGGCCCCGCAATCCGCACCGTCCGCGGACTCGGCTATATGATCGAGACGGACTAGCGCCCGTGCGCCGCCTGCCCCACTCGCTGCGCTTTCGCCTGACCGCTGCGGTCCTGCTGCCGCTGACCGCGCTCGTGCTGTTCTTCGGTATCATCACGACGCTGGTCGCGCGCAACAACGAAGCCGACACCGTCGACCGGGTGCTGATCGGGTCGGTGCGCACGCTGAGCCTCGCCTACAACAGTCCGGCAGCCGACCGCGAACGGCTCGTACCGCTCGCGATCCACCTGCTGAAACGGCGCGCCCGCCCGGTCGTTCACTATAGCGTCTGGCGCGGCGACCAGCTGATCGCGGGCGACGCTTCGCTGCGCCCGCCCGCCGACTATAGCCCGACCGGCGACGGCACGATCGACCGCCATCCGCCGACCACCTTCAGCAACGCCTATCGCCGGACCGAGCTGGTGCGCGGCTATCTCGACCCCGCCGACGCGCGCGAGGTGACGCAGGCGGCCTATCTGCGCGACGGCATGCTGCACGGAAAGCCTGCCCGCATAGCGCTGGAAATCCGCCGCGCACATGGCGACGACCGGCTGATCGCGATCCAGATCGCCGATTATATCGACGACCGTCTGGCGCACGAACGCGCCTTCCTGCGTCAGGTCCTGATGATCGGGCTGACGGCGCTGATCGTCACCGGCCTGCTGTTCTGGCTGGCGATCCGCTGGGGCTTGCGTCCGCTCGGCACGCTGACCGAACAGGTCGAAGCGGCCCGGCGCGCCGCCTCTCCTACGGTCCGGCTCGATGCGGATGCGGCCACCCCGACCGAAATCCGCCCCTTCGTCGCGGCCTTCAACGGATTGATGGCGCGGCTGGAGCGTGCGAGCGAGTCGCTGCGCCAGTTCACCTCGAACGCCTCGCACCAGATGCGCACCCCGCTGGCGGTGGTGCGGGTGCAGCTCGATGTCCTCGAACGCTATGGCCCGCAATCGCCGCAGGGTCAGGCGGCGCTGATCGACATTCCCCACGCCATCGACACGCTGGAGCAATTGCTGCGCCAGCTGATCGCGCTCGCGCGGAGCGAGGATCAGGGTATGATCTCCGTGCAACCTTTCGATCTTGCCGACATCGCCGCCGGCGTGACCGGCGAGCGCGCGGCGCAGGCCGCGGCCGACCGGGTCATCAGCTATGAAAAGGACGACGAGAGTCCGGTGATGGCGATGGGCCAGCCGACGCTCGCCGCCGAGCTGATCGGCAATCTGCTCGACAATGCGATCCGCTACAGCCGTCCGGGCGGAATGGTTTCGGTCCGCCTGACCAACGGCGCGGGCGGGCCGCTGGTCGAGATCGACGACGATGGCCCCGGCATTCCCGAACCGGAGCGCGAGAAGGTGTGGGATCGCTTCTATCGCATCCAGGGCCGCGGGCAGCCGCCCGGAACCGGGCTCGGCCTCCCGATCGCGCGCGCGCTGGCCGAGCGTATGGGCGCAGCGATCGAACTGGCCGATGGCCGGACCGGACGCGGCCTCTGCGTGACGGTGCGATTTCTCCGCGCCGATTAACAGTTAGGTCCCCGGACGGTGACAGGTTGGTGTCAGCGCCACCGTCTATCCGCTGTCGCTTCACATCAGGGGAGCATCAGCATGTCGATCCGTTTCGCCCGTCCCTTTGCCCGATCCGGGGCGCTGCGCCTGCTGGCGCTCACCGGGTCCGCCGCGATCGCGCTGACCGGGGCTTCGGTGCAGGCCCAGCCGCGCGGCGGCGAAACGCTCGAAACCGCGCCGGTCCCCAGCACGCCGATCGCGGGCGATTTCAGCCTCGCCGCGGTCGGCGACCTCATCTATCTGCGCCCGATGCTGGCGACGCTGGAAAAGCAGGCGCCCGACATGCTGCGCATCTTGCGCGGCGCCGACGTGACCTTCGGCAATTTCGAGACGACCGCGCTCGACCTCGCCACCTTCAAGGGATCGCCGCAGGCCGAATCGGGCGGCACCTGGATGCTCGCCGATCCGGCGGTGCCGAAAGACGTCGCCGCCATGGGGATCGACATCGTCGGCCACGCCAACAATCATGCGACCGACTGGGGCGTCGAGGGAATGATCGAGACGCTGAAGCTGCTCGACGCCGCGCATCTGGTGCGCGCCGGGACCGGGCGGACGATGGCCGAAGCGCGGGCGCCCGCTTATTATGACGGGCCGCAGGGGCGCGTCGCGCTTGTCTCGGCAACGACCACCTTCACCCCGATGACGCCCGCAGCCGATCCGCTCGGCCGGGTGCCCGGCCGCCCCGGCGCCAATACGATCCGCAGCACCGAGGTCGGACAGGTCTCCGAAGCCGACCTCGCGGTGCTGGCACGCATCACCGGCACGAAGCCGGGCGCCCCGGTGCGGATCAAGGGCCGCGACTTTCGCGCGGTCGAAGCGCCGACAACCCCGATGACGATCGGCTATGACCTCAACCAGAAGGATCTCGCCGCCAATCTGCTCGCGGTGCGGCAGGCCAGGCAGAACGGCAATTTCGTCGTCTTTTCACTGCACAACCACGAACCCGGCAACGCCAGCCAGACCCCTGCCGACTTCGCGCCCGGCCTCGCCCACCAGATCATCGACGCGGGCGCCGACGTCTATATGGGGCATGGGCCGCACCAGCTTCGCGGCATCGAAATCTATAAGGGCAAGCCGATCTTCTATTCGCTCGGCAACTTCGCGATGATGAACAATTCGCTCGACGACGTGCCCGCCGACATGTTCGACCAGTTCGGCGTCACACCGGGCAGCGTCACGACCCCCGAGTTGCTCCAGGCGCGCAACGCGAAGAGCTTTTCCGATCCCAACCTTTATGAATCGGTGATCGCGACCACCCATTTTCGCGACGGACGGCTGACCGAGGTGCGCCTCTATCCGATCGACCTCGGCGTCACCGCGACCGGCGCGGCGCGCGGGGTGCCGCATATGGCCGACGCCGCGACCGGCGCCCGCATCCTCGAACGGCTCCAGCGGCTGTCGGCGCCTTTTGGCACGCGGATCGACATCGTAAAGGGCGTCGGCGTCATCCGAATCGCCGCGAACTAGGATAATCAGGCGCCGCACCGGCCATTGTTCGAGAGGAACGGGAATTGCAGACAGCCGATTTTCTGATCGTGGGCGGCGGCATCGCCGGGGTGTCGGCCGCCGCGCGGCTCGCCCCGCACGGGCGAACCATCCTGCTCGAGGCCGAGGACAGCTTCGGCTATCATTCGAGCGGGCGCAGCGCGACCTATTATCATTTCGGCATCGGCAAATCGGTCGTGCGCGGCATGACGGCATTCAGCCGCGCCCATTTCGAAACCACGGGCGCGAACGGCACCGCGCTGTCGCGCCCCTCGCCCGCGCTGTTCATCGCCCCGCCGGAAATGCTCGCAGGCCTCGATGCGCTCGAGGCGGAGATGCGGCCCTATAGCGACGGGCTCGAGCGGCTCGACGCCGATGGCGTGCGCGGCATCGTGCCGGTGCTGCGCTGCGGCGGCGACGGGATCGTCGCCGCGGTGCTCGACCGGACCGCGCGCCGTCTCGACAGCGAAGCGCTGCAGCAGGATTATCGCACGGCGATCAAGCGCGGCGGCGGGCAGTCGATCGCGGGCGCCCGCGTCGTCGCGATCGCGCGCGAGGGGACGAGCTGGGTTGCGACCACGGCGGCCGGCGATCGCTTTTCCGCGCCGATCCTCGTCAATGCCGCGGGAGCCTGGTGCGACGAGATCGCGCGTCTCGCGAGCGTCGCACCGCTCGGCCTCCAGCCGCTACGCCGCACGATCATCGTCTTCGATGCGCCGCCGGATCAGGCGATCGGCGACTGGCCCTTCACCAAGACCGCGATCGACGATTTCTACATGCTACCCGAATCGGGCCGCCTGCTCGCCTGCCCGGTCGATGAAGTCCCGAGCGAACCGGCCGACGCCCAGCCCGAGGAATATGACATCGCCCTCGCGGCAGCAAAGGTCGAACATTACACCTCGCTCACCGTCCGGCGGATCAGCCACAGCTGGGCCGGGCTGCGCACCTTCACGCACGACCGCATCCCGGTCGCCGGCTTCGCGCCCGATGCGGATGGATTTTTCTGGCTGGCGGGCCAAGGCGGATATGGCCTGCAGACTGCCCCCGCCATGGCAGCGGCGGCGGAGGCGTTGATCACGGGTGGAGGCTGGCCCGCCGGACTGGCGGATTGGGGCGTCAATCGCGCCGATCTGGCCGTGGAACGCCTCGGGCTCGGCAACGCGACGGATTGACCAACTGCTCCGCTAAAAATGCGAAGGGCCGCCCTATCGGGCGGCCCTTCCATTGTCTTGGCTGACGCGGAAAGCTCAGTCGAGCGAGACCCCCGCGACGGAGGCCATGCCCAGAAGATCTGCCGCGCGCGGCATTCGACAATGAGACATCAGACCACCTCCTTTCGCTTGTTGACGGTGATCAGGATGTGGGCGCTTTTTGCAGCATATTCAAGATGCCTCGTCGGTCGCCTTCGCAAGCGCGCGCGCATAGGCGGAAAAGCCCATCGTCAGGATGACCGCCGCAAGCGGCAGCGCGACCCCGGTCACCAGCGCGATCGAATAGCGGAGCGCGCCGTCGCTGCCGAACAGATGATCGGTCAGCAGCGCCATCAGCATCGGCCCGAAGCCGAGGCCGGTCAGATTGACGACGAAGAAATAGAGCGCGGTGACGCGGGCGCGATATTCGTTCGGGGTGATGAGCTGCAACGCCACCGTGCCGACGCCGTGCATCGTCAGCATCGGAAAGGCGACAGCGAGGCAGATAAAGGCGGCCGTCGCGCCCGGCATCAGCATCGCGGCGAGCAACGGCGGCCCCCCGAGCAGGATCGACAAGCGCATGACGCGCAGGTGCGCGTCGGCGACGCCGCGGCCGAACTGGCGATCGGCGAGCATCCCGCCCATGATCAGGCCCGCCGCGCCGCCGGTCGCCATGATGATCCCGAACCAGAATCCGGCGGTCGCGACATCCATGCCATGGGTGCGCGCGAAGAAGGTCGGCACCCAGGCGATCATGCCGTACATCACCAGCCCGATCAGCGACATGCCGACGAACAGCGCGCCCAGCGCGACGCGCTGCCGCTTGAGGTGCGTCAGGAAGCCCGGCGCGGCGCCCTTCCCTTCCGGTTTCGCGCCGCCCTGCCGCGCGGGCTCGCGCACGGTGAGCAGCAACAGGCAGACGAGCAGCCCCGGTGCCGCGACCCAGAGGAAGATGGTGCGCCACGCCTCGACCGGCCCGATCAGCGGCAGATCGACCACCGGCGCCGCGAGTACCGCCTGCACAACGAAAGAACCAAGGATCATCGCGATCCCCGAGCCGAGCGGGACGCCGATCGAATAGACCGCCATCGCGCGCGCCAGCCGGTCGCGCGGGAAGGTGTCGCTGAGCATCGAATAGGCAGCGGGCGACAGCGCCGCCTCGCCGACCCCGACCCCCATGCGCGCGAGGAACAGGGTCGCATAGCTCCCTGCGAAGCCGCACCCCGCGGTCATCACGCACCATAGAGCGACCCCGACGAGGATCAGGTTCCGCCTGTTCCAGCGGTCGGCGATCCACGCGATCGGGAGCCCGAGCAGCGTATAGAAGAGCGCGAAGGCGAGCCCGATGAGCAGGCTGACCTCGGTATCCGAAATGTCGAGCGCGGTTCGGATCGGCGCGACGAGCAGGCTGAGGATCATCCGGTCGACGAAGGACAGGGTGTAGGCGATCAGCAGGACGCCAACGACATACCAGCCATAGGCCGGGCGCGGCCATACGGGCGACGCGCCGCTCCCACCAGCGTCCCTCTCCTGCCGCGATCCGCCGACCGCACTCTGTGTCGCCATCGAAGTCCTCTCCCGAACGCCGCTCGCTCTTGCATGGCAAGTCAGCCTGATATATAAAAACACTTACTTAGAAAACTAAGTAAATTTGTGACCGAGTCAAGCAGGATCGGGACGCAAAATAATAAACGGGTTGGGAGAAGAGAGATGGCGAAAATCGGACGCAAGCGGTCCGCCCTGTTTCTGACAGGCGCGGCGATAACGATAATCCCCGCCGCCGCGCAGGCGCAGGACGCGGCCCCGGATACCAGCGGCGACATCATCGTGACCGCGCAGCGGCAGGAACAGCGGCTGCAGGACGTGCCGGTCTCGGTCACCGCCTTCGGCGCCGAACAGCTTCGCGACAACAGCATCGAAACGGTGCAGGACGTTGCGATACGCACCCCCGGCCTCGCAGTCAGCGCGGTCGATCCGATCAACACCAATTTCGCGATGCGCGGGATCGGCAGCCCGCCGGGCATCAGCCAGAACGCCGGCGGCGACCCGTCGGTGGTCGTCTTCATCGACGGCGTCTATGCCGGCCGCGGCGGCACCCCCGACCTCGACGCGCTCGACCTCGAACGCGTCGAGGTGCTCCGGGGACCGCAGGGCACGCTGTTCGGCAAGAATGCGATCGGCGGCCTCGTCCAGTTCATCAGCCGCAAGCCGACCGACGAGGAAAGCTTCTATTTCGAGGGCACCTACGGCAATTACAATCGCTTCGGCGGGATCGCGCGCGGCAATATGGCGCTGACCGACAAAATCTATCTGTCGGCGGGGCTGTCGCACAAGCAGCGCGACGGCTTCGAATATAATGAGACGACGGGCCATGACGTCAACGACCTCAACCTGACGACGGGGCGCGTCGCGCTGCGCTTCGTGCCGACCGACACGCTCGACATCATCCTGCGCGCCGACGTCTCGCATCAGGACCAGAAGGGCAATCCGCGCCACAATAATTGCGACACCAGCTTTCAGGGCGGCATCCACTGCGCCGGCATCAATCCCGATCCGCGCGTCGTGAATGCCTATATCGACGGCGAGGTCAAGCGCACCATCCAGACCTATTCGGCCGAGGCCAATCTGGAGTTGCCGTTCGGCACGCTGACCTCGCTCACCGCGCTGCGCAAGGTGAAGTTCAATTTCGTCACCCCCTTCTTCAGCAACCCGATCAACCCGCCGAACCAGATCGAATCGACGAGCTTCGGCGAGGAGAACAACAGCCAGTTCAGCCAGGAACTCCGCCTGAGCTTCGATGCCTTCGACGGCAAGCTGAAGGGGCAGACCGGCGTCTATTACCTCAAGGAGAATAACGACCGCGTCGAGGGCCAGATTCAGGATTTCCCGACCCCCGCGGGCTCGGGCACCGGCATCTATCCGCAGTCGGTCAATGCGCGCAGCATCGCGGTCTTCGGCCAGCTCGACTATGAAATCGTCCCGTCGCTGACCGCGACCGTCGGCGCGCGCATGACCTGGGAGCGCAAGAGCGGCCGCTTCGCGGGCTTCAAGGCCGATGACGGCCCGGGCCTGCCGCCGCCGCTGGGATCGCTCGCCGGCTATGACGTGACCGGCAAAAAGAGCTGGAAGGCCTTTACGCCGCGCTTCGCGCTCAACTGGAAAGCGACCGACGACATCCTGCTCTACGGCTCGGTCGCCCGCGGCTACAAGAGCGGCGGCTTCCAGGGAATTTCAGGCACCGCAGCCGGCGCCTCGACTCCCTATGACCCCGAATTCGCCTGGAGCTACGAGGTCGGCGCGAAGACCGACTGGTTCGACCGCCGCCTGCGGCTGAACGTCGCGGCGTTCCGCACCGATTATTCGGACCTCCAGATCTCGCAGCTCATCCCGCTCTGCTGCGTCGTCGTCAGCAACGCGGCCAAGGCGCGGATCAAGGGGATCGAGGTCGAGGCGGTCGTGCGCCCGTTCGAGGGCTTCCAGCTCGACGGCAGCTATGCGTATCTCGACGCGAAATTCACCGAATATACGATCCCCGGCCAGAACTACGCCGGCAACCAGCTCCCGCGCTCGCCGAAGAACAAGTTCAACGTCGGCGGCCAGTACGAGGTCCCCGCCGGCGACCTGTCGGCGAAGCTGCGGGTCGATTACAGCTGGGTCGGCAACGCCTATTTCGAGGCGTCGAACATCCCGCAACAGCTTTGGCCGAGCCACGAGAATCTCGATGCGCGGCTATCGTTGTCGGGGCCGGGCGACGAGTGGGAATTCTCGATCTGGGGCAAGAATCTGACCAACGAACTGACGCCGACCTATGTCACCTATTTCGGCCCCTTTCGCCAGATTCTGACACCCTATGCACCGCCCCGTACCTATGGCGCGACGATCGCGTTCAAAATCTAGAGTCCGTAGCCCGGCAGCACATGGTGCGCCGCCGGGCTTCCCCTGTTCGAGAGGTTATTCGATGGACGAACCCCGTTTCCGCTATCTCTGCTCGTACCGCGCGAGCTTCACCGAGCCGCAGCAGATGATCGGCAAGGCACATTTCGGGCGCCGGATGATCGCCGCGCTGACCGGCGGCGAGGTCGAGGGCGAGCGCCTCCGTGGCCGCGTGATGCCGAGCGGCGGCGACTGGGCGACGATCGACGACAAGGACACGCTGCGGCTCGACGCGCGCATCACGATGGAAACGCATGACGGCGCGCTGATCTATGTCTCCTATCGCGGCGTGCTGCGCCCGCTGTCGGCCGCGCACAAACATGCGCGCAGCGGCGGCCCGCAGACCGTGGAGGAAAAGGCCGAAGTCTATTTCCGCACGACGCCGATGTTCGAGACCGGCGACGAGCGCTATGCGTGGCTCAACGACATCGTCGCGGTCGGGCTCGGCGCCAGCGTCGGGGGCGCGGTATGCTACGACGTGTTCGAGTTGCTGTAGCGCGGATCAGGCCGGAAAGGCGGGCGCCTTGCTGACCATTGCCGGCAGCGGGCGTCCCATCACCCCCGCGAGCCAGCCTGCCGCATCGACGATAGCTGGCAGGTCGAGGCCGGTGGCGACGCCGCCATGTTCGAGCAGATAGACGGCATCCTCGGTCGCGACATTGCCCGCCGCGCCCGGCGCGAAGGGGCAGCCGCCGAGCCCGCCGAGCGAGGCATCGACCACCGCCGCGCCTTCGTTCACTGCCGCCCAGACATTGGCGGCGCCGGTCCCGCGCGTGTTGTGGAAATGGACCCGCACCGGCAACGCACCCACCGCCTCGCGGACCCGGCCCACCATGTCCGACACCTCGGCCGGAACGCCGACGCCGATCGTATCGGCGAGCGCGATTTCGCGCGGCTCCGCTTCGGCGGCGCGCTTCGCCATTTCGACGACGCGGTCCACCGCGACCCGCCCCTCGAACGGACAACCGAATGCCGTCGCGATCGTGATCTGCCCGCTGCGCCCCGCCGCTTTTGCCAGCGCGACGATCTCCATCGCGGCGGCGAGCGATTCATCCGAGCTTTGCCCCTGGTTGCGGATGCCGAAGCTGTCGCTGGTCACGCAGACCGCGCCCAGCTCGTCGATACGCCCGGTCGCGAGCGCACGCTCGGCACCGCGGCGATTGAGAACCAGCCCGATATAGGTCATGTCATCGCGATGGGGCAGCATGGCAACCAGATCATCGGCATCGGCGAGCTGCGGCACCTTCTTCGGGTTGACGAAGCTCGTTACCTCGATCCGGCGCACGCCATAATGGATCGCGCGCTCGATCAGCGCGAGCTTGTTGGCGGTCGACACGATCGCCGCCTCATTTTGCAACCCGTCGCGCGGGCCGACCTCGACCATTTCTACCGTCCGGTTTTTCAACATCTTGGGCCCCGATTTTCCCGAGTCATTTAGCAGGTTGAAAATTGCATAGCATTCTAAGTATATTTGCGCCATGGGTAAGCGATGAAGCTCTAACAGAGTTAGCCCCGAAAGGAATGACATGACGGAAACGAGCAGCGGGGGAGCGCTGGACGGCATCAAGGTGGTCGAGATGGGACAACTCATCGCAGGCCCCTTCTGCGGCCAGCTGCTCGGCGACATGGGAGCCGAAATCGTCAAGCTCGAGCCGCCCGAAACCGGCGACCCGATGCGCCATTGGGGCCAGGGCGACAAGCCGAGCTGGTGGCGCGTGATCGCGCGCAACAAATATTCGGTCGCGGTCGATCTCCGGTCGGCGGAAGGCCAGCAACTCGCGCGCGACCTGATCGCGAAGGCCGACATATTGATCGAGAATTTCCGTCCCGGCACGCTCGAGAAATGGAACCTCGATCCCGCCGAGCTGCGCAAGACCAATCCTGGGCTGATCGTCGTGCGCGTGTCGGGCTATGGGCAGACCGGCCCCTATTCAAAGCGCGCCGGCTTCGGGGGCATCGGCGAGGCGATGGGCGGCTGGCGCGGGATCGTCGGCTATCCCGACCTTCCACCCGCGCGCATGGGGGTGTCGATCGGCGACACGCTCGCGGCGACCTATGGCTGCATGGGCGCGCTTGCGGCGCTCCATCATCGCAGCCGGACGGGCGAAGGCCAGATCGTCGATTCCGCGCTGTATGAAGCGGTGCTGCAGGTCATGGAATCGACCGTCTCCGACTATTCGGCGAGCGGGACGAAGCGCCGCCGCACCGGATCGACCCTGCCCGCCATCGCACCATCGAACGTCTATCCGTGCCGCGATGGCGAATATCTGATCGGCGCGAACCAGGACGGCGTGTTCGCGCGGCTGGCCGACGCGATGGGGCGCCCGGAGCTCGCGCAGGACGAGCGCTATGCCACCCATCGCGCACGGGGCGCGCGGCAGGAGGAACTCGACGCGCTGATCGGCGAATGGACCGGCACGATGACCATCGCCGAACTCGAAGCGAAGATGATCGCGGCCGGCGTTCCCGCGGGCCGAGTCTACGACGCCGAAGACATGCTGACCGACCCGCATTTCGCGGCGCGCGAGGCGCTGGTGACCGTCCCCGACGCCGAACTCGGCGAAATAAGGATGCAGGGCGTCTTCCCGAAACTGTCGGCGACCCCTGGCGGGGTCCGCCGCCCCGCCCCGCTTGGAGTGGGGCAGGACACGGCCGACGTGCTCGGACGCTGGCTCGAGCGCTAGGCCTGATTCCGTCATTGCGAGCGAAGCGAAGCAATCCAGAGGTGCATAAACCGCTCTGGACTGCTTCGCTTCGCTCGCAATGACGATTGGCGGATCACCCGATCTCGTAAAAGACGTGCCGCACCCCGAAGTCGGTCACCTCACCCACGCCGATCGCAAGCGTTCCGTTCAGCCAGCGGTATTTTTCGCTCGCCGTTTCGAAGACCGCCGCGATCCGCAGATAATAGCGTGACGGATCGACCGGCGGCTTCGCCGGATCGGCGAAGAGTGCGCGGACGTCGTCGGGGATCAGGCTGCGCCCGGTATAGGTCAGATAGATGAGGTCGCCCTCGTCGGTCTTCCACACCGCGCGCGCATCGAAGGTGCCCACCGACGCGTCGCCGATCCGGCCCCCGCGCGGCCAGTTGCCGCCGCCGGGCAGGACTTCGCCGGTGATTCGCGGACCCGATATACGCCCGCCGGTGACGTAGCCGACGCGCTGCTCGCCGAACGGCGAGGCGCCGATCGCGATAATTCCGCCGCCGACGTCGAACTCGACGGTGCATAAGTGTTTGCTTTCCAATCCCGTCGGTGCGGGCGTCCGATCTTGCTCAGTCATGCCGAATCCTCCTGTCAAAGCTATGGACAGTATAAAACCATTAGTATACTAAGGGTCAATCAGATTGACGGATCCGGATGATTGCTCCGGTACCGCGGCGTGCATCCATGGGAGGGTATATGAAGCTTCTTCAATCGTTTTTGCTGACCGGCGTTGCGATCGCCGCGATGACCGCCGGCGCGGTGCCGGCGATGGCGCAGGACGCCGCCGCAAGCGACGCGGCCGCCCCCGCCGACGATGCCGGCACCAACGAGATCATCGTGACCGCGCAGAAGCGCGCGCAGAACCTGCAGGACGTGCCGATCTCGATGGAAGTGGTGGGCGGCGAGAAACTCGCCGACTTCGCTGCGGTCGATTTCAAGGCGGTGCAGAATTACGTCCCGAACGTCTTCGTCCAGCAGACGAACGGCAACGACACTATCTATATCCGCGGCTTCGGCTCGCCGCCGCAGAACTTCTCGTTCGACCAGGCGGTCAGCGTCTATATGGACGGCATCTACGCGGGCAAGATGCGCCAGGCGCTCAACCCCTTCTTCGACGTCGCGCGCGTCGAGGTGATGCGCGGGCCGCAGGGCGCGCTCTATGGCAAGAATACCCCGGCGGGCGCGGTCAGCGTCGTCAGCGCCGGCCCGACCTCGACCTTCGAGGGCGGCGCGACCGCCACCTATAATTTCGACCTCAAGGGTTATGATCTGACCGGCTATGTCTCGGGCCCCGTCACCGACACGCTGAGCATGCGCGTCGCGGCGCGGCTGCAGAATCAGGACGGTTATATCAAGAATATCGGCACCGGCCGCGACGATCCGCGCAACAAGCTGGCACTGATCCGCGTCAGCGCCCTGTGGGAACCGAGCGACGATTTCGACCTCACCGCAAAGCTCGAAATGTCGAACTATCAGCGGATCGGCGGGCTCGGCGTGTCGAGCCCCGTCGGCACCGAACAGCAGCCGAAGCTGACGCGCTATACCGAGGAATATCCGCTCGGCCGCGAGGGCTATCTCAATCGGTCGGTGCTCGGCTCGGTCGTCGCCAATCTGAAGGTCGGCGACCACACGCTGACCTCGATCACCGGCTATTCGTGGTTCAACGGTTCGGTCACCAACTATTTCGACCAGATGACGCCGACCGCGACCCCGACGATCGTCGAAAATTCGGTCGCCAACAAATATCCCGAGAATTTCCACCAATTCTCACAGGAAGTCCGCCTGCTGTCGCCGACCGGCGGCACGCTGGAATATGTCGTGGGCGCTTATTACGACACGGCCAAATATAACGTCGACCCGTACCTCTATTACGACATCCGGGCCTTCAATCTGGTCTCGCTGAACCAGACCTATTTCCACCAGAATTCGCGGACGCTCTCGGCCTTCGCTCAGGCCACGCTGCGCCCTGTCGATGGCCTGCGAGTGATCGGCAGCCTGCGCTATACCAACACCCACAAGGACGCGACCTTCTCGGGCAAGCTGCTCGGCGGCAAGATTTTCCGTCCGCTGACCTCGGCCCAGGGCTCGATCCGCGAAGGGCTCACCGACCCGTCGATCACCGTCCAGTACGACGTGTCGCGCGACCTGATGGTCTATGCGGTCTATGGCCGCGGTTCGAAATCGGGCGGTTTCGTGTCGAACACGCTCGGCACCAAGGATGCGACCTTCGTCTATAAGCCCGAACGCTCGCGCAACTGGGAAGCCGGCATCAAATCGACGCTGTGGGATGACCGCGCGACGCTGAATCTGTCGGTCTACAATACGAAATTCTCCGACCTTCAGACCTCGGGATACGACCCGGCCACCTCGACATACATCACCAAGAATGCGGCGTCGGCGACGGCGAAGGGTATCGAAGCGTCGCTGCGCATCGCGCCGAGCCGCTATTTCGACATCACCGCGTCGGGGGCTTATCAGGACATCAAATACGATGACTATCCGGCAGCACCGTGCCTGGCGACCCAACCGCTTTCGGAATGCAACACGACGATCACCGACCCGGCCAATCCCGCCAGTTTCCTGAACAACAACCTCGCCGGCCATCGTCTGCCCTATACGTCGAAGTTCACGGGCAATATCTCGGTCCACGGCCGCGTCGATATCAGCGATTACAAGCTGGACGGCACGGCGGTGCTCGGCGGCCGCTCGGGCTTCTTCAACTCGGACGACCAGAGCCCGCTCTACGGCTATCAGAACGGCTATGCGAAGCTCGACCTGCGCATCCAGTTCGCGCCGCAGGACGATCGCTGGCATATCGCGGTGATCGGCAAGAATCTGACCGACAAGCTGACCACCGGCAGCGCCTTCCGCCTGCCCGTCCCGATCACCACCTCGGCGCGCGCCATCATGTTCGTCGAGCCGCCGCGCAACATCGCGGTCGAGGCGGGCTTCAAATTCTAGGCTGGCTTTCAGACGCCTCAGTCCCTTTTCAGGCGTCGCATCCCGACATCCCCTTCGCCTCGCGGGGGAGGGGATGTTCGTTTCGGGACCTCAAAGCGGCGTATCATGCCCCCACTGCCGGGTGATGGCCCCCTTCTCGCGCCGCACCGCGACCCAGTCGCCGCCCGCGAGTTCGTCATCCTCGATCAGGTCGATCACCGCCGCGGCAATGTCCTCAGGCCGGCAGCGTTCGTTATTGGCGAGCACCGGCGCCATCCAGTCGGCTGCGCGGTCGCCGCCGGTCGTGTGCAGGATCGGCGTATCGGTCAGCCCCGGCAATACCCCTGCAACGCGGACGTTCCATTCCTCTTTCAGCGAAGCGCAGCAGCGGGTGAACATCATCACCCCGGCCTTGGTCGTCGCATACATGGCGTCGCGAAAGCCCGGGCCGAGCGCGACGGTCGATACGGTGTTGACGATCACTCCGCCGCCGCGCGCCCGCATCGCCTGCGCCGCGATCTGGGTCGCGACGACGAGCGACGTCAGGTTGACATCGACGACCCAGCCGATGCGGTCCACCGGCATCTCCGGAAACTGGTTCGCGCCCGACACGACGCCGGCATTATTGTGCAGGATATCGCCATCGCCATGCGCCGCGAACCACGTCTCGGTCGCGGCGATATCGGCGAGGTCGAGCCGGTGGACGCTCGCTCTGCCCCCTCGCGCCGCGACCAGCCGCGCGCTTTCCTCGATCCCCGCCGCATCGACATCGACGAGCGCGATGTCCGCCGCGCCACGCTCGGCGAGCATCAGCGCCGTCGCGCGCCCGATACCCGATGCCGATCCGGTGACGATCGCGCGCTTGCCCTTGATATCCATGGTCTCTCTCCCGCTCTGCTGTTCCGATGGCCGCAAACCACGTTGACAGATAAACTTAAATATCTAAGTATTTTTGCAAGACAAGAATCGGATTTCTGGAGAGAGACGTGACGCAAACCGGCGTGATGGCAGCGGGCAATGCGCCGCCCGATACCGCGCTCGGCATTCGCCGCACGGTCGCGCTCGTCATGCTGTTCCTCGTCGGCACGATCAATTTTCTCGACCGCCAGCTTCTATCGGTTCTCGTCGAGCCGATCCGCGCCGAAATGCAATTCACCGACACCCAGTTCGGCCTCCTCACCGGCCTCGCCTTCGCACTCTTCTATGCCGCGATGGGTGTCCCGGTGGCGATGATCGCCGACCGCTGGAACCGGGTGAAGCTCGTCGGCATCGCCTGTCTGATCTGGAGCGGCTTCACCGCCGCCTGCGGCATGGTATCGACCTTCTGGCAACTCGCCTTGATGCGCTTCGGCGTCGGCACCGGCGAGGCGGGCGGCACCGCTCCCTCGCTCTCGGTGCTCGCCGACTATTATCCGCCCGCGCAGCGCCCCTTCGTATCGGGCCTCTTCACCCTCAACGGACCGTTCGGCGTTTTCCTCGGCACCGCGTTCGGCGCCTGGGCGGCCGCGCATATCGGCTGGCGCCAGGCGTTCTTTGCCGTCGGGCTCGTCGGCGTCGTCCTCGCCCCGCTGCTGATCTGGCTGGTGCGCGAGCCTGCGCGCGGGCAGATGGACGCCAGGACCGCAGCCAACGCCAGCCCGACCTTCGCTGCCTGCTTCGCCGACTTCGTCCGCCGGCCCTCGCTGCGCATGGTGTTGATCGGCAGCGGCCTCGCGGCCTTCGTCAGCTATGGGATGCTCAACTGGATTCCCGCCTTCCTGATGCGGACGCAGAAGATGCCGCTCGAGGCGATGGCGACCTGGTACGCGAGCGCCGCGGGGATCACCTTCGGTATCGGCATCCTCGGCGGCGGCTGGCTGGTCAGCCTTGTCGCGCGGCGTTCGCCCCGCGCCTACGGCACGATCCCGGCGCTCGCCACGCTGGTCCTCGTCCCCACGCTGGCAGCGGCGCTGCTGGTCGAAGACTGGCGGCTGTCGCTGGCCCTGATGCTGGTGCCGATGGCCGCCTGTACTGTCTATGTCGCCCCTGCGCTGGCGCTGGTCCAGAACCTGACCCCGCCGGGATCGCGCGCGACCTCGGTTGCCTTGTTGCTGCTGATGTTCAACATCGTCGGGCTGGGCTTGGGGCCGTTGTTCGTCGGCATGGTCAGCGACGCGCTGAAGGCCGCGCACGGAGACGGGAGCTTGCGCTGGGCGCTGCTGACGATCGTGCCGTTCGCCGCGGCGGCAGGTTTTGCCCAATATGCGATGACCCGCCACCTCGAACGCGATTTCGCCGAATGAAGGAAGAGGAGACGATGATGGCCGAACAGGACGATATCCTGGCGATGGCAAAGCGCTTTTTCGACGCGATCGAACAGGGCGACATCGAGACGATGCAGAACAGCTTCACCCCCGACGCCGAAATCTGGCACAATACCGACGAGCTGATCGTCACTCCGGCGCAGACCGCGCAGGCGCTCACCGGCATGGTCGCGCGGATCAAGGACCGCGAATATGCCGAACGCCGCCTTACCGCCTTTCCCGGCGGTTTCGTCCAGCAGCATGTCCTGACCGGCAGGCGCGTCCACGACGATGGCGAGGTCCGCCTGCCCTGCGCGATCGTCTGCAAGGTCGAGAATGGCAGGATCACGCGGCTCGACGAATATTTCGATTCGGCGCGCGTCGCCGAGTTCCGCAAATTCGCCAACGCCTGAGGAGCGACATCATGCCCGTCCTGCGCCAGGTTCCCCGCTCGGAAGTCACCGACGAAACCGTCACCGCCTATTACAACCGGCTGTTCGGCGACCGCGACCCCGTCGCCGAGCCCGGCACCGCGACGGGCACCCCCGGCGACTGGTGGACCGTCTATGCGCTCGCGCCCGACATCTTCAAGCACGCGGTCGACGGCTTTGCGGTCTATCGCCACCCGGCGCGCAAGATCGACCCGGTGCTTCGCGAGCTCGGCCAGACCCGCGCCGGCTGGGTCAAGGGCAGCCAGTTCGTCTTTTCGCAGCATTGCAAGTCGCTCCGCGGGCTCGGCGTCAGCGAAGAGAAGATCGCGGGTATCGCCTATTGGACCGTCGCCGATTGCTACAATGAGCAGGAGCGCGCCGTCCTCGCCTATGCCGACTGCCTGAGCCAGGCCGGCGGCCGCGTGCCGATCGAAGTGTTCGACAAATTGAAGACCTTCTGGGACGACGAGCAGATCTTCGAATTCACCTACATCACCTGTCTCTACGACATGCACGCGGTGATCACCCGCGCGCTGCGGATGGAGTTCGATGCGCGCGAGGACCCGATCGTCGAGGTCGCGGCGCCCGAAGGCTTCGACGCCGCCGACTTCCTCAGCGCGCCGCGCTCCACGAAACCGTCAACTTAATTGACAGTTTGAGGCAAAAAGGCTAAGAGACTCGCGAAGAGGATCGTATGAGATTCTATAACAGCATCGGCCCCAACCCCCGCGTCGTGACCATGTTCATGGCCGAAAAGGGTATCGAGCTTCCAGAGGTCATGATCGACCTGCGCGGCGGCGAGAACCGGCGCGCGCCCTATAATATCGAGGTGAACCCCGCCGGGCAGACTCCGGCGCTCGAACTCGACGACGGATCGGTGCTGACCGAAATCACCGCGATCTGCGAATATCTCGAGGAGCGCTATCCCGCTCCCGCGCTGATCGGCACGACCGCAGAAGAGCGCGCCAGGACCCGCATGTGGACGCGCCGCATCGACATCAGGATTTGCGAGCCGCTGACCAGCGGGTTCCGCTTCGCCGAGGGACTGCCGGTGTTCGAGCCGCGCATGCGCTGCCTGCCCGAGGCGGCGGCGGGACTGAAGGCACTCGCGCAGGACGGTCTGCGCTGGCTCGATCCGCTGATTACGGGACGCGATTTCATCGCCGGCGGCGCGCTGACCCTCGCCGACATCCTGCTTTTTGCCTTCCTCGATTTCGGCACGACCGTTGGCCAGCCGATCGATCCCGCCAATGCTAATATCGTGCGCTGGTACGAGCGGATGAAGGCCCGCCCGAGCGCCAACCCCAATTGAAAAGGAGACGGATGATGGCTGCAAACAACGAGTTTGAATTCCTCGGCGTCAATCACCTCGCACTGGTGTGCAAGGACATGGCGAAGACGGTCGAATTTTACCGCGACATCCTGGGCATGCCGCTCACCAAGACGATCGACCTGCCACAGGGCCGCGGACAGCATTTCTTCTTCGACATCGGCAACGGCGACAGCCTCGCCTTCTTCTGGTTCCCCGACGCGCCCGAAGCGGTGCCCGGCATCTCGGCCCCGGCGGCGCTCCCGACGAAGGGCAGCTTCGTGTCGGCGCACGGATCGATGAACCACATCGCGATCAACGTCCGCGCCGACAAGTTCGAGGATTATTATCAGCGCCTGATCGCCAAGGGCGTCGAGGTCACGCCGATCCTGAACCACGACAATTCGCCGAACCAGGCGTCGCCCGAAATGAACGACGACGTCTATGTCCGCTCGGTCTATTTCTTCGACCCCGACGGCGTGTGCCTGGAGTTCGCGGCCTGGACCCGTGCGCTCGACGAACACGACATCGCGCACGATCCGGTGCAGGCCGACGGCACCAAGCGCGAAGGCATGATCGTCGGCCGCTCGCCGGTGCCCGCCGAATAGAAGTCCCAAGGTACCACTGGGAACTCCTCCTGGCCCGGTCCTGCGCCGGGCCATTTTTTTGCGGGCGGGCAGATTTCGGCCGAAAAGCGACGCTTTGGTATCGCATAGCATCGTCATTCCCGCGAAAGCGGGAACCCCGAGCATGCGTCGGCTGACCCCGCACTGGGTTCCCGCTTTCGCGGGAATGACGAAGGTGGGATATGTCCGCTCCCCACCCCAAAGCCGCCCTCCGCCAATCCCAAAAAATCGCTGTCCTACTTTATCGCGGCCTGCCAGCCTCTACGCCGCTCTTTGAAATCATCGGCTTTGGCGAACCGCTCCTAAGGCGACAAAGGAGACAGTTTCGGCGCCCGCATCGGTATCTTTTGTCGCTTTAAGCTCGCTCCGAACACGGCGAGACAGCCCTTGAAGCCGCAAAGGACAAAAAACGGAGCGCATAGGCGGGGCTTTTGCGGCTCCAAGCGCCAGCCACGAGCAACGGCTCGTCCCGCCACCAGGAGGCGGACTTCATCCCGAAGCGGGCATCCCGCGCTTTCGCCTTTACCCCACCGCCCGGTCGCGCCCTTCCCAATAGGGCGCGCGCAGTTCGCGGCGGAGGACCTTGCCCGACGGATTGCGCGGCAGCGCGTCGATGAAGTCGATGCTCTTCGGTGCCTTGTAGGCCGCGATGCGGTCGCGGGCCCAGCCGATGACATCGCTCGCCTCGACCGTCGCTCCCGGCGCGGGCACGATCAGCGCCTTTACCGCCTCGCCCCATTTGTCGTCAGGGACGCCGATCACCGCGACGTCGGCGACGCCGGGGCAGCCCATGATCGCACTCTCGACCTCGGCCGGATAGACATTCTCGCCCCCTGACACGATCATGTCCTTGATCCGGTCGTGGACGAAGTAGAAGCCGTCGGAATCGCGGAAGCCGACGTCGCCGGTGTGCAGCCAGCCGCCGACCACCGTTTCGGCGGTCGCCTCCGGCCGGTGCCAATATTCCTTCATCACGATGTCGCCGCGGATCGCGATCTCACCGATCTCGCCGTCGCCGAGCGGATGACCTTCGCCGTCGAGGATCGCCATTTCGGTCCCCGGCCAAGGCTGGCCGCACGAGGTGAGCTTGCCCGGCAGGTCGTGCGCCGAGGGCGACAGATAGGAACCGCCGCCCGAGCTTTCGGTCATGCCGTAGAATTGCACGAAATCGCAGCCGAAGGTCGTCCGCGCGCGGCGCAGCACATCCTCGGCGATCGGCGACGCGCCATAGGCGATCGAACGCAGCGCCGAATAATCGCCCGCTTCGGCCTCGGGCTGCTGGAGCATCATCTGGATCATCGCCGGGGCCAGAAACGCGTGCGCGACCCGCTCCTCGCTCATCATGCGGATCGCGTCGCCCGCGGCGAAATCCTTGACCAACACCAGCCGCCCGCCCTGCGCGAGGCCGGAGAAGCTGACGTTCGTCCCCGCGACGTGGAACAGCGGCATGACGATCATCACCGTCTCATCCTCGCCATAAGCGAAGCCATCGACCTCGGTCGCCATTTCGAGGAAGCGGCGGTAATTCCGGTTCGCGAGCACGACGCCCTTCGGCCGCCCCGTGGTGCCGCTCGTGTAGAGCTGGAGCACATCGTCGCCGAGTTGCGGCTCGTCCGCCGGCGCGGCCGCGGCGGCGTCGCCCAGCCACGCCTCGAACGGCTCGAACGCCGGATGGTCGCCATAGAGCGCGACCAGCCGCGGCGGGCTCGCAAGACCGGCGACCGCGGCAAGCGCCAGATCGAAGAAATCCTCGCCGACGAACAGCAGCTTCGGCCCAGCGTCGCCGAGGATGAAGGCGATCTCGCCCGCCGCGAGGCGGTTGTTGACCGGCGCGAGGCACGCCCGCGCCCGAGCGGTGCCGAAGAAGAGCGGATACCAGCCATCATGGTTCTTGGTCAGCACCGATATGCGGTCGCCGGGTACGACGCCCGAGGCGATCAGCGCATTCGCCACGCGGTTCGACCGCGCGTCGAGTTCGGCGAAGCTCGTCTCGCGGTCCCCGAACTTCACCGCGACCGCATCGCCGCGCGCTCGCGCCTGCGCTGCGGGAATGTCCGCCAATGTCCTGATGGCCTCCAGATCGATCATTTCGCTCTCCCACCGTCTGTTTCGCTTGAATTGGATAGAATACTAAGTAAATACTGACCAGCCTAAAAATCGAGAGGATCAGCCTTGTTCGACCATCCCATATTGCCGACGACGATCGTCGGAAGCTACCCCCAGCCCGACTGGCTGATCGACCGCGAGCGATTGAAGGCCAGCCTGCCGCCGCGCGTGCGCGCCGAGACGCTGTGGCGCATTCCCGCTCCCTGGCTGGCCGATGCGCAGGAAGCCGCGACGCTGATGGCGATCCGTGATCAGGAGGAGCTGGGAATCGACATCGTCGGCGACGGCGAAATGCGCCGCGAAAGCTATTCGAACCGCCTCGCGACCGCGCTTTCAGGCATCGACACCGAAAAGCACGGCACCGCGATCGACCGCACCGGCAACGCCAATCCGGTGCCGCTCGTCTCCGGTCCGATCCGTCGCGTCGCACCGATCGAGTCGCAAGACGCCGCATTCCTCCGCCGCCATTCGACCAAGCCGGTGAAGCTTACCCTGCCCGGCCCATTCACGATGACGCAGCAGGCAGAGAACGGCTATTATCCGGACGCGAAAGCGCTCGCGATGGATTATGCCGACGCGGTCAACGCCGAAGTGAAAGATCTGTTCGCAGCCGGCGTCGATGTCGTCCAGCTCGACGAACCCTATCTGCAGGCGCGCGCTGCAGAAGCGAACAGCTATGCGATCGAGGCGATCAACCGCGCGCTCGACGGCGTCGGCGGGACGACGGCGCTGCACATATGCTTCGGCTATGCGATGGTGCATCATGGCGCCGGCGCGACGGGGCCGAAGCCGAAAGCCTATGACTTCCTTGCCGAGCTCGAAGCCTCGGCGATCGACGTGATCTCGATCGAGGCGGCGCAGCCGGGGCTCGACCCGTCGATCCTCGCCGAACTGCCGACCAAGACGATCATGTACGGCGTGCTCGACCTGTCGGTGCCCGACGTCGAGACGCCCGAGGTCGTCGCGGGCCGCATCCGCGAGGCGCTGCGCTATGTCGATGCCGAACGCCTGTGGATCGCGCCCGACTGCGGAATGAAATACCACAGCCGCGAGCATAGCCAGGCCAAGCTGAAGGCGATGGTCGATGGAGCCGCGCTGGTACGGGCGGAACTCAAATAAGCGCAGCAACAATATTTCATCATCCCCGCCAATCCGGGGGCCGCCGATGTTATAACTTGGTTGACCTCGGGTTGCGGAGCATCGTTTGCAAAGTCGAGAATGGCGATAAGCGACCCGTGAAGGGTGGTATGAACTTCGCCACGCCTCTCGCCCCGATGCGGGACGATCTTGCCGACGGGCGAACGAATGCGGACGGAAACGTGTGGGAATGCATGTGAAAAAAGAGAAGATGGAGCGATAAAGTCAAAGAATATCAGATATTTATATGTTAAAATGGAGACATTTACTCTTCTCCATTTTTACCTCCCCTAGCGTCCCCGACCGTCCGCTGGATGCCTACAAAACTTAGGTTTTACGGGAGTTGATGTCCCCACGCGTCCACAGCGATCCAAGCCGAACGGATTCTTCAAGTGTGGGAATGAATGTGGGCAAAACTCGGGATCGAATGACTATCCACGACAGCTTACAACGCAGCGAACAAATTGATTCGAATCGCCAATGGCAAAGGATGAAGCGCCCCCGTTTTCCGGGCGCGCTCACCCTGGCTGAGGATCAGCGTGCAATAGGCACCCCCTTCGTGGGGTGATCGGCGTGCAAAAAGGACCCCTTCATCCCGGGGATATAGTCGGCCGACTGGTTTTGATCAGTTGGCGAGAACGGGATGTTGATTGTGGAGACAGTGGT
>NZ_JAYSAH010000067.1:0-13831 GCF_041916015.1 Sphingopyxis sp. | reverse complement strand
GCGCCGCGCCCGCCGTTGCCGCCGGTGCCGGTGCTGCCGAACAGGACGGGCCCGCCGCTGCTGCTGAGGGTGACCGTTGCGCCCCCCATCGCCGCGACCTCGATCTCTCCGCCATAGCCCGCGCCGCCGTCGCCTCCGCGCCCGCCGACCGCCGGCGTCGCCGAGGATTCGGTGAACGCCGAGCCGCCGTTGCCGCCGGTCCCGCCAGTGAGGAAATTCGCCTGCGTGATGATGGCCTTGGCATTGGCGCCGTTTGCTTGGAGCCTCGAAACGCCGCCCTGGCCGTCGCCGCCGATACCGCCGTTGCCATTGCCCCCGGTGCCGCCATCGCCGCCCGACCCGGTGCTGTCGAGGGCGAGCGCCAACGCGCCGGCGTCGCGATTGTCGATGACCGCCTGTGCCAGGCCCCCAACGCCGAAGCCGCCGCTGCCGCCATCCGATCCATATCCGCCGTCGCCGCCTTGTCCGATCGATCGGCTGCTGAAGGCCAAAACGCCTTCGCCAACCGAGAGCGTCGTCGCGCCGAGGCCGAGCGTCGCGGTGCCGCCGGACCCGCCGCCGCCGTTCCCGCCAACGCCCAGCCCGACCGAAGGCCCGCCGCTGGACGAGGTAAAGATGCTGCCGCCCGCGCCGCCGAAGCCGCCGGCATCGACCTCGATCACATTGGTGATCAGGCTGCCCGCGACGAGGTTGATCGTGGCGCTGCCGCCGGTGCCCTCGCCGCCATTCCCGCCGACTCCGTCGTCGAGACCGAAGCTGCGGAAACTGCCGCCGGCGCCGCCGGTGCCGCTGGCAAAAGCGCCAAGGCGCGTCGCGCTGACCACCGCCGAGCCGCCGATGGTGATCGTCGCCGTGCCGCCCTGGCCCGTACCGCCAACGCCACCGTCCTGGCCGAAATCGGGATCGTCATTGCCTTCGATGCCTTCTCCGCCAAGGCCCTGAGCGGTTGCCGTCACCGGGCCGCTGGCGGTGAAGGAGCCGCCGCTGAGGCTGAGCGTCGCAAAGCCGCCGACGCCGGCGCCGGACTGGCCACCCTGTCCGTCGGTGTTGAGCGTCAGGTCGCGGATGTTCACATCCCCGCCGGTCTGGGTGAAGGTAACGCTGCCGCCGCGACCTTCGTTGCCGATGCCGCCAATGGCCTGGGCCGTCAGGTTGAGGCCAAACGAGGTGTTCGTTGTCGTCAGGCTGCCGCCCTGGACATCGACCGTGACCGTGCCGCCGCGCGCATCGCCAGTGGTTTCGACGATGCCGTCGTAATTCGCAGCCGCTTGGGCATCGGCGTTGGCTTCGAGGAAATCGACGGCAAGCTGGCTGTTCGGGGCTGCGGCCACCTGAATCGCGATCGTACCGCCGCTCGCCAACGAAGGACTGCCTGCATCATCGCCGCCGGATGTCGCGCTGGCATCGAGGCCCGTCCCCAGCAGGCTGAGGTTGCCGCCGTCGGCGATCAGCCGGATCGTGCCGCCGGTAGCCGTGCTGCCGTCGGCGCTGACGCCGTCGATTGCGGTGGCCTGGAGTGTCGTGAAGCCGCCTGCCGCCGCGGCGATGCTGCCGCCGCCGCGCGCGATCATCGAGACGTTGCCGCCTTGCGCGGCGCCATTGGCACCGGCGGTGTTGACGACACCGGCGCTGGCGCGCGCCTGATAGGCCTGGGCGGCGATCGATCCGTTGGTATCGGCGAGGATGTCGATCGTGCCGCCGGTGCCGCTGCCCGCGCTGATGAAGGGGGAGATGCTGGAACTGCCGCCGAAGGCGCTCGCCGCGAGGATCGAAACGCCTGAGATGGCGCCGCTGCCGGTTGCTGAAACCGCGATCGTGCCACCGCGCCCGCTGCCGGTATTTTCGCGGCCGTTGGTCGAGGCGGTTCCATCGGCATCGAGCGAGATGCCGCCGCCCGTAAGGTCGAGGGCCGATCCTGTGCCGGCTGACGCACCGGAGACCGAAAGGGCGATCGATCCGCCCCGCGCATCGCCGTTCCGTCCGGTGGTGTTGCTGGCGCTATAGGCGTCGCCGCTCGTAGCGCTTGCATCGACGGTGAGCGAGGCCATCCGGGCGCGGCTGCCGCCCAGAACCCCGACCGTTACGGTTCCGCCGGTGGCGTTGCCGCCGGTCGCATTTTCGCCGCTCGGAACGAAGAAGCCGCCCGCCGTACCGCCGCTCGCCGAGGCGTCGATTCTGGTGTCGCCGGTGCTGATCGTCGATGTGGGGCCGGTATTGAAGCGCAGCGTCGCGGACCCGCCGATACCATTTCCGCTATGGAGCGTGGGAAGCGTATCACCTGTAACCGGATCGAAGGAAAAGCCGCCGCCGCCATGGCCGCCGGCATCGACGAAGGTCGTGCCCGCTTGCAGTACCGTGCCGGTTCCGGTTGCCTCGATCAGCGCGGTGCCGCCGGTGCCGGCGCCCGACTGGATCAGGCCGAACCCGCCCCCGCCCTCCGCTCCGGCGCTCAATGTTCCGGTCGTCGAAAGATTACCGCCGTTCTGGACGCGGATCGTCGCACTGCCGCCGATCCCCGCGCCGCCGGTGTCGGCATTGTCGAAGCCCGACGAGGGCAGGGCGCCATAGCCGTAGGCATGAACGCTGACATTGCCGCCGCCGGTGCCGCCGCTCAGCAAACTGGCGGTCCCGGCGGCATTTGCGCCCGAAACGGTGATCGTCGCCGATCCGCCGCGTCCGTCGCCGCTTGCCTTGCCGGCGGAGTCGAACCCGCCATAGGCGTCGGCGGAAACATCGAGACCGCCGTTCGCGATCATCTGCCCGCCGCTGGTGATCGTCAGGGTGGCGTTGCCGCCCTGCGTGTCGCCGGTCGCGGTGCCAAAGAAAGCGGGCGCCGTGATCAAGGTGGAGCCCTGGACCCCCAGCGAGCCGCCATCGAGGGTGATCGCGGCATTGCCCGGCGTGGTGGCGGTGTCGCCCGATTGAACGGTCAGGTTGCCGAGGATCGACGCCTGGTGTCCCGTATCGACCCGCAGCGTCGCGCTGGTGTCGCCGGTGAAGGTGGCGTTGCCCAGGGCGAGCAGGCGTCCCGCCGGATTCGGGGGAGGAACGCTGCTGGGCGGTGGCGGCGGTGGAATGTCCTGAAGCGGCCGGGCCAAAAGATTGCCGCTGGCGTGCGCCGTTACATCGCTGCTGAAAATGATGTCGTTGATCGTGATGTTCGCCGCCGTGGCGTTGACCGGCGTGGCGACGATTGATCCGTTCCTGACATTATAGCCCGCCGACAGCACGATCGAGCCGTCCCCCGCGACGGTCGCGCTCGTCGCGTCCCGATAGCCGACGATGCCCGACACCAGCATCGACACAGCCAGATTCTTGGGGATCGCGACCATGTAGATGCCTTGCGGCTGGCCTGTCGCCTGCTGTTCCGGGCCGGTGGTGACCCCGGTATGGGTAATCGCCTGGCCGCCGGTCGTCCCGGTCAGGACATCGATGTCGAACAGTCCCGCGTTGATGCGGATATTGGCCTCTTCCGCGGCGACATAGGCGGCCGAGCCGTTGACATCGACACGGCCCGCCTGGGTGACGCGCGGCGCGACGAGTGCGACATAGCTGCTGCCTGCGGGAGCGAGGGATTCGGTTGCGGTGATCCGTGCGCCGGCGCTTACCGTGACTCCCGCGGTGCTGCCGGGCGTTCCGGCACGAAAGCGGATGCCGGTCGCGGGGTCGATCAGGCCGCCGGTGGTGACGATATCGTTGGTGGTCAGCACCAGGCTGCCGACGTTGATCACGCCGCTGCTGCCGATCAGGATGCCGCCGGCGTTGTAGAACCAGATGCTGCCGGCCTGCTGGCCCGAGACCGCATAATCGGTGCTGTTGATCGTACCGTTGAGCGCGATCTGGCGGCTCAGCGAGCCACCCGTGCCGTTCATGAAACGGTTGAGGACGATATAATTGCTGTTGCCGTTGCCGTTGAAGCTCAATGTGTTGCCGGCAGGCAGGAAGTCGATGTCGCCCCCCGTCGGGCCATTGTCGGTCGGAACCCAGTTGATGATACTCTGCGCGCCGGTGAGGGTGACGGTCGATGGGTTTAGGCCGGTGGAGGTGGGAGCAGGAGTGGGGGTAGGGACGGGGGTAGGCGTCGGGAGCGTTATGATGGTCCCCGACCCCGCGACCTGCGCCAGTGCCGGCCCGCCGTAAGCGAGCGCTGCGATGCCGGCGGCGATCGCGCAGCTCTCCAGCAGGCGCCGTTTGCCGGTGTGGAGGGGCGAGGGGGCTGCATTGGCACGCATGGCGGTTGTCCTTGCTGCAAGACTCATGGGCTCGGCATTCATGGGGCTCAGCGCGCCTTCACGCCGAACTGGGTGGTGAACGACACCAGAAAACGCGGATCGGGTTTTTCGGGAAGGAAGCCGCCCTTGTTCAGCGGGACCGCGAGCGTCATGTCGAGCCGCCCGAGGTCGCCATAGGCGACGCGCAACCCGCCGCCCGCCGAATAGAGCTTTTGCGGATTGAGCCCGTTGAAAGCGCTGTCCTTGTTCCACACCCAGGCGGCGTCGAAGAAGACGAAGGGCTGGAAGGCGAAGCTCTTGATATTCGCGGGAACGAACGAGCCGTAGCGGGCTTCGGTCGAGACCGCGACGCCGCTGTCGCCGATCACCGTGCCGGGGTCGAAGCCGCGCCCGACAGTGAAGTTGCCGCCCGAAAATTCCTCATAGGCGACGAGCGGATCGCTCGCCCATTGCGCGCGCGGTGATACCGCCAGCGTGAACAATTTCGCCGGCCGCCATTCGGCCTGCGCGCTGGCGCGGAGCAGGAAGGCGTCGGGCTTCGCCTCGACGCGCGTCAACGGGACTGCGCCGGGGAGGAAGCAAGTAGCGCCGCCGGGGCCGCAATCGTCGCTCGCGCCGAGGAAATTCACGCCCTGCCGCGCTTCGAGCGAGGCGCCGAGCGACCAGCGCGGTTCGGAGGGACTATAGCCGTTCTTCCCCGCGATCGAGGCCGGATCGACCCACGCCGCGTCGGCGCGCAGGTTGAACACGCGGATGCGGTCGCGGTTGAGTGGCAGCGGGCCGAGCTTGATGTCCTGGTCGATGATGTCGAGCCCGCCGCCGATCGTGACCCGCCGCGCCTGGCTCAGCACGAGCGGGTAGGCGGTGTAGAGGCTGATGATCTGGGTGTTCGACTTGACCGGAAAATTGGCGATGTCGGGGCGCGTCCAGGCATAGGTATAGCTTGCGCCGAAGCGCAGACCCTCGCCGCCGACGCGGAACTCGTGCGCGGCCTGCACGACATTCTGCTCGTCGAAATCGGGGGTCGAATAGAAGCTGACCGTGGTGAGGTCGCCCATGCCGGTCAGCCCAGCGACCCGCGCCCGCACGATGCCGCCCCAGCGGCCGACGTCGTGCGAGCCGAAATTCTGGGCGTTGAAGTCGAAGATCGCGGGCGTGCGCGCTACCGTGACCTCGCCGACGACCTCGCCCGGCACCGCGCCGGGGCGCAGCGTCAGCCGTGCGTCCACGCCGGGAATGTCGCGGGCGAGCAGCAGATAGCGCTCGGCCTCGGCGATATTGAACACCGGCTGGTCGTCGAGGTGCGACAGATAGCGCTGGAGCAATTTCTCATTCGCGCCGGCATCGCCGCGCACCTCGATCCGCGTCATGCGCGCCGAGAGGATGTCGAGCTTGATCACCCCGCCGTCGATCGTCTGCGGCGGAACGCGCACCGCGGCGAGATAGCCCTTGGCGCGGAGCATCGTCGCGGCGCGGTCGCGGATGTCGCAGACCACCGCGATCGGCAGGTCCTGCCCGACCTTGTCGCGCCAGCTCGCATCGAGCATCGCCGTGTCGATCCCCTCGACCGGCGAGAATTGCACCTCGCGCACCGTCACGCGGACATTGGCGAATTCGGGATTGGCGAGCGGGCAGGGCGCGCGTTCGATGCCGTCGTCGGCGGTTACCACCTGCTCGCTGGGCGGAGCCGCGGGGGCCAATGTGGGGCGCTGGATTTCCTCGCGCGTCGGCACCGAAGGCGCGGTCTGCGCCGCTGCCGCGAGTGGCAGCGACAGGGCGGCGAGCCCCGCCGAACAAGCCAAGGCCCGGCGGATCGCTCCGCGCGCCGGCCGTGCGAATCCGCTGGCGTCCCATACCCCCATATCGACCATCACCACCCCTCGTTGTCCGTGCCCGGGCCACAGGCGCCGCGCACCCATTCGTTATTCCCCGCCAGTTGCCCGGCGGTGGCGAATTTTCGACCCAAGGAAAGGACTTTGCTGCTCTTCGGCAGTCTTCGACAATTGTTATCAGATGGGCAGGGCGGGTTCAATGCCGCCCTGCGCGGTCAGGGTCAGGGCCCCTTAATTGCACGATCGAGGCGTCGAAATGGCAAAGATATCGGGTTCGGGCGGATGCAGCGGGTAGCATCGCTACCCGCAAGGCCGCGCGGACCCGAGATCGAAGCCATTTCGGCGTCCCCCAAATTTGGCAGGAGGAAGGGGGATTTGACCGATTTTGCCCATGGCGTTGTCGGCAAGTCTTGAAATATCGACATATTAATTCGCCTTGCTCCCTCGCCCCGAACAAAATCGCTTCAAACCTCGATCGTGCAATTGACGGGTCCTGACCCTAACCAGCTGTTTTTTCGCTCTCCGACATCGCATCGACAAGGCGGTTGAGCTGCGACGTACAACCCTTTGCCATCAGCCCGTCGACCGAATTTTCGGCGCTGTCGGGCAGCGTTCCCATCTGCGTGAAGCGCACGGTCACCGGCTTGGCGAGACCGGCGCCCGAGAGGCGGTAATCGACCCCATATTGCACCGGCAGCGCCTCGGTCGGCCATTTGCGGAAATTCGCACCCGCGACGATCGCGACCGTCTCTTCCTTGTCGCCCTGTTCGATCTTGAGCAGCTGGTCGCTGTCCATGTTCGGGCGCCACAGGGTCAGCCGCGTGGGATCGGCGACGCAGAAGGTGCCGCCCTCGCGAAAATCGAGCAGCCAGAGGTTCGGCGCGCGAAGATCGACCGGCGGGGCTTCTTCTGCCCCGCGCGAGAACCCGCCGCGCGAGCGCATCGTCGGGCCGGTCGAGAGCATCCGCGTCACCGTCGCGCCCATCGACTGGTTTGCCTGGATCTGACCCGTCGCGCCGAAGGTGCCCGGCCCCGACAGGGTGCGCGTCTTGCCCGCCTGCATGAGCACGACCTTGTCGCCCGCCGCGAGGGTCAGCTTGTCGGTCGATTTGAGCCGGGTGCCGGTCGGATATTTCGCCGCCGAAGGCCCGGTCGAGCGGACGACCATCGACTGGGCGGCGGCGGTGCCGGTGACGGCGATCGCGAGGATCGCGGCGGCGGCGGTCAGGCCGAGGCGGCGCCCCGTCATCTCAGGAAAGGACATAGCTTTCTCCCTTTTCGGTCTCGTTCAGGCGTTCGATCAGGAACATGATGGATGAATCCTTACCGAACTCCTGCTGCAATGCTGTGGCGGCGGTCACATAGGCCGCTTTATCGTCCGCGGCGTGGGCCGCGACAAGCGCCGCGACACGCGCGCGCTGTGCCGGAGAGAGATCGGGGCGCGGCGTCAGCACGTCGACCGGCTGCGCGCGGCCGCGCAGCGTCACGCGTCCCATCGGCACCAGATCGTCGCGTTCCGCGCGCGCGGCGGCCTCGGCCGAGATCAGGACGCCGGTCTTCAAACTCTTGTTCGCCGATTCCAGCCGAGAGGCAGTATTCATGCTGTCGCCGAGCGCGGTGTACTGGATGCGGCCCTCGCCGCCGAAGTTGCCGACGATCGCGTCGCCGACGTGCAGGCCGACGCGCGTCATCCCGATCGGCGGCACATCCTCGTCCGCGAGGTCGATGCGGAACTGTTCGCCCGCCGCATACATGGCGAGCGCGGCGGCGGCGGCCTGCGCGCCGTCGTCGGGCCGGCTGATCGGCGCGCCCCAGAAGGCGACGATCGCGTCGCCGACGAACTTGTCGATCGTCCCGCCATGGCCTAGCACGATGTCCGACAATCGGTCGAGATATTCGTTGAGCAGCCGCGCGACCGTTTCCGGCGTCACCGCGTGGCTCAATTTGGTAAAGCCTTCGAGGTCGGTGAACACGCAATAGATGTTGCGCCGCTCACCGTGCAGCGACAGCTGGTCGGGATCGCGCATGATCTGCGCCGCGATGTCGGCGGGCAGATATTTGCCGAGCGCCGACTGCGCGAAGGCGCGCTGGCGCGACCCGATGGTGCGCGCGGCGGTGCCGACCGCGGCATAGCCGAACAGCCAGCCGATCGCCCAGCCGAAAGCTGGAAGCGTGGTGGTATCGACCCCATGCCCCTGCAGCCAGAAGGGGAAGGCGATGAAGAAGGCCATCTGGACGAGAAAGGCGAGCGCGACCCAGCGCGCGCGCACGTCGATCAGGCTGGTGAGCCCGCCCGCGATCACGACGAGCACCGCGAGGACCCACAAGGAAAAGCCCGGCAAGGGCGCGGACCAGTCCTTGTCGAGCTGCTGCGCCAGCATATGCGCGTGGACCTCCAGCCCGATCATCGTTTCGTGCAGGCCGGTGATCGGGTCGGTGAAGCGGCTGAGCGGGGTGTTGAACTGGTCGTTGTCGATGATGTCGCCGCCGATCAGGACATAACGGTCCTTGATCAGCTCCGAAAATCCGGCGCGCGTCGCGTCATCCATCGGGATTGCGAAAGTGTCGATCGGAATGTTGGCGAAGACCGGCTCTTCCTGTCCCTTCTCGGCTCGCGCCGGGACGCGGAAACGGATATTGCCCTGATAGTCGGCGTGCGCCGGATCGACCGGCGCCAGCGCGTTCGCCATTAGCGGCGGCAAATTTTTCGGGCGGTCGGGCCAGCGGCGGATCACCCCGTCGTTGTCGGTGCGGAACAGCACGCTCGTCGGCCGGGTCCTGGCGGTCGTGACGGCGGCCAGATAGGATTCGAGGAATTTCTGCTGCTCATAGAAGATGGTGTTCGGATTGCTCGCCTGCTCGGCATAGGCGAGCCAGGTCGGGGTCTTCATCGCGCGCAGTTGCGCCTGCAGGACGGGATCGTCGGGGCGCGGCGAATCGAAGGCGATGTCGATGCCGATCGCTTTGGCGTCCATCTGGTCGAGGTTGGCGAGCGCCTTTGCCAGGATTGTGCGGTCGAGCGGCGAGCGGATTCCGGTGTTGAACAGCGTCTCGTCATTATAGGTGACCATGACGATGCGCTTGTCCTGCCCGACCTGCGGCGCCATCAGCGTCGCGCGCGCATCGTACAGCGCGCGCTCGGCATCGCCGATCAGCGGCATCTGCCAGCTCAGCCGGGCGAAGAGGATCGCGACGATCAGGAACAGGATCGTCGCCGCCATGCGCGACGGACCGAGTTGCATGGCCAGCCGGCGGATGCGCTTGCGCAGGGGAACCGCCGACCGGACGTCGGGCGTCGCCGCATTCGCGGGCATGTCGATCGTCGAGGTCGCCATCGGATCAGAGGGCCGATTGGCCCGCCGCTCCCTTTTGCGCGGTGGCGGTCGTGCCGTGAAGCAGCGGCTGGCCGCCGTCGCCGATGATCGCGAAACCCGCCCAATAATAGGGGTGCGAGGTGCGCTTGTCGTCCATCAGCTGCTTCTCGCTCGTCCACAGCGCGTCGGCGATGCTTTCGCCCTGCGGTGCCGCGAACAATCCGCCGATCAGCCGCTGGGTCGCGTCGAAATCGTCGGGTGCGGGCCAGTGGCTCGCGATCACCGAGCGGCCCCCGGCGCCGATGAAGCTGCGCACCAGCCCGTCGAGCGCGTTGCCGCCGCCGCTTGCGACGCCCGCCTCGCGTGTCGCCGCGACCGTCGCCGCGCCTGCGGTATCGCACGCCGACAGGATCACCAGATCGGCGTTGAGCTTGAGGTCGAAGATCTCCTGGAACGTCAGCAGGCCGTCCGAATCCTTGTCGCCGAATGAGGTGACGAGCGCCGGGCGCGCCGGGCAGGAGGGCCGCGGCGCGGTGACGAGACCGTGGGTCGCGAAATGGATGATGCGGTAATCGGACAGGTCGCTGCGGTTCTTGACCGCCGTGTCGGTGAAGGCGCCGCCGGTGAGCAAGGTCGCGGCGCCCCGATCCATCGTGCTGCTCGCGGTGACGAGCTCGGCGGCCGAGATCGGACGGCTCCACTGGCTGACGTCCCATTGGCAGCTGCCATCGACGCCGCCGCCGGTCGCGCCGCGGGTGCCGAGCGAGGGCAGCACGCCGCCGCGCACCGGCAGATTTTCGCCAAGGCCGAAATATTCGCGCGCCGCGTTCGACGGCGGCGCCTGCCGTGCGTTGCGGAAGCCCAGAACCGACACCGCGGTGCTCGGGCGGGTCGCGCGGCCGAGCCAGGCGATGTTCCGCATGTCGAAAGCATCGGCATTGGGATCACCCACCCGCTGCTCATAGTCGGCAAGCCCGCTGTCCGAGGTGATCAGCAGGTTGATCGGGAGCCGCAGCATCGCGCCGTCGGGCTCGAAGATCAGATGCGTCACCGCCGGCAGCCGGTCGGCGACCGGGGCGAAAAGCTGGGTATAGAGCTTGCGCGCGGTGGCGGCGTCGAACGGATAGGTCACGCGCTTGCCGTTTTCGACGATTGAGATGGTCGAACGGATCGTATCGACCGCATTTTCGAGGCCCTGCGCGCTGATGTCGCTGCGCCAGAGCTGGGCGTCCGTCTGGCCGATCAGCATCCCGTAAACCGAATCGCCGACGACGAGCATCTTCAGATAGGCTTCGTCGGGGCGCAGCACCTGCTGCAGTTCGGCGAGGTCGAGCTTGCCCGACGCGACGACGCGATATTGCGGATAGTCGGACAGCTTGGCGAGGGTTTCCGACTGCTGGAACGACAGGTTGGTGAGCTGGGTCTTGAGGTCGGCACGCAGCGAATTGACTTCGGGGGTTTCGGGCATCTGTGCGAGCCGGGCGTCCTCGATGCGGGCGCGTTCGATATCGCGGTCGAGCGTCGTCGCCTGGCGGAACAGCCGTGCGCCATCGTCGCTGCCCGCCGACAGCTCGCGGGCGAGGACCGCCTGCGTGTCGGCGACGCCGGGGCGGACCTGAAGCTGGCTCGCGATGAAGAAATCGCCCGCCGCTTTCGCATCGGACGCCGCGCGGCTCGCGAGCAGCCGGTAATAGGGCGCCATCATGTTCGCCATGCCGGTGGTCGAACGCTGCGAACTCGCGAGCGCGCCGACGACGTCGTGATAGATGGCGAGCGCCTTGTCGTCCTCGCCATGGCGGGTCAGGAAGGCGGCGTAGCGCGCCCGTGCCGAGGCGAGCGCGTTGGTTTCGGGATATTCGATCGCGAGCGCGGCGATCGATTCCTGGAACCGCGCGTCGGCGGCGGCATTGTCGCCGAGCGCCTCTTCGGTCAGTGCGAGTTCGCCGAGCATCTGCGAGCGCAGGCGGACGATCGAGGTCACGCGTCCCTCGCGCACCGCAACGGCATCGGCGAGCCCCTTGAGCTGCGCGGCTTTCGCGGCCTGCGGATTGCCGCGCAGGCGTTCGACGGTGCCGAGCAGATGGACTGCCTGCGCGTCGATGATCTGCGCGCGCTCGAGCGGGCTCAGCCGCTCGCGGTCGCTGGCCTGGCGTACCGCGCGCGCATTTGCGCCGCTGTTGACGCCGGCGACGATCTCGGGCGTCAGCGTGACGGCGGTGCCGTTCACCGCGACCGCGTTGGTCAGCGGCGGAATCGGCGTTTCGAGCAGCGCCGCGGCGCCATCGTAGTCGCGCTGGTTCAGCGCATGGATCGCGCGGAAATTGCGGCGCAGGCGCAATTGTACCGGATCGCTCGTCGGGATCGCCTCGACCTCGCCGAACAGCCGGTCGGCCTCTGCGAATTCGCCGAGGTTGGAGCGCTGGAGCGCGCGGTTGAGGGTGAATTCGGTGGGGTCGATCCCCGCGGCACCCTGTTCGTCGGCGGTCCGCTGTGACAGCGCCTCGAAGAATTCGGCCGCCTCCGCATAATCGCCGCTGTGGTTGCGGCGGTATCCCTCGGCCAGCGCCTTGTCGATGTCGATCGTTCCGGCAAGCGTCCGCGCGAAACCGTCGCCGCCGCCGACCGAGGTCGTCGCGACCTTGATCTGGCCGGGCACGAGCTTTTTCTGGCGGATCGATTCGAGCGCAATATTCAGCGCATCGCCATAGGCGGTGAAGCCCTCGACCGCGAACGCGGTGTTGCCGTCGGTCTCGATCCGCGTCGTCCAGCCGATGTTGCTGTTCTTGACGGTGCAGGTGTCGCCATCGACGCAGGTCACCGCGCCGGCGCGCCCCGCCTCGATCCGCGCGCGCGCGACGGCGGCGCTTGCGCGGAGCATGCGGACATAGCCCACCGGCTGGCTGGCGTCGCGGCAGACGATCACCCAGGCGCGGTCGAACATGCCCTTGATCACCGAATCGCGGATCGTCGCCTGCACTTCGCAGAGCGCGCCGCCCTGATCGCCGATCGAGAAGCTGTCGCGCAGCGTCGGGTCGCCTGGCTGGGCAGCGGCAGGGGGTGCCGCGCTGGCCGCGAGCGCGGCCAGAATCGGCACGAAAAATCGACGTCGAACGGTCATCATCAATCCCCCAAGGACGAGCTTCGACGCGCCATGCCTGCGATGTCGGGGGCATGGCGCAGTCTTCACGCTGCGGTACGACCCATTCCCGTCGCCGCGAACCCTAAACCCTTCGTCTGCAAAAGGGAAGTGATCTGCCGCACAGCTGCCTTGCGCGCATGGGCGGAGCCACCTATCTGGGGTCGATACTTTCACCCAGCGAGGACAAGATGAGCGCATTCGACGATCGTGAACGGGCCTTTGAAACGAAATTCGCCCGCGACCAGGAAGTGCAGTTCCGTGTCACCGCCCGCCGCAACCGGCTCGTCGGCGAATGGGCGGCCGAGCGCATGGGGCTGACTCCCGAAGAAACCGACGCCTATGCCAAGGCGGTCGTGCAGGCCGATTTCGAGGAAGCGGGCGACGAGGACGTCATCCGCAAGCTCGCGGGCGACCTCACCGCGGCGCAGGTCGAGATCAGCGATGCCGAGATTCGCGCGGTGCTGAACGAAAAGACCGCCGAGGCGCGCCGCCAGTTCATGGACAGCCAGAACTGAGGGCCCTTCCGATGGCGATGCGCGAGGAAGATCTGAAGGCGATGATCGCGGCCGCGTTTCCCGATGCCGCCGTCACGATCACCGATCTGGCGGGCGACAACGACCATTATGCGGCGCATGTCGTCAGCGAATCCTTTCGCGGCCTGACCCGTGTCGCACAGCACAAGGCGGTCTATGCGGCGCTCGGCGGACGCATGGGCGGCGAACTTCATGCCTTGCAATTGACGACCGCCGTTCCTTCATAGGGGCGAGACGCGAAACTTTTTCGGCGCGACGCGCCACCGGAGACTTTGACATGAGCGACCCCGCAACTCACGACCGCATCTCCAAGCTGGTCGCCGATCACCCCGTGCTGCTGTTCATGAAGGGCACCCCGCTCTTTCCCCAGTGCGGCTTTTCCTCGCGCGCGATCGCGATGCTCGACCGGCTGGGTATCGAATATGATACGGTCGACGTGCTGCAGGACATGGAAATCCGTCAGGGCATCAAGGAATTTTCGGACTGGCCGACGATCCCCCAGCTCTATGTGAAGGGCGAGTTCATCGGCGGATCGGACATCATGATGGAAATGTGGGAAGCGGGCGAGCTTCACCAGTTGATGGACGGCGTGCCGACGCGAGCGGAATAGGCGATCCTGTCAGTGTGAAACGAGGGGGCGGCGCGATGCCGCCCTTTTTCGTGCGCGGTCGAAATGTCGGCATTGGGGTGGATTCCAGACCGTCTCCTATTTCCGTTCGTGTCGAGCGAAGTCGAGACACGCGAAGGCTGGCGCTTCCCATGCGTGTCTCGACTTCGCTCG
>NZ_JAYSAH010000066.1:0-11055 GCF_041916015.1 Sphingopyxis sp. | reverse complement strand
GAAGCCGTCCCAGCGGCGCATCACGCCATCGGTGGTGACGAGGCGCTGGCCGGCTGCGAGCGGTTGGCCGTCGTCGGTTGCGGCCACGGCGACCTGCGCAAGGCGGCGCGCGAGCGCGGCGGGGGCCGTCACGAAATCGGCGAGCGATCGGGTGCCCGCGGGCAGCGCGGGGTCGTTCGCTCCCGTGTCGGCGCCGCCCCAGCTTCGGGCGGCGTCCGCGTCGGTGCCGGCGTCGAGATCGTCGCCCAGAGCGGCGGCGAGCGCGGCTTCATGGCCGGGGGTGACGCGAAGCCGGTCGAGGATGCGGTCGTCGCCGCTTTGCGCTGCCGCGAGAGCGCGTTCGAGCGTCGATGCTTCGCCGTCGAGCGCGGCGAGCGCGGCGCGGGCTTCGGCGAGTCCGGCTTCGATGGTTACAAGATCGGAGGCGGTCGCCTCACGGCCGGTCTCGGCCTCCTCCAGCGCCGCTTCGGCTTTGGCGATCGCGGCTTCGGCCTCTTCCGCTGCCTTGGCGCTTTCGGCCTGCGTCGCGGCGAGCGCGGCGCTGTCGCCGAGCGCGGCGATTTCGGCATCGACGCGCGCCCTGTCGTTCGCGATGCGGTGCACCGCGGCTTCGGCGGTGTCGCGCGCCGAGACCGCGATGCGGCGGTCGGCGGCTTCGCTCGCGGCCTTGGCGCGGGCCTGTGCGAGGGCGACCTCGGCATCGCGGAGGCGCGCCTGAGCCGACTGATTGGCCTCGACGAGCGCGGCCTTGCTCGCGTCATGCGCGGCGATGGCCTGCGCCAGCGTCTTGCCCTCGGCGTCGAGGCCGGTCAGGGCGGCATGGGCATCGCGCGCGAGTTCGCCTTCGCGCATCCGGTCGTCGGCGAGGCGCGCCTGCTGCGCCGCCAGATCCTCGAGCCGCTGGCGCGCGGCGCGTTCCTCGCCCTGCAGGCGGACGAGCGTCGCGGTCGCCTCGGCGAGCGCGTCGCGCTGTCCCTGCGCTTCGGCGCGTGCGGTGCCGACGCGGGTCGCGACCTCGACCTGCGCCGCCGAGACGGTTTCGAGTTCGGCCTGTGCGGTCTTCACCGCGGCTTCGGCGGCATCGGCGTCGCGCCGCGCCTGATCGGCGACGGCGGCGGCATCGCGCCAGCGCGCGTAGATCAGCCGGCCCTCGGCGATGCGGATATCGTCCGAGAGCTTCTTGTATTTCTCCGCCGCGCGCGCCTGCCGGCGGAGCGCGTTCGCGCGCACCTCCATGTCGGCGACGATTTCGGAAAGGCGGGTGAGGTTCGTCTCGGTCGCGCGCAGCTTCTGCTCGGCGTCCTTGCGGCGCACGTGCAGCCCGGCGATCCCCGCCGCCTCTTCGAGCATCGCGCGGCGGTCGGTCGGTTTGGCGGCGATGACGTTGGCGATCTTGCCCTGGCTGACGAGCGCGGGGCTGTGCGCGCCGGTCGCGGCATCGGCGAAGATCAGCGCGACGTCCTTCGCGCGCACGTCGCGGCCATTGGCGCGATAGGCCGACCCCGCGCCGCGCTCGATGCGGCGAATGATTTCGAGTTCATGGCCTTCGCTGGCCTCGGAGAGGCCCGCGACCACGCCGCCTTCGGTGTCGCAATGGATCGCGACCTCGGCGAAGTCGCGCGGCGGGCGCTGCGACGTGCCCGCGAAGATGACATCCTCCATCCCGCCGCCGCGCATCGATTTGGGCGAGGATTCGCCCATCACCCAGCGGATCGCCTCGAGCAGGTTCGATTTGCCGCAGCCATTGGGGCCGACAACGCCGGTCAGCCCGGGTTCGATGCGGAGTTCGGTGGGTTCGACGAAGGATTTGAAACCGGTGAGGCGCAGCCGCTTTATCTGCACGAGAGCACCTCGCACAGTCTGGCGAATCGGAGCTGGTGCAACCTTGGTGTCACATTTCCCCCTGCCACCGTCATGACGCGGGGCAGGGGGAGTCGCAAGGACTTAAGCCCCTCCACTGAAGGGGAGGGCGCAGAGATTAGACGTCAGCGCGCGCCCATCGTGCGCAGGCGGTCGCGGAGCGGCCCCCAGGCGGCGACGCCTTCGGCGACCTGCCCGTTGATGACGAAGGTCGGGGTGCCCTGGATCTGATATTTCTCCGCCGCGGCATTGGTGCCCGCCTCGAGCTTGGTGATATTGTCGACATTGCCGAGGCAGGCGTTGATCTGTTCGCCGGTCACGCCGCGCGACTGGAAGAAGGTGTCGAGCTTCAGCGCCTTGGCGAAGGCGGGGAAGCGCTGCGCGGGCGCCAGCTTCATCGCGGCCTCGGCGGCGGCTTCATTGCCCTTCACGCCCGCGAACAGTTCCTCCTGCGAGGCGAAGACATTGTCCTGCAGCGGGAAATAGCGGTCGACCGGGGCGCAGCGGACAATCGCGGCGGCGGTGGCGTCGAGCGGGTCGCGGATGAAATTGCGGACTTCCAGACTGACGCGGCCGGTGTCGATGAAGTCGCGCCGAAGCTCCTCGTGGCTTTCGGTCGAGAAGGCCGCGCAGTGCGAACAGGTCAGCGAAGCGAACTCGATGATCTTGATCGGCGCATCGGGGTTACCCATCACATAGCCGCCATCGGCATTCTTGCTGACCGTCTGCGACCAGCTCTTGCCGGCGGGCGCCGCGACCTTGGCGATGACGTCCTGTTCCTTGGTCTGGTCGGTCTTGCTCTCGCCGCAGCCGGCGAGCGCGATCGCGCCGAGCGAGGCGAGAAGGAGGGTGCGCAGGGGGGAGTTGATCATATCGGGTCTGCTCCGGAGAAATGGGCAAAGGAGATTGCGTGGGCGCGCTTTTAGGGGGCCTTGAGCGCGGCGTCGAGTTTCGTTTTCAGCGCGGACCAGACGGTGACTTCGGCGTCGCGGCCGTTGACGAAGAAGGTTGGGGTGCCGCGGACATGATCGGCCGACAGGCCGATATTGGTCATTCCGGTGACTTCGGCCTGCGCGACCTCGCTGTCGAGGCAGGCGTTGACCTGCGCCAGCGAATAGCCGCGCGTCTGCATCAGCGCGGTGAGGCCGGTGTCGGCGGCGATCTTGCGTGCGCGGGCGCCGGTGTCGCCTTGGAACCAGCTCGCCTTCTGCGCGTCGGTCGCTTTCACGACCTTGGTCAGCCACACCGGCTGCGCGGCGAAGATCGCGTCGTGGTTGCCGGCGAAGGCGCTGACCGGGCCGCAGCGTGCGAGCAACGCGGCGGTCATATCAACGGGGTCGCGCACCAGATTGCGATATTCGAAGAGGACGAGCCCCTTGTCGATATATTGCGTCTTGAGCGGGAGCGAGCCGAGCTTCGCGAAGTCGGCGCAATGGCTGCAGGTATAGCTGAAATATTCGACGACCCTCACCTTCGCTTTCGGATTGCCCACCAGATGCGCGCCGACCGAGGTGATGCTGACGTTCGACGACCAGCGCACCGGCTTTGCCGGCGTCGCGGCGGCGAGCAACGCCAGTGCGCTGCCGGCGAGCGCGGCGATGGCGGTGCGGCGGAGCGCGGTGCGGGGGAAAGGGGGCGGGACGCGAACGGGCATAAGGGACCGTCTTTCTCTCAGCTGATCTTGGGGAGTTTCGGCGCCGACGCCAGCCCCGCGGCCATGCGTTCGAGCACGGTGCGCAGTTCCGGGTCGCCGATGTCGCGCAGGCTGTCCCCCAGTTCGGCGGGTACGGGTTTCAGCATTGCCGGCGGCTGAACGGGGGCGGCGGGGACGACCTGGCCGTGCGTCATGCGCACGGTGGCGATCGCGGCATAGCCGAAGAAGCGATTGACCGCGGCGATGATGTCGGGCGCGACATGCTGGAGCATCGGGGCGTGGGCGCCGCTGATCGTCAGGTGCAGCGTGCCGCCCGCTTTCTGCCCGGCGGGAAAGCGGATCATCGCGGGCTGGGTGACGTCGGCGAGCCGGTCGCCGACGATCTCGCGCCAGCGGCTGACCACCGACGACTGGACGAAGCCGAATTTGCGGAAAGCGGTGCGGCCGATTTCGGGGACGAGATCGGCGATCGAGCGCGCTTCGCCGCCGCGCGGGCGTTCGTAGGTGCGGACGGGCGGCTTTTTGGCCGCCTTCTTCTTGGCGCCGCCTTTCGGGCCGCCTTCGGGAGTGTCCGCTTTCGCCATCGCCGCCGCCATGCCATAGGCGGGGGGTGAGCGTCCAGAGTTCCCCGAATTTCGCCGCACGCCTGCTCGGCTGGTACGACCGTTCGGCGCGCGATCTGCCGTGGCGCTATCCGCCGGGAAGCGACGCGGTGCCCGATCCCTTTCGCGTCTGGATGGCCGAGATCATGCTGCAGCAGACGACGGTTGCCGCGGTTGCGGGCTATTTCACGCGCTTCGTCGAGCGCTGGCCGACCGTGGCCGATCTCGCGGCGGCGGACGATGCCGATGTGATGGCGGCGTGGGCGGGGCTCGGCTATTATGCGCGGGCGCGCAACCTGCTCGCCTGCGCGCGTGCGGTGGTGCGCGATCATGGCGGCGTCTTTCCCGGCACCGAGGAAGGGCTGCGCGCCTTGCCGGGGGTCGGGGACTATACCGCCGCCGCGGTCGCGGCGCTCGCGTTCGGCGAGCCGGCGGTTGTCGTCGATGCCAATATCGAGCGCGTGATCGCGCGGCAACGGCTGATCGAGACGCCGCTGCCCGCCGCGAAGCGCGAGATCAAGGCCGCGCTCGCTCCTCTTGTTCCGGCGGAACGTCCCGGCGATTTCGCACAGGCGCTGATGGACCTCGGCGCGACCATCTGCACGCCGCGTGGCCCCGCCTGCGCCATCTGCCCGGTGATGGCCGACTGCCGCGCGCGCGGACGCCCCGACATCGAGCGGCTGCCGGTCAAGCCGCCGAAGAAGGCGAAGCCGCAGCGCTATGGCCTCGCCTGGTGGATCGAGGAGGGCGGCGCGATCTGGCTCGTCCGCCGCCCGGGCAAGGGGATGCTCGGCGGGATGCGCGCGCTGCCCGGCGGCGAGTGGACCGACGCGCCGCCGCCCGAGTCCGGGATCGTCCGTGTCGATCATGGCTTCACCCATTTCGACCTGCGGCTGACGCTCGTCGCGCGGGAAAGCGCGCATGCCGCAGGGGAAGGCGAATGGTGGCCGCTTTCGGCGCTTGACGCGGCCGGATTGCCGACGCTCTATCGCAAGCTGACCGACAAGATGCTGGAGAGGGCCTTATGAACATGATGGTTTCGCGCCGGACTTTGCTGGGCGGCCTGGCGCTTGGCGGTGCGGGCGCGCTGCTTCCCGGTGCCGCGTTCGCGTGGAAAGCCGACGGCGCGGCGCTCTATCCCGCGACCGATGCGTTCATCAGGGGCTTCGTCGATCGCCGCGAACTGGCGGGAACCCTCGCCGCGATCGGCAAGGCGCAGGGCGCGCTCGACGTCTTCGGCGCGGGAACGCAGGCGATGGATTCGGCGAAGGCGGTCGATGGCGACACGATCTGGCGGCTCTATTCGATGACCAAGCCGATCACCGGCATGGCGGCGATGATCCTGATCGAGGAAGGCAGACTGAAGCTCGACCAGCCGATCGCCGATATCTTGCCCGCCTTCGCGAAGATGAAGGTGCAGAACACCCCCGACGGATCGCTGACCGACGTGCGCGATGCGAAGACGCTGATCACCGTGCGCCACCTGCTTACCCACACCGCGGGGCTCGGCTACAACATCATCCAGAAGGGGCCGATCAAGGATGCCTATAATGCGGCGGGCATCCTCGGCGGGCAGGTCAGCCGCCTGCCGATCCCCGGCCTGCCCCAGAGCAGCGCGGCGCCGAGCCTCGCCGAATTCGCCGACCGGCTCGCCAGGCTGCCGCTCGTCTATGAGCCCGGCACCCGGTGGAGCTATTCGGTCGGGCTCGACCTGATGGGCCGCGTGATCGAGGTGGCGTCGGGGCAGCCTTTCGATGCCTTCCTGAAGGCGTGCATCTTCGATCCGCTGGGCATGAAGAGCACGGGCTTTCAGGTCGCGGCCGCCGATGTCGGGCGTCTTTCGACCAACTATGCGCCGTTCGGCGGCGCGCTGCTGCCGATCGATCCGGCGACGAGTTCGATCTATCTCGACAAACCGCCGATCCCCTATGGCGGCGGCGGGCTGGTGGCGAGTGCGCGCGACTATGACCGCTTCCTCGCGATGCTGCTCGGCGAGGGCGAGACCGGCGGCGTCCGCATCCTGAAACCCGAAACCGCGCGGCTCGCGATGTCGAACCTGCTGCCCGAAGGCGCGACGACGAAGGACAGCTTCGTCGAGGGCGAAGGGTTCGGTGCCGGCGGGCGCGTGTCGCTCGCCGCGTCGCCGACGGGCGAGGGCGTCTATGGCTGGGGCGGCGCGGCGGGGACGATCGGCTTCGTCGACCGCAGGCGCGGCTACCGCGTCGGCGGCTATACCCAATATATGCCCGCCGAGGCGCTGCCCTTCCAGCGCGATTTCGGCAAGGCCTTCTACAAGGATGTGATGGCCTGATGCCTTTGCCATTGGGATTTACGGGCGCGCGGCTCGACCGCGCCGACCCGCTTCGCACCGATGCCGAGGCGTTCGCCGCGGCGACGCGCGATCCGCGCGCGACCTGCCTCGCGATGGACGGGATCGACCCGGTGCCCGGCGAGCGTGGCGGGCTGATCTGGGAGCCGCTCGACCCCGCCGACGATCGGCCGCTGCTCTTGCTCGGGATCGATGACGCCGGCGCGCCGCGTTTCGTGCGCGGGCCTGCGCCGGGGGCGCGGATCGACGCGCGCTCGCGCACCGTGATGCGGCTGCTGCCGCTGCTGTCGCCCGAGGAGGCGGCGCTCTATGGCGGCGCGCGCAGCCTCGTCGACTGGCACGCGCGGCACGGGTTTTGTGCGGTGTGCGGGCAGGGAACGGCGATGTTCCGCGGCGGCTGGGGCCGCACTTGCGGATCGTGTGGCGCCGAACATTTTCCGCGCGTCGATCCGGTCGTGATCATGCTCGCCGAATATGAGGGGCGGGTGCTCGTCGGGCGTCAGCCGGGCTTTCCGCCGGGCTTCTTCTCGGCGCTCGCGGGGTTCGTCGAGCCCGGCGAATCGCTTGAGGAGGCGGTCGCGCGCGAGCTTTTTGAAGAGGCGGGTATCCAGGTGTCGGACGTCAGCTATGTGGCGAGCCAGCCCTGGCCCTTTCCTTCGTCGCTGATGATCGGCTGCCGCGCGGTCGCGCGCGACCCGGCGCTGACGCTCGATACGACCGAGCTCGAAGCCGCGATGTGGGTCGACCGCGCCGAGGTGGTGGCGGCGCTGGCCGGCGAGATGGGGGCGAGCTTCATGGCGCCGCCGCCGCTGGCGATCGCGCGCTATCTGCTGGAAGATTGGGCGGGGTAGAGCATCATCGCTTCGATTGAAAGTCCATGTGCTCCCGCGAAGGCGGGAGCCCATCTCCTGCTCGTGCCATGTTGAACCGACCGGAGATGGGTCCCCGCCTTCGCGGGGACGCACCAAAAATGGCTGTGTTCCGGATCCGCTACCGTTTCGCGCCGGGGAGGAACGGGAGTTTAGAATTTCTTCCCCGTAATCCGGCTGATTTCCTTCGCGACCATCGCCTCGACCATGCCGGGCAGGTTGGCGTCGAGCCAGTCCTTGAGCATCGGGCGGAGCGCCTCGAGGACCACCTCCTCCATCGTCCGGCCGCCGGCATGCGGCGTGGGCGCTGCGGGGGCGGCAGGCGATACCGCGGCGGTCAGCGCCTCGAGCGACTGGCGCGCGGCGTCGGCGCTCGCGGCCGAGACCAGTTCGTCCTCGGTCGGGGCCTCGGGCGCGGGATCGGTGCCTTCTTCTTCATCGTGAAGGTCGAGGATGTCCTCGTTCGCTGCTGTGGCGCGCGGCGTGCGGACCCCGGGTGCTTCGTCGCGCGCGATCACGCGCCGAATCGACGACAAGATATCTTCCATCGACGGCTCACGCGACAAATCGCCCATAACAGCCCCCTAAAGCCCCACGAAACGCCACGAAGCGGACGATCGCCCGTAACGGGCGGTTAACCATCATCCTACCGGCGCGAGGCAGGCTTTGCCAAGCCTTATTGTCGCCTACCGGGGCAGGGCGGTATCGACGGACGGGGGAACGCTCGCGTCGGCGGCGGGGACGGCCTTGGTATCGGTCGCGACCTGCTGCGGCTTCGGATCGTCGGCCCAGTCCCAGATCTGGCCCTTGACGCGGCGGTAATTGACCTCGGGATCATAAAGTGTGCCGCCGCTGTCGATCCCCAGATCGCGCGCCTCGGCCTTGCCCATGGCGGCGAGCACCGAGAAGGCGGCGACATAGGAATTGCGGCGCGCCGAGACGAGCTGGACCTCGGCGTTCAGATATTCCTGCTCGGCGTTCAGGATATCGAGGATCGAGCGCGTGCCGACGCTGTTCTCGGCGCGCACGCCCTCGAGCGACAGGCCGTTGGCGCCGACCGCCTGCTCGGTCGCGGCGATGATCCGCTCGTTCGCCTGCCACGCGGCATAGGCGCCGCGCGTCTGCGCGATCACGTCGCGTTCGACCGCGACATAATTTTCGATCGCCTGGCTCGTCTGCGCCTGCGCCTGACGCACGCGCGCCGAAGGACCGCCGCCCTGAAAGATCGGCACCGTCAGCGTTACGCCCGCGGCGGCGCTCTTCTGCGTCTGGGCCACGGCGACGCCGGGGACGCCGCTCGCCAGCGAATCGAGGAAATTGGTGTAGCTGCCGCTCACCGTGCCATCGAGCTTGGGCATCCGGGTCGCGCGGGCGACCCCGATGTCGGCGCGCGAGGCGTTGAGGCGCTGGTTCGCGGCATCGATGTCGGGATTCTGGTCGAGCGCGATCGCGACCGCATCCTCGGCCGAAGCGGGGAGGTTCGGCAGCGCCGGCGGCGGCTGCAGATCGACCGGCGCCTCGCCGACGAGCTTGATGTAACTCTCGCGGCTCGCGATCAGATTGGCTTCGGCTGTCCGAAGGTCGCCTTCGGCGAGTGCCAGGCGCGCCTGCGACTGGGCGACGTCGGTGCGCGTCAGGTCGCCGATTTCGAACCGGTCGCTCGTCGCCTGCAAATTGGTCTTGAGGACCGAGACATTCTTCTGGTTGAGCTGGACGATCGCAATGTCGCGGATCACGTCCATATAGGCGCCGACGGTCTGCGAGAATATGCTCGCCTCGGTTGCGCGGAGATCGGCCTGTCCGGCCTCGACGCGATATTTGGCGGCCTTCACCGCATTGCGCACCGCGCCGCCCTGATAGATCGGCACCGACAGCTGGCCGCCGGCGGTGATCAGGCGCGTCGGCGAGGAGAAGCTGTTGCCGGGCTTCACCAGATTTTCGGTATAGTCGCCCTGCACACCGGCCGAAGGAAGGCCGCGCGCCTTCTGGATCGGCACATTCTCGTCGTTCGCGCGCTGCCCGGCGCGCGCGCCGGTGAGCGTGGGGTTGTTCTCATAGGCTTTGGCAAGCGCGCCCTGCAGCGTTTCGGCCTGCGCCGGCGCCGCGGCGGCCAGCGCCCCCAGCGCCAGTCCGGCGAGCCAGCGCGTGCGGCGAGCGGTCGCGATATATTTTCTATCGTGCATCGTGATGTTCAGCCTGAAACGGGGAGGAAGACGCCGGACCGGAGCCTGCGGCTCTAGAATTGGAAGCCCTTGGACGCGCCGAAGCCGGGAAGCGGCGCGACGTCCATGTCGGCGAAGGCGCGAATCGCGATCGTGCCGCCCGCCTTCACGCCCTGAACGAGGCGGGTGACATTGCCCTCGCGCCATGCGGCGACGAGGCGGCCGCCTTCGGCGAGCTGCGCGGCGAGCGCATCGGGCAGCGTCTCGATCGCGCCGTCGATGACGATGCGGTCGAACGGCGCTGCCTTCGGGGCGCCCGCGGTAAGCGGACCTTCGATCCAGTGGACGGCCCTGCTCGCCGTCGCCGCGCGCGCGGCGGCGAGCAGGTCGGCCTGTTCCTCGACCGCATGGACCTCGGCGCCGAGTTCGGCGAGCAGCGCGGCGGTATAGCCCGTCGCGGCGCCGACCAGCAGCACGCGCATGCCGGGGCGGATCTCCGCGGCGACGAGCAGGCGCCCGGTGACGAGCGGCGGATTGAGCGCGCGGCCGCCGCCGAGGTCGATCGCGCGGTCCATATAGGCGACGCTCGCCAGCATCGCGGGCACATGCGCCTCGCGCGGCGTCCCGCCCATCGCGCCGATCACCGCAGGGTCGATGACGTCGTTCGTCCGAAGCTGGCTGTCGATCATCGCCGCACGCATCCCGGCCGCCCCAATCTCGCTCAATTTCGTCGCCATCGTTTCGTTTCCGATTCCCTGGAATTTAAAGCTTTGCGAGCTGTCCTAGCCGAAGCCGGGCTGTATTGCAATAGTAATACAGCCATATGAACTCACCGCGCCGCGCATAGCGGGCAACCGAGGGGCCGCCAAGCCCGCTTTGCGATCGACGGGCGGGAGCGAGCCGGTGCGGCGCGACAAAATTGCGAAACAAGCGCATTGCCAGTGCGAAGCGAAATCGCTAGTGGCGCTCTCTCCACGCAAATCTGCGCCTGAGGCCCGATGGCGGAGTGGTGACGCAGCGGACTGCAAATCCGTATACGCCGGTTCGATTCCGGCTCGGGCCTCCATCCGTATTCACCGAATCAGAAAATATACAGTTTTGACCGCAAATCGGGGCAATTGCGCGCGCCTTCGGGCTCTAAACTGTCTCCGGTAGCGGGCTGGCGCAGATGAATGAGTGCGGATTTTGTCAGAGTCTCTCCGCGAAGATTTGCAGCTACAGAATTGAAAATTAGGGTATACTTGGCCGGGAGCGGACTGGCAGCTCTTTAGTGACTCAGTTATTAAAGCGGACCTTCCGCCAAACAAGAGCTTGCGCCCGAACAAATCGATCGACGTTGTGTCCGGCGCGCCCGCCTGCGGACGTGCAAAGCCGGCTAAGACTGGTTGACAGTCCAAGAAGTCGCGGCTGTCAATTCGCTCAACGTGAATTGATCAGGCTTAGGGTCAGGACCCATTGATTTGCGGTAGCGATTATGATTCAGGCGACCACGAAGGAGCCTGAATTTGAGCGATTTATTCTGGCTGACGGACGAGCAGATGGCGCGTCTCCAGCCCTATTTTCCAAAGAGCCATGGCCG
>NZ_JAYSAH010000065.1:0-3287 GCF_041916015.1 Sphingopyxis sp. | reverse complement strand
CTTGGGAAGCGCCAGCCTTCGCGTGTCTCGACTTCGCTCGACACGAACGGAAATAGAGGACGGTCTGGAATCCACCCCATAGCCGACATCCCGCCGCGCCCCATGGCTGCGCCACAGGGAAGATTGGTTATGCCCCGTTCGCCGCCGACAAAATCGCCCGCACGCTGGCGGTCGCGACGTCGGTGTCGAGGCCGCAGCCGAACAGGCTCTTCCCGTCCGCGGTGCGGCATTCGACATAGGCCGCGGCCTGCACATTGCTGCCCTGGCCGATCGCGTGCTCGCTATAGTCGACGATGTCCATCACCGGGCCACCGCTTTCGCTGAGCGCCGCGATGACGCTGCTCATCAGGCCGTTGCCGCGGCCGCTGACACTGCGTTCGGTGCCGTCGATGGTGAGCTTGCCGGCGAAGATGCGGTCGGCGCCGCTATGCGTCTCCGCCCAGTCGACGAGCTGGAAGCGCTTGCCGCCCTCGGCGAGATAGGTGCGCTCGAACGCCTGCCAGATGTCGTCGGCGCCGAGCTCGCGGCTCGTCTCGTCGGCGACGGCCTGGACGACGTGGCTGAAGCTCGCCTGCATCTTCTTGGGCAGTTTCAGGCCCTTGTCCTGTTCGAGCACCCAGGCGACGCCGCCCTTGCCCGACTGGCTGTTGACGCGGATCACCGCTTCGTAGCTGCGGCCCAAATCGGCGGGGTCGATGGGGAGATAGGGGACTTCCCAGCGCTCGTCATTCTGGCGCTCGCGCGCGGCGAAGCCCTTTTTGATCGCGTCCTGATGGCTGCCCGAGAAAGCGGTGTAGACGAGCTCGCCGCCATAGGGGTGGCGCGGGTGGACGGGCAGGTTGTTGCAATATTCGACCGTCTGGATGACCTCGTCGATGTTCGAGAAGTCGAGTTCGGGGTCGACGCCCTGCGTGTACATGTTGAGCGCGACGGTGACGAGGCAGGTGTTGCCGGTACGCTCGCCATTGCCGAACAGGCAGCCCTCGACGCGGTCGGCGCCCGCGAGCAGGCCGAGTTCAGCCGCCGCGACGCCGGTGCCGCGGTCGTTGTGCGTGTGCAAGGATATGATCGCGCGGTCGCGGTTCGGCAGATTCTTGCAGAAATATTCGATCTGGTCGGCGTAGATGTTCGCCGTCGACGCCTCGACCGTCGCGGGGAGGTTGAGGATGATCGGCTTGTCGGTGGTGGGTTGCAGGATGTCCATCACCGCTTCGCAGCAGGCGAGGCTGAAATCGAGCTCGGCGGTCGAGAAGGTTTCGGGGCTGTATTCGAAGCGCCAGTCGGTGCCGGGCAGGCGCGCGGCATTGTCGCGGAGCTGCTTCGCGCCCTCGATTGCGATTTGCTTGATGTCGTCCATGTCCATGCCGAAGACGATCTTGCGCCACGCGGGGCTGACCGCGTTATAGACGTGGACGATCGCGGTCTTCGCGCCTTCGAGGCTGTCGAAGCTGGTGCGGATGAGGTCGGCGCGGCTTTGCGTCAGCACCTGCGGCGTGACGCCCTCCGGGATGCGGCCGTTCTTGACGAGGCCCGAGATGAAGTCGAATTCGGTCGCGCCCGCGCTGGGAAAGCCGACCTCGATCTCCTTGAACCCGCATTTGACGAGCAGGTCGAAGAAGCGGGCCTTTTTCTCGGCGTCCATCGGGTCGATCAGCGACTGGTTGCCGTCGCGCATGTCGGTGGAGAGCCAGATCGGCGCCTGGGTGGTGACGCGGCCGGGCCATTCGCGGTTCGTCAGGGGAACCTGCGGGAAGGCGCTGTACTTGACCGAGGGGTCGCGGAGCATGGTCATGGGATTTGAACTTCTTCTGGTGGTTGCGTTGGCTTGTCGGTCGGACCCTTGAGCGGGTGGCCGCGACTAGCGCGCAGCCAGTGTCACGCCCAAGGGCGTGTAAGTCGCAGAAGAAGAAGGGCGTTGCCGCGCATGGGCAGGCTATTGGTTCAAAATGTCGCCGGGCGCAAGAGGGGAATGTGAAAATTGCGTCGCTCCCCCCTCCGTCATTCCCGCGAAAGCGGGAACCCGGTGGCAGCGTCGGCTCGCTGGGTTCCCGCTTTCGCGGGAATGACGAGGTTAGTTTTTAACCCATTCGACCTTCGGATCGGTGAAATCGACGACGTCGGCGAGTTCGCGGACGTTGGGATAGCCATAGCCGACGAGATTGATGAAGGTCTGGATGTTGAGCGCGAGCGGCGCGCGCTTCAAGGGGACGGGGCTGATGTGGTTCGAGAAATTATTGTTGCAATAGATGAGGATGGGGCGGTTCGGATCGGCACCGATCGCCGCGGCGAGGCTCTCCGCGGTGAAATCGGTGAGCGGCAGGTTGACCGCGCCCTTGATGTGGCCGCGGGCGAAGGCGTCCTTCGAGCGGGCGTCGAGGAGCAGGGTGCCGGGCTTCGCGGCCTCGGCCTTGAAGGCGTCGAACGCGATCAGGCGCGCGGCCCGCTCGGCGGCGACGCTCGCGGTGAGCGCCTCGAAGCCGGGATAGTCGATCTGCGGATTGCTTTGGGCGAAAGCCGGGGCGGCGGCGAAAGCGAGGGCGAGAAGCAGGGTGTGGCGCATGGAATCCTCCCTTGGTCGCTGCGAGGCTAGGCGGTGGCGGCTGGCTGTGCGATGAACCGGCGACCGCGCATGGAAAGGATGAGGATGAGCGAGCTTACCATCTGGACCTATGACTGGGTGCCCGAGGGGCCGCGCGGCTTCGTGCGCGACCTCCGGCTGCGCTGGGCGTGCGAGGAGGCGGGGCTGTCCTATGCGGTTGGAACCGTGGCGTTCGACGATCGCGCGACGAACCATCTGGCGCAGCAGCCGTTCGGGCAGGTGCCGTTCCTGAGCGACGGCGATATGCGGATGTTCGAGAGCGGGGCGTGCCTGCTGCACCTCGCGCGAAAAAGCGAGATTTTGATGCCGCGCGGTCCGGCTGGAGAGGCCGAAGTGATCGAATGGGTGATCGCGGCGCTCAATTCGATCGAGATGGTGACGGTGCCCTGGTGGTTCCTGACGATCTCGGGCGAGGCGGACAATATGCTGACCGGGTGGATGGACATGCGGCTGGCGCAGCTCGAGCGGATATTGGGCGAACGCGAGTGGCTTGCGAGCGGGCGCTTTACCGTTGCCGACCTGCTGATGGCCGATGTGCTGCGCGTGAAGCTGCTCCGCGCGCATGGCGAACGGCCCGCGACCGAGGCCTATGTCGCGCGCGTGACGGGGCGGCCGGCGTTCGCGAAGGCGAAGGCCGGCCAGCTCGCGCATTTCGCGGCGGCGGATGCGGCGCGGGAGGCGGCGAAAT
>NZ_JAYSAH010000064.1:0-7531 GCF_041916015.1 Sphingopyxis sp. | reverse complement strand
GAGCGAAGTCGAGACACGCTTGGGAAGCGCCAGCATTCGCGTGTCTCGACTTCGCTCGACACGAACGGGAGCTTAGGTTTTGGCGTCCCCTCCCGGTCGTTGACGGCCACTCCCTACCCGGTCAGACACCGGCATCCCACGACATAATCCTGCCGCCATCCGCCGTCGCGAACGAAGCCGAAGCGCGTCCGCACCACGCGCGCGCTCACGATCGTCCAGCCGTCCGCCGCCCCGCGGAGCGCCGGGATGATCGCCTCGACCCGCGCCGCGGCCCCGTCGTCCAGACTGTCGCCGACGCCGTGCAGCGCCACCGTCAGCCGCACCTCGCGCCCCGCCCGGTCCTTGGTTCCCCAATCGCTTCCCTCGACGACGCCCACGGCCACATAGGGCGCGCTGGCGCGCGGCGGCGTTCCGTCGAAGACGCCATGGATGCACCCCGCCAACCCGGCATCGTCCGCCAGCAGGGAGATCGCCTTTGCGCGCACCGCCGCTTCGGCCGCTCTCATCGCCGTCCTCCCAGCGTCATTCGCCGCCACGGCTGCCACAGCGCCGCGATCGCAGCGGGCGGCGCCGCGCCGCCACCGTCGCGCGCCTCGTGCAGATGCTGCGTCATGCGGACGATGCCCTGACGGATCGCCTCCGGAATCCCGTTCGCCCCGGCCGCCATGCCCGCGCGATAGCCGATCCGCGCCCGCACCGCCTCGCCGGGATCGTGGATCGCGATCGACGCCGTGCCGTCGCGCGCGATGCTCGCCCGATAGCCGGCATCGCCGGGCGCCCCGTCGCCGAGCATCGTCTCGCCGCCATCGGGCTGCAACAGCGTCACCGCGTCCACCGCCACCACCGGCCGCGCGCCGAGCGGGATCGTTCCGCCGTCCAGCGGCACCGTCTCCTCGGCGGCCCGCACGATCAGCCACTGGCCGATAAAGGCCTCGCAGATGTTCGTTGCCGCCCGGACGAGCTGCGCGACGACCGCATCGTCGATCGTCGCGCCGAGCCGCAGCCAGCTTCGCGCTTCGTCCAGATTCACCGGGAGGTCGCCCGGCACCACGCTCGTCGCCATCATCTTTCCTCCACCCGCACCACCGCCGACCGTTCGTCGATCTGCCCGTCGCTCAGCGTGACGCGATTGGTCAGCCGATAGACGTGCCCCGCAACGCCCCCCGCCAGCGTCGCGGTCGCCTGCATCAGGTCATATGCCGCAGCGGCGACCGACAAGCCGCCCTCCTCGTCCGGCACAACCGTCCACAGGCTCGCGACCACCGCCTGCCCGTCGGGATAGGCAAGCGCCCAGTCGATCTCGAAATCGATGCGCGTGTCGGGGTCCTTCACCATCATCGTCATGGCTGTTCCTTTGCGTCAGGGTTTGCGGACGACCATGCGGCGGACGGCTTCGCACCGCACGGGCAAGGGGGTCTGCGGTGCCGCCGGCTCGGGGCCGGTCCATTCGCTCGCCAGGTCGCGCCGCGTCGCATCGCCGATCGCGCGCGATGCCAGCGCCGATCCGTCGATCATGCCGCCGCCTCCAGCGCGGCGAGGCGCGCCTCCTGCGCCGCGATCAGGAACAGCGCGAGCTGGTCGGGGCGGATGCCGAACCGATCGCCCGCCGCGCGCGCCGGGCCGTCCGCGCCTTGCCCCTCCGCTTCCCATGCGTCCCAGCAGAGAAAGGCATATCGGCTGGTCGGCACGGCTTCGGGGCCGGCCGGATCGATCAGCCCCTCCTCGGCCATGATCGCCCACACCGCCTGCGCGCGCGCCCCGAAATGCAGGCGCGCGCCCTCCGTCCCCTTGTCGGCGATGGCGCCGTTCCACTGGTAAAAGCCCAGTTCGCCGCCGATGCGCCGCGCCGCCGCCATCTCCGCCATCGTCGGCGCCCCGCGCCATGTCTTTTCGCGCGCGTCGGACGTGTTGATCGTTCCGGTTCCGGCATAGACGGTGCTCGCCCGGTTCGCCGCGCCGCCGACGGGAAGCGCATTGTCGGTCGATGGATAAAAGGCCCCCGTCGAGGCGGAAATATTCCACTGCCCGCCCGCGCCCGCCTGCAGCCCCAGCGCCACGCCCGAAGGCGTGACCAGCTTCGACGCCCAGAGTTCGAGCCAGCGGTTGGTCGAAGAGCCGAAGGACTGCGCATTGTTCCCTGCCGGCCGCAGCGTGCCCCCGGTCTCCAGCACCACCCGCTCGACATTGTTGCACCGGAACGCCAGCATATGCGCCGTCGACGTGCCGACGGTCATCCCGCTCGCGGTCGTATAGAGAAATCCCCGCACCGTGTCCGATGCGCCGTACAGCGTGATCTGCGCGCCCGTCGTCCCGGTCATGTGCAGAACCTTGTAGCCGCCGAAATTCTCGGGCGTCGTGGTTCCGATGCCGACATTGCCGGCGCTGCTGATCGCGACGCTGTCGACGCCGTTATTCAGGAACTGGTGCGCCGACGCGGCGCCCGTATCATATTGCATCGTCCCCGAACTGGAGATCTTGACCGAAGCCGGTCCTGCATTCGCAACGCTGAACCGCCCCGCGCTGGTCTGGACGTCCAGCTTGTTCGCCGGATCGACGCCGATGCCGACATGGCCGCTGGCGTTGACGCGCACCCGCTCGACACCGCCCGTCGCAAGCCCCAGCACGTTCGCGGCGGGGCGGAACATCCCCGTGTCGGGATCGGCGGCGAACGCGACCGAGGGCTCGGCGGCGCTGCCGTCGACACCCGCGACCGGCGCCCCGGCGAGCAGCCGTCCCCCGGCGTCGCGATAAGCCAGCGTGGACAGCGGGATGTTCACCCAGTCCGCACCGCGCCGCACCGTGACCAGATCGCCATCGGCGCCGGTCGATGCCGCCGCATGCGTGGTCGACAGCGGCTGCTTGCCCGCCAGCCCGTCGGCCAGCTCCGCCACCGCATCGCCGGCGCTCTCCATCGCCGCGACCGACGCCGCCTGCGTTTCGAACCATTCGGCGCCGACGGTCAGCGCGATCGTCTTCAATCCGGGCGCGAAGTCGACCCGGGCGCCACCGCTCGACGATGCGGCGACCGCCGCGCGGACGAGCCGCCCGGCCGAATCGAGGTGGCCGGTCCCGACCTCCCACTGGGCGGGCTGCGCCACGCCCGCGACGGCATAGTGAAAATCGGTATCGGCGGGCACGGCGCCCGCGAAGCGGCGATGGCCGGGCACCGCGCCGGTCGGCGTCAGCGGCCCGGTCCCGCCGTCCTGCGCCAGCTCGCGCACCAGATCGGCGAAAAAGGGGGTCGGCATGGCAAGGCCATCCTTTCCTGTACAAGAAAATTGGTGGGTAGCGCCCGGCCCCGAAAGGGGAGGGACCGGGCGCTCCTCGCGCGCCAGCGCTGCTTAGCTGGCGGCGAATTTCATCAGCTTGATCGCCTGCGAATCGATGATCGCGCCGCCCACCCGCTTGGTTGCATAGAAATGCACGAACGGCTTGTTGCTGAACGGATCGCGCAGGATGCGCGTCTCGCCGCGATCGGCGATCAGATAGCCGGCGGCGAAATTGCCGAAGGCGATCGACAGGCTGTTCGCGCCGACATCGGGCATGTCCTCGGCCTCGACGACCGGATAGCCGAGCAAGGTCGCCGCCTGCCCCTCGACCATCCCCGGCTGCCACACGAACGCGCCGTCGCTGGTCTTGAACTTGCGGATGCGCGACAGCGTGTCCGAATTCATCACCCAGCATGCCCCCTGCCGGTACGGCGCCTTCAGTGAATGGACCAGCTCGACGAGCTTGTCCTGCGGGTTCGCCGCCGGAAAGGCGCCCGCGGTCCCCGTCGCGAGGTACTGCAGCGACCCGAACGCCCGCACGCTGTCGATCTCGTTCGTCGCGGTATAGGTCAGGAACCCCTTCGGCCGGTTGGTGCCGTTGCCGTTCACGAACGCGCTGCCCTCGGCGACCGCAAACTCGCGGCCGAGCTGCTCGGCCAGCCAGTCCTCGACGTTGAACATCGCATCGTCGAGCATCGCCTGGCTTGCCGCCGGATTGGCGTAAAGCTCGCCCGACGGCGGCGCGATCTCGGCAAAGCTGCGCGTCGCGGTCTCGGGCCGTGCCGCGGTCTCGCCGACCCAGCCCGCGCCCATCGATCCGGTCGCGACCAGCTTGCGATAGCCGCTCGTCCCCGTCTGCACGACCGTCGCGATGCCGCGGATCGGCGACAGCCCCTTCAGCGTCGCCGCGATCGCCCCGTCGATCTCGCGCGGCACCGCATAGCCGCCCTCGCCGGCGCTCGCCCCCGACAGGCTCTTCATCTCGACTCCGGCATCGATCCCGCGCCGCAGATAGCGCTCGACAAAGGCACCCAGCGCCGGATCAGCCGCCGCCTTCGCCCCGTCGAGCGGCAGCCGCGACGCCGCCACCGCCTGCGCATCGACCTGCGCCTTCAAGGCCGCGACCGAGGCCTTGAGCTCATCGACAGCTTCCGCCGCCAGCACCGCATCGAACGCCCCCTCGAGCGCGTCCGCCTTCATTTCCATATCGTCCATGCTTGTCACTCCTTCACCACCTTGATCACCCGCGCCGCCGGCTGCATCGGCGCCGCCACCAGACTGACTTCGGCAAGGTCGAGCGCCAGCAGCTCGCGCGGCCGTTCCCCGCGCGAAGCCCGCACCCGATAGCCAAAGCTCAATCCCGTCAGCGCGCCCCGTTCGACGAGCCCCGCCGCCGTCGGATGCGTCACCCGCGCCACGACGCGCAGTCCCCGCGCGTCCTCGGCCAGCGCCTCGATCACGCCGACCACAGCGCCGGGCCGATGCTGCCAGAGCAAGGGCACCGTCCGCCCCGCGCGCAAACTCGCCGCGAACGCCCCCGCCCGCACGACATCGCCCCCGCGGTCGATCCGGTCGAACACCGACACATAGCCCGCGAAGCGTATCGAAAGAGAATCACGCGGAGACGCGGAGGCGCGGAGAAAGGAAGGAGGAGCGACGATGTCGCTCGATTCCCTTTTTTCTCTCCGCGTCTCCGCGTCTCCGCGTGAACCATTTTCACGCTCGGCCGCCGTCCTCATTTGAGCAGCCCCGGCAGCCCCAGCTTCATCGCAAGGCCCACCACCAGCAGCGCCAGCATCCCGCGCACCGCCCAGTCGACCACCGCCGCCCAGACGCTCTTCTTCGCGTCGCGCCAGGCGCCGAGCAGCTGGCGCAAATCGCTCACATCGTCGCGCGCCGCTTCGTCGGCGAGCCCGAGCCGCGCGAGCGCCCGCCGCGCCCCCAGCTCGCTCGCCTCCTCGACCAGCGCGCGCAGCACCGCGCCGTCGCCTATCGTGGCCACGCCTGTCCCCGCCAGCGCGATCAGCCGCGCCAGCGCTTCGTCCTCATCCATGTCGATATCCTCATAGAAATCCCTCCCCCTGGGACGGGGGAGGGTTGCGCAGCCTTGGCAGCTTGCTACCCAGGCGAAGCTGGGTGGGGGTGGGCCTTTGCCTGCGAACGCTACCCCACCCCCAACAGCGCCTTCTTCTCCTCGGCCGTCAGCCAATCGGCCGCCGACACCTCGCGCCACAGCGCCATCCGGTCCTCGGCCAGCGCCGGCACCCGGTCGAGATCGACGCGCAGCTCGGCGCCGTCGAACCAACCGCTCAGCCCTTGCGAAATCGCACCCAATATCTTCGCGCACAAGGGCAGCACCGTCAGCCGCCACAGCGCGCGATTGGCCTCGCGATAATTGGCATAGGTCGCATCCCCCGGCAGCCCGAGCAGCATCGGCGGCACCCCGAACGCCATCGCGATCTCGCGCGCGCTCGAATCCTTGAGCGCCAGAAAGTCCATCTCCGCCGGCGACAGCGACAGCGCCTGCCACCTGAGCCCGCCCTCCAGAAGCAACGGCCGCCCCGCATTCGCCCCGCCCGCAAAGCTCTCTGCCAGTTCCTCGCGCAGCCGGTCGACCTGCTCGGCCGACAGCGGCATCCCCTTGTCGCCCGGATCGTGCACCAGCGCCCCCGACGGCCGCGCCGCATTGTCGAGCAGCGCCGCGTTCCATTTGGCCGCCGCATTATGCGCCGCGATCGCGCCCGACGCGGCGCCGAGGCATCCCGCGCCATAATGATCGTCGAGCGGATGCAGCGCCTTCACATGCACCACCGCGACGCGCCCCGCACCATCCTCCGCCGGCAGCACCGCCGCCGACCCACCCGCCTTGTACCGATACGCCACCGGCCACCCGCGCGCATCGGCCTCGACCGTCACCCGCTCGGGCCGCAGCGCGAACAGTTCCGCCGGCGCCCCCGCGCCATCGGTCAAAATCTGCACATAGCCATTGCCGTGGAGCAGCAGCTGCGACGCGAGCGTCTCGACCAGCCCTTGCCCGCCCGACGTCGCGCCGACGAGCGCTGCAAGCGCCGGATCGCTCGCCGCCACCGGCGCCGATCCCGCCGCCTCGGCCACCAGCCGCACCGCCCGCTGCACGATCGCATTGGCAAGATACCCCTCGCGCACCTGCGCCTCCCAAGAAAGCGGCGCGGGCGCCGACCACGCCCCATACACACGCGACAAAGCGGGCCGCGCAGCACCCTGCGCGGCCTTGCGGCCAAACCAGTTCATGATGTTCTCCAAAAAGACTGAAAAATTCAGCTTTGAATCGAGGAATTTGCTCGGATCAGGCCACCGATTTAGCGATCCAGACCAGTCCCTGATACGGGTCGAGTCAGCGCCGTGAATCCGACGCCCGACGCCTCAATATTGTGAGTTATTGGGGAACTCCCAATCGGATTGCCATGGACTGCTCAGACACGTTGAAGCGCGCAGCAAGCTCGCGAACGCTGGTGATCCCCTTCCCGATGCACTCGTTGAGTTTATCGCGCGGCATCAGAATATCGGCAGCAAAGCGATTGGCCTGGGCTTCAACAGCATTGGAAAGCCCCGATCGCAACAGGGCGTCATCGGTAATGCCGTCGCCTATCAGATGCGGATGCAAAACGACGTGCCCAATCTCGTGCGCAATCGTAAAACGACGACGCACCTCCGGGTGATCCTGATTCACGAAGATATCGAAACCGCCTTCGCTGTCCACGTTTTTCCGGACCATGCCCGAAAGGTCGGCGGGCCAGCCCGGAACCTTATAAACCTTTATCCCAAGGGCGTTTGCAATACCGACAGTCTGAACCGGGATGGATTGCTGATGCTCTCGGATGATTTCGAGAGCGGCGCTAATGCTCACCATCTGTCGCTCCCTCTTCAATTGCCCCCGCCACGCTCACGGAAGCCGGATCGTAGGTGGGCTGCGCCGTCGGCGCCGTGCCAATATGGCTATCGCTGGCGGCATTGTCACCCCCCTTTGTTCCATTCCCGTTCCGATTGCGAAAATAGAGTTGCGCAATTTTTCGAGCCTCTTCCGCCGCCGCCTCTCTGGCTTCATCTCTGGCTTCGCGTCGAATGATCCAAAATCCCATCAAGCTAGGGTCAGGACTCATTGATCAGAGCCAGAAGATGACAGTGGCAGCGAGGGCGACGGCGGAGAAGAAGGCCTTCGGGCACCGATCGTAGCGGGTTGCGACGCGGCGCCAGTCTTTCAGGCGACCGAACATAATCTCAAT
>NZ_JAYSAH010000063.1:0-3107 GCF_041916015.1 Sphingopyxis sp. | reverse complement strand
GGTTTCGGCGCCGAGGTGCGGCAGGCGATGGAACGCCGCGCCGAACACCTGGTCGATCAGGGCCTCGGCGAGCGGCATGGCCAGAGCATCACCTTCACCCGGAACCTGATCGACACGCTACGCCGCCGGGAGCTGGAGATGCTCGGCGAGAAGGTCGCGGCGGAAACCGGGCGGCCGTTCACCCGCGCCGCGAGCGGCGAATATGTCGCCGGCTCCTATCGGCAGCGCTTCACGCTCGCCTCCGGCCGCTTCGCCATGATCGACGACGGGCTCGGCTTCCAGCTCGTGCCCTGGACTCCCTCTCTCGAAACGCAGCTCGGCCGCCACGTCTCCGGCGTCGCCCGTAGCGACGGCGGCATCGACTGGAGCTTCGGGCGCAAGCGGGGCCTCGGCCTCTGATCCCTCGCAGAAAGACCATTGCCATGTCCGCGACGAAAATCCTCTGGGGCCAAATTCTGATCGTCTCCGCTATCGTGCTCGTCACGACCTGGGGCGCGACGGAATGGGTGGCCTGGCGGCTCGCCTTCCAGCCGGAGCTTGGGACGCCGTGGTTCCGGCTGTTCGGCTTTCCCTTCTATTTGCCGCCCGCCTTCTTCTGGTGGTGGTATGGCTTTGATGCCTATGCGCCGTCGATCTTCATCGAGGGCGCGTGGATCGCGGCGTCAGGCGGATTCATCTCGGTGGCCGTCGCCATCGGCATGTCGGTCTGGCGCGCACGCGAGGCCAAGAAGGTCGAGACCTACGGCTCCGCTCGCTGGGCCGAGGCGGAGGAAGTGAAGGCAGCGGGACTTCTCGGTCCCGATGGCGTTGTGCTCGGCCGCTACGACCGTCACTATCTTCGCCATGATGGACCGGAGCATGTGCTGTGCTTCGCGCCGACCCGTTCAGGCAAGGGCGTCGGCCTGGTCGTCCCCTCGCTGCTGACCTGGCCTGGATCGGCGATCGTCCACGACATCAAGGGCGAGAACTGGCAACTCACCGCCGGCTTTCGCGCGCGACATGGCCGCGTGCTCCTGTTCGATCCGACCAACCCGAAATCATCGGCCTACAATCCGCTGCTGGAGGTCCGCCGCGGCGAATGGGAGGTGCGCGACGTCCAGAACATCGCGGACATCCTCGTCGATCCCGAAGGCTCGCTCGAGAAGCGCAACCATTGGGAAAAAACCAGCCACGCACTGCTGGTCGGTGCGATCCTCCATGTCCTTTACGCTGAAGAGGAAAAGACGCTCGCTGGCGTCGCCGCCTTCCTCTCCGATCCGAAGCGGCCGATCGAGTCGACGCTCGCCGCGATGATGAAGACCGCGCATCTCGGTGAAGCCGGGCCGCACCCCGTCATCGCCAGCGCCGCGCGCGAGCTGCTCAACAAATCCGACAACGAGCGATCGGGCGTGCTGTCGACCGCCATGTCCTTCCTCGGCCTCTATCGCGATCCCGTCGTGGCAGAAGTGACGCGCCGCTGCGACTGGCGGATCACCGACATCGTTACGGCCAGGCATCCGACCACGCTCTACCTCGTCGTCCCGCCGTCCGACATCAACCGCACCAAGCCGCTCATCCGCCTGATCCTCAATCAGGTCGGTCGCCGCCTGACCGAGGATCTCCAGGCCAAGGTCGGCCGTCATCGGCTGCTGCTGATGCTCGACGAATTTCCGGCGCTCGGCCGGCTCGATTTCTTCGAGTCCGCGCTGGCCTTCATGGCCGGCTATGGCCTCAAGAGCTTCCTGATCGCGCAAAGCCTCAATCAGATCGAGAAAGCCTATGGCGCGAACAATTCGATCCTCGACAACTGCCATGTGCGGGTGAGCTTCGCGACCAACGACGAGCGCACGGCCAAGCGCGTATCGGACGCGCTCGGCACCGCGACCGAGATGAAGGCGATGCGAAACTATGCCGGGCACCGGCTGTCGCCGTGGCTCGGACATCTGATGGTGTCGCGTTCGGAAACGGCCCGCCAGCTGCTCACCCCCGGCGAGATCATGCAGCTTCCGCCGAGCGATGAGATCGTCATGGTCGCGGGCACGCCGCCGATCCGGGCGAAGAAGGCCCGCTACTACGAGGACGCGCGTTTCAAGGAGCGCATCCTGCCGCCGCCAGCGCTAGCCGTCCCGAAACAGGGGCGTTCCGACGACTGGACCGCGCTGCCGCTCCCACTTCGACCTGAGACGGCCGGGCCGGGATCGGCGGCGGAAGCCAGCGATGAAGATCCGACCGATTCCGAACGTCGTCAGCAACCCGAACTCAATCGCGTGGAGCCTGTCGAGAAGAAGGCTCCGCTCGAGAACGAGTTCGAGATCGGCCTTGCCGACGAGGCTGAGGATGACACGGTCCACAACAGCCGGATGAACCGGCTGATGCAGGGCGTTGCCCGTCAAGTCTCGCTCGATCCGGGCGATGGCATGGAGCTGTGAGGCGGCCATGCCGAAGTTACCCAAAAAGCAGCGCCTGTCCGTCTATCTCGACCCGGCGGTGATGCGCCGCCTCGCCGAACATGCAGCGCGCCGCGATCATTCCCGATCGCTGATCGCCGAAGCGGCCATCGAATCCTTCCTGTCGCCCGATGCCGCCGAGCGGCAGGAGGCCGCCACCACCAAGCGCCTGGACCAGCTCGATCGCCGCATGACACGGCTGGAACGCGATGTCGGCATTTCGGTCGAGATGCTGGCCGTGTTCGTGCGCTTCTGGGTCGCCACCACGCCGGCGCTGCCGGAACCCGCCGCGCAAGCCGCCCGCGCCAAGGCCGGCGAACGCTATGACCAATTCGTCGTCGCGCTTGGCCGACGATTGGCGAAGGGACCGAAGCTGAGGCAGGAAATCTCGGAAGACAGCAACGACGCGATGGGTGAAGAAGCTCGCGCGCGCAGCGAATAGTAACGAGCCGTCATCTCGCAAGATGATGCTCCCACCGCCATTCTCCTGTATTTGCACGCCACACTACTACGCTCTCAATTCTCTGTTGAATCCGCCTGATTTGCGGCTCTTTTAATCATCCCCGTCAGGGGGCCGTCTGATGTCTCCCCGGCATGAACGGGGATCGAATGGCCGGTTCACATCACAATCCAGAGGGCTTGGCGCGCGGCGCACGGATGCTGCGCACAGCGCTCGGCGCC
>NZ_JAYSAH010000062.1:0-47434 GCF_041916015.1 Sphingopyxis sp. | reverse complement strand
GTCGCACAGGCCGCCGGTCTCCACGTCAGCCGGGCTGACGGCTCACCCCTCCAATACAATAACCCAAACCCATACCTCCCAGACCTCCTCATCTGCAAACAAGACATCGCACACAAAGTCCTCAAAATCGCCGCGGAATATCAGGCCTTGTAGCGCGTGGGTCGGAGTGGCTGCTTATCGACCCTAAGCCGGTATCGAAGGACTGTCCGCCGCAACGCGCGCGATGGCTCGCATCCGCCGGATGGCGCGGCGCTCGGTATCGGGATCGGGTATGCGGCCGAGAAAGGACAGCGAGATCGCGCCTTCGACCAGCCCCTTGCCGGACGGCGGCAGGGGCACGGCGATGCAGAAGAGGTCGTTTCGAATTTCGTGCCGGTCGTAAGCGACCGCCGAGCGGCGGATTGCCGCGAGCTCGCCCCGCAGCGCCGCGGCATCGGTGATCGTGTTCGCGGTCAGCGCGACCAGCGGCCCGCCGGCCAGATAGGCAGCCAGCCCGGCTTCGGGCAGCGCGGCCAGCAGGATTTTCCCGATCGCCGAGCAATAGGCCTCGAGCTGCATCCGTTCGGCCGTGAACAGGTCGGCGGCCTCGCCGCTTTCCTTGACGATGTAAGTGACCATGCCGTCTTCGAGAATGCCGGCATGGGCATAGGCGCCGAAATGCTCCGCCAGCCGCGCCAACGGGCGCCGGAGGCGCGCCGCGAGGTCGGGCCGGGGTTCGGAAGGCCGTGCGAGCGCGGCGAGCCGCGGGGCGGATCGATAGACGCCTTTCGCGGTGCGGATCAGATAGCCCTCCGCTTCGAGCGTCAGCGCGAGGCGATGCGCCGTCTGCGGCGGCATCGCGATGCCCGCCGCGACGGCCGAAAGCGTCGAGCGTCCGCCGTCGCGAACCAGCGCTTCGAGCAGCCGTAGTCCCTTCGCCAGCGTCTGCGAGGCATAGGACGGTCGCGTGCGCGGCGCTGTCATCGAATCCATGGCCCATTGTGGCATGTTTCCTCTCGATTATTAAGAGATAATCGATGGCCGCTCTGGCCCCGCGCGTGATCGCTGATAGCAGGATGCCGAGGGAGACCAAGATGACTGCGACATTCGAAAATCTCGCCCGCCGGTTGCGGGATGCCTATTCCGGTGGCGTAGTGGCGCCGCTCCGCGATGCGCTGGAGCCGACCGATGTTGCGGGCGCCTATGCGGTGCAGACGATCAACACGCGCTATTGGGAGGCGCAGGGACGGCGGATCGTCGGGCGCAAGGCGGGGCTGACCGCGAAGGCGGTGCAGGCGCAGCTTGGGGTGGACCAGCCCGACTTCGGCGTCTTGTTCGCGGATATGCGGGTCGCCGATGGCGGGCGGCTCGATCCGGCGCGAGCGATCCAGCCGAAGGCGGAGGCCGAGATCGCCTTCATCCTCGGCGCCGACCTTCCCGATGCCGATACGGGCGTCGAACAGATCACAGCGGCGGTGGCGTCGGTCCACGCGGCGATCGAGATCGTCGACAGCCGCATCGCCGACTGGAAAATCACCTTTGCCGACACCGTCGCCGACAATGGCTCGTCGGCTTTCTTCGTGCTGGCGGATGAAGGCCTGCCGCTCGCCGGGCTCGATCTCGAAGGAGCGGCGATGGAGATGCGGGTGAACGGCGCGGTTACCTCGACCGGGGTTGGCGCCGCAGCGCTCGGCAATCCGCTCAACGCCGCAGCCTGGCTCGCGCGGACGCTCGCCGAACGCGGCGAGCCGCTGAAGGCCGGCGATATCCTGCTAGCAGGCGCGCTCGGACCGATGGTCGCGCTGACGCCCGGCGATCGCGTCGAGGCGCGCATTGCCGGCATCGGCTCCTGCAGCTTCAGCTATGGGAGCTGAGATCATGGCGAAAACCAAAGTTGCCATCATCGGGTCGGGCAATATCGGCACCGACCTGATGATCAAGATCATGCGCTTGTCCGACGTGCTGGAGATGGGCGCCTTCGTCGGGATCGATCCCGAGAGCGACGGGCTGAAGCGCGCCGAGCGGCTAGGCGTGCCGATCACCGCGGGCGGGCTGGATGGCCTGATCGCGATGCCGGGCTTTGCCGATATCGGCATCGTCTTCGACGCGACCTCGGCGGGTGCGCACAAGCGGCATAGCGAAGTGCTGATCGCCCACGGCAAGCGCGTTATCGACCTGACCCCCGCGGCGATCGGTCCCTATACGATCCCGCCGGTCAACGGCGACGCGCACCTCGACGCAGCCAACGTCAATATGGTGACCTGCGGCGGGCAGGCGACGATCCCGATCGTCGCCGCGGTGAACCGCGTCGCGAAGGTATATTATGGAGAAATAGTGGCCTCGATCGCCTCGAAGAGCGCCGGGCCCGGAACGCGCGCAAATATCGACGAGTTCACCGAGACGACGAGCGAGGCGATCATGAAGGTCGGCGGCGCGGCGCGCGGCAAGGCGATCATCATCCTCAACCCCGCCGAACCGCCTTTGATCATGCGCGACACCGTCTATTGCCTCTGCGACGACGCCGACCGCGACGCGATCGCAAAGAGCGTCGAAGATATGGTCGCCGAGGTGCAGACCTATGTCCCCGGCTACCGCCTCAAGCAGGCGGTGCAGTTCGAGAGCATCGGCGGCAACGCGCCGCTGCACATTCCCGAAATGGGCGGGAGCTTCACCGGCCTCAAGGTCAGCGTCTTCCTCGAGGTCGAGGGCGCGGCGCATTATCTGCCGGCTTATGCGGGCAATCTCGACATCATGACCTCGGCGGCGCTCAAAACCGCCGAGAAGATCGCGACAAGGATGGCGGCATGAGCTTCGATCCGACCACGAGCAAACTCTATATCCAGGACGTGACGCTGCGCGACGGGATGCACGCGATCCGCCATCAATATGGGCTGGGTCATGTGAAGGCGATCGCCAAAGCGCTCGACGCGGCGAAGGTCGATGCGATCGAAGTGTCGCACGGCGACGGGCTGCAGGGGTCGAGCTTCAACTACGGCTTCGGCGCGCACACCGATTGGGACTGGATCGGTGCGGTCGCCGAGGTGCTCGAGCATAGTGTGCTCACCACGCTGTTGCTCCCCGGCATCGGGACGATCCACGACCTCAAACATGCCTATGAGATGGGCGTGCGCTCGGTCCGCATCGCGACGCATTGCACCGAGGCGGATGTCGCAAAACAGCATATCGAGTTCGCACGCGGCATCGGTATGGACGTCGCGGGCTTCCTGATGATGAGCCATATGTCCGAGCCCGAGCCGCTCGCGCAGCAAGCGAAGCTCATGGAAAGCTATGGCGCGCATTGCGTCTACGTCACCGACAGCGGCGGCGCGCTGACGATGGAGGGCTATGCGGCGCGGCTGCAGGCCTATGACCGCGTGCTCAAGCCCGAGACGCAGCGCGGGGTCCACGCGCACCACAATCTCAGCCTCGGGGTCGCGAACAGCCTCGTCGCGGTGCAGAATGGTGCGGTCCGCGTCGATGCCTCATTGGCCGGTATGGGCGCCGGAGCGGGCAATGCGCCGCTCGAAGTGTTCATCGCCGCCGCCGACGTTCACGGGTGGAACCATGGCTGCGACCTTTATGCGCTGATGGACGCGGCGGAAGAACTGGTGCGCCCGCTTCAGGACCGTCCCGTCCGCGTCGATCGCGAGACGCTGACATTGGGCTATGCCGGGGTCTACTCGAGTTTCCTCCGCCATGCCGAAAAGGCCGCCGCCGAGCACGGCCTCGATACGCGCGCGATCCTCGTCGAACTCGGACGCCGCAAGATGGTCGGCGGCCAGGAGGACATGATCGTCGATGTCGCGCTCGATATGGCGAAGCAGCGGGAATCCGGGCTATCCGGGTAGCGGCTCCGCCTCAGTTGGCGACATGCTCGCGATAGTCCTGAAGCCGGGTGATGCGCAGACCCGGGATGCCGGCGCGGTCGATCGATCGGCGCCACGACGCGAGCTCCTCCAGGCTGAGCCGGTAGCGGGCGCAGGCTTCCTCGATCGAGAGCATCCCGCCGTCGATCGCGGCGAGGACTTCGGCCTTGCGCCGGCTCACCCAGTAAGTGGTGCCGGAAGACGGCAAGTCTTCCAGCGTCAGCGGGCCGAGCGGCCCCATGACCGACACCGCGCGGCCGGGATTGCGTTTGAGCACGATGAACTCTCCATCCACGGCCAAGCCGCGCGTGCCCCCCGCGTCCGTGCTGGCCCCACGATGTTAACAAGACCTTGCCAAAGGCGCGTTCCTGCGGTGAAGCGTGCGCCGAAGGCAGCGGGCCGGGCGGTCCTCTTCCTGAGGGGCTTGCGGCGAATTTCGCCATAATGCGGCCAAATTCGCTCAGAATCGTCATCAGATGCTCAAGATCGCCGTCAATCGCCATGATGGGTTGATAGAGGACGGCCGCCATGACCGATATCGCCGCACCCTCCCCAAGCGCGCTCCCGCAGACCCTGCTGCACCGGCTTCTCCCCTATCTGGCGATGGCGGGTTCCATCTTGTCCTTCTGCGTCGGAACCTCCTTCGCCAAGCAACTCTATCCGCTGGTCGGCGCCGAGGGTGCGGTCGCCTATCGGGTCGGCTTCGCTGCGATCATCCTGCTGCTCGCCTTCCGTCCCTGGCGCCATGCGCTGACACGAAGCGATTTCTGGGTGATCGCGCGCTACGGGGTCGCGCTCGGCTTCATGAACTTCTGCTTCTACATGGCGATCCGAACCATTCCTCTCGGCCTTGCCTTGGCGATCGAATTTCTGGGGCCGCTGACGGTTTCGGTTCTCTATGCCCGGACCCGGACGCATTTCATCGCGGTGGGGCTCGCGGCGGGCGGGCTGCTGTTGCTGCTCCCGGTCGGGGATATCAGCGGCACGCTCGATCCGGCCGGCGTCCTCTTCGCGCTGTGCGCCGCGGTCTGCTGGGGGCTTTATATCCTGTTCGGAAAGCGCACCGCGCGGCTTCACGGCGGACAGGCGGTTTCGCTCGGCATGGCGACCGCGGCGCTTTTCGTCGTCCCGATCGGCATCCACGGCGCCGGGCCGGCCTTCTTCGTGCCGTCGGTCATGCTGCTCGGGCTGATACCGGCCATATTGTCCAGCGCCATTCCCTATTCGCTCGAGATGATCGCGCTCAAGCGCATTCCCGAAAACAGCTTCGGCATCCTGCTGAGCGGCGAGCCCGCGGTCGGCGCGGTCGCGGGCGCCATCATCCTCGGCGAATGGCTCTCGCCGGTCCAATGCGGCGCGATCGCGATGATCGCCGGAGCCTCGGCGCTCGCCGCGACGGCGAGTTCGCGCGCCGCATGATGCGCGGCCGAAAGGCCGCTCCGTGAACGGACTCAGGTGATTGCGAACGAATCGCGCTGCTGTGCCACCTCGACCCGGTCGCGTCCCATCGCCTTTGCGCGGAGCAGCGCAGCATCGGCGGTGCGCACCAGCCGGTCGGGCGGACAGTGGACCGGGGTGATTGCGACTCCGATCGACACCGTAACGGGGCCGAGGTTGCCCGCTTCGCTGCCGAGCTTCAGGTCCGACACGCGCTTCCTGATGTCCTCGGCGCGCGCGCTCGTCTGGCCGGCGGTAAGCCCGGGCAGGAGGACCATGAATTCTTCGCCGCCATAGCGAAAGGCGAGCCCGGTCTCGCGCGTTGCATGGGCGAGGGTCTTGCCGACCTCTCGGAGCACCAGATCGCCCGCGTCATGGCCGTGCACGTCGTTGAAGCGCTTGAAATGATCGACATCGACCATCAGGCAACCCAGATCGCGGCCGAGCCGCTCGGCGTGTGCGAGCTGCACCTCCAGAAGCTGGTCGAGCTGCCGCCGGTTCGGCAGGCCGGTGAGCGGGTCGGCGAGCGCCATCTCGCGCAACGTTTCGCGAAGCTGGAGATTGGCGACCGCGAGCCCGATATTCTCGGACAGTATGTCGAGATAGATTTCGGGACCGGTCAGGCTGTCGCCCTGACCATCCCTGGGCTCCAGATAGAGCAGCCCCAGCGTCTCGCGCTGGGCGATCAGCGGCAGGCACAGCGTATCGAGCGGAGCTTCCCCGGTCCGGTCGACATGATCGCAAGGAACGTCGATGCTGGCGCCTGCGGGACGGTGCGGAACGCCGCGGCGCAGCGCCCAGCAGGAAAGGGCCGAAAACTCGGGTCGCGAATGAACGGGGTCCAGCCAATTGCTCGCCTCGACCACCATGTTGCGCCGCCGGTCGAGCAGATACAGGCGCCCCGCGAGCCCCGGCGCAATCTCCGGCATGAAACGCCCGACGACCTCTTTGAGGTCATCCATCGTATCGCAGCCCTGCAGCCGCTGCGTCATCCGCGACAAGAGGTCGCGCATCGACCGGTCGGCGTCGCGCTCGGCCTCCAGCCGCAGGCGTTCGAGGCCGTTTTCGCGGAAGATACGGATCGCCTGCGCCATGTCGCCGATCTCGTCGATCTGGCCGATCGGAGGCGGTTCTGCCTCGAAATCCTGCTTGGCGAGCCGGTTGACGACGTCGCTCAATTTGACGACGGGATGCAGCACGCGCTGCTTGAAGACGAAATAGAGAACGCAGAGCACGAGCAGCGCGGTCAGCGCGAGCACGATTTCCGAAATGCGCTTCCATAGCTGCGACAGGTCGGTGGCGGTCGCGACCTGCCGTTCGATCCGGCTGTCGAGGCGGTTCTGGAATCGCTTGAGATCCATTTCGGCGCGGTCGAGCTGCCGCTCATATTCGGCGCCGAAGAGGAGCTGGCGCGCCTGCGCTTCGTCGCCCTTTTCATGCGCCGCCAGCGCCGCGCGCTGCTCGTCGTGGAGGAGGTCGGCGAGCTGCACCGCTTCGCCGAGCGCCGCGAGCTCGCCTTCGGATGCACCGGCGTCGCCGATATGGGCGATCCGTTTCTCGACCGGTTCGAGCGCCGCCGCTTCGGCGCGATAGCCGACCAGATAGGTGGCATCGCCGCTGTTGACATATTGGCGCGCCCGGTCGCTGAGCGCGAAGATATCGTCGCCCAGCGTCGCGGTCGCCCGATCGGGCCGGTAGCGCTGCTCGACCGCCTCGCGCTCGCGCTGCTGCGCGTTCGAGGCAAGCAGCATCGTCGTCGACGAAGCGATGGTCAGCACGACCGTCGCGCCATAGGCCCAGTTGGTGATGGTCGCGAGACGCATGACGTTCGCTTAATGGCATCGCGATCTTATGAAAGTGCTAAATGCGGGCCCGATCAGATGGCCGCGGTCGCCGCCATGATCTGCCGGCCATCGACGGCGAAGGCGCCGAGCTCGACCGCATCGCCAGTGCCGCGCAGGGCGAGGTGCAGGTCCTCGCCGCAGATCGCGGGCGAGGTGCCGCGAAAGTCGAAGCGCCTGACGGCATTGTCGCCGAACTGCCGCTGCGCGAGATCGAGCAGGAGGGTGGCGGTGAGCGGGCCGTGGACGACGAGACCGCGATAGCCCTCTTCGGCGGTCGCATAGGGCAGGTCATAATGGATGCGGTGGCTGTTGAAGGTCAGCGCCGAGTAGCGGAACAGCAAGGCCTCCGACGGGACGAGCACGCGGTGCGCATCCCAGTTCGATGGATCGAAGCTGTCACCCGTGGGCGGCGGTGGGGCAGGCGGTGTTCCGGCGGGGGCGGGTTCGCGGAAGACGATCGACTGGATTTCGCGGACCGCGAGGACGCCGTCGCCATGCGTTTCGTGCGCGACTTCGGCGAAGACGAGTTTGCCGGTGCCGCCCTGCTTTTCGGTGATCGAGGCGACGCGCGAGATGCGCATCACCGACTGGCCCGGGCGCAGCGGGGCGATAAACTCGACCTTGCTCGCCGCCCACATACGGCGGGGAAGGGGGATCGGCGGCAGGAAGCTGGCGTCGCTGTCCTCGCGCACCGGATGGCCGTCGGCACCGAGGGTCGCGGTCGGCGCGTCGGGGAGGCAGAGACACCAGTGATAGGCTTGCGGGACGCTGCCGTCGGCGGGCGCGGCGCGGTCGAGCGTCGCGAGCCAGCGGTTTACAGCGGCAGCTTCGATATGGTCATGACGAACATCTTCGCGGCCGATCCAGTTCTGCCAGTCGTTCATCAGTTGCGTCCTCCGCTCAGCCCGCGCGCGATCACCTGCGCCTGAATCTCCGCTGCGCCCTCGAAGATATTGAGGATGCGGGCGTCGCACAGCACGCGGCTGATCTCATATTCGAGCGCATAGCCGTTGCCGCCGTGGATCTGGAGCGCGGCGTCGGCGTTCGACCAGGCAGCGCGCGCGCCGAGCAGCTTTGCCATGCCCGCCTCGATATCGCAGCGCTTGCCGCTGTCCTTGACGCGCGCGGCCGCGTAGCTGAGTTCGCGCGCCACGACGAAATCGACGAGGCTCATCGCGAGCTTGTCCGACACGCGCGGGAAATGGACGATCGCCTTGCCGAACTGTTTGCGGGTCAGGGAATAATCGAGCCCTAGTTCGAGTGCGCGCCGCGCGACGCCGACCGCGCGCGCGGCGGTCTGGATACGCGCGCCCTCGAACGTCCGCATGAGCTGTTTGAAGCCCTGACCTTCCTCGCCGCCGAGCAGCGCATCGGCGGGGGCCGTCATGCCATCGAACTGCAACGCATATTCGCGCATCCCGCGATAGCCGAGCACCTCGATCTCGCTGCCGGTCATGCCCGCGGCGGGGAAGGGATCGGCCTCGGTCCCGCGCGGTTTGGGGACGAGCAGCATCGAGAGGCCGGCATAGCCCTTCGCGTCGGGAACGGTACGCGCGAGCAAAGTCATGAGGTCCGAGCGCGCGGCGTGGGTGATCCAGTTCTTGGCGCCGTCGATGACCCACTGATCGCCGTCGCGGCGCGCCTTGGTCTGCAGCGAGCCGAGATCGGAGCCGACGTCGGGTTCGGTGAACACAGCGGTGGGCAGGATTTCGCCGCTCGCGATGCGCGGGAGCCATTCGGCTTTCTGTGCGTCGGTGCCGCCATGGACGATCAACTCGCCCGCGATCTCCGAGCGCGTGCCGAGCGAGCCGGTGCCGATCCAGCCGCGCGACAACTCCTCGGTGACGACGCACATGACAAGTTTGCCGAGCCCGAGCCCGCCATATTCCTCGGGAATGCAGACGCCGAAGGTGCCGAGCTCTGCCATAGCATGCACCGTCGTGTCGGGGATGAGGGCGTTGGCAAGGTGCCAGCCGTGCGCGTGCGGGATGATCGCGGCGTCGGTAAAGCGGCGATACTGCTCGCGGATCGCGTCGAGGTCGGCGTCGTGCAGCGTCTCGCTCGGCCAATGACCCTCGGCGAGCGCGGCGGCCACCTCGGCGCGGGTGGCGGCATGGTCGGCGTCGAGAAGGTCGGCGCAGGCCTCCGCCAGCGTCCGAGCGGCGCCGCCGAAGCCGAGGTCGGCCGGGCGAAAGATCTCATTCTGCCCCATCGGCAGGCCGCCGGTGAGCTGACCGATCCCTTCGGCGAAGGCGAGCGTCGCGATCTGCGCGTCGAGCAGGTTCGCGCCGTTTCCGGCTTCAAGCCATTCAAGGGTCGCCTCTAGGGCCGCGACCGTCGTCGCGACCCACGCGAAGCCATGCGCCGCGCGCTGCTCGCTATCGATCGGACGCGCAGCCAGCCTCTCGGTCAGCGCCGCTTGCGCAGCGCTCCGATAGGCCTGTGCGGCGGCAAGCGCTTTGGTAAGATCGGCGCGCATCATCAGAGCCTGCTCCCTTTCCCATCGTCACCCCGGACTTGATCCGGGGTCCATTGCGGCGCCGTTGTCATGGACCCCGGATCAAGTCCGGGGTGACGAGGAGAAGGGGTCGTGTTCAAGCTGGCCGCCGGTTTCTCATCGACCGCTGTCACGGTCAAACCGCGCGCTCGAAGATCGCGGCGATGCCCTGGCCGCCGCCGATGCACATGGTTTCAAGGCCGTAGCGGCCGTCCCTGCGAACGAGTTCGCGTGTCAGGTTGGCAAGGATGCGCCCGCCGGTCGCGCCGATCGGATGGCCGAGCGAGATACCCGAACCGTTGACATTGAGGATTTCGTTCCGGCTGTCGTCTTCGCTCCAGCCCCAGCCATTGAGCACGGCGAGCACCTGCGGCGCAAAGGCTTCGTTGAGTTCGACGAGGTCAATGTCGCCCCAGCCGAGCCCATTGCGCGCGAAGAGGCGCTCGACCGCGGGAACGGGGCCGATGCCCATGCGGCTGGGGTCGCAGCCCGCCGCCGCCGAGCTATGATACCAGGCGATCGGTTCGAGCCCGAGTTCGTCGAGCTTGTCTTCGGCAACGATGAGACATGCGGCGGCGGCGTCATTCTGCTGGCTGGCGTTGCCGGCGGTGACCACGCCGCCTTCGAGGGCTTTCAGCTTGCCGAGCGATTCCAGCGTCGCGTCAGCGCGATAGCCTTCGTCGTGCGCGAAGACGATCGGATCGCCCTTCTTCTGCGGGACCGGCACCGGCACCAGTTCGTCGTCGAACAACCCGTTCGCCCAGGCGGCGGCGGCACGCTGGTGGCTGCGCACCGCATAGGCGTCGCACGCCTCGCGGCTGATGCCATAATCCTTGGCGAGATTTTCGGCGGTCTCGATCATCCCGGTGATGACGCCGAAGCGCTCGACCGGCTGTGACATCACGCGGCCGCGCGTCAGGCGGTCGTGGAGCGTGAGGTTGCCCGCGCGCACGCCCTTGCGGATGTCGGTGCTGTAATGTTCGACGTTCGACATCGATTCGACGCCCCCCGCGATGACGACATCGGACATTCCGGTCTGGACCATCATCGCGGCGTTGACGATCGCCTGCAGCCCCGAGCCGCAGCGGCGGTCGAGCTGATAACCCGGCACGTCGAGCGGCAGGCCCGCGGCAAGCCACGACCAGTGGCCGATGCAAGGCGCCTCGCCATTGCCATAGCCTTGCGAAAAGACGACGTCATCGACGCGTGCGGGGTCGATCTTGGTCCGCTCCATGAGCGCCTTGAGAATGACGGCGCCGAGGTCGCCGGCGGTGATCGACGAGAGCGCACCGCCGAACTTGCCGACGGCGGTGCGGATCGGGGCGACGATGGCGGCGCGGCGAAGGGTCATCTTCTCAATCTCCAAACATAAATGCCGTGTTCCCCCGCGAAGGCGGAGGGTCCATCACCCGCACTCCCGTCTCTCCACGACTGTTGGCGGAGATACCGAACTTCGGGTGATGGTCCCCGCCTTCGCGAGGGAACACGAAGAAAGGGGCGGCAGGGAAGCTCAATCGACACCGACAATGCCGGCGTCGATCAGGCGAGCGATCTCGCCCGACGATAGCGACAGGCGCGAGGACAGCACTTCTTCGCTGTGCTGGCCATTACGCGGCGCCGGACGCGGCGGCTCGCGTTCCGCCTGCGGGATGGTCGCGAAGGCGCCCGCGGCGGGATAGGCGAAGCCGCTGGGGTTGCTTGCGCTCCCGAAGATCGGGTTGTCCGCGACCAGCGCCGGGTCGTTCGCAGCGTCGAGCATCGTGCGATAGGGCGAATGGACGATGCCGCCCGCATCGAAGGCGGCGGCGAGATCGGCATGGTCGCGCGCGCCGATCGCCTGTTCGAACAAAGGATAGAGCGCGTCGCGATGATCGAAGCGAAGGCCGTCGTCTTTGGCGAAGGACACGCCGCGTTCGCTCTCGATGGCGGCGATGGCATTACCGAGATTGAGCGCGGCGATCAGATTCGCCCATTGGCGCGGCGTCACGACGACGATCATCGTCCGCTGCCCGTCGCGCGTGGCGAAATCACGCCCGAACAAGCCGTAGACCGCGTTGCCGAGCCGCGGGCGGTTCTCGCCCGAATAGAGGACCTCGGCGATGCCGCCCATGTTGGCGACGGTCCCGATCGCGACGTCTGAGAGCGGCAGGCGGATCTCGCCGCCTTCGCCGGTTGCGGCGCGGCGCTGGATCGCGGCGAGCAGCGCGAAGGCGGCATAGGCGCCGGTGAGCAGATCCCACGCGGGGAGGACATGATTGACCGGCTCGGGCCCCGCTCCGGTGAGCATCGGATAACCCACCGAATTGTTCACCGTGTAATCGAGCGCGGGCGATCCGTCGGCCCAGCCCATGACGCGCACGGTGATCAGGTCGGCGCGGCCTTCCGCCAACCTGTCGTGCGACAGGAAACCGCCCACGGGGAAATTGGTGATGAACTGGCCCGTCGCGCGCACCAGCTCTTGCAACAATTCGCGCCCCTCGGGCCGGCCGAGGTCGAGCGCGACCGATTTTTTCGCGCGGTTGAGATTTTCCCAGTAGAGCGAGTTATTCTCGGCCGTCACCGGCCAGCGGCGGAAATCGGGGCCGCCGCCGATCTGGTCGACGCGAATGACTTCGGCGCCGAACTGCGCGAGGTAGAGCCCGGCCGTGGGCGAGGCGACGAAGGACGACGCCTCGATGACGGGGAGGGCGGAGAGGAGGTTATACATGGCCAACTTCCTCGCTGTGCCCCTGCGAAGGCAGGGGTCCATCTCCGATACCATCGAAACTCCGCCGCCCGTTGCAGGACATCGCGAGAGCAGGAGATGGGCCCCTGCCTTCGCAGGGGCACGGGGGAATGGAGAGGCCGACGATCACCCTCAATTCGTCGCCGCGAACTCGCGCAGCATATGCTTGGCGATCTGGAGTTGCAGGATCTGCGTCGTGCCTTCGTAGATGCGATAGATGCGCGCATCGCGGAAAAAGCGTTCGGCGTCATATTCGGCGAGATAGCCGGCGCCGCCATAGACCTGGACGCAGGCGTCGACGACGCGGCCGCACATTTCGGAGGCGAAGACCTTGAATGCGGCGGCTTTCCTGAGGACATTCTCGCCGGCATCGGCGCGGCGCGTGACGTCCTCCATCATGCATTCGGCGGCGTAGATGTCGATCTCGCTTTGCGCGAGCATCTGCTGGATGAGCTGGAAGTTGGCGATCGGCTCGCCGAACGCCTTGCGTTCGGTCGCGTAGCGAACCGCGCTGTCGAGCGCGCGGCGGGCATAGGCGGTCGCGGCGGCGCCAACCGACATGCGGCCGTTGTCGAGGCTCATCATGGCGTAAGCAAAGCCCTTGCCGAGTTCGCCGCCGAGCAGCGCTTCGCCCCCGACGCGGACATCCTCCATGATCACGTCGGCGATATGGCTGCCCGACTGGCCCATTTTCTTGTCCGACTTGCCGATCGTGATGCCGGGGGCGTCGAAGGGCACGACGAAGGCCGAGACATGGGCGTTCTTGGGCAGATTCTCCTTCGAGGTGCGCGCCATGATCAGCCCGACCTTCGCAAAGGGCGAGTTGGTGATGTAGCGCTTGGTGCCATTGAGGACCCAGCCGTTGTCGGTCTGCGTCGCAGTGGTCTGAAGCCCCGCCGAGTCCGATCCCGAGCCGGGTTCGGTGAGGCCGAAGCAGGCGATTTCGCCCGCCGCAACGCGCGGCAGCCACTCGGCCTTCTGCGCCTCGGTTCCACCATTTTTCAGGGCGGAGGCGAACATGCCGATGTTGATCGAGATGATCGAGCGGAACGCCGGCATCGCATAGCTGATCGTGTGGATCGTCTTGATATATTGGCTGACATTCATCCCCGCGCCGCCAAACTCCTCGGGGATCGTCAGGCCGAACAGGCCCATGTCGCGCATCTCCGACAGAATGTCCTCGGGGATCGCATCGCTCTCGATAATCTCCTTCTCGGCGGGGAGAAGGCGGTCGCGCACATAGCGCTGAAGCTGTTCGATGAATTGCTCGAAGACGTCCGCGTCCATGCCGGGGTTGCTCATGGCTGGCTCCTCAGATCGGGTCGTAGGGGAAGACATGCGCGGACACTTCGTCGGCACGCGCGAAGGACGGGCGAAAGGCGGGGATCAGCTCTTCGGCGATTGCCTCGGCGGTCCAGCCTTCGAGCTTGGCCATCGAACGCACGGGGCGCGGTTTCGAGAAGAGAAGGATCTCGTTCTTGCGGACGCTGAAGATCTGGTTGGTCACATCTTGCGACAGGTCGGACGCGAGATAGGCGACCAGCGGCGCGATCTTGTCGGCCGACATTTCCTGGAGGCGCTTGACCCGTGCCTGCTGCTCGGGCGTCTCGGCGGGGATCGACGAGGTCATCCGGCTCCATGCGAAGGGCGCGATGCAGTTCGAGCGCACGCCTGCGCGGGCCATGTCGAGCGCGATCGACTGCGACAATGCGACGACGCCGAGCTTCGCTGCGGAATAATTGGCCTGTCCCAGATTGCCGATGAGCCCGCTCGTCGACGTGAAGTGGATGAAGCTGCCCGACTGCTGCTCGCGGAAGTAAGGCGTTGCAGCCTTCGATACGTTGAAGACGCCGGTCAGATTGACCTCGATAACACTCTTCCAGTCCTCATAGCTCATCTTGTGCCAGATGGTATCGCGGAGGATGCCGGCGTTGTTCACGACGGCATCGATCCGGCCGAACTTGGCGACCGCATCCTCGACGATGCCCGCGGCTTCCTTGGGATCGGCGACATTGCCGAAATTGGCGGCGGCCTTGCCGCCCGCGGCGATGATGTCGTCGGCGGTCTGCTGCGCGGGGGCTGCGTCGCCGCCGTCGCCGGCCTGCGCAACGCCGGGGTCGTTGACGATCACCGCGGCGCCCTGCGCGGCGCAATGCAGCGCGAGTTCGCGCCCGATCCCGCGTCCCGCGCCGGTTATCGCGACGACCTTGCCGTCGAGGCACAAGCTCATGGCCGCTCTCCCATTCGATTCGTGTTGGTAGCGCGATATGCGTCCCTTCGCATAATTTCAACATTCAGAATTGATTTTTCATAATGATGAAAATATTCGATGGGCGATGACCGGCCCTGTTCGCTCCGTCTCGCATGCCTTTGCGATCCTGCGCCTGCTTGGCGAAGAGGGAGCGTTGACGCTTTCGGACATTGGGCGGAGCATTGGTCTTAGCCCGTCGAGCTGCCTCAACCTGTTGAAAACGCTTGTCGCGGAAGGTGCGATCGAGCGCGGGACCAGCACCAAGCGCTATCGCCTGACCGCGCCATGGCAGGCGGCGGAGGCGCTGCGCGACAGCGCGGGGGCGCGGCTGGTCGACCGGGCGCTGCCGCGCATGGCGGCCTTTGCGCAGAGCACCGACGCGGCGGTCGGCTTGTGGAAGGTCGTGTCGCGCGACCGGATGCAACTCGCGGTCCGCGCCGAGAGCGATGCGGGGATGCGCCTCAGCCTCGCCGACGGTCAGCGCCAGCCGCTCGGTAGCGGCGCCGCGGGCAGGGCGATCGCGGCCGCGCAGGCTGTGAATGAAGGCGAACTCGCGCGCCGCTACGCGCCGGTACGCTGGCAAACCGGACTCCCGCTCGAAACCTATGTCCGGCAGGTGCATGAGGCGGGCGGGCGCGGCTATGCGATCGATCAGGGCTATACGCATCGTGGCGTGTGGACTGTCGCGGCGGGCATGACGGGCATTGCGCCCGGCTTTTGCCTTTCGGCGTCGATCGTTGCGGAGTCGCAGAGCGATGCCGAACTCGATGCGCTGGGTGCCATGTTGCTCATGCTGCGCGACGAGTTGATCCTGCAAGCCGCATAGCCATTGTTTCTTGTCTCCCCCGGCGGCGCGTGTCAGGGACGCCCGCAAAGAACGCGCATGCCGTAGGGGAGGGATCGATGAAGTTCGACGTTGTGATCGTGGGGGCCGGGCACGGCGGCGCGCAGGTCGCGGTGATGCTGCGCACGCAAAAGTTCGCAGGCAGCATCGCGATCATCGGCGACGAACCCGAGCTTCCCTATGAGCGCCCGCCCCTGTCGAAGGAATATTTCGCGGGCGAAAAGGAATTCGAACGCATCCAGCTTCGCCCGGCAAAATATTGGGACGAGCGCGAAGTGGCGATGCTGCTTGGCAAGCGCGTCGTGTCGGTCGATCCGGTTGGTCACACCGTTGCGACCGATGGCGGCGAGACCATCGGTTACGGCAAGCTCGTCTGGGCGACGGGCGGCAGTCCGCGCATGCTGCCGATCCCCGGCGGCGACCTGCCCGGCGTGCAGGGCGTGCGCACCCGCGCCGACGCCGACGCGATGAAGGCGGCGTCGGAGACGGCGGGCCAGATCGTCGTCATCGGCGGCGGCTATATCGGGCTCGAGGCGGCGGCGGTGCTGACCAAGGCTGGCAAGAAGGTCGTGCTGCTCGAAGCGCTCGACCGCGTGCTGGCGCGCGTCGCGGGCGAGGATCTGTCGCGCTTCTACGAAAAGGAGCATCGCGACCATGGCGTCGATCTGCGCCTCGGCGTGTGTGTCGATGCGATCGAGGGCGAGGATCATGTCACCGGCGTGCGCCTGTCGGACGGCGAAGTCATCCCCGCCGATCTCGTCATCGTCGGCATCGGCATCGTTCCGGCGGTCGAGCCTTTGATCGCGGCCGGCGCCGAGGGCGGCAACGGCGTCCTCGTCGATCGCCTGTGCAAGACGAGCCTCCCCGATATCTATGCGATCGGCGATTGCGCCGCGCATGCGAACGACTTTGCCGAGGGCGCGACGATCCGGCTCGAATCGGTGCAGAACGCCAACGATCAGGCGAATGTCGTCGCCAAGGGCATCGTCGGCGATGAGGCGCCCTATCATGCCATTCCCTGGTTCTGGTCGAACCAATATGATCTGAAGCTCCAGACCGCGGGCCTCTCGACCGGCCACGATCAGGCGGTGCTGCGCGGCGATCCCGCGAACCGCAGCTTCTCGATCGTCTATCTCAAGGCGGGCAAGGTGATCGCGCTCGACTGCGTCAATGCCACCAAGGATTATGTCCAGGGACGCATGATCGTCACCGCCGGGCTCGCCGCAACCCCCGAGCAGCTTGCCGATACCGGCACGCCGCTCAAGGAATTGCTGCCTTCCTAGACCGGGGGCAGGGCAAGGTCGTCCGGCTCGTCGCCCAGCGCGCGCTTGAGCGTCGCCTTAATGTTGCGGAGCAGGCGGCGCAGCGCGATGATTACTACGATCGCGGCGGCAGCGAGCAGGATTGCGATCACGATTGCGATCGCCGGATAGGCGATGGCGAGCGCGAGCAGGCCGGTCGTCGCGACATCCTCGCCAGTCGAGACGGCGGCATTGCTGAAGGGCTCGGGGCTGACGTTGACGACCGCGCGCGTCGTCGCCTTGGCGCCGTGGCTAAGCAGCGCCCCGCCACCGCCGAGGATGAAGGCGACGACCTGCCACGCCGGATCGGAGCTGTCGACGAGTGCCAGCGCGAGCAGCGCGCCGCCGAGCGGACGGATGATGCTGTGGATGGTGTCCCAGGCCGAATCGACCCAGGCGACCTTGTCGGCGAGGAATTCGGCGAGGGTGCCGACCGCCGCGACCCCCATCACCCAGGGGTTGGCAAGGATCTGCAGCGCCTTCAGATGTTCGGGCAGCGGCAGCCAGCCGAAATGCATCGCGACGCCGGTGGCGAGGATGGTGAGGTAGAGCCGCCAGCCCGCGAGCAAGCTGAGGCTGCCGGCGACACCCAGAATTTCCAATATTCCCATGGCCCTGCTCCTCGATCGGCCGTGCCGGAGGCGGGCATCTTGCACGTGCGAGGTCGCGGCGGCAATGGCCTGTCGCTTGTGCCGGATGACAAGCGCGCGAAGCACGGGTATCGTTCGGCATGACCGATAGTGCCTCCGCATCCGCCGCCGCGCTGCCCGATGGCGCCATCCCCGCCGCGACGCTCGTCATCATGCGGCCCGCCGGCGGCGACGGGCCGGATGAGATACTGATGGTCAAGCGCGCGACCAACATGGCCTTCGCGGCGGGCGCGGTGGTGTTTCCGGGCGGGCGGGTCGATCCCGACGATCATCTGGTCGCCGAACGCCACGGCTTCGCGGCGGACGATCCCGACGGCGCGGCGCGGGTCGCGGCGTTGCGCGAGACGCTCGAGGAAACCGGGCTCGCGGTGGGCTGGCCGGGGCTTGCCGCCGAGGATACCGCAGAGGTTCGCCGGGCGCTGCTCGGCGGCGCGTTGCTCTCCGACATATTGGCGTCACGCGGCGAGCGAATCGGCCTTGATTCGCTCGTGCCCTTCGCGCGCTGGTGCCCGAACTTCAACGAGGCGCGGACGTTCGACACGCGTTTCTATGCTGTCGCCGCGCCGCCGCACGAACACGAGCTCACCGTCGAGGAAGCCGAGCACAGCCACATCTTCTGGGCCAGTGCGCGCGAGACGTTGATGCTGGCCGACCGCGGCGAAATAGCGATCATTTTTCCGACCCGCCGCAATCTGGAGAAATTGGCGCAACAGAATGATTTCTTGAGATTTTCAGATCATGCCGCCAGCTTTCCGGTCGACCTTGTCACCCCATGGATGGAGGATCGCGACGGGCGCACGCACCTGTGCATTCCCGGCCATCTCGGCTATCCCGTCACGAGCGAACCCATCGATCGCGTCCGGCGCGGATAATGGTGCCATTTTGGACCTTTTATGCTGATTTAGCAATTTCATAACAATTGGGTGGCTAGGGCAAATCGTCGTTGCAATCGATGGCGACTATGCCTACAGAAGCAATGCAGAATTGCATCGGGGCCTTGGTCGTTGGCGCGATTCGAGAAGACTATGTTCCAGTGGACGGAGAATAAGATGAACCTGCTTAAGAAAGCTGCGATCTCCCTCGCAGCAACTTCGATGGTTGCGGCGCCGGTTGCGGCGTCGGCTGCCACCTCGCTCGACTCGGCTCGTGCGACTTCGGACGTCGACGGCAAGAGCGAACTGAGCGGCTCGGGCTGGATCATCGGCCTCGTTGCGCTGGTCGCGATCATCGGCGGCATCATCATCGCGTCGGACAACAACGACGACACCCCGACCAGCCCGTAAATTCGGCTGATCGAAGCTATACCAAAGGGCTCCGGATATCGTCCGGGGCCCTTTGTGCATTTGGGGCTGTGCATTTGGGGCTATGGCTCCCGGGGCGCGTTAGTCAGTCAGGTTCGCGGGCCGATTTCGAATGGAGGCGCCGTTCGCGGATCGCGGTCGCGACAGGCAAGCCAGAGCTTGCCCCTGCGGTCCGCACGGCGCGTCCTTAATCCAATCCTCCGAATGAAGTGATGCCGATCTAACGGTCCATATTCTAAATCTCGATCGATCGAACGGCGCGCGATCGGGCCAGGGGGATCGCCTGCCGGGCCCCTGCTACGGCGTCGGGCGCGATCGGGGCGAGGACCAGATCGTAGCCGCGGTCCCCGCCTCCCTTGCCGGCCGCCGCTTCGGCCAGCACCGTTCCCCACGGATCGACCGCCAGACTGTGGCCGTAGGTCGCGCGTCCGTCGGCGTGCGTTCCGCCCTGCGCGGCAGCGACGACATGGCATCCCGTCTCGATCGCACGGGCGCGGAGCAGCAGGTGCCAATGCGCTTCGCCGGTCGATACGGTGAAGGCGGCGGGAACCGCGATCAGTTCGGCGCCGCGATCGACGAGCGCGCGATAGAGTTCGGGAAAGCGCAGATCATAGCAGATGCTGAGTCCCAGCCGGCCGAGCGGCGTATCGACGACCTCGATCGCGCCGCCTCCGGCATAGGCGGCCGATTCGGTCCAGTTCTCCCCTGAAGGCAGGGTGACGTCGAACATGTGAATCTTGTCGTAGCGGGCGCGGATGCTGCCGTCGGCGGCGATAACATGGCTGCGATTGACGCGGCGGTCGCCATCGTCGGACAATAGCGGCATCGACCCCGTATGCAGCCAGAGACCATGGCGCCGCGCCATGTCCTGCAAGGCGGCCGGCCAAGGGCTGTCGGCCTCGCGGGCGATATGCGCCGCCGAGCGCACACGGTCGCGATCGAGCAGCAGCGACATTTCGGGCAGAAAGGCCATCGCCGCGCCGCGCGCTGTCGCGTCGGCCAGCGCGTGGTCGATGGTCGCCAGATTGACGGCGGGATCGATGCCGCTCGTCATCTGGACGAGCGCGGCGAGCGGTGCAGGGGAGGCTTCCATCCCGACTGGCTAGGCCGAAGGGGCGCGAAGGACAAGCGGTGCCCGCGGAGCGGGGAAGCCGGCGAAGTTCAGTGGCCAGCAAGGTTCGGACGCGATAAGAAGGGGCAATGGCCTATTCTCCCGTGGCGATGTCCTTTCCCGCCCTTCGCTCGCTTCTTTCGGCTGCGGCCGTTTCGTTCGCGCTGCTGAATGCATCGCCCGCCGCCGCGCAGGACAAAACCGCGTCCAAGGCGCCCGTCGCGACGACCGCCGACAGCTGGCTCTATGCCGGCAGCGACATTCCGCGCGACACGGCCTGGCAGTTCGGCGAGCTTCCGAACGGCGTCCGTTATGCGGTGCGCAACAACGGCGTTCCGCCGGGACAGGTGTCGATCCGTGTGCGCATGGATGTGGGATCGATGTTCGAGAGTGAGACGGAGCGCGGCTTCGCGCATCTGCTCGAGCATCTGACCTTCCGGGGTTCCGAACATATTCCCGACGGTGAAACCAAGCGCATCTGGCAGCGCTTCGGCGTCACCTTCGGTAGCGATTCCAACGCCCAGACCACGCCGACGCAGACCGTTTACCAACTCGATCTGCCGAGCGTGACCCCCTCCAACCTCGACGAAAGCATGAAGTTGCTGTCGGGTATGGTACGCGAGCCCCGTATCTCGGAGGCGGCGGTGACCGCCGAGCGTGGCGTTGTCCTGGCCGAACTGCGCGAATCGGATGGGCCGCAAAAGCGGATCGCCGACCAGACCACCGCTTTCCTTTTTGCCGGGCAATTGCTCGGCGACCGCTCGCCGATCGGCACGACCCAGTCGCTCGGCGCGGCGAAGGCGGCGACGGTGCAGGCGTTTCACGACCGCTGGTATCGTCCCGAACGCGCGGTCGTCGTCATCTCGGGCGACGGTGACCCGGCCGAATTCGCACGGCTGATCGCCAAATATTATGGCGACTGGCGCGGCGACGGTCCGGCGCCGAAGCAGCCCGATTTCGGCAAGCCCGATCCCAAAGCTCCCGTCGCGAAGGCGATCGTCGAGGCGAACCAGCCGCTCGCGCTGACGCTCGCGATGATCCGGCCGTGGCAGAAACGGATCGATACGGTCGAAAATACTCGGCGGCTCTACCTCGAATATATCGCACAGGCGCTCGTCAACCGCCGGCTCGAAAATCGCGCGCGCGCGGGCGGCAGCTATCTCGTCGCCACCGTCGAGCAGCAATATATCAGCCGCAGCGCCGATGTGACGATGGCGCAGATCGTGCCGCTCAGCGACTGGAAGGCGGCGCTCGCCGACGTGCGCGGAGTGATCGCCGACGCGGTGACGACGCCGCCGTCGCAGGCCGACATCGACCGCGAGGCGAACGAGATCCAGGCCTTTTTGCAAAAGGACCTCGAAAACGCCCGCAACGAACCCGGCGCGCGGCTCGCCGACGATATGGTGCGCGCGGTCGATATCGGCGAGACGGTGACCAGCCCGCAGGGGCAGGTCGACATGTTCAAGGCGATCCGCGCCTCGGCGACACCGCAGGCGATGCTCGACATCAGCAAGGCGATTTTTGCCGCACCGGTGACCCGCGTCGTGCTGACCACACCGACCCCGATCCCCGGCAACGACGGCGCTCTCGTCGCTGCGCTCGCCGCGCCGGCGACGATCCGCGACGACCGGCTGACCGATGCGGCGGTCGATTTCAGGCAGCTGCCCGCGATCGGCAAGCCCGGAACCATTGTTTCGACCGCGCCGATCCCGGGCCTCCGCGCCGAGCGGATTGAATTTGCTAACGGCGTCACTGCGCTCATTTCGAACAATCAGGTCGAACCCGGCAAGGTGCGCGTCAACGTCCGCTTCGGGAGCGGCAACCGCAGCGTCGCAGCCGATGCGCCGAACCTGCTATGGACCGGCGACTATGCGCTGGTCGCGAGCGGGATCGGCCCGTGGGGTCAGAATGAGATCGACCAGCTCACCAACGGCCGCCAGATTCAGATGAATTTCGCGGTCGAGGATGATGCCTTCCAATTTTCGGCGGAAAGCCGTCCCGCCGACCTCGCCGACCAGATGAAGCTGATCGCCGCGAAGCTCGCCAATCCGCGCTGGGATGCGGCGCCCGTCGAGCGGCTGCGCGTCGGCTATCTGACCGGCTATGATCTCAACGACGCGACGCCCAACGCGGTGCTCGACCGCAATCTGCGCGGCTGGCTTACCGGCGACGATGCCCGCTGGTCGGCGCCCGACAAGGCAGCGATCACCGCGCTGACCCCCGCTGCGTTCCGCGCCTTCTGGGAACCGCGGCTCGCGAGCGGGCCGATCGAGGTGCAGATTTTCGGCGATCTCGCGACGGTCGATTACAGGCAGATATTGGCGGACACGCTCGGCGCGCTGCCGCCGCGCAAGGACATCCTGCCGCCGACCGGCCAGAAGGTCGCCTTCGCGAAGCATAATGTCACGCCGACGGTCGCCTATCACAAGGGCGAGCAGGAGCAGGCCGCGGCGATGACCGCCTGGCCGACGAGCGGCGGGCGCGCGAATCCGCGCGACGCGCGCGGGCTCGACATATTGGCCGCGATCTTCAACGACCGGCTGTTCGACCGGCTGCGCGCCGAACAGGGCGCGAGCTATGGGCCGGTGGTCGACAGCCACTGGCCGACGGGCTTCGACGGCAGCGGCGGCTATCTGCTCGTCGGCAGCCTGCTCGCGCCGAAGGACGTGGGTCGCTTCTATACCATCGCGAAGGAGATTGCCGCCGACCTCGTCGCCAATCCGGTCGGCGCCGACGAACTCGCGCGCAATGCGGGGCCGATCCGCGAGCAGGTCGCGCGCGCTTCCACCGGCAACGTCTATTGGATGGTCCAACTCGAGGATGCGACCCGCGACCCGCGCGTTGCGGCGGCGGCGCTGTCGATCGAACAGGATATTTCCTCGGTCACCCCCGCCGACATCCAGCGGCTCGCGAAAGCCTATCTGGTGCCGGCGCGCCAATGGTCGCTTGCGATTCTGCCAAAGGGGATGACGCTCGCCGGCGCTGCGGCGCTCGACAAGGCGGCCTCCACGGCGGCGGCGGGCGGACGCTAGCTTCCCGGCGTCCGCAGCCGCGGAATGCGCGGCTCATGGTCGAGCTGGCCCTTGGTCATGATGTCGTGGCGCATCTTGGCGCGCACGTCGTGGATCGACGCGATTACCGGCCCCATCGCGACGCCGAGGTCGATCAGCACCGCCTCGGCGAGTTGCAGCGAGCTTTCGAGCGTCTCGGGCACTGCGTCGCTCGCCCCCGCCTGATACAGCGCGGCGGCATGGTCGGCGCCGCGCGCGCGCGAGATGATCGGCAAGTCGGGATGTTTCGCGCGGAGCTGGCGCGTCATGCGCAGTTGCTGAACCGGATCGTCCATCGTCAGCACGACCGCTTCGGCCGTTTCGATCCCGATCTTGTCGAGGCTGCCCGGCCGCGCGACGTCGGCGAAGCGGACGGCGAAGCCGTCGCGCCGCGCTGACGCGACCGTATCGATGTCGGCATCGACAGCGATATAGGGACGCCCATGCTCGCGCAGCAGCTCGGCGACGATGCGGCCGACGCGGCCGAAGCCGACGATGACGGTGCGGCTCGGGATGGCGTCGGTTTCGGCTTCGGCGTCGGCGTTCCGCATCTCGATCCGCCGCGCGACGTCGTGGCCGATGCGCGCGAGCAGCGGCGTGATCGTCAGGCCGATCGCGGTGACGAGCTGCCAGAATTCGGCGGTATCGCGGCTGATGAGCTGCGCCTGCAGCGCGGTCGCGAGCACGATCAGGGTGGTTTCCGACGGGCTGGACATCAGCAGCCCGACCTCGGCGGCGGTGCCGCGCCGGACGACGCCCGAAAAGCGCAGCAGCGCGGCGGTGACGATCGCCTTGACGAGCACCACGCCGACGACCGCCGCGATCAGTTGCGGCCACAGCGCGGCAATGCTTTTGAGGTTGAGCCCCATGCCGACGCTGATCAGGAACACCCCGAGCGCGAGGCCCTTGAACGGCGCGGTGATCGCCTCGACCTCATTGTGATATTCGGTCTCGGCGATCATCAGGCCCGCCAGCAAGGCGCCGACGATCGGCGACAGGCCGACCGCCGCGGTCGCGAGCGCGGCGACGATGACGACGAGCAGGCTCGCGGCAAGGAAAAGCTCGGGGTCCTTCGCGCGCGCGGCCTGCGCGAAAATCTTCGGCAGCAGGAACCAGCCGCCGACCGCGAGCCCGGCGACGACGAGCGCGCCCTGCCACAGCGTCGTGAGCAGCAGCTCGGCGCTGTCGCCCGAGGTCGCGGGCGACAGCGCGGCGAGGACGAAGATGATCGGGACGAGCGCGAGATCCTCGAACAGCAGCATCGAGAAGGCGGCTTTGCCGACCGCCGATCTGGTGCCCGCGATCGGCAGGACGAGCGCGGTCGAGGAGAGGGCGAGCGCAATGCCGAGGCCGTAGGCCGCAGTTGGCGGAAGGTTGCCCGCGATCAGCAGCGCGGTGCCCAGGATCAGCCCGCACAGCCCTAGCTCGGCCGCGCCGATGCCGAACACCAGCTTGCGAAGCTGCCACAGGCGGCGGAAGGACAGTTCTAGCCCGATCGAGAAGAGCAGGAGCACGATGCCGAGCTCGGCGAAAAGCGCGATCTCCTCCGCCGATCCGATCGTGACATGCTTGAGCCAGGGATAATCGCCGGTCAGCGATCCCAGCCCAGACGGTCCGACGAGCAGGCCGACGAGGATGAAGCCGATCACCGGCGAGATCTTGAACCGCGCGAAGGCGGGAATGATAACGCCCGCGGCGCCCAATACCACCAGCGCGTCGCCGATCAGCGAGGTTTCCTGTTCCGATACCATAAGGGCCGACCTTATGCAGGCCGGCCCCGATTGGCTAGATATCTATCCCAACCTTTTCGGTTGTTTATCGGATGCGGGTTCAGGCGCCCATCTTCTTGTCGAGATTCTCGACGATCGCCTCGAAGAAGCCTTCGGTGGTCAGCCAGTTCTGGTCCGGACCGATCAGCAGCGCGAGGTCCTTGGTCATCTTGCCGCTTTCGACCGTTTCGACGCAGACTTTTTCGAGGTCTTCGGCGAATTTGACCACCTCGGGCGTGCCGTCGAGCTTGCCGCGGTGCTTGAGGCCGCCGGTCCAGGCGAAGATCGACGCGATCGGGTTGGTCGAGGTTGCCTTGCCCTGCTGGTGCATGCGGTAGTGACGGGTGACGGTGCCGTGCGCGGCCTCCGATTCGACCGTCTTGCCGTCGGGGGTCATCAGCACGCTGGTCATCAGGCCGAGCGAGCCGAAGCCCTGTGCGACGGTATCCGACTGGACGTCGCCGTCGTAATTCTTGCAGGCCCAGACGAACTTGCCGCTCCACTTGAGCGCCGAGGCGACCATGTCGTCGATCAGGCGGTGCTCGTAAGTGATGCCGGCTTCGTCGAATTGCGGCTTGAATTCGTCGAGGTAGATTTCCTCGAACAGGTCCTTGAAACGGCCGTCATAGGCCTTGAGGATCGTGTTCTTCGTCGAGAGGTATACGGGCCACTTGCGTGCGAGGCCGTAGTTGAGGCTGGCGCGTGCGAAGTCGCGGATCGAATCGTCGAGATTGTACATCCCCATCGCGACGCCCGACGATGGGAACTGGAACACTTCCTCGTCGATCAGCGTGCCGTCCTCGCCCTCGAACACCAGGCGCAGCTTGCCGGGGCCGGGGACGCGGAAGTCGGTCGCCTTATACTGGTCGCCGAAGGCGTGGCGGCCGACGACGATCGGGTCCGTCCAGCCCGGAACGAGGCGGGGGACATTCTTCATCACGATCGGCTCGCGGAACACGACGCCGCCCAGAATGTTGCGGATCGTGCCGTTCGGCGATTTCCACATCTTTTTGAGGCCGAATTCCTCGACGCGCGCTTCGTCGGGGGTGATCGTCGCGCATTTGACGCCGACGCCGTGCTTCTTGATCGCGTTCGCGGCCTCGACGGTGATCTTGTCGTCGGTGCGGTCGCGTTCCTCGATGCCGAGGTCGTAATAATGAAGGTCGATGTCGAGATAGGGCAGGATCAGCCGTTCGCGGATCCACTGCCAGATGATCCGGGTCATTTCGTCGCCGTCGAGTTCGACGACCGGATTGACTACCTTGATCTTGCCCATGCGTTCAGCCTTTTTCCTTGGGGAGTCGGAGTTGAGCGGGCCTTAGGGAATGCGGGGCGATTGATCAACCGCCCCGTCGCACCTGCCCCATCGCCACCCCCGGGAGCGCGGTCCGGTGTCTTATTCCGTTGTCACGGCCGAACCACCTCCCTAGAAAGACCGGCATGTCCTTTACCATCTCCTCGAACCGCCCCGGCGGCGGCATCAAGTGGCGCTGGCCCTCGGTGCACCCCGAAGGCCGCAAGTTCCTGCTGATCGCCGGGATCGTCACCCTCTGCTTCTGGCTGCTCGGCTGGGAAATAGTGGGTTGGCTGATGCTGGGCGTGACCATCTGGGTCGGCGCCTTCTTCCGCGATCCCGTGCGCGTCACCCCGACCGGCAGCGATCTCGTCGTCGCCCCCGCCGACGGGCTGGTGACGCAGATCGCCGAGGTTGCCCCGCCGCCCGAGATCGCTGGACCCGACGGCCTGTCCGACGCGACGATGCTGCGCGTCTCGATCTTTATGAGCGTCTTCGACGTCCACATCAACCGCACCCCCGTCGCCGGGACGCTGCGCAAGCTCGTTTATATTCCGGGCAAGTTCGTCAACGCCGACCTCGACAAGGCGAGCGAGGAGAATGAACGCCAGCATTTCGTCGTCGAGCGCGCCGACGGGGTGCGGATCGGCTTCACCCAGATCGCGGGACTCGTCGCCCGCCGTATCATGCCCTTCGTCAGCATGGGGACCGAGCTTTCCACCGGCCAGCGCGTCGGGCTGATCCGCTTCGGCAGCCGCGTCGATGTCTATCTGCCCGCCGGCACGACGCCGCAGATATTGCTCGGCCAGCGCGCGCTCGCGGGCGAAACGATCATTGCGCGGCTCGGCAAGGCCGAAATCCTCGACGGCGTCGGGCAGTAGGGGTGACGGAGGATCGACAGGATGGCATCGGCGCCGAGGCGCGCCGATTGGGCGGCATTCCGCTTCGCGCCTTCGCGCCGAACGCGATCACCGCGCTCGCGCTCTGCTTCGGCCTGACCGGGGTCCGCTTCGCGATCGGCGAGGAATGGGAGAAGGCGCTCGCGGCGGTGATCTTCGCGGGCGTCCTCGACGGGATGGACGGACGCATCGCACGGCTGCTGCGCGCGCAGAGCAAGTTCGGCGCCGAGCTCGATTCGCTCTCCGACGTCATCGCTTTCGGCGTCGCGCCGGCGATGATCCTCTTTCTCTGGTCGCTCGACAATGCGCCGAAGTTCGGCTGGACCGCGGCGCTGGCGCTTGCGGTCGGTTGCGCGCTGCGCCTCGCGCGCTTCAACTCGCGCATGGACGCCGACTTCCAGCCGCACAAATCGGCGGGCTTCAACACCGGCATCCCCGCGCCCGCCGGGGCGGGCCTGTCGTTCGTTCCGGTCTATCTCTGGCTCTCGACCGGCAACGAGATGTTCCGCGAATGGTATGTCGTCATGCCGTGGGCGCTCGGCGTCGCGATGCTGATGATCTCGGCCATCCCGACCTATAGCTGGTCGTCGATCCGCATCCGCCGCGCGTGGCGGCTGTTCGCGCTCGCCGGGGTGGGCTTGCTCGGCGCGGCGCTCGTCACCGCGCCCTGGCCGACCTTGCTCGCGGTCTGCGCGCTCTACGTGACCCTGCTGCCGTTCGGCATCGCGAGTTATGCGAGGGTCAGGCGGCGCGGCTGAATTGCGGCTGCGTACCGCCGGCGCCACGCAGCGGGCGTGAGGCGTGGCGTCCGGCAGGCAAACGGCGCAGCGTCACGACCTGCGACATCGGGCCGGGCTGCGGCGCGGGATCGACCGGGAAGGCACCTTCGCCGAGCAGCGCCGAAAGAATCGCGGCCTCGTTATTCTTCAGCATCGTGAGAATGACCGTGAGGCCGAGCCCGGCGGCGACGGCGAAAAGGAGGGCGGCTGCGACCTGAACCATGATCTTGTCCTTCCGGCTTCTGTGTGCGAAACCTTTTGTTAACCAACGACGGTTTCGTTGGGCATTTCGTTCCATGTTCTCTATTTGTTCTCAATGATATTGCGATGAAGCGAGGGTTTTTGTCGCCGAATTGAGCGCTCTTAGGGCGGGGGCGATGAAGGAGCGTCGGCTTTGGGGTGGTGAGCTGTCATCCCCCACTTTTGTCATTCCCGCGAAAGCGGGAACCCAGTGTGGGGTTAGCCGACGCACGCTCTGGGTCCCCGCTTTCGCGGGGATGACAAAGTTAGGAGAGGCAGAGCGTCCGCAATCGGTCGGCAGCAGTCACTCGACGGCTTCCGCTTCATGGCCCGCGCTCAACACCGCTTCCCCCTTGCATTTCGGGCGCAACGCCGCTAACGGCCCGCCCATTCCACATGGAAGGCGCACATACCGGTGCCGGGTCCATCCCCTCGCGGATGTCTCGGTTCTTGCCTTCCAGAGGACTAACCGGAAGGAGAAAGACTATGGCGGCACCTGTCGTCACGATGCAGAATCTTATCGAAGCTGGCGCCCACTTCGGCCACCAGACCCACCGTTGGAACCCGCGCATGAAGCCGTACATCTTCGGCGCGCGCAACGGCATCCACATCCTCGACCTGTCGCAGACCGTGCCGCTCTTCGCGCGCGCGCTGGATTTCATTTCGTCGACCTCGGCCGCCGGCGGCAAGGTGTTGTTCGTCGGCACCAAGCGCCAGGCGCAGGGGCCGATCGCCGATGCCGCCCGCGCGTCGGGCCAGCACTTCGTCAACCACCGCTGGCTGGGCGGCATGCTCACCAACTGGAAGACGATCTCGAACTCGATCAAGCGCCTCAAGGCACTTGAGGAACAGCTTTCGGGCGACACCTCGGGCCTCACCAAGAAGGAAGTGCTCAACAAGACCCGCGAACGCGACAAGCTCGAGCTCAGCCTGGGCGGCATCCGCGACATGGGCGGCATTCCCGACGTGATGTTCGTGATCGACGCGAACAAGGAAGAGCTGGCGATCAAGGAAGCCAATGTTCTTGGCATCCCCGTCGTCGCGATCCTTGACTCGAACGTCTCGCCCGACGGCATCGCCTTCCCGGTTCCGGCGAACGATGACGCCGCGCGCGCCCTCCGCCTCTATTGCGACGCGGTGGCCCAGGCGGCGACCCGTGGCGGCCAGCAGGCCCGCGCCGATCGCGGCGAGGATCTGGGCGCGGCGGTCGAGCCCGTCGCCGAGCCGGCGCTGGTCGAAGCCGCTCCGAACGAAGACGAACAGGTTCCCGCCGAAGCGGCGGCCGAAACCGAACGCCAGAGCGACGCCTAAGCGCGCACGTGCATGACGGGGCGGCGCGGCAAGGTCTGCGCCGTCCTGTCATCCATTTGACTTATCGCCCCGCCATGCGCGCGGGCGTCCCGCGGGCCAGATGCGCCCGCCCCTTTGGAAAGGAATATCCCATGGCTGAGATTACGGCCGCCCTCGTCAAGGAACTGCGCGACCGCACCGGCGCGGGCATGATGGACTGCAAAAAGGCGCTTGCCGAAAACGGCGGCGACATCGAAGCATCGATCGACTGGCTGCGCACCAAGGGCCTCGCCGCTGCCGCCAAGAAGGCCGGCCGCGTCGCCGCCGAAGGCCTCGTCGGTTTCGCCGCCGAGGGCACCAAGGGCGCGCTCGTCGAAGTGAACAGCGAAACCGACTTCGTCGGCAAGAACGAGCAGTTCCAGGATTTCGTCCGCGACGTGACGCAGGTGGCGCTTGCGAACAACATCACCGACATCGACGCGCTTGCCGCGGCCGCCTATCCGACCGGCGGCACCGTTGCCGAAAAGCTGACCAGCAACATTGCGACGATCGGTGAAAACCAGTCGCTGCGCCGCGCCGCGATCCTGTCGGTCGGCTCGGGCGTCGTCACCGGCTATGTCCACAACGCGGTTGCGCCCGGCATGGGCAAGATCGGCGTGCTGATCGCGCTCGAATCGACCGCGGGCGCCGACGTTCTCGAACCGCTCGGCAAGCAGCTCGCGATGCATGTCGCCGCCGCTTTTCCGCTGGCGCTGAACGGCGACGACCTCGACGCCGACCTGGTGGCGCGCGAGCGTGCGATCGCCGAGGAAAAGGCCGCGCAGTCGGGCAAGCCCGCCGAGATCGTTGCCAAGATGGTCGACGGGTCGATCGCCAAGTTCCGCAAGGAAAACGCGCTGCTGTCGCAGCTCTTCGTGATGGACGGCAAGACTCCGGTCGCCGAAGTCGTCGCTGCGGCCGGCAAGGATGTCGGCGCGACGATCACGCTCAAGGGCTTCGTTCGCTTCCAGCTCGGCGAAGGCATCGAGAAGGAAGAAAGCGACTTCGCGGCGGAAGTCGCGGCGGCCGCCGGCGTTTGATCCGAAATACGGGCTGGCACCCTTTTCTCGTCACCCTGGCTGCGGCGATGGCCTCGCTGTTTCAGGGTCCATGGCCGGTCGGTCCGGTCACCGCAGGTTCGGAAGGCAAGGCCGGGCCATGGATGCTGAAACAAGTTCAGCATGACGAAGTGAAAGGGCGCGGCAGTCCGCTTGGCAATGGCGCGCGCCTTCACTAGGGTGCGCGCCATTCGCATTTATAGAGTTTGCAAGAGGTTCCCCCCGACATGGCATTGCCCGGCATGAAACGCATATTGCTCAAGCTGTCGGGCGAGGCGTTGATGGGCTCCACCCCGTTCGGCATCGATCCCGAAACGGTCGCGAGCATGGCCGCCGAGGTCAAGGAGGCGAAGGACCGCGGGCTCGAAATCTGCCTGGTCATCGGCGGCGGCAATATCTTCCGGGGCATGGCTGGGGCCGCGAAGGGCATGGACCGCGCGCAGGCCGACTATATGGGGATGCTCGCGACGGTTATGAACGCGCTCGCGATGCAGAATGCGCTCGAACAGCTCGGCGTCCAGACGCGCGTCCAGTCGGCGATCGAGATGGACAAGGTGTGCGAGCCGGTGATCCGCCGCCGCGCCGAGCGCCACCTCGAAAAAGGTCGCGTCGTGATCTTCGCCGCCGGCGTCGGTGCGCCCTATTTTACCACCGACAGCGGCGCCGCGCTGCGCGCCGCCGAGATGAAGTGCGACGCGCTCCTCAAGGGCACCAGCGTCGACGGCGTCTATAATGCCGATCCCAAGAAGGACCCGAATGCGGTCCGCTATGACAGCCTCAGCTACGACCGCGTGCTCGCCGACAATCTGAAGGTGATGGACGCGAGCGCGGTGGCGCTCTGCCGCGACAACAATATTCCGATCGTCGTGTTCAACATTCGCGAGGCCGGTAATCTGGCGCGCGTGCTGGCGGGCGAGGGCGTTGCCACCGTCGTCGAAGCGGCGAACTGAGATCAAGAGAGGAAAGACAGATGGCGAAATATGACAAGGCCGACCTCGAGCGCCGCATGCACGGCGCGGTCGAATCGCTGAAGCACGACCTCGCGGGCCTGCGCACCGGCCGTGCGAACACCGCGCTGCTCGATCCGGTGACGGTCGAGGTCTATGGCAGCCACATGCCGCTGAACCAGGTTGCCTCGGTCAGCGTTCCCGAGCCGCGGATGCTCGCGGTGCAGGTGTGGGACAAGTCGAACGTCGGCCCGGTCGACAAGGCGATCCGCTCGGCGGGTCTCGGCCTCAACCCGATCGTCGACGGCCAGCTTCTGCGCCTGCCGATCCCCGAAATGACGCAGGAGCGCCGCAAGGAGCTGTCGAAGCTCGCGGGGCAATATGCCGAAAAGGCGCGCGTTGCGGTCCGCAATGTCCGCCGCGACGGCATGGACAATCTCAAGGCTGACGAGAATAAGAAGGAAATCAGCGAAGACGAGCGCAAGCGCTCCGAAACCGACGTCCAGAAGCTGACCGACAGCACGATCGCCGACATCGACGCGGCGGCGGCGGCGAAGGAAAAGGAAATATTGGGCTAGTGCCTTTCCGCGCTTCCCTCTCAGCCGTTCGCCCTGAGCCTGTCGAAGCCCCGTCCTTTTCTTGCGGAAGAAAGAACGGCCCTTCGACAAGCTCAGGGCGAACGGAGTTTTAGGTTTCTCCAGTGTCCGAGACTCATCACGGTGCGCGCCATGTCGCCATCATCATGGACGGCAATGGCCGCTGGGCCAAGAAGCGCTTCCTGCCGCGCGTTGCCGGACACAAGGCCGGGGTCGATGCCGTGCGCAATATCGTGCGCGCCGCGGCGGAGATGGGGCTGGAGGCGATGACGCTCTATGCCTTCAGTTCCGAAAACTGGAAACGGCCCGAGGAAGAGGTCAGCGACCTGATGGGGCTGATGAAGCGCTTCATCCTGTCCGATCTCGACGAATTCGCAGCGAACGACGTCCGGCTCAGGATCATCGGCAATTGGCGCGCGCTCGCGCCCGACGTCGTGGCGCTGATCGAAAAGGCGCTCGACCGCACCGCGCACAACAGCCGCACGACGCTGGCGGTCGCGCTCAACTATGGCGCGCAGGACGAGCTGGTACGCGCGGCAAAGGCCGCGGCGGCGGCGGGCGAGATCAGCGCAGAGACGATCGAGGCGAACCTCGATACCGCCGACCTGCCGCCGCTCGATCTCCTGATCCGCACCTCGGGCGAGGTGCGATTGTCGAACTTCCTGCTCTGGCAGTCGGCCTATGCCGAGCTTTATTTCACCGACAAATTATGGCCCGATTTCGGGCCTGCCGACCTTCAGGCGGCGCTCGACCATTTTGCGCGGCGCGAGCGCCGTTACGGAGGGCTCTAAGGATATGGCGGCCAAGTCTGACCTTTGGACGCGGATCGGATCGGCGCTCGTGCTGTTCGCGATTGCGGGCACCGCGCTGTGGTTCGGCGGCATCGCTTTCGGGCTGCTGCTGCTCGTCGGCGGCGCGCTCGTCGTCGTCGAATGGCTGGCGCTCGTCCGCGGTATGCCGCTTGGCGGCGGCGCGAAGATGCTGCTCAACATTCTCGGCCCGCTCGCCATTCTCGGCGCGATGGCCGGGCTGTGGTTCATCCGCGACCATCTCGGCATGACCGCCGCGCTCTGGGTCTTCGGCATGGTCTGGGCGACCGACATCGGCGCCTATTTTGCCGGCCGCGCCTTCGGCGGCGCGCGGCTCGCGCCCAAAATCAGCCCGTCGAAAACCTGGTCGGGGCTGATCGGCGGCATGATCGCCGCGCTCGTCGTCGGCTCGACGATCGCCGATCGTGGCGGCATCACCGGCGTGCCGCTGTGGATCGGCCTCGCCATGGGGCTGGTCGCGCAGCTTGGCGACCTCGGCGAAAGCTGGATGAAGCGCCGCGCGGGCGTCAAGGATTCGGGCAAGCTGATCCCCGGCCACGGCGGCCTTTTCGACCGCGTCGACGGGCTGCTCCCTGTCGCGCTCATCCTTGGCGCGCTCGCTTTCGCGGGCCAGATCGCCGTGCGGGCGGCGGGCTGATCATGCGCCGCCTCTCGCTGTTCGGCGCCACGGGATCGGTCGGGCAATCGACCCTCGATCTCGTCCGCCGCGACGGCGAGGCGTGGCAGGTCGGCGTGCTGACCGCGAACAGCGACGTCGCCGAACTGGCGAAGCTGGCGCTGGAATTCCGCCCCGACCTCGTCGTGATCGCCGACGAAACCCGCTACGACGAGCTCAGGCACGCACTCACTGGCACCAATATCGGCGTTGCCGCCGGCGCGGACGCGCTGATCGACGCCGCGACTCGCCCGGCCGATCTGGTGCTGGCGGCGATCGTCGGGACCGCCGGGCTCGCGCCGACGATGGCGGCGCTCGAAGCGGGCCGCACCGTCGCGCTCGCCAACAAGGAATCGCTGGTGTCGGCCGGCGAGCTGATGATCGCCACCGCGCACAAATCGGGCGCGACGATCCTGCCGATCGACAGCGAGCATAATGCGATCTTCCAGTGCCTCGCGGGCGGGCGGATCGAGCATGTGCGCCGCATCATCCTGACCGCGAGCGGCGGGCCGTTCCGCACGATGAGCGCCGCCGACATGGCGCGCGTCACCCCGGCGCAGGCGGTCGCGCATCCGAACTGGTCGATGGGCGCGAAAATCAGCGTCGATTCGGCAACGATGATGAACAAGGGCCTCGAACTGATCGAGGCGCATCACCTTTTCCCCGTCGGGCTCGACCGCATCGAGATTCTCGTCCACCCGCAGTCGGTGATCCACAGCCTCGTCGAATATGTCGATTGCTCGACGCTCGCGCAGCTCGGTTCGCCCGACATGCGCATCCCGATCAGCAGCGCGCTGGCCTGGCCGCAGCGGATGGCGACGCCGTGCGCGCCGCTCGACCTCGCCAGCATCGCGCGGCTCGATTTCGAGGCGCCCGATGAAGTGCGCTTTCCCGCGACCGCGCTCTGCCGCGCCGCGATCGCGGAAGGCGGCGCCCGCCCCGCGCAGCTCAACGCCGCCAATGAAGTCGCGGTCGCCGCTTTCCTCGCGGGCCGCATATCCTTTCCGGCGATCGTCGATACGGTACGCCGCGTGATCGACGCCGCGGCGCCCGCGCCGCCCGCCTCGCTTCAGGACATATTCAGCGTCGATGCCGCATCGCGCGCGGCCGCACAGCATTTTGTGGACCAGTACGAACATGCCTGATGTGCCCATGTGGCTTTACTTCGTCGGTTTCCTGCTCGTTCTCGGGCCGCTCGTCTTCGTGCACGAATATGGCCATTATATCGTCGGCCGCTGGTGCGGCGTGAAGGCCGATGCCTTCTCGATCGGTTTCGGTCGGAAGCTCGTCGGCTGGACCGACAAGCGCGGCACCGAATGGAAGATCGGCTGGCTGCCGCTCGGCGGCTATGTCCAGTTCGCGGGCGACCGCGACGCGGTGAGCCAGCCCGATGCGCGCTGGCAGACGCTTCCGGCCGAAGAGCGGTCGCACACCTTTCCCGCGCAGCCGGTGTGGAAACGCGCGCTGATCGTCCTCGCGGGGCCCTTGACCAATTTCCTGTTCGCGATCCTGATCTTCGCGGCTTTCTTCATGGCTTATGGCACCCCGACGCTGCCGCCGGTTGTCGGCGGTGTGCAGGCGGGGAGCGCGGCGGAGGCCGCGGGACTCCGCGTCGGCGACCGCATTGCGCGGATCGACGGGCAGGCGATCGAAAGCTTCGATGCGATACCGAATATGGTCGCCTACGACTTGGGCCGGCCCGCGGTGCTCGACGTCGTGCGCGGCGGCGAGCGGCTCACCATCACGCTGACGCCGCGGATGACCACGATAACCGACGGTTTCGGCAACAAGGCCGATATGGCGATCATCGGCATCCGGTCGGGGCCGATCGCCCACAAGCCCGCGGGACCTTTGGCGGCAGTTGAGGCAAGTGCGGCGCAAACCTGGAGCATCGTCCGGCTGACGGGCAAGGTTCTGGGTCAGTTCGTCACCGGGCAGCGCTCGGTCAAGGAAATGGGCGGTCCCTTGCGGATCGCGAAGCAATCGGGCGAGCAGGCATCGCTCGGACCGGCGGCCCTGATCTTCTTCATCGCCTTCGTGTCCATCAATCTGGGGTTCATAAATCTGTTGCCATTGCCGATGCTCGATGGCGGCCATCTGCTCTTTTACGCCTATGAGGCGATCCGGCGCCGTCCTGCCCCCGCCGAGGCGCAGGAATGGGCGTTCCGATTCGGCTTTTTGGCGATCGTGACGCTGATGCTGGTCGTGACTTTCAACGATTTGGGCTCAATCGGGGTCTGGGACCGGATCGCGCGCTTGATTGGTTAGGCGGACTGGGGCAGGAGTGCGCGCGGACCCGTAAGCGGGCGGGTCTGTCGCTTTTGAGTTATTTTTGCGGGATGAACAGCGTGGCTTCACAGAAATTCCGGGCGCGGACCCAGCTATCGGCGCTCCTTATGGCGGGAACCATGCTGGCCTGGCCGGCAGCGGCGGTCCAGGCGCAGGAGGCGGCGCCGCCGACCGTGCCCGCTCCGAACGTTCCCGCGCCTTCGGGTGAGGCGGTTCCGACCGCGACGACGGTGAAGTCGATCACGGTCACCGGCAACCAGCGGCTCGAGGCGCAGACGATCCTGTCCTACCTGCGCCTGCGCGTCGGCCAGCCCTACAGCCGCGCAATGCTCGATCAGGCGCTCAAGGATCTCGCCGCAACCGAATTGTTCAAGGATTATCAGATCAGCGACGAAAATGGCGCGCTGACGATCCAGGTCACCGAAAACCCGGTCATCAACCGCGTGATCCTCGAGGGCAACAAGCGCCTCAAGGAAGACAAGATCCGCCCCGAGATCAAGCTCGCGCCGCGCCAGATCTTCACGCGGTCGAAGGTGCGCGCCGACGTCGCGCGCATCATCGAGCTCTACAAGCGCCAGGGCCGCTTCGCCGCGACGGTCGAGCCCAAGATGGTGTCGCTCGACCAGAACCGCGTCGATGTGGTGTTCGAGATCAACGAGGGACCGAAGTCGAAGGTTCGCCAGATCAACATCATCGGCAACGAGAAGTTCAGCGACGGCGACCTCAAGGACGAGATGGCGACCAAACAGTCGAGCCTGATGACGATCCTGTCGTCGAACACCAGCTACGACCCCGACCGCCTCGCCTATGACCAGCAGAAGCTGCGCCTCTTCTACCTGCAGAACGGCTATGCCGACTTCCGCGTCATCTCGGCGGTGGCCGAGCTGACCAGCAACAAGCAGGACTTCATCATCACCTATGTCGTCGAGGAAGGCGAACGCTACAAGTTCGGCGACGTCAGCGTGAAGAGCGAATTGCGCGACTTCAAGCCCGAGATGCTGCAGAAGCTGCTGCCGATGAAGACCGGCGACTGGTACAATGCCAAGCAGGTCGAGGATACGGTCGAAAGCCTCAGCGAGACAGCGGGTCTGTTCGGTTACGCCTTCGCCGACATCAACCCCGAATTCCATCGCAACCCCGAAACGCGGACGATGGACATCAGCTTCGACGTCGGCGAAAGCCCGCGTACCTATGTCGAACGCATCGACGTCAACGGCAACACGCTGACCCACGACAAGGTGGTGCGCCGCGAATTCCGCCTGAACGAGGGCGACGCCTTCAACAGCTTCGGCGTCAAGCGGACCGAGAACCGCATCAACAGCCTCGGCTATTTCCAGGAGAATCTGGAAATCAACCGCAAGGAAGGCTCGACCCCCGACCGCATCATCCTCGAAACCAATGTCGAGGAAAAGCCCACCGGCGAGCTGTCGCTATCGGCCGGCTTCTCGTCGATCGAGAATTTCCTGCTCCAGGGCTCGATCCGCCAGCGCAACTTCCGCGGCCTCGGCCAGCAGCTTCAGGCGTCGGTCAACTATTCGAGCTATTCGAAGTCGATCGAGCTGGGCTTCACCGAACCCTATCTGTTCGATCGCAACATCTCGATCGGCGGCAGCGTCTATCGCCGGGATTTGAACTCGTTCAACTTCATCAACAACGATCGTCAGACGACCTTCCAGCAGACGACGACGGGCGGCCAGATCAACATCGGCGTGCCGCTGACCGAATTCATGTCCTTCTTCGGCCGCTACACGCTCAATTTCGACGATGTGTCGCTCGACAAGGGGCTCTATTATTTCGGCGGCAAGTGCGATCCGCTCGTCGCGGGCCGTTATCTCTGCGACGCGATCGGCAAGCGCACGACCTCGCTGCTCGGCTATACGCTCGCCTATGACGACCGCGACAATCGCCTGCGCCCGACGCGCGGCCAGTCGCTCTCGCTCAGCCAGGATTTCGCGGGGCTCGGCGGCAGCGTCAAATATGTCCGCACCAGCGTGGCGGCCACCAAGCATTTCAACCTTGGCAACCGCTTCATCCTCAACGTCTCGGCCAACGGCGGCTATATCTATCCGTTCGGCAGCGCGCCGAGCCCGACGAGCGACAAGGTGCGTCTCGTCGACCGCTTCCAGCTCGGCGAGCCGCAGATGCGCGGCTTTGACATTCGTGGCATCGGCCCGCGCGTGATCCGCTTCACCGACGTCGATCTCACCAATCCGGCGAATCCGGTGCTTAACGCCGATCTCAAGAACCGGAACAATCTGATCGACGATGCGCTCGGCGGGCGGATGTATTATCAGGGCCGGCTCGAGATGGACATTCCGCTCGGCACCGGCGCGAAGGAACTTGGCCTGCGTCCGTCGATCTTCCTCGACGTCGGTTCGGTGTGGAGCGTGAAGCGCCCGACCCTGACGACGCTGGCGGACTTCAAGGACCCGCTCGACGGCCTGACCAAATACAAGTGCCGCAACGCGACGACCGGCGACGTCAAGTTCGCGACGCTGACCACGGGCAGCACGACGCTCTATTCGACCTGCGACACCGCCAACGGATATACCGCGCTCGCGCCGTTCGAGGAACGCTTCTATGGCGACAGCTGGAAACCGCGCGTCGCGATCGGCGCCGGCGTCAACTGGAACTCTCCCTTCGGCCCCTTCCGGATCGACTTCGCTTATGCCCTCCGCAAAGAAGAGGGTGACGATACCAAACGCTTCTCATTCAACGTAGGAACCCAATTCTGATGAAGAAAATTCTCACCGCTTCGGCGCTCGCCATCGCTGCGCTGTCGGTTTCGCCGATGCTCGCCGCCCCCGCCGCCGCGCAGGCCCGCGCCGTCGCAGTCGCCGACGTCCGCACTGCCGCCGCCAAGTCGAACGCCTTCACGGTCGCCTCGCAGCAGATCCAGACCACCTACAAGGCACAGATCGACCAGCAGGAAACCCGCGGCCAGACGCTCCAGGCCGAAATGAACGTCCTGATCGCCAAATATAATGAAGAGGCGAAGAAGACCCCGCAGAACCAGGCCGCGCTCCAGGCCGCCGCGAAGGCGGTGCAGGACAAGCGCCAGGCCGCGCAAACCGAACTCGGCAAGATCGGCGCGCCGGTCGAGCTCGCGCTCGCATACGTCGAAGACCAGATCAGCGTTCGCATGAACGAGGCGATCAAGGCCGCGATGACCGCAAAGAAGGTCGACCTGCTGCTTCAGCCCGACGCGGTGCTGGCGCGCGAGAATAATGTCGATCTGACCGACGCCGTGGTGGTCGAACTCAACCGGATTCTGCCGAACGTGACGATCACGCCGCCGGCCGGCTATCAGCCCGGCCAGCTCGTCCAGCAGCGCAACCAGCAGCTGATGGACGCGGCGCGCGGAGCCCAGCCGGCCGCCGCCCCGGCCGCTGCGCCCGCCGGCACTCCGCCGACGACGCGCTAAGCGCCGTGAGCGACGGGGAAAAGACGGGCGAAGCTCTGGGCCCGGCGGATATCCGCCGGGTCCTCAGCCTGTTGCCGCATCGCTATCCGATGCTGCTCGTCGACCGGGTGGTCTCGATGGTCAAGGACCAGTCGATCCACGCGGTCAAGGCGGTGACGATGAACGAGCCCTTCTTTCAGGGCCATTTCCCCGGCCGGCCGATCATGCCCGGCGTCCTCATCGTCGAGGCGCTGGCGCAGGCGGGCGGTGTCCTCGCGATCGAATCGCTCGGCCTCGCGGGCTCGGGCAAACTCGTCTATTTCATGGGTATCGACGGGGTGAAGTTCCGGAAGCCCGTCGAACCCGGCCATCTGCTCGATCTCCACGTTACCATCCTTCAGGCGAAGCGGAACATCTGCAAGTTCGAGGGACGGGCGATGCTGGACGGTCAACTCGCGACCGAATGCCAGTTCACCGCGATGATCGCCGACCCGCCGGCGGATTGAGACGGGTCCTTCCTCCAACCCCGTCATTGCGAGCGTAGCGAAGCAATGTCCAGCTATCGACCTTGCACAAGGTCGATAGCTGGAGATTGCCGCGTCGCCTTCGGCTCCTCGCAATGACGGAGTTGTTGTTGCATTTCTCCCCATTGCCCACTAAAGGCCCGCACTTCGCGTCCCCGGGCGCAGACTCAAGCGGCTGGTCGGAAACCAGCGGCACAGGAGCTAGACATGAAAAAAGACATTCATCCCGACTATCACATGATCACGGTCAAGATGACCGACGGCACCGAATATCAGACGCGCTCGACCTGGGGCAGCGAAGGTGACGTGATGACCCTCGAAATCGACCCCACCGCGCACCCGGCCTGGACCGGCGGCCAGGGCCGTATGCTCGACGCGGGCGGCCAGGTTGCGAAGTTCAACAAGCGCTTCGGTGGCCTCACCCTCAAGCGTTAATTCGCGCCTCTTATCCGAGGACTTTTGCAAGCGCGCTTTGCCACCCGGCAAGGCGCGTTTTGCGTTTTTGGGCGTCCAGCGCCGGGGTGAAGCGCGTCGCGGTGCCGCGCATCGCGGTCGCCGCATTGGCAAGGTCGGGGTAGAGTCCCGCGCCGGTCGCGGCGAGCATCGCGGCGCCGAGCGCGGTGCTTTCGACGAAATCGGGGCGCTCGACCGCGATGTCGAGCATGTCGGCCAGATCCTGCGCCATCCAGTCGTTCGCCGCCATCCCGCCGTCGATCCGCAGCTCAGCCCAGTCGACGCCGTCGGCGGCAAAGGCCGATTTGAGGTCGTGCGCCTGATAGGCCTGCGCTTCGAGCGCCGCGCGTGCGACATGCGCCTTGCTGCTTGCGAAGCTCAGCCCCGAAAGTGCGGCGAGCGCCTCGGGCCGCCAGTGCGGCGCACCAAGTCCGGCAAGGGCGGGGACGAGATACACCCCGCCATTATCGAGCACCGACCGCGCAAGTCCCTCGCTCTCCCCGGCGCTCGCGAGCAGGCCGAGCCCGTCGCGCAGCCATTTGATTAGGCTGCCCGCGACGAACACCGACCCTTCGAGTGCGTAACTGCGTAGATTGCCTTCCTGCACCAGTACGGTCGCGAGCAGGCGGTTCGTCGAATGCGGCCGCACCGTCCCGCTCGCCGACAGGATGAAGGCGCCGGTGCCGAAGGTCGCCTTTGTCTGTCCGGGAGACAGGCACGCCTGGCCGATCGTCGCCGCCTGCTGGTCGCCCGCCATGCCGCAGATGGGGATCGCGCCGCCGAACAGCGCCGGATCGGTCGTGCCGACGGTCGTGGTGCAGCCGGTGATTTCGGGAAGCAGCTCCATCGGGACGTCGAGCAGGGCGCATAATTCCTCATCCCAGCCGCCCGCACCGTTGATGTCCATCAGCAGCGTCCGCGAAGCATTGCTGGCGTCGGTGACATGAATCCCGCCGGTCAGCCGATAGACGAGATAAGATTCGATCGTCCCCACCGCGAGCCGGTCGCCCGCCTCGCGAAGCTGCGGCCAATGCTTCAGTGCCCAGCCGATCTTGCTGCCCGAAAAATAGGGATCGAGCAGCAGGCCGCTCTTGGCCTGCATCAGCGGTTCGTGCCCCGCCCCTTTGAGCGCCGCGCAGTCGGCGGCGGTGCGGCGGTCCTGCCAGACGATCGCGGGGGCGAGCGGCTCGCCGGTCTTGCGGTCCCAGAAGACTACCGTCTCGCGCTGGTTGGTGATGCCGATCGCGGCGATTTCGTCCGCGCCGCCCGCCTGCGCGACCATCTCGCGCGTGCAGGCGAGGGTCGCCTTCCAGATTTCGGCGGCGTCATGCTCGACGAGGCCGGGGCCGGGATAATGCTGCCGGAACTCGCGCTGTGCGCTGCCGAGCGGGGTGCCGTCGGCGGCGAACAGCATCGTGCGGGTCGAGGTGGTGCCCTCGTCGATGACGATGATCTTTTCGGCCAATGCGCTTTCCCCCGATCTTTGCGTCCGAGCCTGCCAAAGGCGGTGGATTAGAACAAGGGGTTCGCGCGGAGACGCGGAGACGCGGAGAAAAAAGTTCGCGCAGAGGACGCAGAGAGCACAGAGAGGAAGGAACAAAGGCGGCAAGCCGCCAATTTCCTTTCCTCCGCGCCTCCGCGTCTCCGCGTGAATCAAAATTCTTTATGACCCCGGTGTCCTTTGCGGGAATGTTCCGGAGCAATAATCTTGCAATCCCGCGCAACCTGTGCCATATATTGTGCAGCGCAGCATGGCGGACTTCTCCCGCCGTAACCACCGGCAGCGTGATTTTCCCGCCCGAAACAGGCGCGGGACGAGCCGGACCGGCGCTTTGTCCCAAGAGGCACCCTTTCACGCGGGTCGTTTCGAACCCGCGGCCCGTGCGCCGTCCGTTCGATGCGAACGGATGCGCCTGCGCGTCGCCCATAGTGAGTATTTATGACGACTTTCAACGACTTTGGCCTGCACGCCGACATCAATCGCGCGCTTGCCGCCAAGGATTATACCCAGCCGACCCCGATCCAGATGCAGGCGATCCCGGTGCTGAAGCAGGGCCGCGACCTCTGCGGTATCGCGCAGACCGGCACCGGCAAGACCGCGGCCTTCTCGCTGCCGTCGATCCATCACCTGCTGACCTATCCGCATCGCGCCAATCCGCGCAGCTGCCGGATGCTCGTGCTGTCGCCGACGCGCGAACTCGCGGCGCAGATCGCGCAGAGCTGCCGCGACTACGGCCGCTTCACCAAGCTTCGCGTCTCGACCGTGTTCGGCGGCGTGCCGATCAACAAGCAAATCCGCGACCTTGCGCAGGGCGTCGACATCCTCGTCGCCACGCCGGGCCGCCTGCTCGACCTGATCGACCAGCGCGCGCTGCGCCTCGACGATGTCGAAATCTTCGTCCTCGACGAGGCCGACCAGATGATGGACATGGGCTTCATCCATTCGCTGCGCCGCATCGCCAAGCTGCTGCCGTCGCGTCGCCAGAACCTCTTCTTCTCGGCGACGATGCCCAAGGAAATCGCGGGGCTTGCCGACCAGTTCCTCAACGACCCGGTCACCGTCTCGGTCACCCCGCAGGCGACGACCGCGGAAAAGATCCGCCAGCAGGTGACCTTCGTCGAGCAGAAGGAGAAGCAAGCGCTGCTCCACCATGTGCTGCGCAGCGAGGAGATCGACCGCGCGCTGATCTTCACGCGCACCAAGCATGGCGCCGACCGCGTCGTCCGCCATCTGCAGGGTGCGGGCATCCAGGCCTATGCGATTCACGGCAACAAGAGCCAGGCGCAGCGCACCACCGCGTTGCAGGCCTTCCGTTCGGGTCAGGTTCGCCTGCTCGTCGCGACCGACATTGCGGCGCGCGGTATCGACGTGTCGGGCGTCAGCCATGTGATCAATTTCGAGATTCCGAACGTCCCCGAACAATATGTCCACCGCATCGGCCGCACCGCGCGCGCCGGCGCGGAGGGTATTGCGATCAGCTTCGTCGCGCCCGACGAAAAGGCCTATCTGCGTGATATCGAGAAGGTGACGCGGACGAAGGCCGAGCCGGTGAAGCTCCCCGACGGCTTCAACGAAATGGTCCGCAACCTGCCCAAGCCGGCGAAGCCGCCGCGCGATACCGGCAGCAAGGGCCGCGACCCGCAGCGCCAGCGCGAGGACGCGCAGCGCCGGGGCGGCGGCGCCAAGTCCGAAGGCGGCCATCGCGGCCCGCGCCGCGAAGGTGCGGCGGGCGAGGGCGCCCAGCCGCAGCAGAAGCGCCGCTTCCGCCCGCGCCGCGGCGGCGTCGGCGCACACAAGAGCGCGGTGACCCGCGTCGGTTGACCCTCCAATATCGTCATTGCGAGGAGCGTAGGGACGAAGCAATCCAGGGCGCAACAAGCCGCTCTGGATTGCTTCGCTCCGCTCGCAATGACGAACTTTCTGGTTCCGATGTTGGCGAAGGACGCCTGCGTCATTGACGCTGCGCGGTGACCGACTACCGTCCACTGCCATAATTGAGGTGAAGGGGTAGCGGATGACGGACGGCGCAGGCGCAGCGGCATTACCAGCCGAAACCCGCCAGAGCGAACGCAAGGTCATCCTCGCCTCGTCGCTCGGCACCGTGTTCGAATGGTATGATTTCTACCTCTACGGCCTGCTCGCAACGATCATCTCGGCGCAATTCTTCTCGGGCGTCAACGAAACCACCGGCTTCATCTTCGCGCTCGCCGCCTTCGCCGCGGGCTTCGCGGTCAGGCCCTTCGGCGCGCTCGTCTTCGGGCGCATCGGCGATCTGGTCGGGCGCAAGAACACTTTCCTCGTCACCATGGGGCTGATGGGCGCCTCGACCTTCCTCGTCGGGGTGCTGCCGGGCTATGCGGCGGCGGGCGTCGCGGCGCCGATTCTGCTCGTGCTGCTTCGCCTCGTCCAGGGGCTCGCGCTCGGCGGCGAATATGGGGGTGCCGCCACTTATGTCGCCGAACATGCGCCCGAGGGGAAGCGCGGCCTCTTCACCAGCTTCATCCAGACCACCGCGACCCTCGGCCTGTTCGCGGCGCTGCTCGTCGTCATCACGACGCGCTCGCTTGTCGGCGAGGCGGCATTCGCCGACTGGGGCTGGCGCATTCCCTTTCTGATCTCGGCGATCCTGCTCGGCGTATCGCTGTGGATTCGCCTGCAGCTCGAGGAAAGCCCGGTCTTCCGGCAGATGAAGGAAGAGGGCACGACCTCGAAGGCGCCGCTCACCGAAGCCTTCGGGCGCTGGGCGAACCTCAAATGGGTGCTCGTCGCGCTGTTCGGCGCGGTCGCGGGACAGGCGGTCGTCTGGTACACCGGGCAATTCTATGCGCTCTTCTTCCTCGAAAAGACGCTGAAGGTCGATGGCGCGACCGCGAACATCCTGATCGCCATCGCGCTCGCATTGGGGACGCCCTTCTTCATCCTCTTCGGCTGGCTCAGCGACCGGATTGGCCGCAAGCCGATCATCCTCGCGGGCTGCGCGCTTGCGGCGATCACCTATTTTCCCGCCTTCCAGATGCTGACCGAGGCCGCGAACCCCGCGATGGCGAAGGCGCAGCAGCAGGCGGCGGTAATCATGGCGGCCGAGCCCGGCGCCTGCTCGTTCCAGTTCGACCCGATCGGGCGCAACAAGTTCGAGGATAGCGGCTGCGACATCATCAAGTCGGCACTGGCGAAGGCGGGCGTCAGCTACACCGCCTTCACGCGCGAGCGCAGAACCGGCGACCCGGCGCGCGTGCGCATCGGCTCGCGCGTCCTCGCCGCGCCCGACCCGTGGCGCATCGCCGAGGAGGATCGCGCCGCGGCGGTCGCTGCCTTCCGCGCCGACCTCGATCGCGCGCTCGCCGACGCGGGCTATCCGGCAAAGGCCGACCCGCGGGCGATCGACAAGCCGCTCGTCGTCGCGATCCTCTTCTACCTCGTGCTGCTCGTGACCATGGTCTACGGTCCCATCGCGGCGCTGCTCGTCGAGCTCTTCCCCAGCCGCATCCGCTACACCGCCATGTCGCTGCCCTATCATATCGGCAACGGCTGGTTCGGGGGCTTCCTGCCGACGACCGCTTTCGCGATGGTCGCCGCGACGGGCAATATCTATTACGGCCTTTGGTATCCGGTCGTCATTGCGGTGATCACCGTCATAGCCGGGCTGCTGTTCCTTCCCGAGACCTTCCGCAGGCCGATCCATCATTAGGGTGGCCACCATCAGGACGGATTGACGCGGCGGGCCGGCGGGTTAGGGTCCGGCAAGCTCTGAGGGGGGCATGATGCAAGCGATCGACGAAGATGATTTCGAACCGGCGCCGCCGCGCCGGCCTTTGTTCCGGCGCAAGCGGGTTCTCATCCCGCTCGCGCTCCTGCTCGCGATCGTCGCCGCCTTCTTGGCGCTCCGCACCCCCGATACCGACCGCGACGCGATGATCGCCAAATATGGCGGGGCGAACGCGACCTTCGCGGCCGGTCCTGCCGGACAGCATGTCCATTACCGCGATCAGGGGCGCCGCGACGCGCCCGCCATCGTCCTGCTCCACGGCGCCAATTCCAGTCTCCAGACATGGGAGCCGCTCGTGAAGCGGCTCGGCACCAGCTATCGGATCGTGACGCTCGACCTGCCCGGGCATGGGCTCACCGGAGGCACCCCCGACAAGGAGTATGACGCCGACGGCATGATCGCCGCGGTCGATGTCGTCGCGGCCAGGCTCGATCTCGACCATTTCATCCTCGGCGGCAATTCGATGGGCGGCTGGGTCGCGTGGCGCTATGCGCTGGCCGAGCCGGGGCGCGTCGATGCGCTGCTGCTGCTCGACGCAGCGGGGATGCCGCTCCGCAAGGGGGAGAAGGCGCCGCCGTCGAACATCGGTTTCCGCATCCTCCAATATCCGCTCGGCCGCTGGCTCGCGACGCAGATCACACCGCGCTCATTAATTGAGGAATCGCTCCGCGGATCGGTCGCGAAGCAGGGCATCGTCGATGACGCGATGATTGACCGCTATTGGGAATTGCTGCGCTTCCCCGGCAACCGCGAGGCGACCGTGCTGCGCGCGCGGATGGACCGCGAGCCCGCGATGGCGAGTCGGGTAGGCGAGATCAAGGCGCCGACGCTGATCCTCTTCGGCAAGCAGGACCGGCTGATCAACCCGACCGCAGCCGAAACCTTCCACGAACGCATCGCAGGGTCGGAGGTCGTGCTGCTCGATGGCATCGGCCATCTGCCGATGGAGGAAGCGCCCGACGCGACCGCCGCGGCGATCACGGACTTTCTCAAGCGGCGGCTTGCTGCGCCGCCGGCTCGTCCAGAAACGCGCTGATCCGCGTCGCGGTCGCGGCAGCGTGGGTGAAGGGAAAGAGGTGCGAGCCGGGCACCACCTCGAGCACCGCGCCGTCGATCAGATCGGCGATCGCCTGCCCGTGGCACGCCGGGACGACACCGTCGCGCGCGCCCATCAGGATCAGCACCGGGACGTTCTTGAGGTGGGGCAGCATCGCCGCGCTCGTCCACCCTGCCATCGCCATCGTCTGATAAGCGAGGCCGAGCGGGGTCGCGGTCGGCAGCTTCAATCCGCTCGCGAGCATGTCGTCGTCGAGCAGCGCCGCCCAGCCGATGCCCGGCGCGCCGACCGAAGGCGTCGTCGCCATCAGCACCAGCCGCCGCACGCGTCCCGGAAACTGCACCGCCACCTGCTGCGCGAGCGCGCCGCCCCAGCTGAACCCGGCTAGGTCGACCTGCTTATGGCCGAGACGGTCGGCGACCTCCATCACGATCGCCGCCATCGTCGGCGCGCCATAGGGCAGCAGCGCATCGGGCGAGCCGCCGACGCCCGGCATGTCGAGTGTCCACACCTCGCGGTCATGAATCTGCGCGAGTAGCGGCGCCGCGGCGCCGATGTCGGCGCCGATGCCGTTCAGGAACAGCAGCGGCATTCCGGGCGCGCCCTCGCGCCAGCGCGCGACGCGCAGCGTCAGGCCATAGACATGCTCGGTGCGGAGCGTCGGGTTCCCGCTGATCCTGCTCATGGGCGCAGCCTTGGCACAGCTTGGTGACGGACGGAAGTCCGCAGCGCGTCAGCCCTGCGGTTCGGCCGCCGCCTTCGCCGCCTGCTCGTAGCGCAGGCAGTCGAAAATCTTCGCGCCCGCGAGGAAGACCGAGCCGCTGCACACCGCCATCAGCAATTGTCCGCCCAAACCCGGAAACTGGTCGAGATAGGCATGCCCCCGCGCCATCGCCCCCACCGCGAGCGCATAGATGATCAGGCACGCCTCGAAGCGGGTCTTGATGACGAACAGGCGTCCGATTTTCTTCAACATCAGGGTATCCAAAGCAAGGGCTGTGCCAGCGGCGCAAATCGGGGATTCGGCTTCGCGGGCTTATGGTAAACTGTAAATTAACCCGACGGATTGGGGAAGGGCGAAGCGGCGGGGCGGGTTTTGGGGTGGATTCCAGACCGTCTTCTATTTCCGTTCGTGTCGAGCGCAGTCGAGACACGCGAAGGCTGGCGCTTCCCAAGCGTGTCTCGACTG